>JAMCSN010000204.1 GCA_023381535.1 Bacteroidota bacterium
GCCGGAGCAATATTTTTTTGCGCTTTAAGCAGAGTAAGAATCGTCGGGTCGGTTACAAAGCTGGAACCTTTCTTCATCGCTTTATCATGCACAGAGATCATAAGAAAACTTGTATTGGGAAAAGCGGATTTCAAATTGTTGATCACCTTTACCATTTCTCTTTCGTACCAGGAGTAATCGGATTGACGTGTTCCCGCGATGTTCAGACCGAATTCCAATATGATCAATTTGTAATCGAGATATTTCGCAAATTGTTTCAGCACTTCCGGCTTCAGCGAAGCGAGATCGGCGCCCGTGTTTCCGCGTAACGGTAAATTATCAACATAAACGCCGGGACCGTTTTCCAAACTTGCGCCGTAGAAGTACGCTTGGTCTGCCGTTGGGAATTCTATCTTAACTGTTTTTGCTCTGCCGGAGGGTTTCAAAACTAATTCTTGAATATCCGTTCCGGGTTTTAATGTAGCGGTTTGTTTTGCGCCGCCGTCAAAGGAATAATAGATCTGAGATTTTTTTGCATTCGAATAAAACAATCTTACAAGACTGAAATCACGCAGGTAGTATCGTGCGGTTGTTGTTTGATACTGCACCCACGCGTTTCCTTTCGGAACATTTACTTCGCCGCTTATTCCCAGAGGGAGGTCTTTTGGATTGTTCGTGTACAATGCGGCAGATTCCCAGTTGCCCGAAAAGGTATGCTTCGTTGTCATTCTAAACATAATATCTTGCGATACGATACCCAGCCAGCCGACACCGTTTCCGCCGAACTTATTTTGAAGCGTCTCGCGTATGTCTGACGTAATTAAGTCGCCTTCAATAGCGGAATCGCCGTAATGAGCCACGCGTACAATTTTAGATTTTGCATTCTTCAATGCATCGAAAAAATAACTCAACTGTTTTGTGTTTCCGGTGATTGGAGTTTTTCTTCCCTGGACCGTAACGTAGATAGTATTATTCTCCGTTATTTCTTTTTCCGATTTTGAAATTTTGCTTTCAAGAATTCCTAAATCGGGCAGACCGAATGACGCCTGAAGAACATTTCTCTGTGAATGATCGGGATTAACTTTGCGCGGCAATAAATTTATCGGCGCATTATCCTGCGGCTGAACTTTTATGTCGGAAAAAAGATCGACTGTTGTAAGACTTATACCGGCGAGCGAGTAATTAATGGTTACAAACGAAGTTATGTAGAGAATAGCAATCGTAATTACCAATATCCAAAGCGGCTGTTTAATTTTATTTTTGTTATCCATCTTTTGCTTAACCTTTCAATTTTTCGAAAAACAATTCTTAACTGATAATAGTTTATGCAAATAATAAACTTTGCAAGCTAAATTACAAATTGTGTTTTGCCAAGACCTTCTCAACTTCCGCAGCCCATATTTTGTAAGCAGCGGCTCTGAAATGTATTCCGTCTATTGTTAATTCCGTTCGCAAATAACCGTCGGACGTTGCAATGTGCGGAATGAGATCAATCCAGTCGATGTTGTTGCGCTTTGCGTAGTTGGATAAAAGTTTGTTCAGCTTTTCAACCTCTTTATTCCTTCCCAAATTAGATTCTGCCGTGAGGCCAAATTCTTTTCCGTAGAATTTTGCGGCGTAGGTTGTTGATTGAATCACCGGTATTATGTTTCTTGCGCGCAAACCCTCGATGATTTTCACGTACGTGGAAAATATTTCTTCAACCGGAGTCCAATTATAAATATCGTTCAGCCCGCCCATTATAAAAACAATTTTCGGATGAAGTTTGTAAACGTAATTCATTCTTGCTGCATAACCTTGAAGTATGTCGCTTGGTATGCCGCGCTCTACCACGTCCGGACGTCCCAGCAATTCATTCCACGCCGCACCGTGAGTAAGAGAATTGCCGAGCATAACAATGTTTGCTTGCTTGGTCTGGTAAATATCGTACATGGCAGTTTGAATGGCGTAAACCGGATTCGATTTATACTTGAGACTGTCAATTTTTTGCTGTGCGGATAATTGAGTAACGGTTAGAAAAAAAAGCATTACGGAAATCGGCAAGGCATACTTTCTCATAATTTCCCTTTCACGGAATGATTCATCAACATTTTATTGGCTGACAATTGTAAATAAAAACTTAGCTGTAAATAAGTAGTGTCTTTTATTTGATGAAGCAAAAAGGTGCTGCGTCTAAACTTATTTATCAGCTTTGTTCAATTTTTTTTCGTGTTGAGATATCTTGAACTTTAAACTCTTTTCCATTGCAATAAGTTCGGATATCTTCGATGTGAATTCTTCTTTTTGCGTTTCGGTGTTGGCTTTTTCGATTTTTAATGACCGCAATTCTTCTTTGAGTGACGAAACATTATTCTTCAAGTCGGAAAGCGCGCGGCTGTTATCGCCGATCTCGTTGGTAAGTCTCTGTTTACGTTCGCTTAGAGCAGAATAATTCTCGTTAGTCTGATTGATAAGCTGGCGGATTTCTTTTTCGAGCGATTCTTTTTTTATTTCGAGCAAGGACGATTCGGATTGAAGCTGCTGCAAATAAATTTTGGTTTTACCCGCATCATCTTTCAGTTCCAACACTTCTTTTGACAACTCATCCTTTTCCTCTTTCAGATTTCCGATCATCTGCTCGATTGTCGTATGTTCTTTGTGAAGCACTTTTGTCAATCCGCCGTATTCGGCAACCTGACTCGTTTTTTCAAGAAGTATTTTTTCTTTGCTGTTGAGTTCTTTCTCTTTTTCAATAATCTCCTGGCGGAGAGAATTAAGCTTTTCTTTTGCCGCGCTAAATTCTTCGGTGAACTTGTTGATCACCTGGGAAAAATCGTTTTCAACTTTCAAATGATTTTCTTCGACTTCAATTTTTCTTTTTTCAAGCTCATCGAGACTGCTTCTTTTCCTTGCCAACTCTTCCGTAATTTTTTCTTCATCGTTTTTAA
>JAMCSN010000387.1 GCA_023381535.1 Bacteroidota bacterium
CGGTTCTTTTTTTACTCCCTCAAAAGGATTGCCTGTTAAGACAGTTGTGGCTGTTGCCAATAAACCAAGATTTAGAAAAGTCTTATTTATAAGCGGTCTGTTTTTATTATTTGTTAGCATACCTCAACCTTTATTTAAGTTTTACTTTCCGTTCATCATCATTTTAATTTCTTCGATCTTGCTTTCGTAAAGTTCCATTTTCTCGGGGCGAAGAATCATCAACTCGTTATACATCGAAATAGCTTCCGAATAATTTTTCTGTGAAAGGAAAATCTCAGCCATCGTTTCGGATACAATTTTTCCGCTGAATTCCGTAAGACTCGGCGTTGGGGAATCGGGATCAACTTTTGCGGATATTTTTGCTTTGCTTAATTTTTCAGCAAGATCGTCAAGTTTTTCTTCAAAAACTTGAGTTTGTCTGCCGGATCGTTTTTGTTCACCTAGAAATGCCGGTCTCTTTGTACCGGTTAATGAATTTCTTTCCGAAATAATTTCCGAGATTTTGTTGCTGTACCACTGTAATGATTCATGCGAGCCGAGCAGCTCGCTTCCTTTGTTTGCATGTTCTAACGCCTCGGTTTCTTTTCCTGCATAAGCTTTTGCCAAAGAAAGAATAAAATAAGCGGTAGGGTACAATGGATGAACGGTAAGTCCTTCTTCAAGAACCTTAATTGCTTCTAAAAAATTTCCCCGGTTCACTTCCATTGCGGCAACACGGGCAAATAAAGGAGAGTTGTGATTGAACTCGTAGATTAACTTGATTTTATCCGTTATAAAATCTTTTGCTGATGGATTCACTCAGACATCTGATGTTTTTTTAAATATGCTTGTCTTAACGACATGATCGAAACAGTCGCAAATCCGGCGAAGAACATTAACTGGAACGGCAGCGCGGAAATCTCCATGAAATAAACTGAGGCGCCTACTCCGATCAAACAATACACGGCAAGAAGAAATTCTATATAGGTAGAAGTTTGAACTTTTGTTTTTGCCAGATATTTATTCTTTTGACTCAATGCATCTTTCTTATTTACAACTCTGAATTTCGGCGTGCGTACAAACTCACTTTTGCGGCTCATCAAACCTTCGATGACGGCGCGCGTGTTATTCAGTGCAAAGCCCATACTTCCCGCCATAAAAAGAGGGAAGAGCGCAATCTTCTTTCTCCAATCCGTATGAACATCTTTCTGCGAGAACAAGTAGAACAAAAATGACCCGATAAAAGCTACGACAAAGACAGCCATGAAGTTGAAGAAATGCCAATACGGTCCTGCGTTCTTAATAAAAATAAGCGGAACGTTTAGAATCCCCGCTAAAAGTATAAACGGAAAAACAATATTATTGGAAAGATGAAAAGTTGACTGCAGTTTTATTCGAAGAGGAATTTTAGATTTCCAGACGAGCGGAAGAATTTTTTTCATTGTTTCGATTGCGCCTTTCGTCCACCTGAATTGTTGAGCTTTAAGCGCGTTCATTTCAGCAGGCAGTTCGGCTGGAGTTGTAAAATCACGAAGGTAAACGAACTTCCATCCTTTCAATTGTGCGCGGTAACTGAGATCAAGATCTTCCGTTAAAGTATCAGCATGCCAGTTTCCGGCGTCTTCGATGCAAGATTTTCTCCAAACGCCGCCGGTTCCGTTAAAGTTGATAAAGAATCCCGCACGGTTGCGCACGGTTTGTTCGATCACGAAATGTCCGTCGAGAGCGAGGGCTTGAATTTTTGTAAGGAGTGAATAATCTTCGTTAATATGTTCCCAGCGGGTTTGAACCATGCCGATATTCTCGTTGGAAAAATATTTCAAAGTGCTGCGGAGAAAATCTTTTTTAGGAATAAAGTCTGCGTCAAAAATTGCAACATATTTTCCTTTTGCCGATTTCAAACCTTCTTTAAGCGCGCCGGCTTTAAATCCATCACGGTTGGTTCTGTGTATATGCTGAATATCAAAACCTAATTCTTGTTTTTGTTTTACAATTTTTGCCGTGAGATCAACAGTCTCGTCGGTTGAATCATCCAGCAATTGAATTTCCAGTTTATCCTTAGGATAATCGATCTGGCAGACGGCATCAACCAATCTTTCAACAACATACATTTCATTATACATCGGCAGTTGAATGGTAACCAAATCCTCATCTTGATCTTGTTTCGGCTTCGGAGCGTTCTTAATGTATTTGTAATGGTAATACATCATAATAAATCCGTGACTTCCGAACACGAGGAGAATAGTGAGCGAGATTATGTATGTGAAAAGAATAATTTCGTCGAATAGCATTTTTTGTTAATCCTCTTATCTTTTAATTACCAGTTGGAAACAACACCTAAAAGAATGTCTTCAGTGATTTTATCTATTGCAACATCAATTGCCTGTTTTCTAACCGTTGTGATATCTCCTTCAACCGGGTAGTCTCCGTAGTTTGAAAAGTTTCTTTCGAAGACGGTTGTTCTTTTAACTAAATCTTTGAAAACGACACGCACAGTAATTGTGATTCTCCTCGTCGTAACATTTTCGCCGCCGCTTACAACAGCGGGTGCATCTGTGAGAGATGTGATCGTTCCGTCAAGCATCGAATCGGAATTTGATCTATCGCTCACCTGTAAAGTGTTATCATTAACAAATTTTTGAATCAGCTGTTTCGTTAGTTTATCACTAAGATCAAATTCTCCCGATCCGCTGCGGTCGGCTAAGATCGGAATATTAATTGTCTTTAGATGAGAAGGAACAGATGCCCCGGAAAACGAATAGCTGCACGCCGCAAAATTAGCGAGCGCAAAAAGAACAACCAAATATTTTATATATCGAAACATCTTAATCGAGTCCGTAATCTTTCAGTTTTCTGTATAAAGTCCGCTCACTAATGCCGAGAAGTTTTGCGGTTTTTCTTTTGTTATGCTTTGTAAATATAAG
>JAMCSN010000156.1 GCA_023381535.1 Bacteroidota bacterium
AGCAAAAAACGAACTAAGCAGCGGCTTGAGCGAGGATGAATTGATTGCATATGCTAAAAATAAAGTCAGAACTTTAAAAATTTTATCGGATTCATACCTAGACAGAGCCGATGTCAACTGGACAAAAATCCAGAGGATGCTAGGGATTAGCAAAAAAGCAGTAGCAATAATTTTGGCAATGATACATTTGATGAAATATTAGCGTACTACAACGGAAAAAACTCTCGGCTCAAATATTTTGTCGCTGCAACCTGCCAAGGCAGAAAAGCAATTAACCCTTTCTTGCTAATTAACACGCTTTGATTCATGAAGAATCGCTGCAGCGACGGCAACAATAAAATGATTATTCCCATCGGAAAAAATCCAAAAATTTAAGCACGCATATTTAATTGTTGAAATCCTGCGGCGGCATTAAATAACCAGGGTCTTACTTTTTCCAGATGGGAGATAATAATATCTTGCCCTCCGGGTTTCCGATTAAAATATAGAAATGCTTTGCATATTTCATTATTTTTACAGCAGTCGGTCGGTATCCATAAAACAATTATTGAACTAGTGAAGCAATTTATTTCCTATTCATATTTAATTCTTTCCGTTATCGTATTAAGCGGAAACTGCGCGATTGCTCAAGAATGGGTAAATCCGATTCCGGATGAATCCCAGATTAAAGAAGCAATTCAAACACATCAGCTTAGTAATACTGTTCCGGCAAACGATGAAACGGCATCTTTTTCATGGCACGATCCGATAACAAAATTTCCGGAAGATCTTTTCAAATTTGGCGGAGAAGTTTTTAATCCAAAAAATATTCCTACCATTGCCGGACTTGCAGTTCTAAGCGGTGCGCTGATGTCCGTAGACCACTCAACTTCCTCACCATTTTACAAAAGCTATCAGACTTCATCTTCTTCACGAAGTGTGACTAAAAAAATTTCATGGCTTGGAGGAGGAGAATTTCACTTAATAGTTGCATCTCTATTCGGCGGCGCCGGATTAGTTTTCAAAAACGACAGGGCGATTAGAACCGCTCTGCAAATTGTTGAAGCAGAACTCGCATGCGGTTTAACGGTTCAACTTTTGAAGAGAGTCAGCGGCAGAGAAAGTCCTCAAAGCGCCACAACGCCCCGCGGTTTATTCAGACCATTTCCAAGTTGGAGCGCATACGCGCATGATGAACCAAAATATTATTCTTTCCCTTCCGGACACTTATCAACATCGATGGCGGTTCTAACGGTAATTGCCGATAACTATCCGGAAAGTTCTTGGATTCGACCTGTCGGTTACACTGCGCTCGGAATAATAGGAGTTAGCTTAGCAGCAAGAGGCTGGCATTGGTTCAGCGACTATCCGCTGGCAATTGCAATCGGTTATGCTTACGGCAAAATTATTTCCGGCAGAAACCAATTATACTCAGATGATCAAAAAGACAAATCCAAACTCTCCGTTATGCCCACATATATTTACGGTCCGGGACTTTCGATAAATTATTCATTCTAAAATCCTTCCGGCATTTTTTCTTTACCAATAAATTTTTCTGTTCGTATTTTAAGCTGTGAATAAATATTATTGTTGCAATAATAAAACAGACTACCGAAATGAAAAGATCATTATCAATTCTGATATTAATTTTAATCGCGGTTTCTTGTACTAAAGAAGTACCGGAAGGAACTAAAAAAGTTGCCAAAAGCGCGGACGAAATTAATGCGGCAAAAACTGTTGAAGATTATTTCTCGGCGTACAATTCAAATGATATCGAGGGAGCGATTTCATTATGCGATCCCGATTTTAAAGAAGTGGTCCCCGATTCCGACGATGTAGTTAAAATTGACGGTTTAAGAAACGATCTCCTTCGATATAAAAAACAATACCCTGATGGAAAATGGGAAGTGAGTACCGAAGAAGTTACAGTGTCTGGCGACATGAGTTATGTTATGACGAAAGGATCATTCATGATGCCGGGGGTGAGCGCTGGAAAGTTGAATCCGGTTTATTCCGAAAGAAGCATCAGAATTCTGAAACGGCAAAAGGACGGCAAGTGGAAAATTTTCAGATACATTGCCGTGCCAATATTTACATACGACAACGATTAAACTATATCTGCCATTCAATATCTTCCCACCATTTGTACAGCATATCTTTATCGCCGTCAACTATTCCCAAGCGAGTAACTCCAAGCGGAGGCGGAAAGTAATTTACAACCGCTTGAAAAAGCATTTCTCTCTGCGGACGTGATGCAAACGGAATCATCGACAGCAATGTTGGCATGTCGGAATCTTTTGCAAGCGAAATAATTTTTTCTACAGATTCTTCTCCACCGTTAAAATAGTCGAACTTCCCAATTTCGCGTTTCAATGTATCCGGTGCGTTTGTTCTAACGGGTGTTCCAGGACGGTAATTATCGTTAATGCTGCAAGTAAATCCTTCCTTAACAAAAGTGCTGATATCTTTGTGGTTAATTTCTATGAAGCCGCTTTCTACAGTTACATTCGCATTTCGATTGTTATCAACCGAAATGGAAAACGTCCCTTATCAAGTACTATTGAACTTGACAGCGCGATTTTGATGCTCGGCATTAACACCGTACTAATCACTTTAACGGAACCATAATTCACTTTAACGGTGTTGTCTCCTTCTTTTGCTTTTTCCAATTCGACAGAACTGCCCGGGGACAGTTCCATTCTTCCAACATCCGGTATGTGCAGCGTAATGTGAGAAGTCTTATCAGCAGAAAGAGTTTCGCCCTGTTCCAATTTGCCGGACGGACTTATCGTTCCGTTTATGATCATATAACCGTCCAAACACTGAATATTCCATGGAGAATTATATTTTTGAAAATCATAATAGAGGTAGAACACCGCAAACAAAACTAATATGATCGGAATGATCACAATCTCTTTCCA
>JAMCSN010000232.1 GCA_023381535.1 Bacteroidota bacterium
GACGCGAGCTAAAACTGCAACTGGAACGATCTACGTTCAAAACATTAACGATGAAAACGAGATTTTTAATTCGGCGCGTTCATACAAAAAAGGCGCAATGGTTCTTCACATGCTGCGCGGAATTGTTGGCGACGCTAACTTTTTTGAAATCATGAAAGAATATGCTAACGAACCGGGACTTGCATACAACGTAGCAACAACGGAAGATTTTCAGCATATTGCCGAACGTGTAAGCGGAATGGACTTAAATTATTTTTTCCAGGAATGGATCTACGGCGAGAACTATCCGAAGTACATTGTTAACTGGAGCTACAACAAATCCGATGGGAATAATTACAACTTAACAATTCAGATAACACAAGATGTAAATTCAAATCCTTCTTTTTTCACAATGCCGATTCAGTTTAGCGTCTCCACCGAAAATGGAGTACAGAGTTTGTCTGTTCTGAACGATGCACAAGTTCAATTGTTCAACTTACCTTTAACCGGGAAACCAATCTCAATTCAGATCGATCCGAATAATTTGATACTGAAAGCTGTTCTGGCAGTTAGTTATCAACCAAATCTTGTACAAAAACCTTCCGGTTTTTTGCTGCAGCAGAACTATCCGAATCCGTTTAATCCGTCGACAGTGATTGGTTACCAATTGCCGGTTGCGGGAAACGTAAGTTTAAAAGTTTACGACGAATTGGGCAAGGAAGTCGCAACACTTGTAAATCAAATTCAGTCAGCAGGCATATATAATTTTCAATTCCTCGCCTCGCGAGACGCGAGTCGAAGCGGGTCAATTATCAATTATCAATTATCCAGCGGTGTTTATTTCTATACTCTTAAATGCGGCGATTTCATCGAGACTAAGAAAATGATGCTGCTCAAGTAGCCTTTCCAAAAATAAAAAACCGGAGAAGACTAATCCGCTCCGGTTTCATCCATAACAATTTCTTACAATTTTTATGCTGCGGTTCTTGGTTTGTAAATCATTGCTGCTGCAACACCAAATATAACAGATTCAATTAAACCGTAAATGAACCACTGCACAGCAAGGCTTGCCGGCAACGGATAAACAACGTGCTGTGCTACGGCTGCCATAAACTGTATGAAGATGCCCATATAAATTCCGTAACGGACGCCTTCCATGATTCCTCTGTTTTCATAACCTTTAACAAAAATGAATACAAAGAAAAATGAGTAAACCAAATCTGCGATCCGCATCATCCACATTTTCGCATCCATCTCGGCCATCGGCCGGAATACTTTAGAAATCTCGGGATCAGCATAAGTAGAAGATAAAATTACCATGTTGACTAGGTAGTTAGTTGCCTCCAATAGAATAAACACAACGACAAAGGCAATAATTAGTTTTTTTACGTTCATATTGACCCTCTGATTTTGTTGTAAGAATTATTTATTCGGGAGAGAAGTTTGTGTCAGCGCCACATGAAATTCCGCAAATAGTTTATCATAGTCAATCAAAAACTGTAAATAAATTTGGGGGCGCCTCGACTTTGATTATTGATTCAAACCGGTTTCCACATTTTTGCGTCTACAATTTTCCATTCAGCCGCACAATTCATATTTTTCCGCCCACACATTTCAATCTTAGGGATCAAAATGGAAAAGGCGATCTTTACTTCATTAGTATTCTTTTTTTTTATTTCCGTTGTCTATGCAGGATTTGATTTCGTTGGTGGAATAAAAAATTTCAAGTTGGAATCTAACCGCATCGAGTTTACGCTCAGCAATGCAAAACTAAACATCTACATTGTTGATCAAAACTTGATTCGTTTCCGATATACCAATCAAAATGATTTTTCTACAGCAGCTTCATACTCAGTTATCTATCAGCAACCCGAAAAGATAAAATTCGATTTCAAAGAGGAAAAAGATTTATTCGTTATAAAAACCGATGAACTGATTGTTCATATCAAAAAGAATCCTTGCCGTATATCTATATATGATAAACAAATGAATCTGCTAAACTCCGATGAAGAGAGCTTCGGTGTTTCATTTGATAAAGATGAAGTGCGCTGCCATAAAAAACTTTTTACGGATGAAAGATTTTTTGGCCTCGGTGAAAAAGCAAACGAAAGCTTGATCAAGAACGGTGAGCAATACACCATGTGGAATACCGACTTTTACGGATATACGGGAAGACAAGAGCCGCTCTACGTTTCAATCCCATTTTTTATGGGGCTTCGCAACCACAAAGCTTACGGAATCTTTTTCGACAACACTTATAAATCATACTTCAACATGGGGGCAAGCAATAACCGTTTTTACTGGTTCGGTGCCGATAAGGGTGAGATGAACTATTATTTTATTTACGGACCGGAATTTAAGCGCGTTATTTCCGATTACACAAAACTAACCGGAAGAATGGAATTGCCGCCTATGTGGGCGCTCGGTTATCAGCAAAGCCGGTGGAGTTATTATCCCGAATCTAAAGTTCGGTCTATTGCAAAAAGTTTCCGAAGCAATAATATTCCGTGCGATGTAATTTATCTCGACATTCATTACATGGACGGTTACCGCGTTTTCACTTGGGATAAGAAACGGTTTCCCGATCCAACCCAAATGTTGTCCGATCTTAAGAAAGAAGGATTCAAAGTTATTCCAATTATTGACCCCGGAGTAAAAGTCGATTCAAATTATTTTGCTGCAAAAGAAGGATTAGAAAAAAATCTTTTCGTTAAATATCCCGATGGCATTCCTTATCAAGGCGAGGTTTGGCCAAGCTGGGCTTACTTTCCGGATTTCACAAAAAAAGAAACCCGCGATTGGTGGGGAGAAAAACTTTCTGCGTTACTTAAGCAAGGTGTCGAAGGATTTTGGAATGATATGAATGAGCCCGCTGTCTGGGGCGGCGGAAACGTTCCGGATATGGT
>JAMCSN010000299.1 GCA_023381535.1 Bacteroidota bacterium
AGTTAGACTCGGCTGAAAACGCAGAAACAGCTTTACGCAAAGTTAGTCAGGAGAAATTCGATCTAATACTAATGGATATTAATTTACGCCATGGTATGGACGGCATCGAACTAACACAAGCCATTAGGGAAATACCGCGCTACAAGAAAGTGCCGGTAGTGGCAGTTACAGCGTACGCAAAAAGCGAAGACAAGGAGGAATTCTTGTCAAAAGGGTTTTCACATTATATTTCCAAACCATTTGCCCCCGCTGAATTAATTAACTTACTTAAAAATGTTGGACAGTAGAATTATGAAGAACACAGTATCTTTAATTAAAAAGTGGCGCAATGTGTCCATCGAGAAGAAAGTTGTAGCGGGATGGATATTTTCTCTTATAGTCGTTCTTTCAATTAGTGCCATACTCTATTTTTCAAAGCAAGAACTACACCAAAGTTCCGATGTTATAGTGCTAAATACAGAGTTGCGAATCGCTACACAAGATTTGCTTTCTTCAATACAGAAGCTTGAGATAGTAAGCAAAAGTTTTGTCCTTACCGGTAACAGATTGGATTCAACAAAGTATTTTGCCGATCTCGATTCTCTTCGGAAAAACCTAAGACGACTGGAAAAACTAATAAACAATCACCCGAGATTTGTTAAACACTTCTTACCGTTGGAAAAAACCATTCGTGAAGAACTTTACAGAATAAACCATCTTTCTTTTTCTTTGAAGCACACCGAACTTATGGATCTTGAGATCATTCGTATTGAAGATAATATCTATAAGAAACTCGATAACTACTGGCAATTGTTGGACGATGAAGAAGAGCAGGTTACATTAGAGCAGATTCAAACATTCCACTCTAAAATCGACAAGAACCTGAATTATTTTTTGGCTCTGATATTAGTTTATATAGTACTCTTAACTTTTCTATTTTTAATAATTATTTCCGATGTAAAAAAACGCAGAAAGTTAACCGCAGAAATTGCCGGCAAAAGAAAAGAATTGGATATTATTCTCAATACCGCTCCGGCATTTATATTTGTAAAGAACTTGGAAAAGAAATTTACGCTGGCGAATCAAGCATTTCTGGACTTTTTCAAAGTAGACTGGGAAAGAATACTCCATTACAATAATGTTAACTTGATTTCAAAGAGTGATAAATGGCTTGCCGATGAAGAAGACGAGGCGGTAATTCATAATAAGATCGCCTTAAAGAATATTGAACGGAAAATTTCCCTTCCTGATGGAAGATCAGTATGGTTAAGTATAAACAAAGCTCCTTTGTATGACGACAAGAATGATGTAATCGGAATTGTAGGGGTGATGGACGACATAACGCAAAGAATTGAATTTCATGAAAAATTGATTGCAACTCAGAAAGAATTGGAATTACTCAACAAACAAAAAGATAAATTCTTTTCAATTATTGCACACGATCTACGCAGTCCATTCAGCGGTATGCTGGGATTTGCAGAAATATTGATTGAGGATTATTCCGTTCTGCCGGACGAAGAAAAAAAATTCTACATCGATGGAGTCTACTCTTCGTTGAAAGATTTGTTGACATTGATAGACAACCTTTTAACCTGGTCCCGGCTAAATCTGGACCGAATTGAATTCAATCCGGTAGAAATATCGTTGTCTGCAATAACTAACTCGGTATTTAAATCGCAAAGCATAGCTGCAACAAATAAAGGTGTTGCTTTGCAATCGGAATTTGATAAAGACGTAAAAGCATTTGCAGATTCTGATATGATAGAAACAGTTATTCGTAATCTGGTTTCCAATGCTATAAAATTTACTAATCCGAATGGCGTTATAACAGTTAAAGCCGCTGCCTATGGTAACATCGTAAAAGTTGAGATTGCCGACAACGGCGTAGGTATGAAACCGGAAATAGCAAACAATTTGTTTAAGATAGATATGCACGTAACTACAAAAGGCACAAAGGGGGAAAATGGAACCGGGCTAGGGCTAATTATCTGCAAAGAATTTGTAGAAAAAAATGGCGGCACAATATCAGTGGAAAGTGAAGTTGGTAAAGGAACGACTATTTCATTTAATCTGCCGGGACATAAATACTAATTATAATGGGGAAAAAAAATAATATGTTCTTAACGAAAAAAAGAAACGTGCTTGCTCTTACCGGTTTGATAAGTCTTCTTATTATTTCATGCTCTTATTTTTATTTTTCTTACGAAGAAAATACTATACACGCTGAGACGAATAACCAGCTCAAAGCGATTGCCAGTCTTAAGATATCTCAAATTGTCAATTGGAATAAGGAAAGATTATCCGACGCAAAAGTTTTTTCACAAGGACCTTTCTTTATTAACGGCTTGGAAAAGTGGCTTGGTTCTAAATCAAATATTTCTATCAGATCGGAAATAATGAAAAAGATAGTTTTGATTAATGCCGATAATACTTATAGAAATATTATGATTACCGATGCTAAAGGAAATTTATTGCTTTCTTTGGAGCCCAAACAGAAGCAGATAGATGCTGCAACAAAGGAGTTTGTTAAAGAGGCGATAAAGGCGGGAAAAATAATTAACACTGATTTGTATTTATGTCAATTGCACAGTGAAATTCACCTAGATTACATAGCGCCGGTTTTGGGTAACAACAATAAAGTAATTGCAGCTATAGTTTTTCGTGTTGATCCAAATGATTACTTATACCCGCTTATTAAAACATGGCCGACGCCAAGTA
>JAMCSN010000217.1:0-1279 GCA_023381535.1 Bacteroidota bacterium
GCGAACAAGAATAACCGATTGCATTGAAAATTTGAACATCGACTTCAAACTTCTAATTGAAAACGATGAACAAAAATCTTCTATCGAGACCATTAACGAAAACATCTTTACTGTTATAATGAAGGGGAATAGCGCTTTTAATTTTGCCAATATTTATTTCCACGACATATCCAAGCTAAAAGAATATGAATTTGAGTTGGAGAACTACAAGAATAAATTGAAAACGCTCGCCTATACGCTTGAAAGTAAATTTGAAAAAGAAAAAAAATATATATCTTCGGAATTGCATGACGACATATGCCAGAAATTAATCCTGTTGAAAATGAAATTAGATCATAACGTTCCAACTGAAACGCCGAATAACTTTAAAAGTGATCTTGACGAACTGTACAACAGAATACGCGATCTCTCGCACTCCATAAGACCGACAGACATCGAGCAAATGGGTTTGAAGTTTGCCGTTGAAGTGCTGGTTCAAAAAATAAATGAGAGCGCATCAATGAAAGGCGCTTTCATCTACTATGGAGAAGAGGAGGGATTCGGTGAGGATTTGGACACAAGTATTTATAGAATTATTCAAGAAGGACTTAGTAACATCCTCAAACATTCCGGGGCAACCGAATTTTCGGTAGAACTTGTTAACAGTGAGGAGTGTATCGATCTATTTGTTAATGATAATGGGAAAGGCATACCGCAAGAATATTTCTCGTCGAAAGACCTCAGGAACTTCGGGATCGGTTTGTTTAATATCAAAGAACGGCTGGATGTTTTTCACGGAACAATTGAAATTGATTCTAATCCGAAAATTCGGTTGCCCCGGAATGTTAAAATTCCAAAAGTGAAGAATAGCAATGAAGAAAATTCGCTTGCTGATTACCGAAGATCATAATTTAGTCCGACAGGGAATAGAAAATCTTCTCTCACAATGCGACGACATTAGTGTGGTTGCCGAAGCTGAGGACGGACAGACTATGATCAATAAATATCTCGATTTCAAACCGGATGTTGTTTTGTGCGACATTGAAATGCCGCGCATGGACGGACTTACCGCCGCCAACAGAATTCTGACTAAAGATAACAAAGCAAAAATCATTTTTTTAACGATCCACAATACAGAGGAATATATTTACAACGCTTACAAGATCGGTGCCGTGGGATTAATTCCTAAAATAGTATTGAAAGACGAACTGATTGATTCCATTAGAGCGGTTGCTTCCGGCAAGAAGTACTTTATTGGTAAAACGGAAGAGGATTTGAAGTCGAGATATTTATTGATCAT
>JAMCSN010000217.1:1316-2869 GCA_023381535.1 Bacteroidota bacterium
CAGCGAAATTGCGGATAAACTGCAGATTAGTAAGGAGACGGTAGATTCTTATCGCTCGGTCATTATGTCGAAAATGGGGATTGAAACTCTTCCTAAGTTAATTCGGTTTGCATTAGATTTTATTTACGCTCAAAAAGATAAAGCTTGGTGAACCCGCTTGTACCACTAAACTATTTCGTTAATATTTCGAAAATAAAAGAGTAAATAGAAATGATTTCGTAATTGTACTGTACTTTAATAGATTAATTTTAAGCAAGTTAACTTTGAAATCATTTTCATTTCGGAGGTGTGCATGAAAAAAGTTACCACGCTAAGTGTAACATTGTTCGTTTTGTTTTTCTTCGTTGTAAGCAGCTCTTTGTTTGCTCAAACCTACGGTAAAGTCTTGAAGAAAACCAAAGCCGACCGTTTATTCGGCCGTGTTTACCAGTCATCTAAAATGAACGTAAAGGATTTTTCCAAGATTGTTGACCAGAGTTCAAAAGTAGTTATGCTGAACATACTAAAGAAGCAATTGTTCATTCTGGGCGATAAACGGAAAGTTTTATATCCGGCAAAAGCAACTGTTGACTCTACAACAGTTTTTCACGTATTTAGTATATTAAAGGTAGAAGAATTACTAAAAGCAAATAAGGATACAACAATTACAGTAGAACTGAGGAAAAAACATTTAACAGTAACACACGGCATGAGTACACTTGAATATTCCTCATTGTGTCCGCCATGGTGTCCCTAATTTCGTAATATGATAATTGCAAAAGCAATAACCATAATATCCATGATCGTTTGGCTATTCCCTCTAATAAAGCAATATAAAACAGAGTACTTTTATTTTTTTGTTGTACTTGCTCTAGCAGATCCACTTAATTTGTCCATTCTATTGATTTCGAAAGTCACTCTTCAATTCACTGGGCCATTTATCATTCTGATGATGATTGGCTCTCTTCACCCGAAAAAATTAACATGGTTTCCGTTTGCTTTTGTCTTATTGCTAATTCTTATATGGTTTGTAAGAGAGAGCAACAACGCTCTACTTTTAATTGCTACGATTGGACACGTAATTGTTTTTATGATGATCACTTCAAGGTTAATTGATCGATTAAACAAGAGGCTGCTTTTGAGCGGCTTCCTTGTTCTGCTGTCGATCTACGAACTGATAACAGTTCTCAAGATTCTGGTTGTTGTTACCGATCTATTGCACGGAATAACCCAGTTTTACATCGCTTCCTTCTTTCAGATCCTTTTCGGTTTGTTGTTCTCGTTCATATCGGTAAAAAGCAGCCGTTTCGATTTTAAGCTTGTGAAGGATTGAGGACGGCGTTAATCATGTACTCTTTTTGTTCGGTTTGCAATAAGAGAAAATTTTCTCTTATTAACTTGAACAGCAATTTGTTCATGTAAATCTTACCATCAAACAAAAATTCGTTTCTACTTTTTCTAATTATTGATCTATTAAAAACCAATTCTGCACTGCAGCAACCAAAGATTTGATTGGTATCAGTTTTGAGTAAAAGGGGGATTGTGTTTTATTAAAGGCTGTCCAAAAGTAGTTT
>JAMCSN010000154.1:0-1148 GCA_023381535.1 Bacteroidota bacterium
TGCGGTTCTAAAAATATCAATCCGTCAGATGACGGACTCTGCATACTTTGTTCCGACTTTGTCGGGATTAAATATTTACATACGATAATTTTTAGAACCGACATAAGTACAAACCCAATTCAAAATATTTTTACTATATATACCTTTTTAGAGTAGACTCATGAATAATAATTTTTTGCAAGCACGAAATGGCAAGTTCAAAAAAATATTTAGATGAGAGCGAACAACGATACAATCGTTTACTCCGCTTTCTAACCGATTACATCTACACAGTGAAGATCGAGAATAATAAAGTTGTGGACACGTATCATGGACCGGGCTGTGTTACTGTTACCGGTTATACTTCGGAAGATTATCTTGCAGATCCTGATCTTTGGTACCGAATGGTTCACGAAGAAGATAAAGCCGCTGTACTTGAACAAGCAAATAAATCCTTGGCGGGCACAGAAACAAAACCACTCGAACACAGAATAATTCACCGCAACGGAACTCTCCGATATGTGCGTAATAGTATTATTCTTTCGAAAGATCACAAAGGAAAAATTCTTTACTACGACGGTTTGATCAACGACATCACGGAACGAAAAAAAGCGGAACAGCTTGCTGCTGTTAAACAACTGCAGTTAATTCAAGCAGATAAAATGGTTGCGTTAGGAACTATGGTTACCGGTATCGCACATGAAATTAGCAATCCGAACAATTTTATTTTGCTCAATGCGCGCTTTCTTCAAAAAGTTTGGGATGATCTCCATCCTGTTCTGAAAGAATTTATAGAACAAAATAAAGATTTTGTGATTGCAGGTTTTCCTGTTGTAAAGACAGAAGAAAAAATCCCGCAATCGTTAAATGGACTTGTGGAAGGGGCATTGCGGATTCAAAAGATTACGAAGAACTTAACAAACTTTGCACGGAAAGATGCGGGAGAGTTAGACCATACGGTGGATATAAACAGCATTGTTGAAAGTGCAATTCTGCTTACAGGAAATATTATCAAAAATTCTACGAACAATTTTTTCGTAAACTACAATAAAGAGCTGCCTCATGGAAAAGGAAACTCCCAGCAGCTTGAACAGGTGATTTTGGCGCCGCCGGTTTCTGTGCAAAAACGTTTGTTGTAACTGCGAAAAGAATAATCGCCGCTAACACTT
>JAMCSN010000154.1:1158-2855 GCA_023381535.1 Bacteroidota bacterium
TTGAAGAAAGCGCGCATTGAGCAAAATAAAGAGCTGCCTCATGTAAAAGGAAACCCCCAGCAGCTTGAACAGGTGATTATCAATCTTATCAACAATGCCTGCCAGTCGCTTGAAAACAAAAATCAAAAAATTTCTGTTGATCTCGGTTTACATGATGATGGAAAATCAATCTTTGTCCGGATAACAGATGGTGGCGCTGGTATCGAAAGAGAAAATCTGAAATATATTTTTGATCCGTTCTATACGACAAAAAGAAATACAGGCGGCACCGGATTAGGTCTATACATTACATACAATATCGTAAAAAGTCACGGCGGGGAATTAATGATCTCCAGCGAGAAGGGACACGGTACCGTGTGTGAAATAATTCTTCCAATCAATTAATAGAGGATTAAAATGGCGGCGGCGGTCTTTCCTGCACAACCTATTCTTTTAGTGGATGACGAACAGCAGTTTCTTTTGAGCGCCGAATTAACTTTAACATCGAACGGCATCAACAATTTTAAAACACTATCCGACAGCAGAGAAGCATTAACTGTTTTGAGCAATGAAGAATTTTCTCTTGTTGTTTTAGATATAAACATGCCTCACGTTACCGGATTGGAATTAATTCCGAAGATTGTTGAAATGAATCCGTTCATTCCCATTGTGGTCATCACCGCAATGAATGATGTTGACAGCGCGGTTAAGTGTATCAAAGCCGGTGCTTTTAATTACATACTGAAGCCCGTTGACGATACACGTTTTGTTACAACAATCCGCAGCGGAATTGATTTGCGGAATGTTCGCGATGAGAACAAGCGTTTGAAAGATTATCTACTGAAAGATAAATTGGAAAATCCGGAAGCGTTTAATGAGATAATTACAAAAAGTAATTCGATGAAAGCAATTTTTAAATACATCGAAGCAATTGCAAAAACTCCTTTGCCGGTTTTAGTTACAGGGGAAACCGGGGTTGGAAAAGAATTAATAGCAAAAGTGATTCACAAGTTGAGCAAACGCCCCGGCGAGTTGGTTGCATTAAACGTTGCGGGTGTTGATGATAACCTATTTGCCGACACTTTGTTTGGACATAAGAAAGGCGCATTCACAGGCGCAGAGCAAGACCGCAAAGGCTTGATTGAGCAATCGGAAAAAGGGACATTGTTCCTTGATGAGATAGGCGATTTGAGTTTGGAATCTCAGGTAAAACTTTTGAGATTAATTCAAGAAGGAAAATATTACCCGCTTGGTTCGGATATGGCTAAGCTGGCAGACGTTCGAATAATTTGTGCAACAAATAAAAATATTGAAACGATGCGCGAAGATAATTCATTCAGAAAAGATTTGTATTACCGTTTACAAACACACCTAATAAATATTCCGCCGCTGCGTGAAAGAAAGAACGATATTCAATTTTTGGTAAATCATTTTTTGGAAAAGGCGGCGCTTCAATTAAACAAAAAGAAACCAACCCCGCCAAAAGAACTTTATACTTTACTTGCAAATTATTCCTTCCCGGGTAACATCCGTGAATTGGAAGGAATTATTTTTGACGCAGTGAGTATTCATTCTTCCGGAATAATGACTCTCGAACCAATCAGAGAAAAAATATTGCCCAAGGGAAAAGAATTTCTTAATGATTTATCTGCAGAACAAGAAGAAAAAATATTTTTCGGTGAACAGCTGCCAACATTAAAAGAATCGGAAGATTCGTT
>JAMCSN010000160.1 GCA_023381535.1 Bacteroidota bacterium
TGCAAATTTTCTTCGAATAACATAGAGAGAAAAATGTTTGCGGGCAACCGAAAAATTAGTTTGTCGTTCCGGCTTTCTTCTCTGCGGCTTTATTAAGCTCCTTTATTTCGGCTGTGCTGGTTGGGTGACCAATGGCATTAAGGTTTTTGTGAATTGTAACGTATTCTTCCTTTGAAATGTTGTTATGCCAATGTCCTGTCAGCATTCCGAGTCCTGTAACTGAGATAAAGATGAGAACCACACCGAATGCTATAACTTTTTTCGGCACCTTTTTCTCTTTGAAAATGCTTTTTACTTCCAGCGTCTCTGCAACCGGACAAACATCAACGCAGCTTAGGCAAGAAGTGCATTCGTCGGATATAACGGTTTTCACTTTATCAACTTTTATGAATGACGGACACGCCTTAGCGCAAAGTCCACAGTCGATGCAGCTTGTAACGTTTCGTTTGATTTTGTTAGGACTCAAGAAACCAATCAGTCCAAGCAGCGCTCCATAAGGACACAAATACCGACACCAAAAATTTCTGATGAATATCGACAACAAAAATAGAACACCTATTACAATCAAGCTGAACTGTGAAATGCGTGCAAAGAAGTACCACATCTTGATGTCCGCCGATACATTATAAGGTCCGCCGAGAAAATATGCAAGTGTCGTTTCACTCATAGAAAAAATTGCAAATGCAAAAAATGCTAATAGTAAATATTTTATCGTTCGTAATGGATAATCAATAAATCTTGGAAGTTTTATTCTACGTTTAAAAAGTTTCTTCCATATTTTTTCTCCAAAGTCTCCAACCAATTCAGAAGCAAATCCTACGGGACACATCCAACTGCAAAAAGCTTTGCCAAAAGCCAGCGATACACCGACAATTGCTAAGAAGATAAAAAATCCCGCAGGATGAACATTGTGTACTTGTCCTGTTTGAATAAAATACACTACGCTCATCAGCGCGCTGATTGGAAGAAATCCTTCAGCGCCCGGCGGTCTTTGGTGAAATGCTGTTGTACCGTTCGATTCCAAATACGAAATGAACTGAGTGAACTCGATACCGATCCAGATACAAAGAAGAGCAAATGTCATTTGTACTGCAAATCTAACTTTCTGAATTGGCTTGTCCGTATTTTTTATATACTTAGAACTCATCTAATTTCTACCATATAACTTAACAAAATGTGTTTAAAACTAACTTTTTGAATAATCGTAAAATATTTCTATATTAATATCGGAAAATAAATTCTGTTTTACAAAAGGAAATTATCGTGCTTCGAAAAATCATAAAAATTGATGAGGAAAAATGCGACGGCTGCGGAAATTGTGTCCCCGAATGCCATGAAGGCGCATTACAAATTATAGATGGTAAGGCACGTTTGATCAGCGATCTTTTTTGTGATGGACTCGGCGCTTGTCTTGGAAACTGCCCACCCGGTGCATTAACAGTTGAGGAGCGAGAAGCTGAACCTTATAATGAAAAGGAAGTAATGAAATATATCGCTGCTGGCGGTGTAAATGTTATTAACGCTCACCTTGAACATTTGCGTGACCATCAAGAGTTTGAATACTTAACACTCGCTCTGGAATATTTGCGCGACAACAAAATTGAAAATCCTCTTTTGGCGAAGGAACTCGAAGAAAAAAAATCTCATTGCGGCTGCCCTGGATATCAAGAGATGAGTATCGAAAACATTGACGATAACGAAGATGGGAAAGATTCTCGTGTTTCTCATTTAAGGCAGTGGCCAATACAGTTTCATCTTGTTTCGCCGCATGCATCATATTTTAGAAATTCAGATCTATTGCTCGCAGCAGATTGCTGCGGATTTGTTTATCCCGATTTTCACAAAGATTTTCTAAAAGGGAAATCTCTCGCAATCGCATGTCCAAAACTTGATTCCAACAAACAAGTCTATCTTGATAAACTTATCACTATGATTAATGAATCGAATATGAAATCTATCACCGTTTTGATTATGCAGGTACCCTGCTGTAGCGGCTTGGCTCAACTTGCACAGCAAGCCATTGAAATTTCCAGAAGCGAGATTCCGGTGAATGTAACTGTGATAACACCATCCGGAGAAATTCTTCAGTCGGTTCAAGTCAACTAATAACTCCTCAGAAACGAAAAGCGTAAGGTTCGCTATTCCCTCCTTACTTCATCTAAATCGGATAAACAGGACACGCAAATAATTTAACTTGACACATCGTCCGAATTTAATTAACTTTTAATCAGATGAAATATTCTTCTTTAAGAACAACTATTTTTTTGAACGATAATAAGACAGGGCATTCTTTTTATAAGGGACAAAGCAATGAAAACAAAAATTAAAATATTCAATATGTTACTTACTGTTTTTTTCTTCGCTACATTAATAGGATGTAGTAGTGAATCCTCAGATCAAATCAGTGGTGAAGAGCATGCACACTTAACTCAAGCGCCTTATGTCCCTCCGGCAATCACAAGAAAACATACAACTAAAGTTATTATTGATCTAGAAGTACGGGAAGTTATTAAGCAGCTTTCTGATGGAGTCGAATATGTTTTTTGGACTTTCGGAGGCGATGTACCGGGAAGTTTTATTCGTGTCCGTGAAGGAGACTTTGTTGAATTTCATCTTCACAATCACCCGCTTAACAAACTTCCTCACAACATTGATCTGCACGCTGTAACCGGACCGGGAGGAGGCGCAACATCTTCATTTACGGCTCCAGGGCATACTTCAATTTTTTCCTTCACTGTGAAAAATCCCGGACTATATGTTTACCACTGTGCAACTGCGCCGGTTGGTATGCACATCGCCAACGGAATGTACGGACTTATTTTAGTTGAACCGAAAGAAGGACTTCCACCC
>JAMCSN010000339.1 GCA_023381535.1 Bacteroidota bacterium
GTAATCTTCAAAACTTTTTCGGCTTGCTTCGTGAGCGGTATGTTGCCGATTGTTAAAGTACCGCCGGACGTACGCACTGTATCTTCGACAGCCTTTTTCAGCTTAACCAAATCAACGTCTAAATTTCTAAGAATTCTAACGGCAACACCCTGTCCTTCCCTAATAATTCCAAGGAGAAGATGTTCAGTGCCGATGTAATCATGACCAAGACGAAGCGCTTCCTCCCTACTTAACCTAATCACTTCCTGAACGCGTTCAGAAAAATTTCCTTCCATTTTCATTCCTTTGTTAATCTAACGTAATAAACAGCAAACTTTCGTAAAATGTTTCTTAAATATATAGATTGATTATCCTCATATCAAGGAACCGTTTTCTTCTCAAAATTTGGTGTTATCCGCATCAGAATTGGATTAGTCACGTTGAATTGATATTTTGTAAACAGTTTAACAGAAATTTAAGGAGTGAAGGATGGAAGCGTTGACAGGTGTTTCAATTGTGATAATCATTGCAGCAGTTTTTGCACTTATCATGATTTTTTACTTTGTACCGATTGGATTGTACATCACAGCATATTTTTCCGGTGTGAAGGTTAGGATATTCAAGGACTTGATTGGAATGCGGCTTAGAAAAGTTTCTCCGCAAGTAATTGTGAGAAATTTAATCGCTGCTACTAAAGCGGGATTGCAATTAAACATTTCTATGTTGGAAGCACATTTTCTTGCGGGCGGAAATGTTACAAAAGTTGTCACTTCTCTTATCTCGGCGAATAAAGCAAATTTAGATTTAGGTTTCTCCAAAGCAGCTGCAATCGATCTAGCCGGTCGCGACGTTTTGGAAGCCGTGAGAATGTCCGTCAATCCAAAAGTAATTGAAACCCCAATTGTTGCCGGCGTTGCAAAAGATGGAATTCAGTTGAAAGCTATTGCCAGAATTACTGTTAGAACAAATCTGGAAAGATTAGTCGGCGGCGCGGGAGAGGCAACAATACTTGCACGCGTTGGCGAAGGAATTGTTACAACGATCGGTTCTAGCAATTCGCATAAAGATGTTTTGGAAACACCCGACAGTATTTCAAAAGTCGTACTTAAAAAAGGTTTGGATGCAGGCACTGCATTTGAAATTTTATCAATTGATATTGCAGATGTTGATGTAGGAACAAACATTGGCGCGGTATTACAAGCCAACCAAGCGGAAGCCGATCTAAAAGTTGCTCGCGCGAAAGCCGAAGAAAGACGAGCTGCCGCAGTCGCATTGGAACAGGAAATGAACGCCGAAGTCGCACGTATGCGTGCAAAAGTTGTTGAGGCGGAATCTGAAATTCCTAAAGCGATGGCTGAAGCTTTCAGAAAAGGTAATCTCGGCGTAATGGATTATTATAATTTAAGGAATGTTCAAGCCGATACCGACATGCGAAGCAGTATTGCAAAACCGGAAGAAAAGAAAGACAAGTAACTCATGGATAATTTGATTCAAATAATAATTTTTCTTTTCATCATTTATTTTTTGTTCGGCTCTGTGTTCGGCAAGAAGAAACAGCAAGGAACCGGCGGAAATGTTCCGGAAAATTCTGAAGGAGAAGATAAGCAAAAATCTTCTCCCTCTTCCTCGCCGGAAGATTTGCTTGAAATGTTTGGTTTTAAAATTCCCAAGACTGGTGATGAATATGAACAGCCTCGGACAACTATTCCGACTGCTGATAGAAGGACTAGATTTGAACAGATGCAGCAGCCGGAAACAACTTCCGAGTTCATACCCCCTACTCCAATGGATAATACCAAAGAAGATAAAGAATTCGCAGAGCGCACAAAAGTTTACGATACACAGCGGCAAATAAATGAGCGGGCAAACTTAATTAGACAAAAAATCAAAAGTCCTTCCTCTCTTCGTGAGTTAATTTTAGTTTCCGAAATTCTCAAAAAGCCCAAAGCACACCGTTCATAATGGCAAAGAAGTACGTATTAAAAAGAACGCGAGAAGTTTCATCTCACAAAGCTGTAGATGAATCACATTTCAGAATTAATTACAAAGAGCAACTAAATCCGGCGCAGTTTGAAGCTGCCAGTGCAACCGAAGGCGCGTATCTTGTTATTGCAGGTGCCGGAAGCGGAAAGACCAGAACATTGGTTTACCGCGTTGCACGATTGACAGAATTAGGAAACGACCCATCTTCAATTCTTCTTCTCACATTTACACGCAAAGCGGCAAAAGAAATGATGGACCGTGCAACGATCCTTCTGGATAACCGCTGTTCTAAAATTAACGGCGGAACTTTCCATTCGTTTGCTAATTTAACTTTGCGCAAATATGCAAAAGCTGTTAAGCTTGAAAACGGTTTCACAATTCTTGATCAGGGCGATAGCGAAGATGTAATAAACTTAATACGCGGGCAACTCAATCTAGCCCAACACAAGAAAAGATTTCCGAACAAGGCTACGATTAACAAAGTAATAAGTTTGAGCACAAATACCGGCAGAACGATTGAAAATATTCTGGAAGAAGAATTCCCCCACTTCGCAGAGTATCTTGAGAAGATCACGGACATTCACAAAATTTACACTGCGTACAAATACAAAAATAATCTTCTCGATTACGATGATCTGCTTCTCTATCTGCGAGCTTTTCTTTTTGAAATGTCGCCGGCAACAAAATCTTTTCTTTCTGCAATCAAATACGTAATGGTTGACGAATACCAGGATACGAACAAACTGCAAGCGGAGATCATCCAAGGACTCACTCAGCTAAACAAAAACATAATGGTGGTTGGGGATGACTCTCAATCCATCTACTCGTTTCGCGGAGCCAATTTCAAAAACATAATGGAATTTCCGAAACTCTTTGCCGACGTAAA
>JAMCSN010000280.1 GCA_023381535.1 Bacteroidota bacterium
TCAAATTGAATATTACTTCGAAATGATTTAATTTTTCCCCGCGATTATTAAAGCAAATCTGATTATTGAATAAACTTCAAGGTAAATAATGAAAATTCACGAATATCAAGCGAAAGAAACTCTTAAAAAATACGGCGTACCGGTGCAGGATGGAATTGCAATTAAGAATTTGTCGGAATTTGATTCGGCTATTTCACAACTTCAAGCCCGCGGTATTAACCAGTTTGTTGTAAAATCCCAAATTCATGCCGGCGGAAGAGGCAAGGGTAAACTTTATAACCCTTCAAACAAACAAGAATTAATTTTGGAAGGCGGGGTTAAGTTTACCACTTCAGTTGACAAAGCGAAAGATTATGCGTCGAAGATGCTCGGTAATTTGCTGGTAACACATCAGACAGGGCCTGAAGGAAAAATTGTGAAAACACTTTTCATCACCGAAGGTCTCGATTACAAGAAAGAACTTTATCTCGGAATCCTTTTGGACAGAAGCGTTTCTAAAAATGTGATTATGGCTTCTACTGAAGGCGGTGTTGAAATTGAAAAAGTTGCTGCTGAAACTCCGGAAAAAATTATTAAGGAATGGATAGAACCTTCGGTCGGAATTCAATCTTATCAAGCAAGAAAACTTGCTTTCGGTCTAGGACTTCAAGGAGACGCATTCAAAAATTTTCAGAGCTTCATTAAAAAACTTTACAAAGCTTACGAAGAAACCGATGCATCACTTCTCGAAATCAATCCGTTGATCATCACAAACGATGATAAAATTGTTGCACTCGATGCTAAAATGAATTTCGACGACAACGCATTATACCGCCATCCAGATATTGTGGCGTACCGTGACCTGGACGAGGAAGCACCGCTCGAAATCGAAGCATCGAAATACAATTTGAATTATATCAAACTTGACGGCAATGTTGGTTGCATGGTTAACGGAGCCGGACTTGCAATGGCAACGATGGATATAATTAAGCTTGCCGGCGGCGACCCCGCTAACTTTTTAGATGTTGGCGGCGGTGCTAACAAAGAAACTGTTGCCAACGGGTTCAAAATTATTTTGTCCGATCCGAACGTTAAAGCAATCCTCATAAACATATTCGGCGGAATCGTTAGATGCGACAGAGTAGCTCAAGGCGTTATTGATGCCGTAAAAGAAATTTCAGTTCAAGTTCCTGTTGTCGTTCGCTTGGAAGGAACAAATGCCGAAGAAGCAAAAGAGCTTTTGGAAAATTCCGGTTTGAACTTTGAGGTGGCTTTAAGTCTGCATGAAGCAGCTCATAAAGTGACGGCGGTCTTATCGGTAGAATCTGCTGTTTGATTTTACCGGGTCGATTTTTATCTTGTTTACCAAATAAGGAATCTCTTGTTGTGATACAGGAGATTCCAGTTTAAGTAAAATAAATTTTAACATGATCGAAATAAAAATTACAATTGATGCTGCTTTAAGTCTTCTTCTTCAGAGAATGAAGGTCGAGTTGAAAGTTCGCCAAAAAAGCGGGCTTGTCGCTCCGGGATTCAGACTTGAAGACTTAATGTACAAGGATTTAATCGCGCTAGTGGAAGCGTCTGTGTTTGATACGGTATTTCTTTTGCCGGTTGAGTTGATAAGAACGGAAACTAATCTTGTCCAAATTATAACCGATACAATAAGAGCGCTATCACGGGTATTGCATCGAGAAGAATTTCTTCTTTATAAAAAGGAAAAAACTCAGAGAATCATTTCTGTTATATCTTCCCATCTAAGTAAGTCTTTGAAAGAAAGCAACTTCATTTACAACTAACGTTGAAACTGCGGCATTTTTCACTTCATCCCTTTAGGTTTCTTAGAAAGTAGAGAAAAGGGAAGAATTTTCATATCTTTAATCAGACAATTTCATTCTTTGCTCTTGGTTTAAACTGCAAATTGTAAAATGTTGATTTCTGCGAAGGAGTGAAAATGGAAATAGGAAATGGAACTCATCAACAAATACTTCAAGTTATTCAGCACTTCGATAATGTTTTCGGCGACACCACGGCGGCTGTTCTGAATGTTAGTCCAGCAAGCTTAATGCTGCTTGGCGATCACACTCATTATAACGAAGGCATACTAAAGCATTTGCGCGAATTCGGACTAATTAAGTATGGTTTCGATTGTGTGGTTTTATCTACAGTGCCTGAATGTTTAGGCATGGGATCGTACGCCGCACACCAAATTGGTTTCTTGAATGCGCTAAAAAAATTATACAACTTGAGCATTGACGAAGAGCGGTTACTCGATATCGTCCGCAAGAATGAGTTTGGTGTGATAGGTAAAATTTCAAATGTTGCCCATCATTACACCGTTCAGTATGGGAAAGAGAAAAAATTATTTTTCACCGATTTGAGGACTTACGCACACAAGTCGCTTCCGCTTCGCGATGACAAATACAGTATCGTTATTTGTGATACCTCGGAGAAAATTGTTGATCCTCAAAAAATCTGCAATGAGAGAATTGAAGGATGTGAAGTCGGTGTAAAAGGTTTACGGCTTTATATCTGGGGTGAAAGAAAAAAAGAGAACAGAAGAGGCGCTAAGAGGATTGAAAAGAAAAACGATGGACGAGTTTGGCAAGTTAATTACCCAATCGCACTGGAGCCTGGTGGAAGATTACGATTTGAGTTTTGAAGAAAATAATTTTCTAGTTAAAGAATCTTCCAAAATAAGCGGCGTGATCAGTTCTAAAACTATCAGCTGTTCGCCAATTCGCAGCACCTTTCATCTTGTGGAAAGCAATAAAGTTGAAGAATACACCAATACAATTAAAAAATTGTACGAAAACAAGTTTCATTCTCAGTTAAAAACATACGTGGTAAAATTAACCGG
>JAMCSN010000301.1 GCA_023381535.1 Bacteroidota bacterium
AAACAGTGAGTGCAGAGTGTAGAGTGAAGAGCGATGAAATGAGATTGTTTACTAATGCGAATGGCGGCAAAGAAATTGATTTTAAATTTGCCCCGGATTTTGCGCTTGGGACGGAAATATCATCTGTCACGCTGAACGGTAATCCGGTTCAATTTGAATTGCTCAAACATGAACAAGCGTATCAACTGCAAACACATTTCAAAATGAAAAATAAAAGCGAGTTAGTTGTTTCATACAAACCGGTAATTGCAATTTATTCTCTTGCTAAAAATTCTCCGATTGGTGCTGTGAACGAAGGACTAAAAATAGTTTCGCAAAAACTGGAACGGAAACAACTCACAATAGATTGTGAAGGCATACCAAACAGAAATTACGAGCTGGGAATAATGAATTCCGACTTGGCAGTTAAAATCACGGGTGCGGAATTGAAGGATGGAAAACTTGTCGTGAATATTCCAGGAACCGGGAATGAATTTATCAAACATAAAATCACAATCTTTGTAAAATGACGAAAGGTCGTAAATTTAAATTGCAAGTGAAGTCAAGAAAAATATTTTTTTGATTTGAAAAAATAATTTGGCCGTTTAAAAAGAATTTTTTTACATTGAAATCGGAATTAGGAACAGTGCCTCGTTATTCTTAAATTGAAATTACGTTAAACAAAATTATCAACTTAAATTTATCTCGGAATTCATGTTAGCAATTACACTTGCACGAGAAAATCAAACCAGCAATTATCAGCCGCGACAAAACGAGGATTCCCATTTTGAAATAAAAGTTGTTAACGAAGGACTCTTTCCGGAAATCCGCATTAGTCTCGTTTCCAGGTCGGAAGAGAAAAACAAATCGAAAACCGAATCGGAAAAATAAATCTCCGATTATCTAACCGCCGCACAAAAAATCAAATTAGAAAACAAAAGCAACTCACTGAATTTTTTTCTTATCTTAAATCAAGAATTATTCTTTGTTGAATAACTAAGTATAGAACTTCGTTCATTATGTCGTTAAAACGAAAACTTACCGCATTCGATTTGACAATGATTGCTATCGGTTCAACGATAGGCTCGGGAATTTTTTTCACGCCGTCGTTAATAGCCAAATCATTAAATGATCCGCTGCTAATATTGTTTGCATGGCTGGTTGGCGGATTGATGGCTCTTTCCGGCGCATTAACTTTTTCCGAATTAGGTTCAATGTTTCCAGAAGCGGGCGGCGTTTACGTCTATCTTAACAAAGCCTACGGCGAGCTTGCCGGATTTTTGTACGGCTGGGCATATTTTCTTGTTGTTAACACCGGGGGAATTGCGGCGCTAGCAATTGCGTTCTCGACATACTTCGGTTACTTCGTGCATCTTACGCCGTGGGGAATAAAATTAGTCGGCGTTGCCGGAATAATTTTTGTAACGATCGTAAATATTGTCGACGTAAAAGCTGCCGGAATTTTCTCCGACATTTTTACAATTCTAAAACTTATCGGAATTATTGGGCTGATATTTATCGGATTTATTTTCGGAAGCGGCGCCACAACAAATTTTTTTGCATCAATCCATCTATCGCAAAATGCAGGCAGTGCATTTGCCGTTGCCATGGTTGGCGTTTTGTGGTCTTACGGCGGCTGGCAGCATGCAACATTTACTGCGGGGGAAGCGATAAATCCGAAAAAGGATTTGCCGCGGGCAATGATTACCGCCGCAGTTGCCGTAACTTTAATTTATATACTCACAAATATCGCATACATGTTTTTGATGACGCCGGGTGAAATCGGTTCGACACCAACTCTTGCCGCAGATGCAGTTCAAAAAGTCTTAGGCGCAATCGGCGGCAGTTTGATTGCGATCGCAATTTTCATTTCAACTTTTGGAACGACGGGAATTTACACTTTAACGGCTCCGCGCATTTATTATGCAATGGCAACCGATAAAATATTTTTTCCGAAGATTGCAGAATTACATCCCAAATACCGCACGCCGGTTTATGCGATAGTCGTTCAATCAATATGGGCAATTACGCTTATCATGTTTTGGGGCACGTTTGAAAATTTGATTGCCTATGTCGTATTCACAGACTGGATTTTTTTCGGTATGACCGCAGCTAGCATTTTTATCTTCCGCAAAAAGCTGCCGCAGATAGAACGCCCGTATTCAACTTTCGGTTATCCGGTTACACCGTTGTTTTTTACCGCAATGGCTGTCTGGTTTGTAGTAAATACGCTTATTGAAAAACCGCAGCAGGCATGGGCTGGATTATTGTTCCTCGGTATCGGAATACCAGTCTATTATTTTTGGAAACGAAAGAAATAAATTCATCGCAAAGCAAATTATTACCAAAATTTAACCCTCTTAAGCGCGGAACCTATTAAACTTTTCGTTCATCTAATATGTTATAAGAAATGAAGGATATGAACCGAGAAGTTGGTATGAACGAATTCAATCTACACATAGAAAAATATGTTTCGAGCGGAAAAGTGAAACGCATCGTGATAAAAACCGACGAGGAAAATTATCTTCTCGACTTTTCTATCGATTCATTCGCCGCGCGGTCGTTTCTTACCGCAGTAGTAGAATTTTTCAAAGCCGCCGCACATATTTTTCCGCGTTTCCATGTTAGAGTGGTCCGATCGAGCGGACAAATCTAAATTAAGCGCTGCCGATTCGTTTCAAAAAATAGAGAGATTGATATGTCCACCAAGTTCACCATCAACGGAAAAGAATTACTTGCCAAGATTGAAGAGTTGATTAAAGAAGGCAACGCGCGTAGAATTATTATTAAAGATGTTAACGGACGGACCTACATTGAAATACCTGTAACAGTTGGCGTGATAGGCGCTTTCTTCGCGC
>JAMCSN010000177.1 GCA_023381535.1 Bacteroidota bacterium
GTCGGTCGGAAAGAAAATTCTGTCAACAAAATCCGGACCGGGAAGATGCAATTTTTCTTTCGGAACCTTTGCTTTGTAAGTGAGCATGCTATCGGCGTCACTTCCTAAATACTCTTTAATTTTTTCAATCATTACTAACCTCATCTATTTTTTGAAAGCATAGTTGAATTAGATTTTGTCGAGAACAGAAAAAGGCAAAGCAGAAGGAATTTTGAAATGAAATTTACAATGTTAAATACAAGAAGCAAGCGGAAGGATGCTAAGGATAACTTTAATGCGAAAGCGGCAAAGTAATCTTATTTTCCAGGTAAAAAAAGTTTCCTCGGTTTAATCAGTTCGCTTTTTGTGCTACAACGCAGATATGTTTTGAACCTTTTTTACCGAGCCACGAAGAAATTTTTACGAGAACCTTTGCTATAGACCTGCTTGCAAAAAGCTGCTTTACAATCTTTAAATTGGCTCCCATCTTCAGCCATGAGTAAAATTGATAGCATAATCTATCGTTAAGAGGAAACGACTTTTGAACTTTTAACGGGCTTTTGTTGATGAAGCTTATGAAGTATTCGAAATGATGCGGCTTTTGATAATCGGATAAAATTGCATATCCGCCCGGCTTCAAAAATTTATTGGCATTTTTCAATGCTTCCATTTTTTCTTCGTCGTTGCTGAACCATTCTTCAATGCCGTCGCATAACAAAATTAAATCGAAATGATTATCTGGAAAATCGGCGGTTAAAATATTCTTCGTCACAAATTGAAATTTGGTAGCATTCTTGTCCGATGTAAGATTTTCGGCAAACAGCGCCGACTGCTCTACAGCTGTTTTTGAAACGTCAATCCCCACTACTTCGGCAGCTAACCCGTTCAATCGAAATGTTAAATGACCTTTGCCGCAACCAACATCGAGCACTCTAACATAATTTGGTTTGAGAGCTTTGGCTGTGTTTATAACAAACTCATGGCGGAGAACCTCAACTGCAAACTTGGCATAACCCCAAGGTTCGCCTTCGGTCCGGTATTTCTGTTCGTAAAATTCTTCCGATTTTTTCGGGTACAAGGGACTTTCCTAAACACGTTGAATTACAAAAAGGGCTTGACGAATCAAGCCCCGTTAACTAATTCAAATATAGTTTTAAAGTTGATTAAGCTCTATTAGCGCTTCCGAGTACGTTAACAATTTTGTGCTTGTAAAGTTCTTTCAAAGAATCGCGGGCGGGGCCAAGATATTTGCGCGGATCAAATTCTGCCGGACTTTCCATAAATGTTTTTCTGATTGCGGCAGTCATTGCCAAACGTCCGTCGGAATCAATGTTTACCTTGCAAACTGCAGATGCAGCAGCGCGGCGTAATTGTTCTTCGGGAATGCCAACAGCGTCTTTCAATTTGCCGCCGTTACTGTTAATTATTTTTACCAAGTTTGATGGAACCGATGACGCGCCGTGAAGCACAATCGGAAATCCGGGAATTCTTTTTTCGCACTCTTCTAAAATATCAAAACGCAGCGGCGGGGGAACTAGTACGCCGTCGTCGTTACGTGTGCATTGTGCCGGCGTAAATTTATTTGCGCCGTGTGAAGTTCCGATAGAAATTGCTAGCGAATCAACTCCGGTTTTTTTAACAAAGTCTTCTACTTCTTCCGGTTTTGTGTAATGTGTTGTTTCGCTGGAAACTTCATCTTCGATTCCGGCTAAAACTCCCAATTCACCTTCAACGGAAACATCATGTTTGTGCGCGTACTCAACAACTTGATGGGTAAGTTCAACATTTTTTTCGTACGGATGATGAGAGCCGTCAATCATCACCGACGAGAATCCGGATTCGACGCATGATTTGCACAGCTCGAATGTGTCTCCGTGATCGAGGTGAAGAACGATCGGAATATCGTAGCCGAGTTCGTGAGCATAATCAACTGCACCTTTTGCAAGATGCTTTAACAAAGTTTGATTCGCATATTTGCGCGCGCCGCTTGAAACTTGCAAAATGACCGGCGATTTTGTTTCAACGCATGCGCCGATAATTGCCTGAAGCTGTTCAAGATTATTAAAGTTGAAAGCCGGAATTGCATATCCGCCTTTCACCGCTTTCTGGAATAACTCTTTCGAGTTTACCAATCCCAGTTCTTTGTAAGTAGTCATAGTCTATCTAATCCATTTATTTTTATTGAAGAAAAATTTCAGTTGAAATAAGCAACAACGCCGATGTGAAATGTCAGCAAATCAGTTTTCGATTTCTTGGGGAAATAATAAACTCGCCCATCCGCCGGATTGATCACGATACCGTTCTCAGTTAAATATTCGGCTTCGGTTCCGTAAGTGTATCTTGCTTTAAGATCGAGATAAAGAGTTTTAACATCGCCCAAGTCCTGCGCAACTCTAAATAAAATTCCTCCGCCTGCACCGTAGCTCCATGTGAAATCCGAATAATTTGTTGTTGATGCAATCGGAGTGCTTTGATAATAACTTTTGACTTCCGTCTCTGTAAAAATATACGCGCCGCCGAAAACTCCTTCTACATAAGGACGAACTGTCCCGGTGAAAGGACTCAGCTGAAACAATGCATGCAAATTCACCAAACTGTTCGTTCTGGTCACGTCAACATTAACATCAGGAATGGTGAGACTGAACGGTCTTCGTTCCGTTCTCATTCCGTAAATCAAATATCCAACGTCGAGCCCGACTGTAAACGGCCGCTCTTTGCTTGGCGACCAAAGTGTTCCGTAAACTTGAACGCCGAAACCTAATCTGTCAACATTGCTTCTGAACTCCCCCTGAGGCGACCCGATCATGAAAGAACCGCCAGCCGTCTGCGCAAATACAACGGAAGAA
>JAMCSN010000011.1 GCA_023381535.1 Bacteroidota bacterium
TCGGAGCGGGAGGAAGAGATTAAAAATTTTGTTGTATTTGCCTTTTATACCGGTATGAGGTTAGATGAAATTATAAATCTGCGTTGGAAAAATGTTGATTTGGAAAAACGAGTAATTACTGTAGGCGATGAAAATTTTACAACTAAGGGAAGGAATTAAAGATATATTCCGATTTGTGAAGAGGCCCTCGAAGCTTTGCTTCGAATGAAGAATCCGCCAAACATACGGCGGACAAGTGCAGAACGTAAAATTGAGGATGAAAAAACTAATAATAATATCAAGATTCGATTCGTCAAGTTGGTAGGAGATACTTCGCTTTCGCTCAGTATGACAAACCGATATGTGTTCTGTAAGAAAGATGGTTCGAAGTATTGCGGAAATTATGTTTCAAGAAAATTTAAGAATGCTTGTATTGCTGCGGGTATAGAAAATGAAATTCATTTTCATTCGTTAAGACATTCATTTGCTTCTACTCTAGTTCAGAAAGGTGTTCCACTGTATACTATCAAAGAATTATTGGGACATTCTTCGATATCAACAACTGAGATTTATTCGCATTTGAATATGGAGACGTTGAGAGAAGCAATTGGGAAGCTCGATACTGGATGCAAGATTCTTGATGCTGGAGAAAAGCAAAAGAAAGAACTCAAAATCTTTAGAATAAATTCGGCGGGGAAATGATAATGCAACTCATTGAGCTCGCAAAAGTTTATAGAAATGTTTTTGGATTTAATGTTCTACCTATTGAAGGAAAGAGGCCAACAATTCCTTGGGAGAATTGGCAATTGATTGAACAAAGTAAAAATGATGTTATTAACCTTGGATGGAATTCTGCGATAACTGGTATTGGCGGAATATGTGGAATAAATGATTTGAGAAATATTGATTTCGATAAGGTTTCTGATTTTGCAATTGTAGAACTGATTTGCAAAAGACTTGGACTTGGTGAAAAATATATGTGGATAGTGAAAAGTGGAAGCGGTGTTGGTTATCATATTTGGATTAAAGCTAGTGAAAGTGAGCAATTGCATAAAAGATTGAACGGTCCTAAAAGTGTTTATCGGCTGTATCTGAAAGATGAGGGATTATGTGATCATATTGAATTGAGATGGAACCAATCTCAAACAGTACTTCCTGACTCAAAACATGAAAGCGGTAATCGGTACTCGTTTTTATATGACGAGCCGAAAGAACCACCATCAGGAATAGATGCTGAAATACTTCTTGAATGTTTAGATGAATATTGTGATTTGCAAAAGGAAAAGGAAATTCTTGAAATAGGAAAACGAACATTTGAACCGGCTAGTTTTGACAAAGAGAAATTGGAAAGTGCAATTGAGTTTTTAGAAAGTAATCTTCCCTCAAATTGTTATGAGGAATGGTATCGAATCGGTTTTGGTTTAGTAACGATTGGCGAAGAAGGGAGAAGGTATTTTTTGAAGATGAGTCTTGGTAATCAACACTATAACGATTCGGAATTTGAGATAAACAAAAAGTTTGATTCACTACAAAAAGATTATGACGGCAAAATTACTCTTGGAACAATTTATCATATTGCAGAAAAGTTTGGCTGGCAAAAACCGTTTGTGAAGTTCTGGTATATCGAGAACGATAAAACGAAAATATCAAAACAGAACTTTAAAAGATTTCTTGAAGAGAACGGTTTCTGTAAGCTTCAGCTCGAGCGCGGTTACATTCTATTGAAGGTAAGTAAAAATATCGTTCGTGAAGTAGAGATATTCAACATCAAAGATTTTGTAATTGATTATCTGAAACGATTGGATGATGTTTATTTCCAGGAAACGCCGCGCATAAAAGTAATTGATGCTGTTATCAAAGGAGCTCCTCAACATTTTGTACAAACATTTCTTGAGTTTCTTGAAACGAGAGAATTAGAATTTTTACGAGACTCGAAAGAGAAAGGATTTCTCTTTTTCTCGAATTGCTTTGTTGAAATAACATCAAATAAAATTTCTGACAAAAAATATGAAGAGCTGGAAGGTTTTATTTGGGACAAGCAAGTAATTAACAAACGATTGATACTTGACAAAAGAAAATCCCGTCTCACATTAAGTGAGCCGAGGCAAGCTGAGTTTGAAAGATTTACCAAAAACATTTGTAAGAATGATGAGCAAAGAATATTATCTCTGCGGAGTGCAATCGGATATCTACTTCACAACTACAAAGACTCAACAAATGCTAAAGCCGTAATTTTTCTTGATGAGAAATTGAGTGACGGCGCTTACGGAAGAAGCGGCAAAGGTTTAGTTGCTCAAGCAATTGGAAAACTTAGAAAGACAATTCGTCTCGATGGTAGGAATTTCAATTTCTCGAAGAGTTTCAGTTTTCAATCAGTTACACTCGATACAGCGATAATTGAGTTTAACGACGTAACAAAGAAATTCAACTTCGATAAGCTGTTTTCCATCATTACAGATGATATTACCGTCGAGAAGAAAAACCAGAACGAAATAATTATTCCTTTTCATCAATCGCCAAAGATTATCATTTCAACAAACTACACGATTGAAGGATCCGACGATTCAGCTTTGGACAGACAATTTGTTGTTGAGTTCTCTGACCATTACAATAAAGCACATAGACCGATTGATGAATTTGGTCACAGATTTTTTGATGAATGGAGTAATGACGAATGGAATAGTTTTATCAATTATATGATCGGCTGCCTTCAGCTTTATTTAAGTAAAGGACTTATCCAGTGTAATCATGTTAATCTTGAAAAGAAAAAGATGATTGACTCAACATGCGAGGAGTTTGTTGAATTTTTCGCTGAAATAAAAATCGGGAAAGAGTTTTTGAAGAAAGAACTTTTTGAGAATTTCAAAAAGGTGTATGAAGAATACTCAGAAATGCAGTTAGTAAGATTTACCAGGTGGTTGAAGGAAGCCGCTAAGATCAAGGGAATTAAAATAGTGGAAAGAAAATCCGGTATAGAAAGGTACATCAGATTAGGTGAGGCGGAAAAAGTGGACGAGATGGACGCGACTTTTTTCAATCCATAGAGCGAAACAAAATAAATGTCGTCCAACTCGTCCAAGATAATGAGATGTTGATAAAACAAGCACTAATACCAATAATATTGTATAAGACCATTGGAGATGAAAAATGAAACTTACTCCTCTGAAAGCGATCAAAAAACATTGCTTGGAATGTTCCGGGTACGAAAAGAAGCAAGTCCGAGACTGTGTAATAAAAGATTGTGTTCTTTATCTGTATAGGCAAGGAACTAATCCAAACAGGAAAGGAAGTACATTAAGTAAAAATGCCGCTTCAACAACGGGTTTTGAAAAAAGCAGTAGTTATGTATCTACTGGATGAGTTTGTTCTAAAAGTGAATATTGAAAGGGAATTTTTTTGAAAGAAAACAAAAATAGAGCATACTCAGAGGAAGGTTATAATTAAGAGCAGCAGAATACAATCAAGCGAAGGGATGAAAAATAGATTAGTACTGTTATTTCTTTTTATAGTTGAATCTCCCGGGCTAACATCATTTAATCGAGAAAGTATAGATTTCTCCGTCCTTAAGATGCGCAATTTCCACCATATTGATATTTTTTTGCAGTTCATCAATTGTAAAAAGGAAGCTTCGATTACTTTTATCAAACCAGATAAGACATACATTTTCCCCAACCACCCAACTCTCCTTTTGGTTTGGATAAATATCAAAATGTTGAGGAGAGTTGTAAAATGTTTTTGCGGGACTACGTTTGATATTTAAATTTGTCAGAAGATATACTGCATCCGGTTCATTACTATATAATGAATAATTTCTTCCCAATGTCTTATGCTGGTTAAGATATTCAATAGTTTCGCTTTCCCTCCATGAATCACTGCTGTATCCCAATCCGGATAACTCGACGTACTCTTCAATAATATGTATTGTGTCTTTGACGGGGTAACTTATAAACAATGCTATGCCAATGAAGAAAAGAACGGTCACAAATTTCAGATGTAAAAACTTTGTTATCCAACTGTGAATTTTATCGAAGATAAAAAACAAAATGAAAACTATCGGGATAAAAATCGGAGAAAGCAATCTATCGGATATCTGGTCATATGCTGTTGTGGTTGATGAAATAACAATGACCCCGGTATAGAATAATACAAAGAGCAAACTTGGACCGATTAATTTTATTGCATTTTTGTTCGAAGATTTTGCCGCATCTAATCCGAAGAGAAAACAGATCGCTACTATTAATAAAATAGAAATAAAATAGATCCATTTTGAATTCAACGGCAAAAACCAGGGAAGAACAGTGTTGTAGAAAAAATTAAGATTCTCAAATAGAGTATATGAAGATGCAGCTCTTTGTCCAACAAGAGTGCCTGAAAGAATATAATTTCTGATAACCCACATCGTGATAGGTAAAACAGTGATAAGCAAGAAGATAAGCGAATGCCAAAACTTTTCTTTATTATTATTCCTCGACCAAAGAAGGATGCATATAATACCAGTTAAAATGATTATGACACCGGTGTAACGGGTAACACATGCCAAGGCTGCCGAAATTGAGAAAAGGAAAAGAGAAATAAAGTCATGCTTTGATATATATGATTCAAAATAATATAGAAATAGAAGCACAAGAAATATAAATAGCGGTTCTGATAATGCCATCAACGAAGCTTGAACAAGTGCAAATGAAATCAGAATCGAGATAGTTCCTAAAAATACCAGCGCAAATGAATTCAAGTACTTTAACAATAATAATCCGGATAGGTAAACTATCAAGCCGAAAAGAAGAGCATTAACATAACCCGCCGATATTAACGGATCTATGAATAAAATTTTTTTTATTATAGCCAACATGATTGGATAAAGAGGCGGCTGGACAATTAAATGTAATCCATTATAGGTGAGGAGACCATGACCGTCCGCTAAATTTCTTGCGGCAGATATATAAGCAGCGGAGTCCGGCGTTGTACCGGCACCGTGAAGGTTGGTAATAAGTAAGATAATACTTGCCCCGATGCATCCTAATATTCCAAGCGAAATTTGTTTAAATATGTTTTTATATTTTAATAGCATTACAAAATGAATCGATATTTAACCAGCTTGTTTTTCTACTTATCAAAGGAATATGATTGATAGTCTTTTCTTGTATCATCATTCTCATTTTATTCTTTTATAATTGTAGTCGATGAACATGTTCATCAATATTATTATTTCTTACTTATAACTATTCATAAATTTATTTTACTTGAATTGTCACATTCATTCTAGAACTAAAACAAAAACGGTCGTCTAATTATCAAGCAGTTAAAAAAACACCTTAGCAAATTTTAGTATTCCTTGTTTCCATGGAACTCGATGGTTGACACCAGTAAGGTCCTTAAATGATTCTAAATTCTCTAAATACCATTTATAATTCCTTAGCAGAGCATCTTTATTCGAATATTTAGGTTTGTAGTTAAGAAGTTTTTCCGCTTTCTCTATAGACACAAAAGAATCTCTTGAGGCAGTTTCGTAGACCCACTTATACAAAGGCGAAAGTTTTAATTTTTCCAAAAACCTCAATGTCCATATAATTGGTTTTTCAGGTAATCCAATTATTTTTTTCCCATGTCCTGCATAATCAAGCACGGATTGGTAATCTTCTTTCATTGTGGTGAAATCCTTAGCCCCAATATTGAAAGTATCATTTACTACTCTTTCATCTAATATCATACACTTAAAGATCGCGTCACAAAGATCTTCTACATCCAACAACTGATACCGGTTGTTTCCTTTACCAATCATTGGGAAATTATGACCCGTCTGCGCCCAGTCATATAATAAAGCAAATACACCAAGTCTTTCAGGCCCTATAAATGATTTTGGTCTAAGGATCGGGACACACATTCCGGCTCTTCGAAATTCTTCACAAACTCTTTCAGCTTCTATTTTTGCTTGCCCGTACGGACCGACGCCGTCAAGTTTATCAGTCTCGAATATAGGATGATGATCTGGAATTCCATATACAGCTGTAGAAGATATGTGGACAAATCGACTTACGTTTTTCTCTTTGGATGCATGCAACAATAATCTCGTCCCATCAATCTCGGTCGAAAAGATTTCCTCTTTTGAATAAAGGGGCAACGCTGCCGCTGTATGCACAACAATATCAATTCCATTCAAAGCCTTTTCTACATCTCTACTTATCCGAATGTCTCCAATAACAATTTCAACCTTCTCTTTCACATCCGGATAATCAAAATCTTGTATATCAATAATTCTGGTATCATAATTTTTTTTAAGCAAATAACGGACAATATTGATCCCGAGAAATCCTGAACCTCCGGTAATTAATACTTTCATTCTCCATCACCTCTTTGAAAAACGAATTTCTTGTCAAGCTGGTACTTAATAAAATAGCCAATCGTTAATCCAATAATCGCTCCGATATATTTTGCGTTTTCAATCTTAAATAAATAATGAAACCCCAATTCAAATCCCCAAAATATTCCTGTTGTTAGAATTCCCATGATAGAATATAGAGTGAATTTGAATAGATCTTCTATTTTTGATTTTGTCTTGTAGTAAAAGATAAAATGTTTATCCAAAAGATATTTAGTAAAAAGACCTGTTCCCGTTCCCAAAATAAGAGCATAAAAAATATTTGTGCTATTGAAAATGGAAAAAAAGATTCTTTGCGTAATCAAATTCACAAAAATTGAAAACGCGGCAAATAACCCGTAGCGAAAAGCTATCGCCATAATTTTACCAACCAATAAAAGGACACAAGCCAAGCAACTATGGTGAGTTGCAAAAATCGATCACTCCAAAGAACTTCCGTTGGATCGCCGCTTTTCTTATGGACAAACACAATTTGAAGGTACCTTAAGAATCCAATCAGAACGAACAACGTAGTAAAGTAAAGTTTATTTGTACCAAATTTATGTTGTATTTCTATTGAAAGCGTGTACTGAATGTATGACATCGTAATTATTCCTACTACAAGAACCAACGATGAATTAATAAACTCAAGATTGTATGCATCAATGTTCTTCCTTGTCTTCATTCCATCTTGTGCGAGGACTACATCGTCTCTTCTTTTGGCGATTGCTAAAAACATTGACAAAAGAAAGGTTATGATTATAATCCACATTGTAATATCGACCGATATAGCAACTCCTCCAGCCACGACTCTCATAACAAACCCAATGGATATTATTACTACATCGATAATTGGGATATGTTTAAGTTTAATTGAATATGCAAGATTTAATAGGAAGTAAAGACAGATGATCAAGCAAACTTTTTCCGATATACTAAATGAAATCAATGAAGAAAGTAAAAAAAGAAGTATTGATAATGAATAAGCAAGATTTTTGCTAACTAGCCCACTGGCTAACGGCCTATGCTTTTTAACCGGGTGTGCTATATCTTCTTCGATATCGAAAATATCGTTCAAGACATATACTGAACTTGATGCGATGCAAAATGCTATAAATACACTGATAACTGTCAAGATTTTTGAAGAATTGCTAAACTGAAATGAAAAAAATATCGGAGCAAATACAAGACTATTTTTTATATACTGTTTCGGCCTCATTAAAAGGAGAATATTTTTTAATAAAACTGAAATATTATGAATTCTCATATAGTACTCAGTTGTGCTAATCACTATTTAATCCACAAACCCGCTTTCTTTTTGAATTTATCCCCGTCGATTGCAAGGTATTGAAGTATGTTATTCCAATCTGATCAATTTATTTTGCGCTTTTATTAAGATAATTCTTTTTTCCAGTGATAAATATGACCCCTCCGATTACCATAACTCCTATTCCTATGAAGGGAGACCAATTTGTTGTGCCTTCATGATCCTTTGTTATTTGAATACTACCGATATCCAGCAATTTTTCTTTTGGTGCAAGATCTAATCCCGTATAAAGAGCAAAGAGAAAACCCATTATCAGAATGATGAGACCTATTGTTTTTACGATCATGACTTTGATCCTTCCTTGATAGTTATATGAGAACATTCAGATTGTACTCTTACTTCATTAATTTATGAGAGTGATTTTCTTTTGAATTTTTCCTTCAATGTATTAGCTAACATTTCTCATCATTCTCCAGATATTTTGCTAACGCGCTTCAACTAATATCTTAGAGAACCATTAACACTCTATGTATTAGATAAATTTTATCTTTAATTTCTTCTCGGCTTCGTCTGCTTGAGCATCAGGTACCAAGAGTTGCACTCCTTCCACCTGACTCAACAAAGGCAAAGATACACCGCCTCCTTCTTTAAGTAGGTTTGCTCTAATTCCAGAATCTCTAAGATATTTTTTTGCTACAGTTGCATAGAACTCATTTTCAAATATTCCGATTACTACTTTCTGATCATTCATAATTATTTAAATATGACGTAAAATAATATGTTGGTAGAGAATTTCAGGTCTTCTACGAATTTGGTTTTCGTTTTATCCTCATTTATCGGAGTTGAATATGAATAAGTGATATTATTCAACTAAATAATTTTTTTTAAGGATTTCTCTTAAACTCTTTAACTACATCTCTCAATTCGGGATAAAGTATTATCGTGCAAACAATTATTACAATAGTTAAGAATCCCAAAACAATTAATACAAATGTTGAAAAATCCATTCCATACTCTCGTCTTCTAATTAGCTATGCATTCTAAAATCATCGACTGTTTAATCAGTTGCTTTTTCCAAGTTGATTTGTTTAAATACACTCAATAAAAACCGTTCGATATTTTTTTGAAATGAAATCCGTAAATCGTAAACAATATTGCCAAAGAGAAAAGCTGCGGCTTACGGAACAGAGACCAGAAGAATAATTTCCAGTAGTAAAATCTTTCTTCACCTACCACCCCCAATTTGAATATAGATTTAAATAACGCAAGGATGTAGTTGGGGTTTAAGTGAAAGACTTTCTTCTTCTTCGGTTCAAATTCTTTCATAAAGCGCATTACACGCGCATAATAAAATTTGGGTGAATAAATTGTATTCAGAATTTTTTTGTAACCGTTTAGTAGTAATTCGGAATCCATGTGAGGAATAAAGTTGATGGAAAAATCGGTATTGTTACCGGTGAAATCATTTAGCAATCTTCCTTCTTTAAGCAGCCTTTTTTGAAGCTTCGTTCCTTGAGGCGCATTCAGTAAACCTACCATCGCTGTTACAATTCCGCTTTCCTGTATAAAGTTTGTAAGCTTATCGAAAATTGCTGGCGGATCATTATCGAACCCGACGATAAATCCTCCCTGAACTTCCAAACCTGATTGTTGAATTTTTTTTACACTTGAAATCAGATCGCGGTTTCTATTTTGAGTTTTATTACATTCAATAAGGCTCTCTTCGTTCGGAGATTCTATACCGATAAACACGGCTTCGAATCCCGCTTTAACCATAAGCTGCATCAGGTTATCATCATCGGCAAGATTAATCGATACCTCCGTATTAAAGTAGAACGGATTTTTTCTTTTCTCACTCCACTCAACAATTGCCGGAAGAATTTCTTTTTTCAATTTCGCTTTGTTGCCAATGAAATTATCATCTACAAAGAATACAGGTCCCCGCCAACCGGTAAAATATAATGCTTCCAATTCAGCAATTACCTGTTCTTTACTTTTTGTGCGCGGTTTTCTTCCATAGAGAACAGTGATATCGCAAAAGTCGCAGTCAAAAGGACAGCCGCGTGAATATTGCAAATTCATCGAAGTATAAGTGTTGATAGAAATCAGATCCCAAAGCGGTAGAGGTGTGGTTGTTATTTCTGCCCATTCTTCCGAACCGTATATTTGTTTCGGTCTTCCGTCGCTCAGATCACTTAAAAACGCTGGAAGAGTAATTTCCGCTTCATTCAGAATAAGATGATCAATGTTTTGGTAATATTCGGGTCTACTGGTAAACAATGGTCCGCCAGCAACAATTTTTGCATTCAACTTTTTACATCTTTCGATTACTTGATTTGCCGATTCACTTTGAATGGACATGGCACTAATGAAAACATAATCTGCCCAAAGAATATCTTCATCGGTCAGATCGCTTGCATTCATATCAATTAATTTCTTGTCCCATTCTTTAGGAAGCATTGAAGCAACGGTCAATAATCCTAATGGAGGGAAACTCGCTTTCTTCGATACAAATTTTAGGGCATGTTTAAAGCTCCAAAACGTATCTGGATACATCGGATAAACCATTAATATATTCATTAGCGAGACCTCCCGAATATTTCTTTGAAAATCATTTTTGCAGTTCCGAAGAATAATTGAAAGAACATATAGACTGTACTTTTGTTTAAGGATTTTAGTTTTCCAAAGTTCCTTTCAACCACATAATCAATTTTGTGCTTTAGCTCGATTACAAATTTTTCCTCGGTGGAAGAAATACTGACAAATATCATTTGTCCTCATTTCAATTATTATCTGAATATATAATCAGTAGTTATTGGGAAGTATTCAATCGACCAAAAGGATGAAAAAGGAACTACATCCTTTTGGATGAGGGACAGTTTATTTACAACGATGATACTATTAACACTGTTATAAATATTTCATTCATGTCGAGATATTCTGATTTCACAAATAGTAATTGCTATGATATATTGTAAGAGTTTTACATCGCCCCATTCTATTTATCGAGGTTAAATCAAATTTTCATTAATGTCCCTGTAATCAAAGTTACAGGGACATTGAGTCATTGCTTTAAGAAACTAGTTACTTAATTTTAAACACAATTCTTCTGTTTAATGCTCTGCCTTCATCAGTTTTGTTATCTGCAACAGGATTACTTTTTCCGTAACCAACAGTTGTAAGTCTGTCTCCAGAAACACCCTTTGAAACAAGGTAATCTTTAACTGTTTGAGCTCGCCTTAATGAAAGTGCATTGTTGTATTCAACAGAACCGATATAGTCACAGTAACCCTGTATTTCAACTTTCAGATCCGGGTTCGACTGTAATGTCTTCGCAGCATCATAAAGAATTGGATATGATTCCGGTAAAAGTGTTGATTTATCGAATGCAAAGTTAACTCCTATTAAGACCCAATTGTTATCTTCGGCTTTAGCTTGTTTTTCAACAACAACTTCTTTTGTAACTTCTTGGGGTATATGCTTAATAATCATTCCTTCAATTTTATTATAGTCAGTCATATCTTTCATTTCGGGAGTTATGCCTGAAGGAAGTTGACATAATTTTGAAGGCTCGCCTTTGCTAAAGTAATAAAGAAGTCCAAGATTAAGAGTCATATAAGAATCGCGCCCGTTAACTTCTTGTGTAACAGGAGCAATTGCACCATCAAGTTCCGAATTAAACATTGAATGATAGCCGTACTCTGTCAGAAGTTTCCAGTCTGAATCAAGAGTCCATTCCACACCGCCGCCAACACTGAGAGACAAAGCGGTTTCGTTTTGATCCAAATATTTAGTTAGATAATTATATTTTAACATTCTTAGACCAACACCGGCGCCGGCAAACAAATAAGGTGAAATCGATTCACACGGAATAATGTAAAATAGAAAATCGAGATTGCCATTTATTAAGTTTGTCGCTTCTTTTGTGCTCGCGTCATCAGAGATAGGGGTTGGCTTGCCTTCCATGTGATAATAACCTGCTTTCAATCTTAATCCAATACGCTCAGAAAAATTCCTTTGCAATGAAAGAAATCCGCCGATGTTAGAATTAAGTGGTTGAATGTTGACACTGACATATCTTGGATATGTTCCGCCAAAACCGAATGCCCAGCTATCGGTTGCTAATTGTGCTTGAGAAACACCAATACCAACAATTAACAACAATGCAAGAGTTATAAAAAAATTTTTCATTTCATGTTTCCTTTTTTTTTTTTTGAAATACTATTAAATTTATTTCAGGTCTATTCTCCAAACTTTGAAAAAATAAGGTGAGGAGTTCAAATCTCCTCACACTTACCTTTCAATTATCCTTATCTCTTGTCAACAATATTGGTATCCAATGTTACTGCAGCAATCCGTGTCAACGCTCTACCGCGCAATGACGCACCGGTAGTTAGTGTGATTGATTGATCAGCCAGAATATTTCCATAAAAGATAGAGTTCGTTCCAAGTGTTGCTGAAGTACCGACTGACCAATAGATGTTTTGCCATTGTGCACCACCAGCTAGAACAATACTGGTGCCGGCATCCGTGATGAATGTGGATCCTACCTTGAATATCCAGACAGCATTCGGGTTGCCTCCGGCGTCAAGAGTTAAAATTGCATTCGATCCCGTTCCCGATATCCCGCTTGATGTTGAGTTAACATAGAGTCCAGGGGCAAGAGTCAAACCGCCTAATTGTCCTGGCAACGATATGGCATCTACTGACCTACCTTGAGCATCGTTATAAGCAGTAGTCAAATCGTCTTTTGCCGTACCTACTATAGGATCAGCCGTCGTATAAAGTGTTCCAGTCACATTTGCCGCAGTAAGCCCATTAATTGTGGCTGTAGGAAACGATCCAACATCACCATAAATATGAGTAGTAACACCTGTGTTAGAGACTCCAGAGCCAGCCAGAATAGCAAAATTACCTGCAGATCCAAGATTTACACCGGCTGGACCAGCTGGAAGTGCTGTAAAGTTGGCTACTAATGTTCTGTTCCCACTTATTGTAAATGTATAACTTGCATTTGTAGATACTGCAGTTCCGTTCTCTGTCCAGTTAGTAAATGAATATCCAGCATTTGCTGTTGCGGTTACTGTTACTGAAGAGCCTGAATTAAATATACCGCCTCCACTTGTAGTTCCACCTGCCACCGGATTTGATGATAGCGATACTGTATACTGTATAGCAGTAAAGTTCGCTACTAATGTTCTGTTTCCGCTTATTGTAAATGTATAACTTGCATTTATAGATACTGGATTTCCGTTTTCTGTCCAGTTAGTAAATGTATATCCAGTATTTGCTGTTGCGTTTACTGTAACTAAAGAACCTGAATTAAATGTACCGCCTCCACTTGTAGTTCCACCAGCCACCGGATTTGATGATAGCAATACTGTATAATTCGGGACAACGGTTGTGAAGCTCCATACATAGTTGTTTGTCATTGAAATACCTGCCAAGTCCTTAGCCCCGGTTGTAATCGTGGCTGTATATGTTGTACTTGGTGCGAGGTTATTTGACGGTGCAAAAGTGGCAGTTGTGCCTGAGTAGGACACGAAGCCTGAAATTGGTGTTGTACCTTGCATTAAAGTAAATGTTGATGTAGTAATTGTTGAAGCATCCATTGTCTTACTAAAAGTTGCTTTTATTTGTTTGTTCAAAGCCACACCTATTGCGGCATTAGCAGGGTCTGTAGAACTTACTGTTGGTGGGGTGACGACCACTGCTGCGCCTGTTGTAAAGCTCCATACATAGTTACTTGCCAGAGCATTACCTGCTAAGTCCTTAGCCCCGGTTGTAATCGTGGCTGTATATATAGTATTTGCTGCAAGGTTGCTTGCCGGTACAAAAGTCGCAACTCTGCCTGAGTAGGATACAAAACCCGATACCGACGTTGTACCTTGCATTAAGGTAAATGTTGATGTGCTAATTGTTGAAGCATCCATTGTCGTACTAAATGTTGCGGTAATTTGTTTTGCCAATGCTATACCTGTTGCTGCATTAGCTGGATCTGTAGATATTACTGTTGGCGGAATCACTACTGTTGCTGCGCCTGTGGTAAAGCTCCATACATAATTGTTTACAAGAGCATTGCCTGCAAGATCCTTTGCCCCGGTTGTTATAGTTGCTGTATATACTGTACTTGGTGATAGGTTGTTTGCCGGTGCAAAAATTGCCGTTGTGCCCGAATACGAAACAAATCCTGTAACTGATGTTGTTCCTTGTTGTAATGTAAATGTTGATGTCGTGATAGTTGTTGCATCCATTGTTTTACTAAATGTTGCAGCTATCTTCTGGTTCAATGGAACTCCCGTTGCAACATTAAGCGGGTCTGTTAAAATTACTGTTGGTGGAGTCACTACTACTGCTGCGCCCGTGGTAAAGCTCCATACATAATTGTTTGCTAGAGCATTGCCCGCAAGATCCTTAGCTCCGGTTGTTATCGTCGCTGTATATACCGTACTTGCTGCAAGGTTGCTCGAAGGTGTGAATATTGCTGTTGTGCCGCTGTAGGACACAAAGCCTGTAACTGCAGTTGAACCTTGCATCAAGATAAATGTCGATGTTTGAATACTTGTAGCATCCATTGTCCTACTAAATGTTGCGGCTATCTTCTGGTTCAGTGCAACTCCTGTTGCCCCATTTACTGGATCTGTAAAACTTACTGTAGGCGGGGTAACGACTGCTGCTGCGCCTGTGGTAAAGCTCCACATATAATCAGTTGCTAGAGCATTGCCTGCTAGATCCTGAGCTCCGGTTGTTATCGTTGCTGTATATGCTGTATTAGGCGCGAGGTTACTTGCCGGGGCAAATATTGCTGTTGTCCCCGTGTACGAAACAAATCCCGAGACTGACGCTGTACCCTGCTTCAATGTAAATGTTGATGAGGTAATTGTTGAAACATCCATAGCTACACTGAAGGTTGCAGCAATTTTCTGGTTCAAAGCTATACCTGTTGCTGCATTAGCAGGGTCTGTAGAACTTACATTTGGTGGAGTGATGACCGCTGCCGCACCTGTTGTAAAACTCCATACATAATTCTGTGCCAATGCGCTGCCTTCAGCATCCTTAGCCCCGGTTGTAATTGTGGCAGTGTAGGTTGTATTTGGCGCAAGATTACTTGAAGGAGAAAAAGTTGCAGTTATGCCCGTGTACGACACAGTGCCTGATACAAACGATGTACCTTGCATCAATGTAAATGTTGCAGTGGTAATCGTTGAAGAGTTCATCGCTTCACTGAAAGTTGCGGTTACTTTACTGTTGAAAGCCACACCTGTTGCGGCATTAGTAGGATTTGTTGAAATCACTGTAGGTATAGTGATGACCGGTGGAGAAGTGATTCCAACTCTATCTTCGCAACCAAGCATAATCATGATCAGTAGAAGTGGTAATAACCACATCTTAGAATAGTTTTTCATTTTGTTCATAGTAAATTACCTCCTATGGTAAATTAGTTTTCGTTCTTTACTCAGTAGGAAGTTAGCTAGATGTTATCGATGTGTAAATCGGGCAAAGGGATGAAAAAGGAACTACATCTTTTGGGTGAGACTCTTATGATAATGTCGAGATTCCGGCGAGAAATTAATTGTATGTTAATCATGAGAATACCTTTAACAATCTTTTTAGAGTTCCTTAAAAGAAAGAATAATTATCTACTTACCAAAAGCGTATGCAGTGCCGGCTTATCCTTATTACATTTACACAATTACTGATCTACATGCACTGTTGGTGGTTTGCCTGTACTAATTACAATTGTGTAGTGAGTATTCTTTGCAGCAAGAAACGATGCCGACTCATTCTGGGTTACTACCGTCACAGTAATATTTCCTTCAGAGAATTTTTGATAATCCGTTGTTTGTCCAGGTTCAATATTGTTAATGCTGAATTTATTGCTGCCTGTTGTCTGTATATTCACATTAACTTTGTTCGACTGTTCATTCCGCATACGGAACTGGGGGTCTGTATTACTTGAACAACCGTTGATGAGAACAAAGAATATTAAGCCAAGAATACCGATAAATATTTTTTTCATGTGTTCACCTAATTAAATTATTTGTTGGCAACTGAAATACTAAGAACAATCATATTTTTTTATTGTAGAATTTGTGAATAGTGAAAAGGTATATCAATGATTTTTTTTGATTGAATGAGAACAAACATCCAAAAAATATTTTTGACTTTTTACACAATCTCAATCACTCGGACTTCTGAGAGATTGAGATTAGCATTTACTTATTTACTTGACCATGATTAACTTCTTCGTCGAAACGAAGGACCCGGCTTCGAGACGGTAGAAATACACGCCGCTCGCGAGAATGAATGTTCCTTTACTGTTACCGAATGGAACAGTATAGCTGCCTGCTTCCTGACGACGGTTCACAAGTGTGGCAACTTCATTGCCAAGCACATTATAAACCTTAAGTGAAACCTGAGAAGTCTTCTCAAGACTATATTGAATCATCGTAGATGGATTGAATGGATTTGGATAATTTTGAGAGAGAGTGAATTTTTGTGGCACTGAATTGTTATTGACTGTGGTAGCCGTTGCCGGTTGAGTGACAGCATTGGCATCTAATGTAACTGCGGTTTGTGCAAGAGCTCTGCCGTTGAGCGTCGCGCCGGTACTCATCGCAATGGCTGTCTGACATAATATGATTCCTTTCATTGCCGCTGTTGTTCCAATGGTAGTTTGACCGGCAACCTGCCAGAAGATGTTGGAAGCAATTGCACCGCTGCTTAAAGTTACAATTGCACCGTTGGCCACAGTAAGATTTTGCGCTATCTGGAAGATCCAGACATCGCTTGCAGTACCAGAGATTGTGACGCCTGCACCAGATACCATGACTCCGGTACTCCATTTGTAAAGACCGGGAGTAAGTGTTTTCCCGGTAACATCTCCGGTGTACAGTTCAGTATAATCCGGCGATGTTCGTCCAGCTGCGTTGGTGTAAGCTGTTTGCATGTCGCTCACAGCCGTAGTCATCTTAGTCGGAGTTGGAGGAGCGTAATCAGCGGCATATACTTTTCCAGTGACTAATGATGATGTTGAAAATGTATTCGAGGCATCCGCGATCAAACCAAATCCGGTTATGAAACTCGCGGCGGCTGGACTAATTCCTATATCTCCAGTGATTTGGGTGGTCCCCGTGGTTGAGATTCCAGTTTTTGCCAGAATCACAAAATCACCGGCTGAGCCTAGATTGACTGGTGTGGGCGACGATTGAGATACAGCAACACCAGGCATAATGAAAGCCACTGTCAGCACAGCAGCAAGGAAGTGAGTCCACCTGCTTAATAAAGTTGTTGAATTATTTATTTTGTTTTTCATAATAATCTCCTTTGTCAAATTTTGTTACTATCCATTCTGTTCACCAGACACCTTTCCTAAATCCCTTAACCATTTTCTTTAATTCAGGTAAAATGATGACCGCACAAATTATGTTCACTAATACAAATACACTGAAGACAAGTAATTCTGAACTTGAGAAAGTCATTCTTTATTCTCCTTTATCCAACCGGTTTCGAAATGTATTAGTAAGCATATCAAAACCGGTTCTTAATTTTTGTAATTATATGCACCAGTTATCTTTTACCTTTGCCTTTATCGTGCTTGTCTCGATTATTGTTTTGTTTATCCTCTTTATTTCCACCATTACCATTGTTCCCTTTGTTCCAACCATTGTGATTACCGTTATCATGTTTTTGTTGCTGAACCCATGTGTTATGCTGGGGATGATATTTGTTCACAAAATATTTTGACTCTTTGCTGTCGCGGATTGGCAGCTGATCATGACGACCTTTATATGAAGAATATTTTTCTCTGTAATTTTCATGATTTCGCCACGGTTCGCGCTCGTTCACAACTATTTTATAAGAATTATATAAGTCATAATTACGATAGCGTGAAGGCAATTGTGACGAAAATCTCCAGCGTCCTCCTTGATTGTAGTAAAAACGATGTCGGGGGACATAGTAATAAACATCAATATCCGGCAAGTAATAAAATTCAGCATAATCATAACCGGTTGGACCCCAGGCAGGCTGGCTATCCAAATTGAAATTGAGCCTAACACTTACTTGTGCATTTGAAGTGCTTGCCAAGCACAATGCAACGATTAATACAAAAAAATAACGCATGATGTTTCTCCTTCTTTTATTCCGCCGATTTATTCAACTACTGTTGGAACGATCAGCGATTGTTTAACTAATTGTTGAGAGTCGATATACTCCTTGTAATTGTATTAAGAGTTTGATCGGTGTAAGAATAGTTAGCAATTTCCAACCGCGTGTGTAGTGCAAGCTTCTCCATTATATTATGGATATGACTCTTAATGGTATAGATTGATACATGAATTCTTTGACCGATCTCTTTGTTGCTCATACCTTCACCTAGCAACCCTATAACTTCCCGTTCCCGCTTTGTCATCTGAACTGCTTCTTTCAATTTAGATTTGCCTTCTCTCACAGCGTGATCAACAATCTGGGAAAAAAGAGAATCAACCAAAAGAGGTGGAAGTACTGTTGCCCCTTCGGATACGGTTCTTATTGTTATCAAGAAGTCTTTAAGCGATGCATCTTTAAGTATGAACCCGTTGGCTCCTGCTTTTACGTACTGTAAAATATCGGCTTGTACAGGCGCAAGATCCATAACAATGATTTTGGCTTCCGGAAAATCTTTTTTCACTATTTCCACCACATGTAAACTGTTTTGACTTCGCAATCCTAAATCCAGAAGGACAACATTTGGTTTTAACTCTTTAATTTTTACAAGAGTATTCTTGCCATCACCTGATGCGGCAATTATAACAATGTCCTTTTGAGGCTTTAGAATTGCAAGGATTCCATCCATAAGCAGACGGTTATCTTCGATAAGTAATAATCTGATTTTTTTCATGGTCCAGTCTCAATAAAAAATAAAACCAATAATGATGCTTGAAGAAAAACTCGACCAAAATTGTTGACTATAAAATCGGGGTTTGAACAACATGCCGGCATCGAACGGCAAACAAACCAAACCCCTTTGGAAAACAATCTCTTTTTCATCACTTTATTATTAATTATAGTTCTTCTATTCTTGTCTTTATTTTGAGAAATGTCGTTTGAAACAACATGTGTGTCTTTGCCGAACCACGCGACAGTAATAAAAGTTTTCTAGCATAATTTTTCACTTAAGCCCATGGCTAAGTTTTGTTATTAATGATTTCACTGTCATCTGAAACAATATCTTACGCCTAGTGCGGAATCAATTGCATATCCTGGCATAGAAGTCAATTGGAGCGATGGCACAAATTCAATAAACATTTCAAATGGTGTTTCTATCGGCATCCAAGCAAGCCCAACCACGAAACGAACGGCTAAAGAGTTGTAGTATCCGCCGCCGCTGTTGAAGCGTGCACCAACACCATAATAAATTGGGTATTGTTCAGTTAAACCAACGGCATCAAATACATGTAAAAGGTAGTCGAAATGAAAATGAATACGGCTGCCTCCATTATACTTACCGTCGTAACTGCCAATCCGATCCCCACCGATAGACCAACCTAAACCGAAATCGACTGCAGTGGTTGGAGAAGTCCATAACTTAGCGCTAATGCCGGTTGGTTCACCGATCATCGCACCTAGACCAAATGGACGCTGCTGTGCGAAAGACTCTTTAAGAAAAATAGAGAGACAAAGTGTGATCAATATTAATTTCAGAGGTTTCAAACAGATCATCCTTATTTATTTCACATAGCGTTCTTCACTTACTACCGGAATTAAGATGCAACTAATTAGGATGTAAATTCAATCGGTCAAAGGGATGGAAAAGGAACTACATCTTTTGGGTGAGGTGATTCATTATCAACTCTTGTTATCACTATTTGATTTGAGCCACACTAATTTTCATTTTGGAATTTCTGCAAAATTGTTCTATCCATATTCTTTTTGTCTTTCAAAATTCAAAATTACATTGTCGGATGTTCTCCGTTATCCAAAGAACTAATGATATTACAAATCCTAACCGTGCAATTGATCGATGATCCCGTGGTTCATCTTCTCATTTTTCTTTTCTCGTTTAGCTGCTTTCTTTTCTTTCATGGTTCTTGCCGGTTCTTTTTTTGAACCCTTTTTAGCGTTTTGACCTTTGCTCATGATTTTTTCCCTTCTTCACTAATTGAAAATTTAGTGCGTTAATAAACCCATTAAACTCTTGAAATTAATTTCTGTAATTCCTCTTTACTTAGCCCAAGCTTTATTTTAATGTTTTCCCACATCGCGCCTTTTTTCCCTTCGTAATAGCGCAAATCACTATCTGTCAAACTTGGATATTTCTTTTTGAGCTTCACCTTTTGGATATCCCAATTTTCTTTCATTGAAGGCGTGGATGGTGAGAATTGCCGTAGAGGTGCTTTTTTTCTGGGTGACATTTACTTCATCCTCATGTTTTGACAAAGTTTTACAAAAAATATTAAGTAGAAATAAACTGCCTCACAATAGAGCAAAGGGATGAAAAGGGAACTACATCTCTTGGATGAGTAAATAGTTTAACTCAGAATTAATTTTGTTGATGGATCAAAGAGTCGCTGCCAGTATTTTGGGAATAAGCGAACTTTATTATTAGAACTTCCATTATAAGGTGGTCTCGAGCACAAGATCTTTCACGCCATTAATTGCAAATTGAATTCCTATACAAATAAGAATAAAACCCATGATTCTCGAAAGACTATCAACTCCGTTCACACCAAGTACTCTACGCATAAAACCGGCACTTCGAAGAACCAGCCATGAAACGATTGCAGTAATTACAATCGCAAGAATTACACCGGTAAAAGCAAAAACTTTGTCATAACCGTGGCGTCCATCGATAGATGACGAAATTGTAATGACTGTTGCAATTGCCCCCGGTCCGCTCAAGCTCGGCATTGCAAGCGGACTAAATGAGATATCGTGTTTCTGAAGCGCTTCATGTTTTCCTTCTTGAGTGATGTGTCCTTCGCTCGGGAACAACATACGAAATCCGAGAAAGCCTATAACCATTCCCCCTGCTATACGAATGCCGGGTATGGAGATGCCGAAGACAACCATTATAAAATGACCGCCTAAAAGAAAGACGATTAAGATACCTGCCATGTATATGCAAGCTAAAGTAATTTGGCGATTTCGATCTTCTTTAGTTAGATGTCCGCTAATGCCTAATAAAAGAATTGCAGTACTTACCGGATTGATGATTGGAAGAAGTGTTATGAGTGTGACAAAAACCCAAGAGAAGAAACCGGCTATGTCTTGCATAAAAGATCCTTTGAGTGAAGAATGATATTTAACGTGATAAGATTTCTCTCGCATTCACTAATTGATTAGTGTAGTTATATTTTCTCATGATAAAAGAAAAAATATTTATAATAAACTTACTATAGCAATAACACCGGAAACAATTATCAATACACCGGCAATTCTGTTTACCCATCGCAGCCCGACTAAGTCCAGCTTCCTTCTAAAAAATAATGCCCCGGAACTAAGTAAGAAAAACCATAGACCAGAACCAATAAAGACTCCCGCAACAAGAGCTGCTGCAGAAAAGTAACCAAGTCCGTTTCCTAAACCAAGCGCCGCAAACACAGCGATAAAAACAAAGATGGTCATAGGATTAGTAAGCGTTAGAAAAACAGTAGTGAGATATGATCGTAAAATTCCACCGCTTTTGAAGGGGATTTTAGGATCAGCAGGGAGAGCGCGAAATGTTCTTACACCAAGGAATAGAAGAAGTGCTCCTCCAACTAGCCGTATCCAAATTCTTTGACTAACAAGCGTAGTTGAAATAACCGTAAGTCCAAACGCAGCAACACAACCGTAAAGCAAATCTGCCGTTGCGGCTCCAAGTCCTATAATTAATCCGCGTAATCTTCCCTCGGTTAGTGTTTTGCGGATGCACATAATTCCAATAGGTCCAATAGGCACCGCCATTGCAAAACCAATAAAGATTCCCTTAAGAAAAAAAACTGCTTCCATATTAACATCTTTCAATCATGGTGGAAGTGTAAATTATCGAGCGTACAAAACACAATAATGTTACTTACTTTACTTTGTACTTGAACTGACTAGTTTTGTAGCCCGCACCAACATTGAGATTAATAGTAAACAGATATTCGCCTTTTTCATTTAACGATACGCCGCCGCCGAAGTGATTCATCATTGGCTGAAGGTTCACAGAAGATACCACCTTTGATGGGGAAACAATTTCAACCTTGGCACTGGTATCGGCGAACTGTTTTCCACTGGTAATATTTGTCACGTCAAAAATAAAGTAGTGCGTTCCTTTCAATACTGCTTCCTTAGTTGCCTTATCCATTTCCATTTTATTATCCATTTTGCCCATCAACTTGCCCATATTTGTTTTTTGCATTCCCTGATATTTCTTTTGGGTAATGATCCACACTTTTGTGTTGAGACTGTCCACTGTTGATTCATAAACGGGCTTACCCAGCACACTTGAAACATCACTTTTATTTATGATGGTTTTCGTCTTCGCTTTTTGTTTAGTCTGTCCCAACATGGTTAGCGCTAGAACGATTACTAGAATCGTCGTTGTGATAAATACATTTCTTGTTTTCATAAAGATCCCTTTTAATTAATTTGTTTGTAAAATGTAATGCTGACATCTTCAGTTTCAATTAACATTTTTTTTAAAGTAGCCGATCATTGTGTTCTAGTTCGGTGCGCGGTTTTTTAGTGCTGCTAATTTTCTGAACATGTCCAGTTCTTCTTCGTTGAGATTATCGGGTAACACGATCTCGACTTTCACAAACAGATTTCCAAACTCATTCTTTTTTGCATAGACCGGCATTCCTAATCCTCTAAGTCTGAGTTCTTTTCCATTTGATGTTAATTTCGGAATATTGATCGTGACCTTTCCTTTTAGTGTTTTGATCTGAGTCTTTCCGCCGAGGACAGCAGTATACAATTCAACGGGAAGGACACGTTGGAGATCATTTCCCATCCTGTGAAATTCCGCATTAGGTGCAATCTTGACGGTTAGATATAGGTCGCCACTTGGACCGCCGTTTAATCCCGCACCTCCTTTGCTCGCAATTCTTAGTCTCTGCAGGTCCGCAACTCCTGGTTTGATGGCCACCTTAATAGTTTGACTATTGAGTTTGATGAGACGAGCTGTGCCGTGATATGCTTCTTCTAGCGAAAGAGTTGTTTCTGTTTCTAGATCCTCACCTTTGCGAACAACGCCCCGTCTTCCTTGTCGCTGACTGCTAGGTCGTCCGAACAACATTTCAAAAAGATCATTGACACCCTCGTCGGTAAACATTGTGTTGGCGTCATTCGTGCTCGTCCTATACCTTTGTCCGCCACGTCCGCTTGAGTACTTAGACCAATCAAATCCTCCCGGCTGCGCCCCTGATTCCTCGTAGTGTTTCCAATCCGCGCCAAATTGATCGTACTTTTTTCGTTTCACTGGATCGCTGAGAACTTCATTTGCCTCGCTGATAATCTTGAACCGTTCCTCTGCCGCCTTATCTCCGTTATTCTTGTCGGGATGATATTTGACGGCAAGCCTTCGATACGCTTTTTTGATCTCAGCAGATGTTGCGGTCTTTGCAACCCCCAGTTCTTTGTAGTAATCTTTGTAGGTCATAGTATTACTGTTTCATACTCATTCAAGGATGCAACCTCAAATGATATTTGTTATCCGGAAACTCGCACTTGCGCAGCGCGAAGTAATTCATTATTCAAGAGATAACCACGACGCAACACATCAACAACGGTTCTCGGCTCACTACCTTCATGTGTCGCCATAGCAACAGCTTCATGCAGATTATGATCGAATGAAGTACCAACACATTCGAAGGGAAGTACTCTGTGTTTTTCCAATAGCGCAAGAAATTTTTTATGAATTACTTGCAGTCCTTCTACAGTGGGTAGCTTGGCATCGTTTGCGAACTCTAACGCTTTTTCTATATCATCAATGATGTCTAATAGGGAAAGGAATAGTCCACGCATGCTTTCTTCCACAACCTTGTTTCCGTCACGCTCAATGCGACGACGATAATTCTTGAAGTCTGCAAGTGTGCGGACATGCTTTTCGCGCTCATCAATTAATTCTTCTTGCAATCTCTGGATTTCTGCTTCCAAATCACTAGGCGGCAATAAGTTCTGTTCTCTTTCGCACATGTCTAATCCCATTGTACACCTCTTTTATTGTTCGCCTACTTTTTTTTTACTGAATCGGTTCAAGATTTTTTTCCCTTCTTCTTTTGTTTTCTCAGCTAGTTCAGAATATTCCTTTGAAAGCTCGGTTATCTCGTCTTCTGTTTTTTCTTCTGCATTCATTACCGCATTGCTTGCAGGCTCGTGTGATGCGACAAGTTCATTAACTTTTAAATGAAGTGAGCCTGAGAAACGGTTGAACGATTTTTGAATAATAAATAAATTCAAAAAAGTAATCCCGAGAATTACATCTCCTATGATGGAATGAATATCCTGCGTGTAAAACTGCTCGTTGGCAAACCAAAATATTACCAACCCTAAGGCAATAATAAATGTGATGGAATTGCCGAGAATGGCCGTGGCAAGGGAAGTAAGTTTTTCAAAACCTTTTTCTGTATGTCTGTATATATTTTTATGGCTTTTGATATATTTTTTATTGGTTGATTTTAACATTATTCAGTTAAATGTTTTTATTTGTGTAAAATTAATTTGCGAAATATTCTTCATTAGCTTTGCACATAACTCTTACAATCTGTTTGCCAATATTTTCTTCCGAAACCAACTAATGAATGCCTTCTTAGTATTTTCCAATTCTTGAATTGCGTTTTGTTCATTCTCAATATTTATTGTTACATTACCAATCACTTCACTAGCCGACCATTATCGAGATTTGAGATATCGTATTCAAATACAATCTGGGGGTCTGGTCGAACCAATTGTTTATCCTTGTCGGCGTAAAGAAGCCGACTGAGTAAATCCTTTATTAGATTTAGCCGCGCTAAACGTTTGTCGTTAGTACGTACTAGAATCCAAGGCGCCATCGAGTTATGCGAGCGCGCCAGCATCTCGTTACGGGCCATGCTGTATTTTTTCCAATGCTTAATCGCTTGGTCGTCGATCGGGCTGATTTTCCACTGCTTTAAAGGATCCGCTTTCCGCTCCTTCAGTCGACGCTTTTGTTCAGCTTTACTAATGTCTAGATAGTACTTAAGGAGCTTGATGCCAGAACGGACCAACATGTTCTCAAAATTTGGAACCGAGACCATGAACTCCTCATATTCAGCCTCGGTACAAAAACCCATCACTCGTTCTACACCTGCACGGTTATACCAACTGCGATTAAAAAGCACAAGTTCTTGAGCTGCCGGTAAATAAGGAACATAACGCTGGAAGTACCACGACGCACTATCCCTATCCGAGGGCTTGCCAAGGGCAACTACCCTGGTTTCGCGTGGACTCAAATTCTTGACAATACGCTTAATTGTCCCGTCCTTGCCGGACGCATCGCGACCCTCCATGATAATCAGAATCTTATCATTGCTATTAATAAAGTGCCGTTGCAGCTTAACTAGTTCAACCCGGAGTTTGTGCAATGTTTTCTTATATGTCTTTTTCGACTTTTGAAGGTCGACGCCGCTCGATTCTGTTTGAGTAATTTTCTTACTCATGGTCATTTCCTTTAGTTCTGATAAATTATATCGCCGTGATACTAGTTAAAAAACTCGATGATGTGAAGATCATAGGATTCCTTTTCATCATCGTCACCAATATGTGATGTCCTCTCGAACCCGAACCGATATCGTTCGGGTCGTTACATGTTACACAATACTCTATCTGATGACAGTTAATCTTCTACTTCGTATTGGAACTGTGTAGTCTTGATGACTCCATCAACATTTACGCTAACTGTAAACTGATATTCTCCTTCGTCGTCGAGCTCGAGGCCTACTCCAAAGTGGTTCATCATAGGCTTGAGGTCAACCGAAGAATTTTTCTTTGATGGAGATACAATCAGTATCTTAACGCTAGCGTTAGAGATTTCATTTCCGCTTGCCGCATCTGTTAGGAAAAGCATAATATGGTGCGTGCCTGCCATCATTGCTTCCTTTGTCGCTTTATCCATCATCATGCCATCATGATTCATTCCTTTCATATCCTTGTTCATCGCCATGTTGGTATCTTTCATCTCCATGCGTTCATGTCGCATTTTCTTCATCATCTTTTTGTGATGTTTTTGCGTCATAAGCCAAACTTTCATGTGAAGCCCTTCGACTGTCGTATCGACAGTAGGTTTTCCCATCATGCTTGACATGTCATGCATTTTCATTTCTGACTTGGTCTTATCGTCTTGATTGTTCTGTCCGAGCATTGGCAGTGTCAGAGCGATTGCCATGATGGTTGAAAAAAATACAAATTTAATTTTCATTTTAAATCCTTTCTGATTTGGTTTGTGATTTTTTCTATGTTACACTTTTTTTTGTTCTTCAACTAACTCTCGCATATTGTTTGCCGAAATTCTTTCATACAAACAATCCAACAAAAGCTTTTGAAATATTTTTCGTTTCCTCAATTACGATTCTGGAATCTCGTTACTGCGTTAATCATAAAAGTCGGAGCCACTCGCAACGACATTCACACGTGCATACGATTACCTCCCGATATGAATCGTTTGCATTCCGTCTATAATTCCGAAAGCGCTCAATATCCAGAGAATCACTACAATAACTACCACCACATTCAAGATTTTCTTAATAGTGGCTTGCATTGGGATATAGCTGTTAATCAGCCAAAGAAGCACTCCAACGACAACAAGAACTAGCACTAATCCTAGTAATGACATGGTCTTTCTCCTTTTTTAATATGTTTGTTCGCCGGCTCAAGTTTCTATTGTTTTACCGACTTATTTCTTCAGGTACCTTGATATTTTCATTATGATTAGGATAATCCGTATAACCTTTTTCACCAGGAGAATAAAATGTGTTTGTATCCAAATCTTTGGATAACGGCCAGCCGTTAGCAAATCGTTCAACGAGATCAGGGTTATTAATAAAAGGTTTACCAAATGCGATAAGGTTCGCAAGTCCGCTTTCTAATTCGTTTTCAGCGCGTTCCATCGTATATCCGCCGCTAAAAATAAGTGCGTGCTTAAATCTTTTGCGTATAGCTTTTTTAATTTCGAGAGGTACTTCCGGCGCACCCATAGCACTGTGATCTACTAAATGGATGTACAATATTCCCAAGTCATTCAACTTTTCTGCAAGATATTTATACGTGTCTATAATTTCGGGATAGTGAGGCATATCACTTGCAACACCATAAGGAGATAAGCGCAAACCAACCTTGTCCTTTCCAATTACTTCTATGGCGTCTTCTACTATTTCCAAAAGAAAACGGCAACGGTTCTCAATGCTGCCGCCATAGTTATCTTTTCTAATATTACTAACCGGTGATAAAAATTGTTCTAACAGGTAACCATTAGCGCCATGCAGTTCAATACCATCAAACCCGGCTTTTATAGCGTTAGCCGCAGCGGAAATGTATTCTTGTTGGGTATGTTTTATTCCGTCAATAACCATTTCCGTTGGTATTGGATAATCCTGAAGTCCATTAGCATCAGTCCACATTTGTCCGGCCGGTTTAACGGCAGAGGGTGCAATAATTACAGCGTTTTCCGGCATGTTCGCATAATGACTTATACGTCCCGTATGCATAAGCTGAACAAATATCTTCCCGCCTTTGGAATGCACCGCATCAGTAATTTTTTTCCAACCTTCTACTTGTGCATCGTTATAAATTCCGGGGATTCGACTGTAACCGAGACCATTCGGCGAAGGAGAAGTTCCTTCTGTAATTATAAGTCCGGCACCTGAACGTTGTTCATAATATTCTGCCATTAATTGGTTTGGAATATTGCCAATTGCACGTGAACGCGTCATAGGAGCCATAACAATTCTATTCTTAAGTTCTATGCTTCCAAGTTTGTAGGGGCTCAATAGTTTAGCGTTTATCACTTTGCATTTCCTTATATTTAAATAATTTTGAAATTCGGACATACTCCATATCGAATCACCACTTCATGAAAATCACAAAAAATATTTTTTTACTTGGTTATCAGACAACAATGAATCAGCTCGCCGAACCTTCAGTTTGATTGACCAGATAATTTTCCATTCCCATTTGATCAATCTGTGCACGTTGTATTTCTGCCCACTCGACGTGACCTTCTTCCATTTTTAATATCTTTGTCAGCAGATCAACACTACCTTCGTCGGCAACTTCGTGTGCAAGTTTTATTGCCGAGTTGTAAGCAAGCAAACCAGTGATTTCTGCATCCTGATCGTTGCTCACCATTTCTAGAACCGTCTTACCGATCTTTACAGAATTCAGCTTGGATACTGCAGGGGCGCCCTCCAGAAAAATAATCCGCTGAATAAGCCATTCGGCGTGATGCATTTCATCTATCGCCTGCTTTTCTATCGCCTTGTGAAGCACTCTGTATCCCCAATTGTTGCACATTTCCGAATGTACCATGTACTGATTAATCGCAGTAAGTTCATCGGCTAATCGCTGGTTAAGCACGGTGATTAATTTTTCATTGCCTTTCATGTTTGTTCTCCTATGTAATAATTGTATTACAAATAATTTTAATTCAGTGGAATCCTAATAAAAAGCGGATACACCGAAGAAACTTCTACTATAGATTTATTATTCTCATGTTGATCTACAACCCAAGTTGCAACAAAGTAACCGAGCGCAGCACCTGCGAAAGTATCTGATGCCCAGTGCTGATCTTGATAAACGCGGGAAACTAAAGTAAGCACCGCTGGTAAGTAAGCTAACACTTTGAAAACGGGCGACTTAACATTTCTTGAAAGAACTGTTGAAAGTATAAATGCAACTGTAGAATGCCCACTCGGTAATGATTTGTTATCCTGATTTAAAATTGATGAAAAGGGACTGAAAGAATGGGTCCCTTCGTTTAAATACGGTCTCGACCTGCCAATTGCAAGTTTCAATAAAAAGGAAAGCGCTCCGGCATATAGTGATGCTTGTCCAATTTCATAAGCAATTTTCCTTGTTCCAATGTCATCCGTCAGCAATGAGTATGCAGCAAATCCGCTAAACAATACTATTGGTGAATATATCTCTCCCCATATTCTGCCAAATTCAATTGGAAAACTCTTGTAATATCGTTGGTCTTTCAAAACTGCATCGCGTATGGGTTGATCATAATTCATCATAATCTCGTAAGTTAAAAAGCTCATCACGCCTATTTTTACATAATCAATTCCATCCCATTTAGTCGGCTGCTTGACAAAGTCACCGGTCTCATTCCAGAACTGCGAAAAAGTATATTGTTGTTGCCCAACAAGAGAGGATCCGCCTATTATGATTAAGAGAAGTGATAAATATATTTTAAGTTTCATTTCGCATACCTATTTTTATTTATAAAGAAAGAATTAATGCGAGCCCGTATGAATCGTCAGATAGATACGGTTGAATGTTTACGCCACGTATCCCTACTTGAGCTTTTTCACTACCGTTTTCAACCGGTTTCTCATGCTGATCAACTACCCAAGTTGCAATAAAGTAACCCACAGCGCCTCCAAAAAATACATCAGAGGTCCAGTGCTTATCCAAATAGACACGGCCTGCTACACTTAGCGCCGCCGGCACGTATGCTAATATTTTCAACCACAGCGGTTTGGCATTTCTTGAAAGGACTGTCGTAAGAGCTAGTGTAATACCTGTATGCCCTCCAGGAAATGATTGATGGTCTGGGTTATCATATCGGGAGAAGGGACTGTACGTTTGGTTACCTTGTTCGAGATACGGCCTCGCTCTTCCAATTACATATTTCAGAGTGCCGTTAACTAAAAAAGTGTAGAATGTAGCTTGAGCAATTTCAAAAGCAATTTTGTGGGCTGTCTTATCATTGGCATACAATGCATATAATGTAAAACCGCCAAACATCAATTCAGTAAAATATAATTCACCCCACATGTTCCCGAATTCCAAGGGGAAGCTCTTGGCATATTTTGTATCTAAGTTGATAAATTTGCGAATCGGTTCATCAGTTTGCATAACTAAGAACGTTGTGGCACCTAACAAACCTATTTTAAGATAATCGCTACCATCCCATTTAGTTGGTTGTATTAAGAAACGCAGTGTCTCTCTTCCGAACTGAGAGAAATTATATTTATGCGACTGTATGGAATCCGGTAAAGTGGAATTTTGCGCGAAGACAGAAGATCCACATAGGATTATCAGGATGAGTGATAACCGCCCGATCCAACCGAATACTTTTCGGGGAGTCTGGTGGAAAATAAACTTACGTCGCATAGAGTTCGCTAACAAAAAAACTAAGGACAAAGATTCTTTTTGCATTGTGATTCAGTTCCTATATTTATGAATATGTACACAACTCATATTGATTCGATCCGCAGCGGCGGATTAGTTAAGTGGAATCGTAATAGTCAGTGGAAAGCCCGAAGAAACTTCCACCAATAAATCTTTCTTATCATGCTGATCTACCACCCAGGTTGCAACAAAATAACCGAGTGCAGCTCCTAAAAAATTATCCGATGTCCAGTGATGATCTTGATAAACTCGAGCAATAAAAGTGAGTGCAGCCGGAATGTAAGCTAATACTTTTAACCAACCGGGTTTAGCATTTCTTGAAAGTACAGTTGAAAGTGAAAATGCCCATGTGGTATGCCCAGCAGGCAGTGAGGTAAAATCCCAGCCAAGAAATGAAAACGGTTTTAAAGCAGTTGGACCTAATTCCTTATACGGTCTGGCTCTGCCAAAAGAATGTTTGATTATCTGTGTTAAAATCTCGGTATAGAGTCCGGCTTGCACAATTTCAAAAGCAATTTTTTTCGAGGAAGAATTATTATCCAACCATCCATGTAACGCAAACGCACTCCCTATGATCACCGTGGGATACCAATCTCCCCAAATATTACCAATTTTAATTGGAGCGCTGTTGAAGTATTGCTGGTTCCTTAGTGCTGCATCGCGGATAAGTTGATCGGCAGTTTCTATAATTAAAAAAGTTCCTGCGCTTACCAATCCAAGTTTGAGCCAATCACTTCCATTCCATTTAGTCGGTTGTTTGATGAAATCCCAAGTTTCATTTCCGAACTGAGAAAAATTATATCTATTCCGTTGCAGAGAATTCCCTAAAACTGGACTTTGTGCAAATAGAGAAGATCCGCAAATAATTATTAAGAGTAGAGTTATAAATAATTTTTTTATGGTCATGTCTCTTTCTTTATAAAAAATTAGAAATATCGTCTCACCTTTTAAACTCGAACTCTTCTATAAATACTTGAACGAATATCTTTTGCTCGGTTCTAACGGAATGAACACTTGAAAAATCGCGCGGGTATCTATCGCTGTAGTAAATCAAATGCTCAAATCCAAGGCTCACATTGTTAAAAATTTTGAATATGATACTTGGCTTGATCAATAGTATGCTGCTATTTCCCGCAACTCCTACATAGGTATGGAACCACCAGTAGTAGCCTATGAATGCAAGACTAACCCAACCGCCGATATTAAAATTACTTTCAATCTTTGCTTCAGCTCCGCCGGTATAGCTGTAATCTCTAACCTGTGCAGTATCGGTAATTCCAAATCGGTTGCTAAGAGCGCCGAAAGGCACAAAACCAAGATGAAGATTAGTATATAAACTGGTACTTTTAATTATTGGCAGTTTAGAAATTACACTTGGCCCAAAAGCTATGGATCCTAATTCGAAAGTTTTATTATCAAAATAGTCGTAGTGTTGAAATAATCCGACTAACATTTCCAAATTACCGACTTGAACGTTACTGCCGAATAAAATTCCATGTCCTGTTGCAAGGTCAATAATTTTCCTTCCCACTCCAACATCCAAATCACCACGAATTCTGAAATAATCAAAAGGTTTTCGTGATCTTTTTTCAAATGGATTTCCGTAATCGACCGTAAGATTGAGATTAAAGCTGCTGGTGCCTTTGTTCTCGATTGCTGTTCCTGTATTTACCTTATGATACCCGGCCTGGAATGTTAAATTAAACGGTTCTTTCTGATAAACTTCTTTCGACGTTAGCCTGGTAAGTTTTCCTTGTAAAAGTCTGCTAAAAAATCTTGTAGGTGTAATAATTCCAACGAACATTTCCCGGAAAAATCTTTCTGCTCCTGTTGATTGATCATCCAGAAAATTTGAGCCTATTCTGTAAAATATTTCTCCAAGAAAGGAACCGGTAATCGGAGTATTGATAAAATCATTATAAGAGGGTCGTGTATTTTCTCCAAAATACTCCCACTCTAAACTGCCCAAAAATGCAAATGGTACGGATTCGAAGAAAGAATAACCGTTGGCACGCGCTGCATTAAAATACATTCCGCCGGAAAAAGGATGGAAAAAATAATTCATACCAAATCTGTCAAGATCCCATTCCCAGCCCTTTTGCATGTTATACTTCCACGAATTAAATCCGACCCTTGAAAAATCATAGTTGAAGATATATCTGTCGATTAAAAATGTGGAAAGATTAGACAGCGTAACTCTGAGAGCAACCATCGCGATAGATGATTTCTTGTTGTACAACGGATCGTCATTCAACAAATCGCCATACATGTTGTACTTCATGGTATCCGGAGTTGTGATTTTTGTTGTGTCGAGATTTGATATTCCATTCGGATTGGGAACTAAATCGGAATAACGGCTAATCTCACTCTTTGATATCTGCCGGCCTGCCTGTCCGGCAGGCAGGTTCAACCATTTATTTTGATCTAAGAATATTTTTTTTTCAAAGGCAGGTTTAATCTGGGCTTGATGCAATGTTGAAAACAAAACAAATAAAACTAAAGTGTATAAAATTTTCATTTAATTTTTCCTTATAAATAAAAAACATCAGTAGCTGGTTAATCTTTTTTTGTGAATATATCTTTGAGTGCTTTTCCAACAACATCCACATCATGATTAAACCCTAGTTTGAATTCTTCCCATTTATCTTTTCCTTCGTACTTATATTCACTTATCTTTTTCTTTAGCTCGATATTTTTTTGTTCTAACACCTCTACTTCTTTTTCATATTTAGCTCTAAATTTTCTGCTCGCTGTCTTCATCTCAAGTTTAAGTGTATCAATACTTCTTTCGTTAGCACTGATTTTCAATTCAGCGTCGCTTTTGAATTGCTGCCAATCTTTTTCGTATTGAGCCTGTGCATCTTTCAAATCTTGATTTGCCTCTTTAACGTTTTGTTTAGCGTCCTCTACTTTTTTCTCACGATCAACGTTGCAGCCGAGTAATACTGTCAATGCAATTGTCCCAACGGCTGCTAAGATGAATAATTTGTTTTTCATAATTCTCCTTGAAGGTTGTTTATAAATATTTATATACTACATTTTAATATGCCGGGGACTTACGTATTAGCATGTCTTAAATTTCGTGCAGACTAACCGTTATAATTTTGAAATTATATTGCGTAGTTCTTCCTTAGTCTTACCAAGTTTACTCTGCAATCTTCCCAATAATTCTTCTTCCTTGCCTTTTTTGAAAAGTAAATCATCATCAGTTAGGTTTGCAAATTGTTGTTTGAGTTTACCTGCTAGTTCATTCCAGTTTCCTTTCATTATCAGCGAATTCATTTGATAGTTCCTTTTTGAATAATTAATAAATATTTCATGTTTTAGTTCCTTGATTACGATAATATGATATGAAGGAATTCGTGATTGTTCAATCGGTCAAAGGGATGAAAAAGGAACTACTTCTTTTAGGTGAGTTGGTTTGACACTGATTCTAATGAAGAACTATTTGGTTATTATATTTCTATCGGTTGCTACGGTTATAAAAATCTCATTAAAGTACAAGACCTACCGTAGCCACAATTAAAAACCGTGCTCTCTTTTTTATAGGGAAGAACGGCGCAAATTCCAGCCCAGCCGTTATTTTCTTAATAAAGTCGATTCTAAGTAACCTTGTCATCTCAACTACATCAAGAAATAGCGACAAAGCAAATCCGCCGCGCCCAACATTAACATCAAGGGGAGAATTAACACCGAAGGTTCCAACCCCAAGATTAACCGGGAATCGATTTCCCGATACTTCGTTTACATAATAAAATCTTACCATTGCACTTGAGTTACCGTAGTTCAATGAATCTTTTGGTTGCGTATCGAATAATACTTTAGGGATACCAAGAGAAAAACCTATTTCAATTGTAGGACCTCTTACGCGGAAATAGCGAGTGTATGAGTTGGTTCGATCGTAACCTCCGATTTTTATTGTGTAGTCAGGTTCTATATTAACCTTAATAATTGCCCAATCAGGTAAAGAGTCTAAATGAATCAGCACTTGTGTAAATTCCTCAGGCCGAATTGCGGCATAAGCACCATAAGCGGCTCGGTATTGAATTAGCATTGCGCGGTCTCGGTTTGGATCTTTATTACTTCGGAATGTTAAGACACGCCGCTCAAAAGCTTGTCCGATTGTTCCGTCTCGCAGTTGCACCGTCGTTCTTATTGTAACAAATTGAGGTCCCATTCCTTCACGAATGCTATCGCGCTGGAATGCCACTCTTAAGTTTCTTATCTGATTACGGTCGAGCGTTACAGCCGATTGTGGATTATCACCGCCTGCTTCTGGTTCAATGTGTACAAACTTGCTTACCCGCTCTATTACTTGGTTCTCTTCAACATCTACGTAGCAATCTGTTTCATAAACAAAACGCCGTCCTTGAGCGTCAAGCACTTTTAGACGAACTCGGTATAAACCCGGCGTGCAAGCTTGAGGAATGGTAGCGATGTATGTGTTGTGATCAGTCGCTTTTAACGTTGTCCCCTCAATGATTAAAACTGGAGATACAACTGCTGATGTGCTGTCATTACGAAGAACTGTTAACCTTACGGTATCACCGGGAAAATATACCGGCTTATCAACAGAGAGAATTATAATTTCATCTTCGAGAGATGATCGAATTAGTGTAGGATATTTTTGCTGAGCATGAGCGCTGCATGCAATCATAACGCAGAGAATTATAAGACAATAGATTTTGAATTTGAGCGCGTTCATAATATGATTTTGTCACGGTGATAACTATTCTGTTACTGTCTTCTAATTTCTTTTAATTCAAATTCAATGGTTCCGTATCCCAGAATATCTCTCAGAATTCCCATTACTCCGCCGCCCTCAATTATTATTTTTGCTTTTATTAGCCCGATGCCCTCCGCGAACCATTCGGTCACTCTGTTTTTAGCATTTGCCGAGCCTTCAACAATAGATTCTAATTTTATGGCTTCAAATGTTCCTGCTTTCGTTACAACAAATTCCTTTTCTAGAGCTTTGCCGGTAACCGTAACTTTGTTCGTAGCGCCGTCGGAATATTCATCTCCCTCCCATTTCCATTCCATTCCGGGTAACAATGGAAGAGGAAATCGTAATAATGGTTTTCCATACGTGAACGTTGCTTCTTTTTTTATGAAGAGAAATATTTTTAAGTACTGATACGTTTCATTAACATAAACACCATCATTTTTTATTATCAAGGTTTGCCTATACTTGAATTTATCAGCTTCACTTGAGTTGATAGTAAATTCACCATCTTGAGAGTATTTTGTAACACTCTCACCAAATGATGAATTGTAAACCAGCGTTAAACCATTATTAACCGGGAAGTATGAACTTGACCTTATAACATTTTTCTCTTTAGCGGAGGAATTATTACCAATCGTAGCAAACAAAAGAAGTAACAGAATGATATAAATAAAAATGCTTTTCATATTCAGTTTCAGTTTCCGAGTTAGTTCTCTTTGTAAAAATTAAAATTTTCTTCTTCTCCATTGAATTAGAACAAATAGATGCTGTGTACTTACTGCCCGTTCTAGTATTAATCTCTTATACAGATGCTCTAATTTTTTAATAAACCCAGCTGTAAATTCCATTAGATTTACAGCAGGGTTCGGAGTTTGCATGAGCAACGATTTTCCAATAAACCATTCTAATTAATATCTAATCATGTTTCCCTATTCGCACTATTGGTTTTTTCATTGCTGAATTATGATAAAAAGAAATGTGTTGCAGATCAATCGTCCAAAGGGATGAAAAAGGAACTACTTCTTTCAGGTGAGGAACTACTCGTCAATCAAGAAAATAGTGTTCCATTCTTTATTATAATCCGCTGGAGGCGGAATACATGGGGAAATAGCATCGGAGTGCTTTCCTTTGGCGATCAATACAATTGTACTTAATAAAATCCGTAGATCAAGTAAAAGCGAAATCTGTTCATAGTAATGAAGATCAAGATCAATCAAATTTTCTATTCCTTCGTTTCTATTACCAAAGACTTGCCACATACCTGTAATTCCCGGCTTTATACTTATCGAGTTTCGAATTTGGTAATGCTGCGGATAATTATTCTTCAGCACTTTAAGATCGTTAATCGTTAGAGGGCGAGGACCTACTAAACTCATATCACCTTTCAGCACGTTGAATATCTGAGGTAATTCATCAAATCCGGTTTTTCTTAGCCATCTGCAAAAAGCAGGCACGTATTGAGATAAGTCTGGTTTGAAGAGAATGTTTTCACTGTTTATCCGGTTATAGGGATTAATCTTATCCCCAAGGGATGGATTCCCAATGGTTCTAAACTTGTACATGTAGAAGACCTGGTTATCTTCCGTTATGCCGCGCTTTTGAATTATCAGCGGAAATGATTTCAAGATCACCGTCAATAGAATAGAGATCAACAACATGAAGGGAAACGCGGCAATTAAGATAACCGTGCTTAAGATAAAGTCGATTCTATTTTTTGCTTTGGAGTATTTTTTATCCGTCATTGAGTGATAATTAAATTTTTCGATATAAAAAATCGTGGTGACAAACTGCACCCTTTGACGCTACTTTAATTTAGATTTATAGAGCGCTGATAGCTTGTTACAACTACATAATGATAGAGACGCACTTATGCCTGTTTAATATTATTTCATCAAAAGCATCTTTCTTATTTGTGAAAATTCCCCCGCATGGATTTGATAAATGTAAATGCCGCTCGACAGATTTTTCGCGTTAAATGTAATTTCGTGATAACCAGCATTCTGTACTTGATTGATTAAGGTTGTAATTTCTCTGCCCAACGGATCAAAAATGCTAAGTTTTACAAAAGTACTTCTTGGTATTTCATATTTGATTGTTGTGGAAGGATTAAAAGGATTGGGATAGTTCTGCTGAAGAACGGGTTCTGAAGGAGTATCAATTTGTAATTCTATTATATCTGAGTATTCATAGCTGCCGTCAAAATCAATCTGCTTTAATCTATACTGCAATTTTCCTACTAGTAGATTCTTGTCTTCAAACGAATATTCCTTTGGTGAATTGCTGTTCCCATGTCCTTGTACAAATCCAATCTTAGACCAGCTATTAGCATTTAGCTTTTGGCTGTTAGCTAAAAGCTTATCGCTAATTGCTAACCGCTCTATTTCGAACCCATAGTTGTTCATCTCAGTTGCCGTGTTCCAATTTAATTCTACCGCACTGTTATTTAACGCTGCCGTGAAAGATGTCAGTTCCACCGGCAATACACTGGAGTTTATTGTAACCGCGCCGCCATTCGCCAACAATTGTGCTGTCACTGTTGAGCCGGTAGTCAGCGTGATTGACGTAACAGCAAGTATGATTCCATTGAAAGTTGAGCCACCACCATTAATAGTCGCTGAACTGCCGACATACCAGAAGACGTTAGACCACACAGCACCGCCGGTTAAGGACACGGTGCTATTAGTGTTTATGGTGAGAGTAGACGATGCCTTTATGATGAAGACGTCAGTTGCACCGCCACTGAGAGTTAGAGTCGTTCCCGATGCAAGATCAAGAGCGCCTCCTCCATAGACACCACGTCCCAGAGTTAATCCGCCGAGGGCATCACTCGCGATAGAAGCATCAGCTGTTCGGCCGCTGGCATCGCTCAACGCGGCAGCCAAGTCGGTTTGGGCATCAAGCACACTTTGGACGCCCACACCGTATTTCGTTCCAGTGAATGTTATGGTTCCGTCTATCGTTGCAGTTGACGTCCCACCATCTCCATTAACAGTCGCAGAACCGGTGATTCCCGAATAAGCTAAAGCCCCAAAAGTGCCCGCTCTCCCAAGTGATACTGCTGACGGGTTGGCATATTGAGAAAAAGCAACGGCAGGCATCATCAAAGCAATCGCCAGTCCCGCAAATAGCGGGACGCCGATGAAGCGCATACATCGGCTCAATACACTTGTTGAATTAATAGTATGAATATTCATAAGAACCTCCTTAAGATATTTGTTCATTAAAACTGAAATAAAGGTATGAAGAAGGTACGGTGTAATTCAATCGGGCAAAGGAATGAAAAAGGGACTACATCTTTTGGGTGAGTTTGTTCGTTTTGTTATTGGGGGGAGTTACTTAGTTATGTAATTATAAATTCACACAACTGCTAATCATTGCTGTTCCGGATTTACCGTTGGAGGAAATCCGGCTACATCGGCAATTCCGTTACGTAGTGCGAACCATATATACTGGAGAAAATAATCAGACGGATTCCGCGTGTATTTTATTTCGCCGATTTTCATTAATCCCTTTTCATCAGGCACATTGGATCCCCGTATAACAAAGACTTTACCAAAGAAAGAGAATATCCGATTGAAGATTCCCTTTTCACTTCCAGTTTCCTTATTGAGGATAGCTATAGTCAAATCTTTATACACGATCCGCAAAGAACCGTTTGCATTTCCCGATGTGACTTTGATGTTAAATGCCGCTGATTGAATAACTCCCGATTTAATACGCTGATGTTCACCTGCTTCAATAAATGCATTTAATTTGGTCGCATCCAAAGTGCTGAGCGAACCGGAATATTGCAAAGAAAAACTCTTGGACGAAAGCGGAATTGCCATAAAAAGTTTCATTGTGGCGGAATTCATGAAAAGTCCCTCTGCATGAACAACCGCAGTTTCTGGACGAGCTGAATGATTAGCAATTCCGCTTACCCCGACATTTACTTTATTGAATGTAATCACTCCTGGTTTCGCTCCTACACCATACCTCTCACTATATTTCAACCGTCCGTTTATGATTTTCAAACTATCAATTCTTACAATTTCTTTCATCGAAGATAGCGCTTCGTTCGGCATTTGTGGATTAGATGAATTGTTGTCGTACGGCTTATCCATGTTCACCAGAATATCGGCAAACACACCATTCATTTCTATATTTTTGGCATTATAGGTTTTACCTTGAAGCAAAGCGAGACAATCCAATCCTTCTATTTTCGTTTGCGGAACATCAAGTCGAAATCTGATTTGCCTGAATTGACTTTTGGCAAAGAATCGTTCGTCGCCCAATAAAGAATAATACTTTATAGAATCAGACGTTATTTCGGAATCTGGAACCGATATGTGCAACGTTCCAAAGCGAAGTTCATTTTGAGCGTGACGAAAGTTGAGTACGATTTTGTTAGCATCTATTACTGAACTTGCAAGAGTATTAGAAGTAAAATTGCTTTGGCGAAGAATTTTCCACCAATTAATTCCGCTGATTGAAAATGAAGCAGCACTGCATGCGAACGTAGAGTCGCTAGTCTTCAGTGATAAGGAATCACACCCTAAACGATTCATCCAAACATTGTAATGCATTTTGCCAAACCGTATCGAGTATTCCGGATAAGCTTCTTTGATAGCCTTTGTAATTCGTTCCTTTAAGAATAAGTTTAAGAATGGATCTGGAAAAAAAGCTAATGTTAATACACAGACGAGTAAGGCCGTTCCAATAACAATACCTGCATGCTTCGCAATTTTCCGCGGCGATAGTGTTTTCCAATTGAATGATCCTTTCTTAATCTGTTGTAACTTTTTCATTGTACTTTCTTCCCCTTTGAAATTGGTTTTGATATTTCATCAATTTCCGATCCCAACAGCACTGCAATCCATCTTGTGCTTTCATTGCTCTCAAATGCAAACTTCATTGTCATCGTCAGCGGTATGCAAAGAATCGCACCGATCAAACCAAGCAAACTGCCCCAAAAAATCAGCGAGAGAAAGACGACCAATGTAGAGAGCCCAAATTTTCTCCCCATCAACCGCGGTTCAATCACATTACCTATTATGAATCCAATGAAAATATTACCGGCAACTACAAGTAGAGCGCTGCCCATTCCCAATTGAACTAGTGCCAGAAGTGCGGCAGGAATTGCGGCGATAACCGAACCGATATTTGGTAAATAATGAAGTAGAAATGCAAGGAAGCCCCATAGTACTGGAAATTGTACGCCAAGTATCTGCATCCATAATGCAATTAGAATTCCGGCAACCAGATTTATTACAGTTTTGATGACCATATAGCGTTTCATATCAACGACGAACTTTGTGAACTGAGGGAATGCCTGCTTAGGATCACCGAGAATAGCGCGGAGTTTTATAGGAAAGCTTGAGACTTCAAGTAAGATAAAAGTTACTGTGAGAAGGATCAGGACAAGATCGGAAAGTACAGAACTCAATCCCGATAGTAAGCCGGCAGTAAGCTTCATTACTGCTTCCGGGTTAACGTATTCTAGAAAAAATTTCTCTTTGACAACAATACCCTTGCTTGTCAAAAGTACACTTAGCTCCTTGACTTGATCTCGAATGCGCGATTGCAATAAAGGCAGTTCATCTGTAAAGCCGCTGAAGGATGTGCCAATTTGTGCGCCGATAAGAAATAGAATAATTATCATAACAGCCATAACGATCAACACTGCAAGTCCGGACGGAATATGTTTTTCCTTTAACCATAGTACAGCCGGAGCTCCAAGTAGAGCAAGGAAAAAAGAGATAAGGAACAGAACAACAACCGATTGCGCAAGATTAATTCCCGCAACAATTATTACAAATGCTGCAGCACCTACAAGTATTTTTATTCCCTTGGAAGATTTGTTCAACTCAGTCATAATTTTATGCGATCATATTTTTTTAAGTCTTAAATCAGAAATCATAGCAACTGCCGAAACGAAATAAAAACTCACAAACCAAACGAGATGTTCTGGAATAAATAAATATCCGAGGAATGCAATCGTGGAGACTGCCGAGGCAGCTAATACTGTCGGAATCCCGGTGAAACCCTTTTGCTTATACGCTGTGAAATACGCCAATCTTATTGACGCCGCACCGACATTTAAAAATCCGGCTATCAGCATTGCAATACCGTTAATCCCAACGAACCAGCCAAAGACGACCGAGGAAGCAACTGCCATAAAATCCGTAAAACTATCCAGGTAAACACCCAGCGCCCCTCCGCCAATTGCTCTTGCTAACTTGCCGTCAAAATAATCTAAGAGAAATTGAGTGAGAATAAGAACGTATGCAATTATCAAAAAACCTTTGAAAGAAAAATAAACTGAAAAGGAAACGCACAGAAGACCAAGTAAAGTAAGCACGTCCGGCAATCGAAGAGTACGCAGTTGTTTGAATAACATTGTAATATTTCCTTATACGTCATTGAGAAAACAGATTTTCTCTTTACTTATGATTACTGCCCGTCAGATACAAAATGCTTCTTAACGTCCGTTCAGAGTGCCCGGCGGCGTCCGCTAATTAATCTAACCAAGACCATTATAATCGCAATTACAAGGAGAATGTGAATAATACCTCCCATGGTGTAAGAAGTTAGAAATCCCAATAACCACAATACTATTAAAATTACTGCGATAGTGTATAACATGATAATTAACCTTTCTTTAGTTGGTAATACTTTTCTTATTCAAGATTCAAAATCAAAACAATTGACATTTCTCATACAACGCACGCGCTGTTAGTCCCAACTCTAAGTAATCATTTTGATTGCTTATCTTCCTTTTTATTATCATTCGCGTTGGATTTATCCGGTTGATCCGGAACATTCTTCTTCGGCGGATTGATAGTCCGTACTTTTAGTGTTTGATCCTTACCCTTATTGTCCCTTGACATATTTATATTCTGCGGTTGTAAAGGTCGGTCTGTCATGTTCTCCATCTTAGGTGGATCTAAATTCCGTTGCTGACGTGGGATATCTTTAGTACTGTTGTTATTTGGTGGATTTGCATCCCTAAACTGTTGTGGTGATTTGTTTTTATTATTTTCTTTCTTTGGAGGATCTAACCTTTGCGGTTGATACGCGTTTGTTTTATTGTCAATCTTTTTAATTGGGTTCGCTTCAGGTTGTCGCCCATTGTTTATCTTATCTTTTCGTGAATTTACGTTCTGCTGTTGAGGGGGATTCTCTCTACTATTAATTTTGTTGGGAAGATTCACTGCCGGCTGTTGTTGCCCCTTTGCTGCGTTGTTGTTTTGAAATTCTCTATTCTGCGGCTGCGTTTCGGCTTTTCTATCGGATATCTTTCTTAAATCTCTCACATTTGTAATTTTCGATGGTGCCGGTTTTTCTCCGCCGCTATTCCTTTGCACTTGAGGTCTGTAAATCTGCAGTTGATCATTGCTTACGCTCTGACCTGGTGCATTCCTGTCATGAATGACAACCGGATTAATTGCTCTCCCTATATATTTTTGAACATCTTCTCTGCCTGGTCCGGCAACATAGGTTGTACGTCTTTTATCATCATAGTAAGTTTTCTTAATCACTTTTGAGTTATTGAATATCTTTATATTGTTTCTTCGGTCCATGTAGTTTCTGCCGATGTCATGCCTTTCAATGTCCCTGTCTCTAACAAATACCCAGCGATCGTAAGGTACATCATTATTCCTGCCAAAAGTTATGTTTATGGAAACACCAGGTCTCATCGGCGCCCAACCATAATAACCTGCCGACCATCTCCAAGTAACCCATGAAGGACCCCATTGATTATCAGGCACCCAGAACCAGCCGTAATAACCATTGTAATCCCAACGCCCATAATGGAAAGTTGCCCATCCCCAGTCATAATCTGAAACCCACGTCCAACCGTATTCGGTAAGCAACCAGTATCCGTTGGTTAAATATGGAGCAAAGTCGGGACCCGCATCTGGAATCCAGACATATCCATAGTTGGGGTTTTCAATCCACTGGCCGTAAGGGCTTAATTGATTGTAAAATACTTGGAAATTAACATCATATTGCTGCGCTGATATTCGCCCCGGGAATAATGCAGTTACAATACTCAATGTGACCGCTAGCGTAAATGTTCTCAATAGCTGTTTCATTTTTTGTCCTTCTTCATTTTGTATGCATCTTAAATTTTCTTTTATCCATTTCGTCAATGAGAGTCTATTTCATAGTGATTGAAATATATGAACGTGCTGATAACACGGCAATCGGGCAAAGGGATGAAAAAGGAACTACATCTTTTGTATGAAATAACAGAAGAGGATGGCTTAACAACTAAAGAAGTTGTGTCTATTACGGTTTTGTAGCATTCTTGTGAAAATTTTTCACAAACAAATTTATCTCGATCTTTTTGTTGTCCTGAATTTATTTTTTCAGATTTGCAAATGGTAGACTATCATATTTTTGCCAAAACAATTCCATTAGATTTAATTTAACACCTGTGGGCCAATCTTTTGGTAATTCCTTCCAACAAATAATATAATCATCTATATCCTTGATTTGCCAAATGTATCTGCCGTCCCAATGACCAACTTTATTTCCCTGACCAAAACTTATGTACTGTTTTAACTGTGAATATAATGTGGCATCACTTTCCGAATCCCCCGCATTATCGATATAAATTATATTGGCTTTTTCTAACCATTTCTTTTTTAATTCGCTTACGTCAACATTAGGATTTATATCTCTAAAAAATCCACCCGTACCTTTTTCAACAAATTCAACCTCACTATTCTTAGGTCGCAAAACAAGATAGACGCCTTTGGTTTTAGGAATAGATGAAAAGTCTAATCTTAGTTCCGAGATTTTTTTGAAACCGCAGAAACCAGACTTCTTAATTGATTCAACATTTTCGATGTTCATTTCAGATTCATATTGGGTGGATCTCAAATGTGCTGAGTTACGTTGTAACTGCTGCATGGCATTAAATCCTACTTTATAATAAATAGACTCTACTTGAGCAAAATTCAAATTGTTGAATAACTCCAACTAACTTTCTTTTATCGTCGATCAACTTACTCCTTATGCCCTTTGCCAAGTATCTCATCTACTACTTTCAAAAATTGCACTACATCAATAGGTTGTATAAGATAACCTTTGACTCCGGTTTTTATTAATAATTCAATCTGGTTTGTTATTACTTCTTCACCAAGAATAATAATCGGTATTTCCGCTGTTCTCGGTTCTTCCTGTAGCATTATTACCACATCACTGCCGTGCATATCCGGTAAATGGATATCTAACAGAATTAAATTAGGTTTATAATCAAGTGCAAATTGAACAGCATTTTTGCCATACGTATGAGTTATTAAATGAATCATCGGGCGATCCGTTTCTAAAATCTGTTCAAGCAATTGAATGTTCGTAAGATTATCTTTGACATACAAAATAGTTCCGCCGCTCTGTGTTATTTGAGCATCCGATTTTGTTAATTGATTCATTCTTTCGGGCTGATTCTTTTGCTCTTTCTCATGTGACATCTGATGAAGTAATTCGGATTTTTGTTTATCTAAATGATCGGATTTTTCTTTGGCAATTTTCAATTCAATATTTGACTTTTCAAGTTCTTTGATTCTTTCCTTTACCTTTTCTTCTAAAATCTGATTCTGATTTTCTAATTGCTGGTGATAATAGCGGGCTTTAAGAAGATTTTTTATTCGAAGGTCAACTTCTATCAAATCAAATGGCTTTGTTAGAAAATCACTTGCACCACAGGCAAGTGCTTTTTGTTTTGATTCCGGTGTTATATCGGCTGTGAGTACTAATATGGGGAAAAAAGTATTTGCTGGAATATGAACTTTCAATTGCGTCATCACTTCAAAACCGGTTAAGTATGGCATCTTCAGATCAAGCAAAAGAATATCTGGTTTGAACTCATCGAACAGCTTAAAAACTTGTCTAGAATCTTTAGTTGTTTTATAGTTCAGAAAACCTTTAGCATCAAGCAAACCAGTAAGAACATCAATATTTGCTTGTTGGTCATCTGCAATTAGTATGTTTGAATTTATTAATCTCAAATCAATCAAGGTTTATTTCCTATTAATTATGAATTGACATTTTTTCTGCAAACTATTAATTAACAACTTTCTCATTACCACTTTTCTTCATCCACCCATCCACTACTTTCAAAAACTGTACTACATCAATCGGTTTGATGAGATAATCTTCGGCTCCTGCTTTCATTAATTGCTCGATCTGTTTTGTCATTGCGTCTGCACTGAGAATAATAACAGGTATTTCTGCTGTTCTCGGTTCTGCGTGTAAGAGCTCTATCACTTCGCTGCCGTGTATATCGGGAAGATCGAGATCAAGCAGAATTAAATTCGGTCTGTAATCAATTGCAAATTGGACTGCATTTTTGCCATATATATTCGTTATCAATTTAATCAATGGGCGATGCGTTTCTAAAATCTGTTCTGCTAATTGTATGTTTGAAAGATTATCTTCGATATACAAAATAGTTCCGCTGCTTTGCGTTATTTCAGCTTCCGGATTTTTTAATTCGCCCACTCGTTCATAGTGCTTTTGTTGGCCTTCAGTCTGCGGCAGTTCAATCCAAAAAGTACTTCCTTTGCCGACTTCACTTTCAACGCCAATTCTTCCACCCATTGCTTGAATCAATTTTTCAGAAATGGCTAATCCAAGTCCGGTGCCTTCAGTTTCTGTTCGTTCAGCGCCAATGCGTTCAAATGGTTTAAAAAGTTTTTCAATGTATTCTTGAGCAATACCTTTTCCCGTATCAGTCACACTAATTCGAATTACATTTTCATTTTTTACTTCTTCAAACTCCTTACTGCTTACCGGTTTCTGAATTGTACATTCAACCTTCACCGAACCGCCCTGCCTATTATACTTAACTGCATTGTTAATTAAATTTAGAAGAACTTGTTTCAACCGCTGATGATCTGTTTTTACAAAGAGTTGTTTGGATGTTGAAGCATCTGATTCGAGCTTGATCTGATTTTCGTCGGCAAGATGACGAACAATATCTATCGTTTCCCAAATAATGCCGAAAATTTCAACCGGCTCCGGCGAAACAGTCAGCCGTCCAGCTTCAATCTTAGCCATGTCCAGCACTTCATTTATAAGTTCTAAAAGATGCTTTCCGCTTTTCAAGATTTGAGTAACACCTTTTTTGTGTGCCGGACTCAGTTCGCCCATATCCATCAATTGTGCAAAGCCGAGAATTGAATTCATCGGTGTTCTAAGTTCGTGACTCATACGAGAAAGGAATTCACTCTTTGCAAAATTTGCACGTTCGGCTTCTGCTTTTGCTTTTGAAAGTTCGTTCTCATTTTTTTTACGTTCGGTGATGTCCTCGATTGCAAGAAGGATGATCCGTTCTTTTGCTTTGGATGTCCTTTGAATTTGACGGGCATTCAAAAGCATGATACGTTTGCCAATTGTAGAAAAATCATGTTCAACTTCGTAGTTATCGAATGCCGCTTTTTCCGGGAGGATTGTCTCTAACAGTTCTCTCAGCTTTGGAATATTCCATTGTTGATTTCCCAAATCATATATAAGCGTTCCAATAGTTTCTTCGGAACTTACTTTGAAGAAATCAAAGAATGAATGGCTGGCTTTAACTACTCTTAAATCTCTGTCCAATAAAAGTAAAGGTTCCCGCACAGTATTGATTATGTTTTCAGCGAATTCACTTACTTCATCTGCAGATTCTTTAATCACCACGAGTTCTTTGCGGGTCTTTTCCAGACCGGTTTCAATCCCTTTACGTTCGGTGATGTCCTCGATGGCAAGAAGTATTATCTTCTCTTGTCTAAAAGGTCTTTCAATCTGCCGGGCATTCAAAAGCATGATACGTTTGCCAATTGTAGAAAAATCGTGTTCAACTTCATAATTATCGAATGTTGTTTTTTCTGGAAGGATTGTCTCTAACAGTTCTCTAAGCTTTGGAATATTCCATTGTTGATTTCCCAGATCATATATGAGCGTTCCAATCGTTTCTTCGGGACTTACTTTGAAGAAATCATAGAATGAACGGCTGGCTTTAACTACTCTTAAATCTTTATCCAATAAAAGTAAAGGTTCGCGTACAGTGTTGATAACACTCTCTGCGAATTCATTCACTTCATCAGCAGATTTCAGTTTGGTGTTGGAAATAGGCGGATGATAAGCCGGTTTTACTTTTCCTTTCTTATCAATCTTTGCCATGATACCAACCTTTGTTTAACAATGCCTAAAAATTATTCTTCCTAATGTGTAAGGATTCTCTTCATTTATTTTGTTCTAGCATTCTTCACTTGTCACCGCAATTAAGATGTGATTTATTTGAACATAAATTCAATCGGGCAAAGGGATGAAAAAGGAACTACATCTAATAGGGGAGTTGGCGGAAAAGAATTACACAAAACTTAATAACGTTAACGTACCATTACGATTTTCTCATTGATTGAACATATGCTTTAACGAACGAAGTGTTATTTGATTCAGATATGTTTACAAAAGTGATTTCCATTACATTTCCTTCTTCGTCTACTAACTCATGAATACCGTCAGAGTTATGAAAAAAAGGCAACTGAAAAGTAACAACGTCTGGTTCTCTCCTGCCTTGTACATAGTGAATGCCGCCAAACGTTGGAAAATCAATTACTTCTTTGTGCCCTTGATGGAATTCAAATTGATTAATAGCTCCCACTAATTTTCCTCTTTCATAAAGGTGAATCATATCATTCCTCCTTGTTTAAGCCATAAGTTATGTATGAAAGGCAGTGAATAATTGTGAAATTTGTTTTAAGCAGATTGGCTAGTCTTTCCATTCATTGCCCCTTAATAAATGCATATATTTTTTTGAATGTTACGCCGGGTTTTTCTTCCTGAGGGACATGGCCGCATTCATTAATTATTTCCAATCTTGCATTCGGTAACTCCTTGCTAAGTCTAATGCCGTTTTCCACCGGCAATACCAGGTCGTTCTTGCCCCAGATAATCAAGCATGCAGTCGGAATATTTTTGTAATCATCCATTATTTGTTTGTTACCAATTTGATCGATCTGTTCGGCAGATGTAATAAAAGAGTACTCAAGATCGTCTCCATCGAAGAATGCAGAGTACCTGTCAATTAATTTTTCATTAACCAAGTCCTTATCGTAAAAGATATTATCTAGAATGTACTCTGCTCTATATTTATTTGGCAATAAAAATGTTAGTTTGTTTAAAATCGGTGTCCGTAAATATTCAATAAAAGCCGGCATATCCTGAGCATATGCAAGACAATCGATCAAGACTAATTTGCTGATTTTTGTTTTACTCTTCTCATTTAATAATGATATTTGAGTGAGCAGCGCAACAGCACCCCCAAATGAATGACCGACGAGATATAAAGAATCAGTATTGATATCCTTGATAAATTGTTCGACAATTTTTGACTGTTCTTGGATTGTGTACTTATCATCCTCCGGCTTTGAAGAATTACCGAATCCTTTCAAATCAATAAGGTAAAGCGTGAATTCATCTTTCGGGAATAATTCCTTTATGTCATCCCACGTATGTAATGATGCGCCGAATCCATGAAGAAGTACAATCGTCTTATTGCCGTAACCAATCATTTCATAATTGATGTGGATGTTATCAGCGTAAGCGTACGTTAAGGTTCGTCTGGTAGAATGTTCCGATGCCGGTGTTGCTCGGACAAAATTTGAAAGGGAAAACAATAAGCTCAATGTAATGAGCATTCTTATTGAATTAATTTCGTAACGCAAGTTCAGGGCAGTTTTATTTTTCATTTGTTTGTATCTGATGTTTCTTTCTGCCGGGTCTTTGAGACTGCAGCCATAATTCCAAGTCCAATTACTATAATAACACCTATGCCGATCCAGATTGGAGAAGCGCCCAATTTATAGGCTGCCCACGCAAGTCAACCGGCGACAAATGCAGTGCCTATCAAATAAATTGCAAGATTAGACATCTGAATTTTCCTTTTATTGTTGCGCCGTTTTATAAATCATCGGAATAATTACGAACATAAATTTTGCTTAATATGAATCGTTTATGCTTTTCTTTGAACTCTTGAGATTCGACGAATCATTATTATAAAAGCATCTTTGATGATTTTTTTTACTTCGTCAATTTGACTGTCTTTACGCTTTGTTGTTTACCTACCGAAACTCCTCCGCTTGCAGAACAGCTGCAAATAAAAAGAGATACTGCAAAAATTAGAACTAAAAATATTGCGTTTAACTTTTTCACGGTAATTCTCCTGCTAAATTAATTTTACAAGTCCTTCATCTATTTGATTAGTGCTTGCGGATAAAAGATATGAGTAAGAGTTGCAGAATACAATCGAGCAAAAGGATGAAAAAAGAACTACACCTTTTAGTTAGCTAACGGAAGGGAATTACTAGTAGATTAAAAGATAACATCCTTTAAAAGGTAATTCCTTTAAGTTACCTACCTATATAATGGTGTCCCGTCTCTGAGAATAAGTACAATCTTCTCATTAGCATAACTCATCATTTCAAAATGGATGTTAATGTTATTAAAGTAAGTACCCATCAAGAATTGGGAAGTGTTTTTCTAATACCGACATTTGTAATTATTAATCTTGCTTCGAATGATTCCGTTTCACTCTTGACTGAACCACTTAGAATCAACGAAGCACGGTTCACGACATCGCTGGTTACTTTATCATTTCACCGAATTGACAGTTTTTGCGTTTTGTTGTTTAGTTGAAACTTGCCCGCTTGCACTGCAACTGCAAATTATAAGAGACACAGCAAAAATTAGAACTAAAAATATTGCGCTTAACTTTTTCATGGTAAATCTCCATCTAAATTAGTTTTACAAATCATACATCTTTTTGATTAATGCTTACGGATAAAAGGTATGAGTAAGTGAAGTGGGATACAATCGAGCGAAGGGATGAAAGAAGAACTACATCTTTTGTATTAACCTTCCGGCTAAATATTAGGAGAAAAAATATTTTTCCACTCGGGTCATTGAAGCATAGAAGAAATCCGAAGATGCGGTAACAATTAATTTATCAAACTCGTTTTTTGGTCAGGCTGTTTTTTTTATGAATTTATCTGCCTTTCTACTCTCAGCCATTTTTTTCTGCTCTTGTATGAATCTTTGGTTTTTTGCTTTTTCCATCTCGATAGTCTTAAGAGTTTCCGATTCTTCTTCCTTAAATTCAGACTTTAAAACAACAATATGAGCATCGGTTGCTGCGCGTTTAAGCTCTAATCCAAATTGTTTGCGTTCAATTTCTTGTTGACGCATTAATTGTTCTTCATTGTTTTTCGCTTCTTGCGAAAGTCGAGCCGAGCCGGTCAATACCCCTTCTGGGCCCACATAAACATCAAGCAGTTCAATTCCATGATCGGTTAGTATGAACTCGCGGATCTGATTAGAATGCGCCATACCGCGTGATTTAAGAATATACAATCCTCTGTTACGCTCACCGCCAATTTCAATGTCACGTAAAAGCAGCCATGTATCTATTAGAGATGAGATTGACATATCAGTAAGCTCTTGGTTTTCGCCTGCGGTCGTTAGGCTTGCGAAGAATGCTGTAATGTTCCTCATCTTCAAAAAGTCCACAAGACGAAGTAACATTATTTTTACTTCGGTTTGGTTCCCACCAATCACGAATGCATCAATAGGATCGAGAATAACTATTTGCGGTTTAACCTTATTAATTAATTTGATTGTAGTCGTCAGATGATGTTCTAAACCAAAGAGTGTTGGACGTGTTGCATGAAAGTGAAGCAAACCTTTTTTCACCCAAGGTTCTAACTTAATTCCAACTGAAGCCATATTGCGCATGAATTGACTCGGGGATTCTTCGAAAGCAAAATAAAGAACGCGTTCCCCACGCTTGCATGCTGCTTCAACAAATTGCGCTGCAACACTTGTTTTGCCTGTCCCGGCTGTACCCGAAACAAGCACCGTACTGCCTCTATAGTAACCTTTACCGGAGAGCATTGTATCAAGACGTGGAATACCGGTGGAAATTCTATCGTTGGATGAAATGTGGTTCAATCCCAATGAAGTTACTGGCAGTATAGAAAAACCCTCTTCATCAATTAAGAAAGGATACTCGTTTGTACCGTGTGTTGAGCCGCGATACTTAACAATACGTAATCGCCGTATAGATGATTGATCGCTCACGCGATGATCCAGTACAATAACGCAATCGGAAACGTATTCTTCCAAACCCTGTCGCGTCAAAGTTCCATTGCCTCGTTCCCCGGTTATTACCGCTGTAATGCCTTTCTTTTTCAGCCATCCGAATAACCGCCGCAGTTCTGTACGTATGATGGTTGAATTAGGCAGCGCTGAAAAGAGCGATTCAATAGTATCCAGAACAACCCGTTTAGCGCCAATGCTTTCAATTGCGTGATGTATGCGAACAAACAATCCTTTCAAATCATATTCACCGCTCTTTTCAATTTCACCTCGTTCAACGTGAACGTGTTCAAGCCAAATCTTTTTTCGTGCAATAAGATTATTCAGATCGAACCCCAACGAAGCAACATTTGCTGTCAGTTCTTTTTCAGTTTCCTCGAACGAAATAAAAACACCAGGTTCATTGTAAAGCGTTGCACCGCGAACTAGAAACTCCATTGCAAAAAGGGTCTTGCCGCAACCCGGACCTCCGCATACAAGCGTTGGTCTGCCTTTTGGTAATCCCCCGCCGGTGATTTCATCCAACCCTTGAATACTGGTGGCGGATTTGGGAAGTGTCTTTCGCTGAAATTTTAATATCCCTTTCTTCATAAAATGTATCTCCAAAAATGTTGTAGCTATTCCTTTAATTTATTTTTCTACGATTAGTAAATCAGTCATGACTCATTTTGCTTACCACCACATGCTCTTCTATTTAATAAATTATTACAACCTATTAGAAGAGATTCTAATGTTTTGACTTTATACTTCAATGAATTATAAAAATATCTGCAAAACAAAACTATAGTCCAAAGGGATGAAAAAGGGATTAGATCTTTTGGTGATCCAGCGGCACTTATCTGAAACTTTCAGCACATATAAAAATTCAAAAAATATTTCTTACTAAACCCAGCTGTAAATACTGCTTTCAATACCGCATTAATTTGCAGCTGGGTTAATAGATTGTGTGTGTGTGCACGGTAATTATATAAATAAATGCGTAGCAGTTCAATAGAGCAATAGGATGAAAAAGGAACTACATCTTTGGGGTGAGCCACTGCGCGGGAATTACTCGCCGATTAATGAAGTGGTATCTATTGCAGTTTTGTATGAGCCAGCGAGATGAGCATGTTTTGCAATCTGTACCCGCGTATTAAGTGCTAATTTTTCAAGTATGTTATGGACGTGGCTCTTTACCGTGTAAGTTGAGAGATGGAGTTTTTGAGCAATCTCTTTGTTGGTAGCGCCATCTGAAATTAGTTCGATCACTTGCCGCTCGCGTTTTGTCATGCTAACCGATTCTTCTATTACAGAAGGTTTGGATCCGTTAATCGCATGTTCAACTATTTGAGAAAAAAGTGAGCCGGTTAAATGAGGCGGTAAAACTTTAGCGCCATTATAAACTGACCGGATAGTTTTGAAAAACTCAGCAATATGCGCATCTTTTAGTATGAATCCAGATACTCCTGCCTGTACAAATTCGAAAACATCCGCTTGAAGCGGTATAAGATCCATCACTATTAATTTGATTTTCGGAAAATGTTGTCTAGTTAATCTTACAATTTGCAGACTGTTTTGATTTCGTAAACCTAGATCGAGAAGAATGATGTTTGGCTTGTTCTTGCCGATCATCAGAAGAATATTTTCACCATTACCAACAGTAGCAACAACGTGCATATCAGGCTGCTTCTTGAGCATTGATGCAATGCCGTCGCGTAGAAGCCTGTTATCTTCGATGAGCAGTATCTGGATTTTTTTCAATGAGTTCCCCACGATTTTATGTTATCCATATTCAATGCTTAATCCTCAATAAAAATAATAAATATGATCTAAATCTGCTACTCATGCACCTCATAATTAACAAGTCAAAACTTGCCATGCTTAAATCTTTACTCTTATTTTACTTTTTTACTTTGATTTCGGAACTAAGCTACAGCTTGAAAATATTCATCTCCGAAAGCAGTTGGAAATTCTGAACAGTTTAAATAATTAACGAAATTAACTTTTTTAGGGAATAACATATTCTCCTTCAATATCTAAATCATTAATAAAAGCAGTTATCCTATAAATGTACAAGACTAAAAGGTACTTAGTTATTTCAAATATATCCTAATGAGCCGAATAAACAAAAAGTCCATGTATTTCCGTATCGGACAAGCTTTGGGTTATGGATAATCATAATTTAGACATTCCGGACATATATTCGTACAATTCTACCCGGTTAATTGAAATCCTTTTGAATATACTCGCAAACATATGAACCACCATATAATAGATGGAAACAATCTGATTGGTAAGATCTCTCATCTGCAATCGCTTCAAAAAAAGGATAGGCAAGCGAGCCGAGAAGGACTAGTGAGCATTGTCAACCGTTATTTTGCCGGTAAGAAGATAAAGCTTTCCTTGCATCTAGATGGTTATCCAAACCCACCTCTGCATCTATCTCTGGGCAAGATAGTTTACTCCAACAAAAAACTTCCGATCAAATGATCCGCGAAGAAATCGATAGTTCTCCAAATCCAAAATTAATTATCCTTGTTTCATCCCATTGGTTAGTTTTTATGGGAATGTGTTTTTTTATTAAGGAACCCGGCTTGGTTGTCGATAGACCAAGTTTACCTAATTTTTTCCTTTCTCTGCTCAACAATCGGTCAATAGTTG
>JAMCSN010000180.1 GCA_023381535.1 Bacteroidota bacterium
CTTAACAATTATTTAATCTACGTTCGGCATATAAATAAGTTTGCAATTTCTATTTTAGCATTTGTTTTTAGATTAAAATATTTAAGGGCATGAGTAAGAAGAAAATACTTTTTATTTGCGGATCGATAAACCAAACATCGATGATGCACCAAATTTCTTCCGGTCTGGAAGACTACGAGTGTTACTTCACACCATACTATGCCGATGGACTGATCAACTTCGTTGCCAACAAAGGATTTCTCGGCAACACAATCCTGGGCGGCAAATTTCGAAAAAATACGGAACGATACTTAGCCAGCAATAATTTGAAGATTGATTACCGCGGTGTAAACAATAATTACGATTTAATCTACACATGTTCCGATCTTATCATTCCAAAAAACATCAGGAACAAAAAAGTAATTCTCGTTCAGGAAGGAATGACCGATCCCGAAACGGTAATGTTTCATTTAGTTAAGTATCTGAAATTGCCGCGTTGGCTTGCAAGCACTTCTTCAACCGGAATTTCGAATCAATACAGTTTGTTCTGTGTTGCGTCGAACGGTTACAAAGATTTGTTCATACGCAAAGGCGCGAAAGAAGAAAAAATAGTTGTCACCGGAATACCAAACTTCGACAACGCTAAACAATATTTGAAGAACGATTTTCCTCACAAAAATTATGTTTTGGTCGCCACGTCCGATGCAAGAGAAACGTTAAAGTATGATAACAGGAAAAAATTTATAAAAGAGTGCGTTGAAATTGCCGGCGGCAGACAACTAATTTTCAAATTGCATCCAAACGAAAAGACAGCACGCGCTAAAGCTGAAATCAACCGATATGCGCCGGGCGCGCTTGTTTACCAGCACGGAAACACCAATCACATGATTGCCAACTGTGATGTGCTGATTACCAAATATTCTTCTGTAGTTTACGTCGGGCTCGCTCTCGGCAAAGAAGTTCATTCGGCATTTAAGATGGAAGAGTTGAACCGTTTGATGCCGATTCAGAACAACGGAACTTCGGCGGAAAGAATTGCGCGCATCGGAAAACATTTGCTTGAAATGCCGGATACAACTCTTGATGAAATTCGTCACACGTACAATCTAGAATCAGTTTTATCCGGGCAAGAATGAAAATCGTTACTATTATACAAGCGCGCATGTCGTCAACCCGTCTGCCTGGAAAAGTAATGCTGCCGGTTCTTAGTAAACCGCTTTTGGTTAGAATGCTCGAACGCGTGCAATCGGCAAAGTTGATCGGCAGTTTGGTGGTTGCCACATCAACGAACTCTGATGACGATGAAATTGAAAAATTGTGCGAACAAAATAACATAACATGTTTCCGCGGACACCTTACCGATCTGCTAGACAGGCATTATCAAGTTGCGATTAAATTTGGCGCAGATGCAATCGTGAAGATTCCGTCGGACTGCCCGCTCATTGATCCGCGTGTAATAGATAAAGTAATCCAGCATTTTATAAATTATGAAGAATACGATTTTGTGAGCAATCTTCATCCGGCAACTTATCCCGATGGTAACGATGTGGAAATCATGTCGTTTGCTTCGCTTGAATGCGCATGGAAAGACGCCACAAAAGATTACGAACGCGAACACACAACGCCGTTCATCTGGGAACATCAAGATGTTTTTAAGGTTGGAAACGTTGCCTGGGATAGCGGTTTGGATTATTCGACTTCACACCGATGGACAATTGATTATCCCGAAGATTACGAATTCATAAGAAAAGTTTTTGAGGAACTTTATACTTCAAACCCGGTATTTAGTCTTAACGATATTTTAGATTTGCTGAAGCGCAAACCGGAAATTGCTGAAATCAACAGTCAGCATCTCGGCAAATACTGGTACGAAAATTATCTTGACGAACTAACTCATATCGATGAATACAAAAAGAAGCTAAAGGACAAATGACAAAAGAGAAATTACTCGAATTGCAGAAGACATCACTTAATGTTCGAGAACACATTATACGCATGTCAGGTAACGGCGGATGCTTTATCGGCGCATCGCTTTCATGCGCTGATCTAATTGTTTATCTCTACAAAGAATTCTTGAACGTCTCGCAGCAAAATCTTAATGACCCCAACCGCGATTATTTTTTCTTATCGAAGGGACACGATGTGCCGGCTCTCTATGGTACTTACGTGGAACTCGGCTGGCTGGAGAAAGACCGTTTGAAAAATCATTTGAAGACGAACGATTTTATTTATTGGCATCCGAACAGAAATATTCCGGGAATAGAATTTCATTCCGGCTCGCTCGGTCATAATCTTTCCGTCGCATGCGGTGTCGCGCTCGATTGCAAGCTGCGCAATCAGAAAAACAAAGTTGTTGTTGTCGTTGGCGATGGTGAATTAAACGAAGGCTCGATGTGGGAAGCGCTGCTTGTTGCCGCCGCCTATAAACTGGATAATTTGCTGGTCGTCGTTGATCGCAATCAGTTTCAAGCAAACATGCAGACAGAGGATTTGATACCACTCAAGCCGCTTGATAAAAAATTTGAAGCGTTCAATTGCAAAGTTGAAACCGTTGACGGACATGATTTTGATTCGCTCGACAATGTATTTTCAAAATTTCCATTTGAAAAAGAAAAAGTCTCTGTGATAATTGCTGAAACGACACGCGGCAAAGGTTTGCCCAGCATTGAAAAACGCGCCGACCGATGGTTCGTGAATTTTACAGACGAAGAAATTGAACAACTGTTAAAAGAACTTCATGGCGAAGCGAAAGCGCACTTAACTTCCGAAACAATTGTGGCGAGATGATATGACCTATTCAGAAATTGTACTTGACCTAATAAACAACGATGACCGCTACATGATCATGACTTCCGAGAATCGTGCGGCGTTTAGAAATTTACCGCCGCTAATCAAAAATAATTTTGTTGATACCGGAATTACCGAACAAACAATGATCGGAATGGCGGCGGGACTTGCGTTGCGCGGTCGCGTACCGATCGTTCACGCGCTGGCAACATTTTTAACGATGCGGGCATTTGAGTTCATTCGCACCGATATTGGAATTGCCAATCTTCCGGTAAAAATTGTCGGCGCTGTTCCGGGATTTTTATCTGACGGCAACGGTCCCACGCATCAAGCAATCGAAGATGTTTCGATCATGCGCGGTATTCCTAACGTAAATGTTTTCTGTCCGGCTGATGAAGACGATATGTTGAAAGGGCTGAAGAAAGTTATTCAGTATCCGTCAGCTTTTTATATTCGTTATAACATGACAAAACCGGTTGTCGAGCACCTGGAGTTTGAAGTCGGGAAAGCTGAAGTTTTCGGAAACGGAAAAGACGTGGCAATTTTAGTTTATGGATTTTTATTTAATCAAGCTTTCCATGCAAAAGAAATTTTGGAATCGAAAGGAATTTCCGTTCGATTGATAAATATTAGAACACCGAAACCCGTTGACGAAGAAACCATCTTGAAAGCTGCGAGAGAGTGTAAATTAATCGTAACTCTGGAAGATCATTTCATCACTGGCGGATTGTACTCCATTCTAGCCGAAGTACTTTTGAAGAATAAGATAACTGCGAATGTTCTTCCTTTTGCTTTCATGGATAAATGGTTCAAACCCGGATTGCTCAACGATGTTCTTGAGTATGAAGGATTTACTGCAGAACAAATTTCGAAGAGAATAATTAAGCAATTAGCAATTAGAAGTTAGCTTTTAGTAATTTATAATTGGGGATAAAAATGAGAGACTTTAAAAAATTAATTGTATGGGAAAGATCGCACAAACTTGCTAGTGTTATTTATAGATTAACGAAACAATTTCCCAAAGAAGAATTGTATGGAATTACATCGCAGATGAGAAGGGCTGCGATTTCGATTCCAACTAACATTGCTGAAGGTAGCGGCAAAAATACGGAGAAGGATTTTTCAAGATATTTGAGTATTGCTTCCGGATCTGCTAGCGAGGTAGAATATTTGTTGATCCTAGCCAAAGAGTTGGAGTTCATAGATAAGAAAGATTTTGAATTACTTATTACTGAAATCAACGAAATCAAAAAAATGTTAAATACTTTTCAAATAAAAATAAACGCTAATTGCTAAACGCTAACGGCTAAAAGCTGGAGAATCCTATGCCCAATAAAGTTTCATTTAACAACGATTACCCGGAAATTTCAAAATCCGATGAACTCTACAAGCGCGCGCTCGGATTGATTCCTTCCGTGACTCAAACTTTAGCGAAGGGACCATCACAATACATAAAAGGTGTTGCGCCGAAATATTTGGCGAAAGGAAAGGGCTCACACGTTTGGGATGTTGACGGAAACGAATACATCGACTACATGATGGGCGTTGGACCGTTATCGCTAGGCTATGCTTATCCAAAAGTTGATGAAGCAATTAAGAAACAATTGCAAGACGGAATAACTTTTTCCATGATGCATCCTCTTGAAGTTGAAGTAGCAGAATTAATCCGCGATGTTGTTCCGAATGCCGAGGCAGTCCGTTACAGCAAAACCGGTGCGGATGCAACGAGCGCGGCTGTTCGTCTCGCTCGCGCATACACTGGGAAAAATAAAATTCTGTGCTGCGGTTACCACGGCTGGCATGATTGGTACATTGCTGTCACGGCTCGTAATCACGGGATTCCAGAAGCAGTTCAGGCAATTTCATTTACGTTTAATTACAATGATTTAGATTCCGTAAAAAATTCCATCGATGACGATGTAGCTGCCGTTATTCTTGAACCGGTTGTATTCCAAGAACCGAAAGACAATTTTCTGCATAAGCTTGCCGGTCTTTGCGAAGAAAAAGAAGTTGTATTAATCTTTGATGAAATGTGGACCGGATTCAGAATGGCACTCGGAGGCGCTCAAGAATATTTTGGAATCACTCCCGATCTTGCAACATATTCCAAAGCTGTTGCGAACGGAATGCCGATTTCAATCCTAACCGGTAAAAGAAAAATTATGGATCTTGCCGATGAAGATATTTTCTTTTACACAACATTCGGCGGAGAGGCGCTTTCTTTGGCAGCAACAAAGGCTACCATCGAAGAGTTGCGTGATAAGAACGTTCCAAAATATTTGAACGAACAAGGAAAGAAACTGGAAGACGGATACAATTCTATTGCTCAAAAACTTGGAATGGATTATACCAAAACAACCGGATACAACTGGCGTTCTCTGGTTACGTTTGATCAGAAAGGCGGCGATCCATTGCTGCAGAAAAGTTTGGTTCAACAGGAAATGTTTAAGCGAGGAATTTTATGGCAAGGATTTCACAACATGTCGTTCTCTCACTCCGATGCCGATGTTGAATTCACACTGAAAGTTTACAAAGAAGTTTTGCCGATTCTTAAAAAAGCCGTTGAGCAAAACAACATCAAACAACTTTTACGCGGAGAACCGGTGCAGCCCGTTTTTCGCAAAGTGGATAATTTTAACATGAAGCCGGTGAGGAAATAGTAATTAGTCGTTAGTAGTTAGATATTAGAATTGCGGATTTAGAATTTTGAATTTGGAGATGTGATGGAATTATTTTCATTAAAGAACAAAACGGCAATTGTAACCGGTGCGCTTGGACTAATCGGCAAAGAACATTGCCGAGCGTTGAGCGAAGCGGGTGCCAACGTTGTCGTTGCAGATATCAACGAAAAAGATTGCGTTAAATTCGCTAAGACTTTGCAAACGGAATCAATCGCCTTAGCATTGGATGTTACAAACCCGAATTCAATAAAAAAACTGCGCGATTCAGTGATTGCCAAGTTCGGACATATTGATGTTTTAGTTAACAATGCCGCTATCAACGACATGTTTGAAAATCCGAAAGCGGCAAGCGAACAATCCAAGTTTGAAAATTATCCACTTGAACTATGGCAGAGATCAGTTGACGTAAATTTGACCGGAGTGTTTTTATGCTCGCAGATTTTAGGAACAATAATGGCAAAACAAAAAAGCGGAAGCATAATTAACATTGCTTCAACGTACGGTATTACGGCGCCGGATCAATCGCTTTACATCAAGGAAGACGGGTCGCAATCATTTTACAAACCGCCGGCATATTCCGCAACCAAAGGCGCAGTAATCATGTTCACAAAATATCTTGCCGCTTATTGGGGTAAGGACGGCGTTCGTGTTAATACGCTTACCCCCGGCGGCGTGGAAAATTCTCAAGACGAATTTTTCGTAAAAAAATATTCTGAAAAAACTCCGCTGGGAAGAATGGCAAATCCAACCGACTACAAAGGCGCTTTGATATTTTTAGCAAGCGATGCATCAAGTTATATGACCGGTGCTAATTTAGTTGTGGATGGCGGCTGGACCAGCTGGTAAAATCAAAACATAATACAGAGAGAACAATGCCGAAGAAAAAATTAAGTAGACAACAGTTAATGAAACGCGCAGCAAAAATTAAATTGGTTTTAACCGACTGCGACGGCGTGCTTACCGACACGGGCGTGTATTACTCCGCAGAAGGTGAAGTAATGAAACGCTTTTCGATCCGCGACGGAATGGGCGTTGAAAGATTGAGAAAGTATGCCGATGTCGAAACCGGAATCGTTACAGGCGAATCGACAGAAATTGTTCGCAAGCGCGCTGAGAAACTTAAAATGAATGAAATCCATCTCGGCATAAATTACAAAGACCGGCAGCTCAAAGAAATTTTTGAACGTAGAAATTTAAAACCGGAAGAAGTCGCCTTCATCGGCGATGATTCCAACGACGTTACTGTGATGCGTTTAGCGGGCTTAACCGCTTGCCCAAACGACGCAACTCAATTTGCAAAAAATGAATCTGATATTATTCTGAAAAACAACGGCGGTTACGGTGCGTTCAGGGAGTTCGCAGAAATCATCATAGAAGCAAAAACCAAAAAGAAATTTTATAGAAAGGACGACGATGGAACCAAATAAAATAAAAATAGGCAGCAAATTTATCGGCGAGGGTGAACCGGTTTATATCATTGCCGAAATCGGTATCAATCATAACGGTTCGGTTGATATTGCAAAAAAACTTATCGACGGCGCCGTAAAAGCCGGTTGCGATGCTGTAAAATTTCAGAAACGCACGCCGGAAATTTGCGTGCCGCGAGATCAATGGGAAATTGAACGCCAGACCCCATGGGGAAGAATTACATACATCGAGTACCGCAGAAAAGTTGAATTTGGATTTGAAGAATATTTTGAGATCGACGGCTACTGCAAAGAAAAAGGAATCGATTGGTTCGCTTCGCCGTGGGATGAAGTTGCTGTGGACTTTCTAGAAAAATTCAATCTTCCGATTTATAAACTTGCATCAGCGTCGTTAACGGATTTATCTCTGTTGAAAAAAATCAGAAACACCGGCAGACCGGTAATTTTATCAACCGGCATGTCAAGCATGGATGAAATAGAAACCACAGTTGAACTAATGGGAACCGAAAATATTTTGTTAGCGCAATCGACTTCTAATTATCCGTGCAGTCTGGAAGAACTTAATTTGAAAGTCATTCAGACATTCAAAGAAATGTATCCCGAAGTGCCGATCGGTTATTCGGGTCACGAAACCGGTCTCGCTCCAACTCTTGCTGCTGTTGCTCTCGGTGCTACATTTGTTGAAAGACACATCACGCTCGACCGCGCCATGTGGGGCACAGATCAAGCTGCGTCTATTGAACTTGTAGGATTGAATAGATTGGTCAAAGACATTCGCGATATTGAAAAAGCTTTGGGCGACGGAATCAAAAAAGTTTACGAAAGCGAATACGGAAACATTAAAAAACTGAGACGTGTTAAAAATAACATCCATGTTTGAAACCAGTTTTCGGGTTGATGACGTTGGCAAATATTTCACATCGATAGAAAATTATTTTGGGAATCTGCCGCCGTATGAAACTCTGAGTTACTTTTTAATCATTGGAGCGGCGGTTCTTTTCGTAGTTCTTGAAAGGATTTTTCCGTACAACAAAGGACAAAGAATTCTGCGCGAAGGATTCTTCAATGATCTTGCCCTCTATACAATAGCTCAAAGCTACATCCTCGGAATAATAATTTTCACTTTCATCATTGGTGCAATTGATAATTCGACCGGGCTCTCACGGTTAAAAACCTTTTCGAACGTTCCAATCTGGATTCAACTTGTTTTCTTCACCATCACTCATGATTTTTATATTTACTGGATGCACCGATGGCAGCACAACAATAAATTTTTGTGGCGAATTCACGAAGCACACCATTCACCAAGAAAAGTTGACTGGCTCTCCGGCTCGCGTTCACACGCATTTGAAATATTGATTAACCAGACGATAGAGTTTCTTCCGATTGTTCTACTAGGTTCACCGCCGGAAGTTATTGCATACAAAGGTGTGATCAGCGCTGTGTGGGGAATGTATATTCATTCCAATCTGAACATTCGCAGCGGGGTCATTCAAAAATTTATTAATGGACCGGAGATGCACCGATGGCATCATACAACAGGAAAAGGACGAAACAGAAATTTTGCGACTAAACTTGCAATTTGGGATTGGCTTTTCTCAACCGGATTTTTGCCGGTCGGCAACGCAGAGGAATACGGATTAAAAACTTTTTCCCCAGAAAATTATTTCAAACAATTTGTTTTTGCTTTCAGACCCTTTAAGAAATTGTCATCGGAATAATAGTAAGGGCTCAATATATTGAGCCCTTACACAGGACATTCTTCGCAGTTCAACTTGTTGAACCCCGACACAAACAATTTACAATCCTGGTATAACCTTATCCTTTGGATACTTTACAGAGTAAACCAATTTCTTCGAAACTGATTTTCCCCCGTCAACGTCAACCAACCATTTCAGTTTGCCACTATCCGAATCGTAAACGGCGCCGGATGATTCGATAAGTTTTACGGTTATGTCTTCATTCTTGGAAATCGGTATTTGATCTTCAACCAAAATTTTTGCGGCGGTTTTTTTGTTGTTCTTTACTTTAATTTCAAACGCAAACGTGCGCTCCACATTGCTGCTCAAGAATTTATCTTCGGAAAAATCTTTCAGCACTTCGCGCGATACGGAAATATTCTGATCCCTTCCCAAAGAAAGAACCAAAGTGTCTTTCGTTGTGCCCGGATTAATATTCGATTGACCGACATAAGAATTTTCAAAATAAATATTTGCCTTACCGGGCAGCAGATTGTAATTGCTCCACTCTGTTAAATAAGCAATCAGAAATGCATTGTTATCTAGCTTAGGTGCCGCATAATATTCATACCTTGCCGGTACAGTAAAATCTTGCAGCGCAACAGAGTGAGGTTTGTTATCCGATGCAATCGAGTATTTAATTTGCGGAGTGAACTCGACGGAAAGCTGTCTGTCGTTCATTTCAAAATAATCCGCCATGGTTTCGGAAGCGCCGGCTGCTTGGGCAGCCATTACCTGCACGTTTGCCGCATCAAGAGATTTGTTCGCCGCACCTTTCATTTCACGGTACAGCATCGGTCGTGCAAAATCTATGAACCAAGGATAAAGTTCCGGCTTGTTATTATTTGCAATCGGATTTCTTGTTGAAAGAATTATTTCAACATCATTCCAATCGAATCCGCCGTTTTGCCAAACGTTTGCTTTGTAATTCAACTGAGCAGGCGAGTTCAACTTATCCACGCGGATATCATAAGCCGGGACCCAACCGGCGTCGCGCATCAAATATGAAAAATCGATTTCATAACTCGCGGCCGACTTGGTTGAGATAGACACAATAATTTCATTGGTCGGTTTGTTGATTTGGTTGTTGAGTTCATTCAACTGATTTTGAATCCTGTCAATATTTTTTTGAATCTTCTTCGCGGCGAATGAAAGATCGTACATTTTGCTTTTTATTTCGGTAAGACGTTTTCTGAAAAATTCCGCCATCTTCTGCAGTTCGGAAATCGATACGCCGATTTTTTCGTTGCCGATGCTCTTGTTCGCCATCAATAAATCAACTTCGGCGTTCAGCACGCTGTTTTCACTTTGATTCATCGCAAGCGATTTGTTCAACGCTTGCAGAGAATCCTCAAGCAGTTTTATCTGGGGAGTTTTTTCCTGAGATCGCAAAAAGTTGAATTGTTGTCCCACCGACATAATAACGGCATCGCCCTTTGCTGAAACGCTAATGCTGTTTTGATCGATTCCAGACGCCAAGCCGGTAAAGATAACGTCGTTCAATCCTTTGTTAAGTTTTACTTTTGCAGAATAACTTAACTCGGCGCCGTGCAAAAAAACTTTCACGCTGTTAAGACCGGGTTTGATCACTGTTTCGTCGCCCGCAAAATCAAGAGACGAAACGAATACCAACATCACAGATAACAAAAATATCTTTTTCATTTTAACTCCCCGCGCTTGTTTATTCAAAGATAGCTAAACTTTTCTTTATACATAAGCTGGCTCCGTCATGTTCCGTTTACTTTTTGTCCAGTGATTCGATACAAACAGATCAAGCCGGCTTTCAAAAGAGAACCGGTTTCTTTATTTTTTCAGAGCATATAAGAGAGGACATCCAACCCGGCGTCTATCCGACACTTGATTGAACTGACTTATGAAAAATTTATTGACAGAATTAATAAAGAAAAATTTTAATGCGCTGCTGGAAAGTTGGGCGGTAAAACTATCACCCATTCTTAAGGACAAACTTTTAAACTCTCAAATCAAAACCTTCGCGGAAAACAGCATCACCGCTTTCATAGATGTAACGGAAAACAACGACTACCAACAAGCCGATCAATACCTTATAGATATCTACACGCTCTTTTCGAAAGCCAATTTAAATCTGCTCGAAGTCAGCCAGATTTTCAGTCAAGGCAGATTTGCTCTTATTGAATTAATCGAGCGTGAACGTGTTAACGGCGCCGACTCAATTATTTTGCTTGGTTACGCGGACGATTTGATTGAGCAGTTATTCGCGCGTTACGGAATGCTTCATCGAGAGACGAAAATGAAGGAGTTGATGCGCGACCGCGATCGTCTTTCATCGAAGTTAGAAATCAATCTGCAATATTTGAAAAACATTCTCCACACTTCGGATTCGGCAATCATGATGGTCGATAACGATGAAAAGTTCATTGCATGGAACAAAGGTGCGGAACAAATTTTCGGTTACACTGAAAATGAAGTGCTCGGGAAATCTTCATCGTTGTTGCTGCCTAAAGGTGATCAATACGCAAGTCAGCTGTCCAAGATACAAAGTGAATCGCGAGCGGACGGACGTTCGATGATTCTTGATACGGAACGAAAAAGAAAAGACGGCGAAATTATCAGCGTTCGTTTAACCGTAACAAGTCTTCAAGACAAGCTCGGCAAGTATGCGGGCAGATCGATTATTATTAACGATTACTCGGAATACAAACGTCTTCAGGCGCAGATCGATCAATCTGAAAAGCTTGCCGTCATTGGACAGATTGCCGCCGGTGTTGCGCATGAAATCGGGAATCCATTGACTTCAATTTCCTCGCTGGTTCAAATTCTTCAGAGAAGGAGTCAAGATCAGTTCATGAATGAGCAGTTGGTTAACATCAAAGAAAATATTGATAGGATAACAAAGATTGTACGCGAGCTTGTGGATTTTTCCCGACCGCCAAGTTATGAAACCGAATCTCAGGACATCAGCGACATAATCAAAACTGCACTTGGAATTGTAAAGTACGATAAGCGTGTGCGTCACGTAAATTTTGAAACCGATCTTAAAACCGGTCTGCCACGCGTAAATGTTGCCGCCGATCAGCTTCTCCAAGTTTTTGTGAACATTCTTATCAACGCACTTGATGCAATTGAAGGCAACGGAACAATTACAATGAAGTCGGACTTTGACAATAGAAACGTTTCGGTTACAATTACCGATAACGGCTGCGGTATGGATGATGTAACAATTGAAAAAATCTTCGATCCGTTCTTTACGACGAAAGAAGTTGGCAAAGGAACCGGACTGGGGCTATCGGTCAGTTACGGAATCGTTCATCGGTTTCACGGTGAAATTAGAGTTAAAAGTAAAATCAATGAGGGAAGCACTTTCACAATAATTCTTCCTATTGCGCAAAATTAGACGGAGAAAAAATGTCTGCAAAAATTTTGATTGTCGATGATGAAAAACCAATCCGCGATTCGCTTAAGATGGTCTTGGATGAAGAAGGATTTTCTACCGAAGTTGCCGCCGACGGCGAGGAAGCGCTTCAAAAGATTCAAGAAATTAATTTTGATATTGTTGTTACAGATATTAAAATGCCGAAGCTGGATGGTATGCAGCTCTTGGAATCTGCATCCAAGATTTCCCCCGAAACATTTTTTATTATCATGACGGCATACGCTTCCGTTAAAACCGCTATCGATGCACTCCGGCAGGGCGCGTTTGATTACTTAATAAAACCGGTAGAGTTCGACGACTTGATCATACGCATAAAAAGACTAGTCAATTACAAAAAGATGGCGCTCGAAAATAAAACGTTACGGCAAAGAATTTCTTCCGATACGGGGTTCACAAATCTTATCGGCAAAAGTGAACCGATGAAAAAAGTTTTCCGAATAATTCAACAGGTGGCGCCGACAAACAGCAATGTTTTAATTTACGGAAAAAGCGGAACGGGAAAAGAGCTCGTCGCCAAAGCAATTCATTTCAACAGCCGCAGAAAAGATAATATTTTTCTTCCGATCAATTGCGGCGCAATTTCCGAAAACTTAATCGAAAGCGAATTGTTCGGACATAAAAAAGGATCGTTCACCGGTGCAACTGAAGATAAGCAGGGACTCTTCAAAGTAGCCGACGGCGGAACACTTTTCTTGGATGAGATAGGCGAGCTGCCGTTAAATTTACAGGTAAAACTTTTGCGCGCAATTGAAGACAAAGAATTTATTCCGGTCGGCGGAGTAAAACCAGTGAGCACCAACGTAAGAATAATTGCCGCTACAAATCAAAATTTGTTTGAAAAGACAAAATCCGGAGAATTTAGAGAAGACCTTTTCTACAGATTGAACGTTGTGGAACTAAAGCTCCCCTCGCTGAACGAACGCAAGGAAGATATTCCCTTGCTTATCTCGCACTTTTTAGAAATGTACTGCGGTGAAATGGGTAAAAAAATTCTCGGCGTTACAAACGAAACAATGAAGGTTTTGATTTCGCATGATTGGCGCGGCGGTGTAAGAGAATTGGAAAACGTTATCGAACGCGCAGTTATTTTTGCCGCCGGAGATTATCTTACCATCAACGACCTTGCCGAATATGTCCGCGGCAGCGACCAACCCGGCAGTTATCCCGATTCATTGAAAGACGCATTAAGAAATTTTGAGCACGAGCACATATTAAAGACAATAAAAAAGTACGAATACAACAAAGAAGAAGTCGCCAAGGCATTGGAGATCGGGCTATCGTCGCTTTACCGAAAAATGGATGAGCTTGGTATTCCAACTAAGTTTCCAAAAGAAGAGTCATAACCTCCGCGCCAAGAATTGAACGGGCGGTGAAGTATTTGCGGTAATTTCTTATATTTAATTAGTTACTCATAAAACGAAGACGCAATGAAAAAAAACGATGTCGATTACTCCGGTTTAAACAATTTTCCCGAAGGGATGACGGATGTTTTTTTCATTGCCGAAAGTTTTGACGGACAAAATGATTTTTTCATTTCGGACTCCATCGAGAAAATTACCGGCTACTCTCCCTCTGAAATAGACGCTCTGCCTGAACATCTTTACTCGCTTGTATTAGACGAAGATTTGCCGACCATTAAGAAAGCTTTGACCGAATTAGAAAATGATTCTGCTCGAAACGGGTCTGAACTAACATACCGCGTAATTGCAAAGGATGGAAGGATTGTTTGGCTTGATGAAACTATTTTTGTGAGAAGAGAATTTACGACCGGTAAAATTGCGGAGCAAAAAAGCACGGTTATCGATATCACCTTGCTTAAGAATAAAGAAGCCGAACTTCAAAAATCGGTTGATACATTGAAAGAGCTCAACGCTTCAAAAGATAAATTCATTTCGATAATTTCTCACGATCTCCGCGCTCCATTTACAACCTTGCTAGGATTTTCGGAGATACTTTTAAATGAAGCCGAGGTTTCCGAAGAAGAAAAGAACGAATACCTGCATTACATTTACGATGCATCAAAGTCTCAACTGAATCTTATCAATTGCCTTTTGGATTGGTCGCGTCTGCAAACAGGCAGAATCAAAGTCGAACCGGTACGTCTCAATGTAAAGCAAGCAATCTCAACCGCAATAACACCGCTCACAGGCGATGCGATGCGAAAAAATATTGATATCAAATTGGATGTCCCTTCGGATCTTCACATCAATGCAGATGAAAGATTGTTCGGTCAGGCAATTATCAATTTTACCACTAACGCTATTAAATTTACGCCGGAAGGAAAAGACGTTCACATATCTTCCAGCAGATTTAAGGAAGGAATGATCGAGATAGTTGTTCGCGACGAAGGTCTCGGCATTTCGGAAGAGAACCAATCAAAACTTTTTCGAATCGATCAAAAATTTTCGCTGGTCGGAACGGGCGGAGAAAAAGGAAGCGGTCTAGGACTCACATTAGTCAAAGAAATCATAGATAAGCACGGCGGACAAGTTTGGTTTTATTCGCAGATCGGCGAAGGGAGTGAATTCCATTTCACCGTTCCGGAGGCAAAGAATCTAATTCTTCTCGTCGAAGATGATGAGGAAGTCCGCAACTCTTATAAAAAAATAATTGAAACCGCACTTCCGAACTTTGATCTGAAATTTGCCGCCAACGGTTACGAAGCAATTAACATGTACCGCGATCTTCTGCCGACAATTATAATAACAGATCACGACATGCCGCTAATGAACGGTATTCAGCTGGTTGAAGCGATACACAAAAAAGAATCGAATCGTTCGATTCCGATTGTTGTAATTTCCACAAAGCTCAGCGAAGAAATAACTAAAAAGTATTTGAAACTTGGTATAGATAAAATTGTGTTGAAACCCGTTGATCAGGAACAACTTGCCAAGGTTGTTCGCGAGTGTCTGTACTAATCATTCAATCAACTTGTTCTTGAAAGGAGCAGTTAAATGACGATGCCAGCCGCGTCGGATATTAGAAAATGGTTCGCCCTGTACACCAAACCTCAGCAGGAATTCAAGGCGTCTTTGCAGCTAGAAGGCAAAGAGATTGAATACTACCTTCCGACAATTACTCACGTCAGACAATGGAGCGATAGAAAGAAAAAAATTCAAGTGCCGCTTTTTAGAGGATACGTTTTCATTCATACAACGGAAAAAGAAAAATGGCGGGCGATTCAGCAATCCTCGGTTGTAAGAATAGTGGGTTTTAACGGCAAGCCGTCGTGCATTCCGGATTGGGAAATCGAAAACGTGAAAAAGCTGCTCGAAAAATCTCCCGAAGTTTTTGTAAGCCATCAAATTGAACTTGGAACAAAAGTCAGAATTATTGACGGACCATTTAATGATGTCGTTGGTGTTGTGTGTAAACGTCAGGAAGAAAAATGGTTTTGCGTCTCAATAGAATTACTCCGCCAGACTGTGATGGTTCGTTTGACTGAAGAAAACATCGTACAAATTTTAGAAAACTAATCTTTTCCCGTCACATTATTTTTATTAAATTGAAACAGAATTAAGTATCCCACAATTAATATATGCTCAAACAAAAAGAATTGATTGATCTTTCTATCGGTGATGAAATCACACTTTTCCTTATCGTCAGTAAGTTCGAAATAAAAACTTCCAAGACCGGTTCAAGTTATTTGAATCTTGAGCTTAGAGATAAATCTGCAATTTTGCCCGCAAAAGTTTGGGATCGCATTGATAATATTAAGGATACCATTAGAGATGGAACAATTGTAAAAATTGCAGGAAAGATAGAAGAGTTTAACGGCGCACCGCAAATTAAGATTGATAAAATCCGTGCCGCAAAAGATAACGACGATGTTCATCCGGATGATTTTTTGCCAAGGTCTAAACGGCCGCTTGATGTTATGGTCAATGAATTAAACCAGGTTGTCGATTCGATAACGAACATGTACCTAAACAAACTTATCAAGTCAATCTTGAGCGGTGAAAATCTGGAAAAATTTTGCCGCACGCCAGCGGGTAAAGCGTGGCATCACGCTTATGTTCACGGATTGCTTGAACACACATTGGAGATTGTTAAGATCTGCGATTTGATGTGCACGTTCCATCCGGAAATTAATCGTGATCTTTTGGTCAGCGGCGCCCTGCTACATGATTTCGGAAAAACGGAAGAGCTTATGTATGATTCTGTTTTTGATTATTCCGACAAAGGGAGACTTATCGGACACATCATGATAGGCGCTCTTGAAGTAGAAAAAACGGCATCAACAATCCCGGACTTTCCGGACAGTTTGAAAAATCAACTCGTTCACCTCATCTTAAGTCACCAAGGCAAATTGGAATTTGCATCACCGGTAGAACCGAAAACATTGGAAGCAATTGTGTTATATCAAGCCGATGAACTTAGCGCAAAGACAAATGCGTACAGATATGCGATAGAAGCAGACAAAAATAAAGGCGGCAGCTGGACAAGATTTTTACCTCTCGCTAATACCGCATTATATATATCGAACGAAGAATCAAAAAAAACAACTACTTAAAAATTAACTGAGGAACGGTAACATGAAAAAACAAAACGGCATAGTACTGATTCTATTCCTCGCTTTGTCATTTGCATCAGTAAAAATATTTGCGCAATCAATTGATCAGATGATCAACGAAGTTGAAGATTACTACAAACAATTCAATAATGAGAAAGCTCTTGAAGTTCTGAAGAAAGCGGAAAAGATAGATCCAAATAATTTTGAAGTTCTCTGGCGTATTTCACGCACGTATGTTGACATAGCCGACAAAATGCCGAAAGGCACAAGTGCTGAAGAAGATGCTCAGCTCGCGACATATCAAAAAGCGCTTGAGTACGCGGACAAAGCAGTTAAAATAAAACCAGATCAATCCGTAGGCTTCTTGAGGCGCGCAATTGCAAATGGAAAGATTGCTCTCTTCAAAGGTGTCTTTTCCGTAGCTGGAGTAGTAAACAGCGTTCGAGCTGATGTAGAAAAAGCGATTCAGCTCGGCAACGGCGGAAATTTTATTCAAGGCGTTGCTCATTATGTTCTAGCAAGAACACATGCCAAGACAAGTGAGAAATGGAAACCGGCGCGCTCAATTCTCGGATTAGGCTGGGCGGATAATGAAATTGCTATTCAAGAATACAAGAAAGCAATCGAAATTTATCCCGGTTATATGATGTTCTATGTTGATTATGCGCATTCATTAATTCGTGAGGACGATTACAAAACCGCACGCGAGATGCTGAACAAAGCTCTAACTTGTCAATTCCAGCATCAAGATGATGTAAACCGTCTTGCCGAAGCAAAGAAAATGCTGAACGATATTAAAAACGAATAGTGATCATCGTGGCGCAGAATCATATTCTGCGCTGCGTTTTTTTTATTTAGACAGATTATGAATCTGTCTTACTACGAATCAAATGCAGCTCAAACAAGAATTTGTAGATAAACTGAAAGAGGCAAAGAAAATAGTTTTCTTTACCGGAGCCGGGATTTCCGCAGAGAGCGGCATATCAACCTTCCGCGGCAAAGACGGAATATGGAACAAGATGAAGCCGGAAGAGCTTGCGAACTTTGACGCATTCATGCGCAACCCCGATCTGGTTTGGGAATGGTATCAGCATAGAAGAGACATTGCGCACAAAGCACAACCAAACGCCGGACACATTGCAATAGCTGAACTCGAAAAATATTTTGATGTAACCGTGGTAACGCAAAACATAGATAACCTTCACCGTCGTGCCGGATCAAAAAAAATTTTTGAGTTACACGGAAACATCGAAAGAAATTATTGCGTTGAGTGCCATACTTTTTATAACTCACCCGAAATTGAGTTGACGCACAGCGTGCCTAAATGCAAAAACTGCGGCGGGCTTGTTCGTCCCGATGTTGTTTGGTTCGGCGAGACTCTGCCGCAAGACCAATTCTCCGGCGGTGAAGAAGCGGCTGAATGGAGCGACATCTGTTTTGTTGTGGGAACGTCTGCAGTTGTCTATCCGGCGGCACATATTCCACTAGCGGCAAAACGGGCCGGTTCATATCTTGTCGAAGTGAATATTGAACCGACAGAATTATCGAGGTATGCTGATTATTCTTTGTTCGGAAAAGCGGGAGAAATTTTACCGAAGATTGTGGAAGAGATTAAAAAAATTAATACCTAACCTCGAAGGTCTTTTTTGCGACCTTCGAGGTTTCCGAGAGATATTACCGAAGATTTTGGAAAAAGTAGAGAAGTTTAGGAATTGATTTTCGATTTTCTTTTTCTTTTAGGGTAAATACGGATAAGCGTTCGAAGCGCATTGTTAACATCTTCTGATGAAGAAAATACTTTCGCAACATCTTCGTCAATTTGAACCACAACTTGTTTTTCAGTTTTTGCAAACCGATTAGGTTTAGATTTGCTGTAATCAAATTTCTGTTTCTTCTTCAGCGTATGTGTTCTCGGTTTCAAAAACTTTTACTTTCAAGGTGCTAACATTCTCCGGGAGTTTTGCCGATTTGATTTTGTCAAGAAGATAATTACAAATATTTTCGGCTGTGGTCTCAAAGTCTACAATAACGTAATGTGATCTCAATTTTTGCAAAGCTTGTATCAACTCTTTATCGCTGCTGAAAACCATGAACGAATGATCCATCTCCTCTATCAAAGGTTCAATAATCTTTTTTACGTCGTAGTAGTCCAGAACCATTCCGTTTTGGTCAGCTTCTCCCGTTAATTCTACCATACATTTGTATGAATGCCCGTGAAGGTTTTTACATTTCCCCTTGTGAAAAGTTAAACGGTGCCCCATCTCCCAGGTAAATTCTTTTGCGATCTTCATTAAACACCTTTTGCGGTTGGTTCCCAAATAAATTTATGCATCTGCAATTGAAATCTAACTTTCAAATTGTCTTCCAACATCCATTCTACAAGTTTCGCCGGTTCAAGCGCTCCAAAGGCAACCGAGAAAAGAATGTTACATTCTTTCTCTAACTCATATTTTTTTAGAATGTCTTTTGTCCAATCGTAGTCTTCGCGTGTCCCGATTACAAATTTGATCTCGTCCGCCGGTTTGATAACGTCTAAATTTTCGTAAAGATTTTTTTTTATCATTTTGCTGGATGGACATTTCAAATCGAGAATAATCATTACACGTTTATCAATATTCTTGATAGGCAGACTGCCGCCGGTTTCAAGCATCACATCAAAACCTTCATCGCATAATCGTTTCATCAGCTCGTTCGATTCATCCTGGAACAGCGGTTCTCCGCCGGTAATCTCGACCAATTTGCAGTCGTATTTTTTTACTTCCGAAATAATTTCCTCGATCGACATATCCTTGCCGTCGTAGAATGCGTATTCCGTATCGCAGTATGAACAGCGCAAATTGCAGTAAGTCAACCGCACAAAAACACACGGCAGCCCGGCTTTTGAGCTCTCACCTTGTATGGATCGATATATTTCGTTTATTTTCATCATAAAACTTAATTTCAAAGTGGCGCAAAGATAACAACGAACCGGTAGATAAAAAAGTTGCTGGATTTTTTTCGCCGCCACCTTTAAGTTTGATTCGAATACCGTTTAATACTATATTTGTCCACAATTTTAAACAAAATAAGGTTTCATTAATGGCGCACCACAAATCAGCACAGAAAAGAGTAAGATCGACCAAGAGAAGACAGGAAAGAAATAAAACTGCATTATCAAAAGTTAAAACGCTCGTTAAGAAAGTTCAAAGCACGGAAGACGCTGAAAAAGCTCAGGTATATTTGAAAGAAGCAGTTGCATTCCTTGACAAAACCGCAGCCAAAGGAAGAATTCACAAGAACAAAGCTGCTAGAAATAAATCTGCTCTTACAAAGCACGTTAACAAGTTAGTTGCGAAGAAATAATTTTTTTAGAACTTCTTTTTATGAAGGCAGCTTTTGTACGGCTGCCTTTTTTGTTTTATAACTCGTGAATTCCTTCTTTACCCTCAACTTCAGGTAAGTAGTATCGCACTTTATAGAAATCGGATTTTTCGCCAACCGGTTTAGAAATCTTTTTTCTAATCAGAACCGAGTGCTCGATGAAAATGTTGTTCTCGATTTGTGAACCAAATATGTAACTCAATCCTTTTATTGTAACGTTCGAACCGATTGTGGTCGGGCATTGATCGCTCCCGGTAATTTTAACGCCGGATTCAATTTTCGAATTGTCACCAATAAGTACATTCCCTTTAATTACATCTCCCCAAAAAATTTCCACGTTGTCTCCGATCTCGACTTTCTGACCGTAGAAGCATGAAATCTGTGCGTTCTCTTTTACCACAACATTTTTTCCGAAGCGGACGTCTCCTTCCAAAAAAACATTTTTCATTAATGTCAGGTTATGATTTAACTGCACACCTTTCCCAATGTAAACACCTTTCCCAACATTAATATCAAGAGGCACACCATGTTTATCCATTTCTATAATTTCATCCATCACACTTTCTTCAATAAAGAAATCATCAGGATCGTCAATCATAATGATGTCTTTCAGTTTTTCGTAAGCAAGTTCACGCGCAATGGCGTCCATCTCTCTAAGAACGGATTTGTTGTTGAAGCCCATCAAAACATATTGCTCTTTTGGTGTGACGGCTTCAACAGTGCAACCGTTTTGATTGAAAAGATTAATCAAGTCGGTCAAATAAATTTCATTCTGAACATTGTTGCTCTGAATTTTTTGTATAAGTTCGGTCAGCGGCTTGAACTTGAAAGCGTAAACACCGGAATTAAATTCACGGTTGAGCAGCAATTCGTCGCGAGTGAATTTATAATCTTTCTTTTTATACTTCACCTTGTACGGCTTTTTAGAATCTAGACTCAGAATGTCTTTGTACTCAAGAATTTCAATTACCTTTCCATTGTCTTTTGACTTGGCTCTCTTCGCATCTTTCGCCGGGACTCTCACAATCCTTCCGTAATGGTTCTCACTGATTTCGCCTTCGTACATCCCGGTTAGAACCATCATATCGGCGTTGGATTTTTCGAACTCTTGTTTGAAGTACTGAACCGTTGCGGCATCTATCAGCCCCATGTCGCCCGGAAAGACATAAACGGTACCGTTATATTTTTTGTCCGAAATATTTTCAAGGGCAATTTGAACTGCGTGACCGGTTCCATTTTGAGCTTCTTGGTAGGCGAACGTAACGGTATCTTTCTTTCCAACAGATTTAATAACATCTTCAGCTTTAATACCGACAACAATTACAATGTTGGAATCACTCAATCCTTTGGCGCAAGCATTATATACTCTTTCAACCGTAGGAACTTCCCAAATCTTGTGCAGCATTTTTGATGTCTTGGATTTAATCCGTTTGCCGTGCCCTGCAGCCAAAATGATTACTGTTTCTTTCTTCTTATAATCGAATGCCGAAGAATATGAAGTCACCAGATTGCGGATTGAGTTTGCCCCCGTTAATTCCGTCATGAATTCCTCGCTCACGAAAATGTTAAGTAAATTTAACAATTATCAATCATATATTTTTATTCGTTCAGTTCAATCCGGGAACTAATTGACTTTAATTTAAGGTTTGATTTATATATTTATGATTTCAAAATATTCGGAGTTTGCTGTAAAGATGAAAAAGGTCATACTTTTGGTTTCAATGGTTTTGCTTTTTTGCTCGGCAAAGTCTTATTCACAAGAAAAAGGTTTTGGTCTCGGTGTGATGATCGGCGAGCCGACCGGTATAAGCGGAAAATATTGGTTGAACGATTCCAATGCGCTCGATTTCGGTTTTGCTTATTCGTTTGTGCATGATAAATCAGCCGTCTCGCTGCACGGTGACTATTTATTTCACTTACCGCACCTTATTAAATCCGAATTGAACCTTCCTTTCTACTATGGTTTCGGCGCCCGCATCCACTTTAATAACCAAAGCCGAAGCGTACTAGGCGCGCGTGGCGTGGCGGGAATAATGTGGTTGCCGAATTCTTTACCGATCGACACCTTTTTCGAAATCGCTCCTGTTTTTAATTTGTTTCCCGAAACCTCTTTACAGTTAGACTTGGCTATTGGCTGCAGATATTATTTTAAATAAGTTAAAGTGAACCTTTCGCTCAATCTGTAAACCTCATTTCACATTTCGCTCCGTTAATGTTATTTTTGAATCAACCTTATACGGAGTGGTTATGACGAACAGAACCCGCATTATTAAATCGATCAAGTTGCTCGCCGCAGTATTTACGTTGACATTATTTTTCGGAATGATCCCCGCTTCGATCCCGATTCTTTCGGGATCAAATCGAGGCGAGCCCGCTTCGCCGGAAGAAGGAATGTATCCTTTGAGCGAATTGGACAAAGTTGATCTCGTAAAAGCCGGATTAAAGATCGACCCGAAAGAAATTTACAATCCCAACGGCGTGGGCTTGGTTGATGCGCTCGTTCAGCTTGGCGGATGCACCGGTTCATTTATATCCGCAAACGGATTAATCATTACCAATCACCACTGTGCATTCGGCGCTATTACGCAGGCAAGTTCGGTTGAAAACAATTATCTAGAGAACGGTTTTCTCGCAAAAAATTTTGCGGAAGAATTTCCCGCTCAAGGTTACACATGCAAAATCACAGAATCGTATCAAGATGTTTCCGATATTATTCTTGGTTCCGTTAAGAACGTAACCGATCCGGTTGAACGTACCAAACTGATGGCGCAAAAAATAAAAGAGCTGACCGACGCCGCAACTAACGAAGCGGAATCCACCGTTGCAGATGTTTCAGAAATGTTTGCAGGCAAGACTTATGTTTTGTTCAAATACAGAATTATCCGCGACGTGCGGCTCGTTTATGCCCCACCGCTGTCAATCGGAAACTTCGGCGGTGAAACAGATAATTGGGTTTGGCCTCGTCATACCGGAGATTTCTCGATCATGCGCGCGTATGTTGCGCCGGATGGAAAATCTGCGACTTATTCGAAAGACAACGTTTCGTACAAACCAAAAAAATATCTGAAGATTAATCCAAACGGAGTTGAAGAGGGTGATTTTGTTTTTATGCTCGGTTATCCCGGCAGAACCTACAGACACAGACCATCATTTTATCTAAAGTACCAGCAGGAATATCTTCTTCCTTACATTTCAAACGTGTACCAGTACGCTATTCAAACGATGGAAGATTTAAGCGCCGATAATGATTCCCTTCATCTCGCGTTTGCAAGCCGAATAAAAGGATTAGCCAACACGATGAAAAATTATCAAGGAAAATTGAAAGGACTTAGGAAGATTAATCTGATAGCGCAGAAAGAAAACGAAGAAAGACAAATGCAAAGTTTTATAATGTCGGATCCGAAGTTGAAGGAAAAGTACGGAAATCTTCTTGAAGAAATCCACATTGTGTTCGATCACATCGATGAAAACGCGCAAGCTGAATTGTGGCTGAGGCAAATCTATAATTTTTCTCCATCGGTTATGTTGGCAAATTTCGTTCTCAACTATACTGAAGAAATCCAAAAACCGGATGCAGAAAGAAGGAGCGGTTTTCAGGAGAAAAATTTGAGTGGTACTTTGGCTTCAATAGAAAGAACACGCGCAAGTTATAACCGGGAATTAGAGCAATCGATGTTAATGAAAATGCTGACCGATGCTACTGAGTTCAAGGAATCTTCCCGCATTGCTGCGGTTGATGACATCCTTCAGTCCGACGGAAACAACCAGGAGGAAACATTTCATGATTTCATATCAAACGGGATGATGAATTCGAAAATTTTGGATAAGGATTACTTCGATTCGCTGCTTAAAAAAAAGCCGGAGGAAATTTATTCCATACGCGACCCACTTTTCAATTTTACCAAAAAAGTCAGATTGCAAAGCCAAGCAATAGAAAAAGAAAGCCAAAAGAACGAAGGGAGATTGAATAGGCTTTACGGCGATCTTGTTGATGTAAAAATGTTATGGAAGAAAACTAACTTTATTCCGGATGCAAACAGCACATTGCGTTTAACTTACGGTTACATTCGCGGTTACAATCCGACAGATGCAGTTTATTACGAACCTTTTACCTCAATCGATGGCGTGATTGAAAAAAGTACAATGGCAAACGAGAACGAAGATTTTGCCGTGTCTGATAAATTGAAATCGCTGTATTCTAAAAAGGATTTTGGAAAATATGTAAGCAAGAAGACCGGCAAACTTCCGGTTGCAATGCTTTACAATATGGATACAACCGGCGGCAACTCGGGCAGTCCGGTTTTGGATGCTTACGGCAATTTGATCGGCGTTAATTTCGACCGGGCATACGAAGCAACAATAAATGATTTTGCGTGGAACGAATCGTACAGCCGTTCAATCGGCGTGGATATTCGTTACGTGTTATGGGTTATGGATAAATTCGGCGGCGCAGAAAATATATTAAAAGAATTAAACCCGTAGCACAGAATCATATTCTGTGCTACTATAAATTGTTCGCCTGTGGTTTCCGATGTATCGCAGAATCATATTCTGCGAAAAGACGAATAAATAATTATGGAAACAAAGCATTTTCATAGAAGAAATTTACCTCATCTTTACTACAACGAGGGTAAATACTTTATTACTTTTCGTTTAGTCGACAGTCTGCCATTGGAATTTCTTGAAAGGATACACAAAGAATTTAACAACTCCATAGACGAACTTAGCATTAAAGAAAAAAAGATTTTTAAAAAGTACGATGAACTGTTGAATAAAGCATACAAAGGCGATAAATATTTATCTATTCCTGAAGTTGCCGAAATTGTTCGCCGCACAATTCAATATGAAGACGATAGAGACGTCAAAGTGATCTGCTACTGCATCATGCCGAATCATGTTCATCTTGTTTTTGAATTAATGAAAAACAATAGAGGGATCAGCAAAATAATGCAGTCAATAAAAAGAGTATCATCAAAAAGAAGTAATGAGTTTTTAAAACGCACTGGAAAATTTTGGCAAGACGAGAGTTTTGATAGATGGATTCGGGATGATAAAGAGTTGTTCAATATTATCAATTATGTATTGGAGAACCCTGTTAATGCCGGTTTAGTTGATGATTGGAGAAAATGGCAATATACGTACATACGTAAAGGATATTTGTAGCACAGAATCATATTCTGTGCTATATCGCTGCACAGAGTACGACTCTGTGCTACGAATAATTCAATAATCTACAAAAAACGCGAGCACGCCAACCAGAATCAGCACAATTCCGCTGATCAGTTTGTCGTGATGTTCCAGAAAATGCCAGCGGAGTTTTTTAATTCCTTGGGAAGCAAAACGAACAATTAGAATCATTCCGAGCACTGTTACAAAGAAATAAACGACTGAAACTATCCCGATCCCCCCCCCACCCCAATCCGCTTGCCGTGAAATAGTAAATTTCTATTTCGAGACAAGGCGAAAAGAACATTGCAAGACTTAGAGTTGCTATGATCGAACGCTTGCTTCTCTGGTTTTGAATAATGTTTACAACATCGATGTGATGATGATGATGTTCCTCGTTAATCAAACTGTGTCTATATTCTAAAATGAAATAGAAAATACCAAGCGCGATCAAAATTATTGGCGCGACATATTTTGTAATAAAATGATATGACTCCGAAAGTTTGTAGCCCACGAGCCCGACGATTATTCCGATGATGATTGTACTGATCGTATGCGACGCGCCGGTTATCGCGGTAACCGTTGCGGTTTCTTTATCATTCCATTTTTCGGCTTTGCTGATTGCAACAAGCGGAAGCCAATGACTTGGTATCGAGGCGTGAACAATGCTCAGCAAAAAACTTCCTAATAGTATTTGAAGATAAGCGTACATAAAATTCTTTCTCTATTTGCTGTTCAATTATAATGAATTTGATGGAATAAGTGGGTAAGAGGATTCAAATCTTTTTTTCAGTTTGCCAATTTTACTCTTCCGGTTCTCTTAAGAACTCCCCAGCTGATTAATGTTGTTGAGAATACGGTAATGTGTTCAGGATTTAAAACACGTTTGTAAATTTTCATCTGGGTCAAGATAATTTATATCCACGCTTTTCTCAGCAGCCATGCTTTGATGATCTGAGTTAGAATGATATAACAGCTCAGCGTAAGCAAAAGCAGCGGCCAATAAAGCGGCGGCAGACTTACAAATCCAAGCGCGGCGGCAAACGGAGAGAACGGCAAATACATTCCGACCGACATTATAACTACAGTAGTCGCTATCAAAGGCCAGCTCGGACGGCTTTGTATGAACGGAATTTTATTTGTTCGAATGATATGAATAATAAGTGTCTGCGTCATGAGAGATTCCACGAACCATCCGGTTTGAAAGAGCGACGCTTTAGCCGGATCCCAACAACCAAAAACATACAGCATGATGAAATAAGTCGTGTAATCAAAAATGGAACTGATGGGACCGATGAAAAGAATGAACCGGCGGATTTCGTCAATCAGCCAAGGGCGCGGTCTCAAAATTTGTTCGGGGTCAACATCATCGGTCGGAATCGGAACTTGCGAGAAATCGTAGAGCAGATTGTTTGTAAGCACTTGAATAGGCGCCATCGGAACAAACGGAAGAAATGCGCTCGCGCCAAGAACGCTGAACATATTTCCAAAATTAGAGCTGGCGCCCATGCGGATGTATTTTAAAATGTTCGCAAAAACTTTTCTCCCTTCGAGAACACCTTCTTCAAGAACCATCAAACTTTTTTCGAGAAGAATTACATCGGCAGATTCTTTAGCGATATCGACCGCTGTATCGACTGAAATTCCTACGTCCGCGGCTCTCAATGCCGGCGCATCGTTGATGCCGTCGCCCATGTATCCGACAACATTTCCTTTTGCGCGCAGCACTTGAATTATTCTTTGCTTGTGAATCGGAAGCAGCCGTGCAAATAATGTGGTCGTCGCGGCAGCTTGCGCCAGTTCATCGTCGGTCATTTTTTCAACGTCTCCGCCAAGAATAATTTTATCGGTGGGCAAACCAACTTCATGACAAACTTTTCTGCTAACGAGATCATTATCGCCGGTTAAAATTTTTACATCAACGCCGTGTTTTTGAAGCGCAAGAATAGCCGGCGCAGCACTCTCTTTCGGCGGATCAAGAAATGCGAGGTAACCTTTCAAGACCAAGTCACACTCATCGGCTTTTGAATATGCCGGTTTGTGTTCCAAATCTTTGTAAGCAAGTGCTATAACTCTGAATCCGTCGGCGCTAAGTTTTTCATACTCTTCTCTTAAATCTTGAATGAGTATCGGATCCATCGGAAGAATTTCACCGTCAATTTCAAAATGGCTGCAACGGCGGAAAATTTCTTCCGGAGCGCCTTTGGTAAGCAAACGCACAGTGCTGTCAGGCTCGCTCACAAGAACGGACATCATTCTTCGCGAAAAGTCGAAAGGTATTTCATCAATCTTCTGATGATGTTCGTAATCAACAAGTTTGCGCACTTCGTTATGTTGAAGTATCGCGCGGTCGAGAACGTTTTTCAGTCCCGTCTGAAAATAGCTTATCAAGTATGCGTCGCTAAGAACGCCATCGTCTTCTTCCCCTTTTACATCGCAGTAGTGTTCAAGTATTACGTGATCAATTGTAATGGTGCCGGTTTTATCTGTGCATAAAATGTTCATCGCACCAAAATTTTGAATCGCATTCAGCCGCTTAACAATTACTTTTTTGCGGGACATCAGAATTGCGCCTTTGGAAAGTCCAACGGAAACAATCATCGGTAACATTTCGGGAGTCAATCCAACAGCAATTGCCATCGAAAAGAAAAACGCTTCAACCCAATTGTGTTTTGTTAATCCGTTGATAAGAAATACAAGCGGAACCATTACCATCATAAAACGGATCATCAGCCAGGTGAATCTATTAACACCTTTGTCGAAACTCGTTTCAATCTGCTGAGTCGCAATACTTTTTGCCATCGTGCCGAAATAAGTTTTTGATCCGGTGTTAACCACCACAGCAGTTGCGGAGCCGCTCTCGACACTCGTTCCCAAATAGCAAATATTGCAAAGCTCGATAGGAGAAATGTTTTCTCTTACTTCACAAGAATCAAATTTTTCTACTGGCATAGATTCGCCGGTAAGACTTGCCTGAATTATAAATAAATCTTTCGCAGTCAAGAGACGGACATCAGCAGGAATCATATCACCGGCAGAAAGTTTTATTATGTCTCCCGGCACTAAATTTTTCAAGGAGATTTCCTGCGCTTTACCTTCGCGCATCGCGGTTGCAGTTACACTTATCATCGCTTTCAGTTTTGCTGCGGCATTATCGGCTTTCGTTTCCTGTATCAGTCTCAACGTAACGCCAAGCACCACCATCATTGTCATTACAATACCGGAGCGGATATCTTCGGTTATGAAAGCGATTGCGGCGAGAGCGACGAGAAGAACTACTAAAGGATTTTTTGCCGCCATGAAGAAGCGCCACCACCAGCCGTGTTCTTCTTCGTGCGTAATTTCATTTGATCCGAACTTTTCAAGTCTCTCTTCAACTTCAAGTTCGGTTAAACCGGCAAGAGTTGTATTTAATTCCTCAAATATTTGAGAAGAATTTTTTCTTGAAATTGAGATCAGCTGCTGTGAGAAGCCGTTGTTGTTTTTATTTTTTGATGGTTGGGTTTGCTCGAGAGCATTAGTTTTCTTGAATAGCATAAAACTCACAAATTTTTATGGTTCTAAATTCTACATCTTATTTTTACCTCAAGGGATTCATTATTCTGGTTTTAATTTTACGAAAATATTTTGAACTGACAAATTGTTTTCAGATTAAAAAAAGTTCATGAAATTTCATCGGACTTTGCAAACGGCGGCAAATTCTGCCGCTATATTTACACTCATTTTCTATAAATTAGAGCAACTAATTTTCATCAAATGAAAGGTGATTCCAATGAAGCAGAAAGTAATTTTGTTTATCGCTCTTTTCGCTATGCTCGGTGTGTTAACACTTAACGCACAGAAACGCGCTTTTACAATAGAAGATCTTTACAAAGTTAAAGCCGTCGGGTCAGAAACAATATCGCACGACGGCACTAAAATCGCTTTCACGGTTACGACCTACAATCTTCACAAAGCAAAATCGAGCACGGATATTTATTTGATGAACGCCGACGGTTCCGATCTTGTGCAGCTCACAAACAATCCCGCTGCTGATTATAATCCAATCTGGAGTAACGACGACAAGGGAATTTATTTCGTTTCAACACGTTCCGGCTCGGAACAATTATATTATTTACCGCTCGATGGAGGTGAAGCAACTCAAATTACAAATACCGGTATCGGCGTTTCATCGCCGAAACTTTCGCCTGACGGTAAATACCTTTTATTCAGCGCGCAAGTTTTTCCGGAATGCGGCGCAGATGAAAACTGCAACAAAAAAATCGATAACGCGATGGAGAGCGGACCAATCCAGGCGCACCTTTCCGATAGCTTATTCATCAGACATTGGACGGAATACGCGGACGGAAAATACACTCACCTTTTCATCTACGATTTACAGAATAAAAAATATACAGACGTTACACCCGGTTATTTCGATTCACCGACTTTTGCCGCCGGAGGAAGCAGTGATTATTCTTTCTCGCCCGACTCAAAAGAAATAACATTCGATTCGAAAAGAGTTGCCAGCCCGGAATCGTCAACCAATTCCGATGTGTGGACGGTTAACATGGACGGTACTGGATTAAAAAATCTTACTGCATCAAATCAAGCGGCTGACTTTAATCCAAAATATTCACCCGACGGGAAATATATTGCATACCTCACTCAAGCTATACCGGCGTACGAATCCGACAGAATCCGTTTTGCAATTTACAATAGACAAACCGGCGAACGCAAAACTTTGACAGAGGCGTTCGATAATTGGGTTAATGATTTTGAATGGTCAAGCGATTCGCGCTCAATTTATTTCACCGGTTCGGAAAAAGGTTATCAGCCGTTGTTCAAGATCGATATCAATACTCCTGAAATAAAAAAACTTATCGAGAACGTTCCGGTTTTCAGCTTCACACTTTCTCCTAAAAATGATTTTGTAGTTTACACATACTCTTACGTTAATAAACCGGCTGATCTCGCGCGATTCGATTTTGCGAATTCCGAAAAACACGACATAACTTCCTTCAACAAAGAATTGGAAGATCAAGTTGATATCAGACCGGCGGAACAAGTTTGGGTGAAAGGTGCAGACGGAACTCCGATTCAGGTGTTCATTGTTAAACCGCACAATTTTGATCCGGACAAAAAATATCCGCTTGTTATCAATGTGCACGGCGGACCGCAAGGACAATGGATGGATTCGTTCAGAGGCGACTGGCAGGTTTATCCCGGCTCAGGTTATGTTGTTGCATTTCCGAATCCTCACGGTTCAACAGGTCATGGACAGGAATTTACGGCAGAAATTTCCAAGGATTGGGACGGAAAAGTTTACGAAGATGTTATGAAAGTAACCGACTACCTGGAAACTCTTCCTTACGTTGACAAAAACAGAGTCGGCGCAATGGGGTGGTCGTACGGCGGATACTTCACGAATCTGCTTCAGGCAAAAACTCACAGGTACAAATGTCTCGCATCCATGATGGGAATTTTTGATTTGACCCAGTTTAAGCAAGACACTGAGGAATTGTGGTTTGCAAATTGGGATCTCGGCAACAAGGATTACGAGAAAATGTCGCCAAGCATGTACACAAATAATTTTGCGACGCCTACTTTGATCATCACCGGTGAAAAAGATTATAGAATTCCGTACACGCAAAGCATCCGATATTTTACCGTTCTGAAGAACAAAGGAATTGATTCACGCCTGATAATTTTCAAAAACGACGGACACTGGCCAAGCTATATCAAATCAATGCCTCTATATTATAACGCGCATTTGGAATGGTTTCACAAGTATTTAGGCGGCGATCCCGCACCATGGGATAGCAAAAAGATGGTTAGAAATTTGGTTTTTGAATAAACATCAACCTTTAGAGGGTGTGTGAAAATAGGGCGTCAAGCAAATTTCGGTTTCGTTTTTAAAATGAAATCAAAACATTTTTTCTAAAAAAATGAATTATCACACACCCTCTTTACCATGTTGATCATAGAAAGCCCCAACGAGACTTTAAGTTGGGGCTTCTTTTTAAAGTCGGATTGAGTAAATTTTTAATTTAATGCGGGGAAAGAAGCAAAGTAATTCTCTTTCCTACTTCAAAGTAAATCTTACTGAACAAAAAAAGTCCCGCCGAAGACGGGACTGTAAACTACGCGAATGTTTTCTATTCTAAATTAGAAAGTAATTATTCTACTTAGAACAAAATATCGAAGCGAAAAAATAGATTACCAGCGTCGTCCGCCGCCACCTCCACCACCTCTATTTCCACCACCGCCTCCGCCGCCTCGTCGTCGGTTATCTGCCTTGGGACGCGCTTCATTGACCGTGATTTTTTTGCCTTTTACTTCCTTTGTGTTCAACGCTTCAATTGCTTTTTGAGCTGCAGCCTTGTCTCTCATTTCAACGAATGCAAATCCTCTGGATTCACCGGAAAACATATCGCTGATAATTTTGACACTGCTTACTTGACCAAATTCGGAAAAAAGACTTTGTAAATCTTCTTCCTTTACTTGCGGCGATAAATTGCCTACGTAGATGTTCATTTGTAACTCCTTATTATTTTATCATTACTCTGAGAAAAAAATTAGTTAATCGAACTATCCCGCCCAGATTCGATTGAAGAAGTCAAATGAAGTTCGAGATTGAAATTGATAAAAGAGAATAGAAACGAGCGATTTTTTATCCAATTTTCGAATCGCTAAGTAAATAATGCTCAGAGTTGGATTTAAGTTAATTCCCTTTGCTAATCAGAGGTTATTTTTTTATGTGGATATTTTAAAAGCAATATACACTTATTTTAATAAAAAAAGAGCCGCAATTAAGCGGCTCCTTCGAGTCAGACATTTACTTTGGGGGGGAAGCAAATGCCGTTTGGACTCGTAAGAAATATAAATCATCACCCAAACATTTGCAAAGAGAAAAATTCAAAAACACGGACAGCCCGGTATGAAATAACCGTCACACAATTTTCAACATTCTTTCAATTGGAATCCGTGCGCGTTCTGCTATTTCGTCCGGCACTTTTACTTCGTACTGTTCATAAAGAAGCGCATCGCGCAAATTTTCCAGCGTTATCATTTTCATGTATTCGCATACCGCATTTTCACTTAACGGAAAAAACGATGCTTCCGGTTTGACTTTTTTGAGGCGGTGAAGGATTCCGGTTTCGGTAGCGATCACAAATTCATTCGACGGCGATTGCTTAACGAAGTCGATCATACCTTCAGTCGAAAAGATGCGGACATTCTTACAATCAAAATAAACTTCAGCTTTCAGCATACATGAAGAGGAGCACCCGCATTCCGGATGGATCAAAAATTCCGCATTCGGATGAGCAGCTTTTGCGTCTGAGAAATTAACGTCGCCAATTTTTTCGTGAACATGACAAGCGCCATTCCATATTTCCATTTGCCGACCGGTTTTCACTTCAACGTAGGCACCGAGAAATCTATCCGGCAAGAATAATATTTTCTTTTCCGGCGGGATCGATTGAACAACCTTCACTGCGTTCGACGAAGTTATGCAATAGTCGCTTTCAGCTTTTACTTCTGCAGTTGTGTTTACATAGGACACTACCACCGCACCGGGATGTTTTTGTTTCCATTCTCTCAACTGTTCGGCGTTAATCGTAGATGCAAGAGAACATCCCGCACGTAAATCCGGAATGAGAACTTTTTTATTTGGAGAAATTATAGAAGCCGTTTCCGCCATGAAATGAACGCCGCAAAAAACTATCAACTCCGCTTCCGTAGCTGCCGCTTCTTGAGATAGACCCAATGAATCACCAACATAATCGGCAAGATCTTGTATCTCTCCAATCTGGTAATTGTGCGCGAGTATTACTGCATTTTTTTCTTTTCTTAATCGATTTATTTCTTCTATCACTTTATTCATAATCTTTCTTTCAAATTTTCAATCTTCATATTTATATCTAACGCCTTAACGGAATGCGTCAGTGCGCCGATGGAAATGTAATCGACACCGATTTCTGCAATTTGGCGGAAATTATTCACGGTAATGTTTCCTGAAGCTTCGACTTTTATTTTTCCGTTAATAATTCTCACCGCTTCTTTCATCGCATCATTCGTCATGTTATCCAGCATGATAATATCAACATTACAGTTTACCGCCTCACAAACTTCGTCAAGGTTAGAAGTCTCCACTTCAATCCTGATCTTGGTTTTGAGATTCTTTCTAATTCGTTCAACAGCCGAGGTAATACCACCCGCGGCTTTTATGTGATTGTCTTTGATCAATACCATATCATACAATCCGAACCTGTGATTTTCACCTCCGCCGATTTTTACGGCGTATTTATCAAGCGTTCTTAAACCTGGAACGGTTTTACGAGTATCGAGTACACGCACTTTTGTCCCTTCGGCAAGTCTAACAAACTCCGAAGTTTGAGTAGCAATTCCCGATAGGCGCTGCAACATATTTAAAGCCGTACGTTCTCCGGTAAGTAAAGCGCGGTAAGAGCCGCTCACCTCGGCAATTCTTGTCCCGGCATTCACTCTATCGCCTTCTTTCACAAAACTTTTCCAAACACTTTTTTTATCCAGCTTAGTGAAGACGGATTTTGCTACCGTTAACCCGGCGATAACGCCGTTTTCCTTGGCATAAAAAGAAGCGCGTGATTTTTCGTTTTTAGGCACGATTAAATTTGTGGTTACATCGCCTGAACCAACGTCTTCCGTTAGCGCACAACTAATTATTTTGTCTATTTCTTTTTTATCCAGTTTCATTTTTGATCTATAGTTTGTTTAAGTTTTTGAAATCTTGGCTCACTTCCCTTTTTCAAAACAATAGTCTTCCGGAAATCCAAATTTTCGGTTGGAAAGTCTGTTCGTTTGTGGCATCCGCGGCTTTCTTCTCTCAACAATGCAGATTGAGTGATCATCCCGGCAATTTCAATTACGTTTTTTATTCTGCCGGCATAATATTCTTCTTCATTGCCGCTAAACTCTTCTTTCATTCGTGCAAGTTCCTTCAGTGCTTCTTCCAGAGATGATTTGTTTCTAATTATTCCGACATTATTCCACATTAACTCGCCGGTTCTCTTTCCGATTACGTCTAGTTTATCGCGCTGATTTTCGTTAATATGAAATGTGCGCACGTCATCAAAACTATGTTTGATATCAGTGAACTTTAGAGCCGCATCTTCAACCGCTCTTTTAGCGAACGTAAGACATTCCAGCAGAGAATTACTTGCAAGACGGTTTGCACCGTGCACACCTGTTGATGCAACCTCTCCAACCGCATACAGACGTTTTATGTTCGTCTCTCCGTCCAGGTTTGTTTTTATTCCACCGATCATATAATGAGCAGCAGGCGCAACCGGTACTAAATCTTTTGTTATGTCGATATTATTTTTCAATGCTTCTCTATAAATAGTGCCGAATCTGTTTTTGATCGATGATGATTTTAAATGGTCGAGTTTGAGAAAAACATTTTTCTTGCCGCTGCTGCTCAGCTCGCGGTATATCGCTTCGGAAACTTCGTCTCGCGGAGAAAGTTCGCCGGAATTCCAATCAGCCAGAAATCGTTTTCCCTCATGATTAACAAGGTATGCGCCTTCTCCTCTAACCGCTTCGGAAATTAAAAACGATTTTCCGTTTTCGGAGTAGAACGCCGTGGGATGAAATTGAATGAACTCCATACTTTCAATTTCGGCACCAGCATTAAATGCTAAAGAGATTCCCTCACCAACAGACGACGACGGGTTTGTCGTTCGAGAATAAATAGCAGCAACACCTCCGGAAGCGATTATTGTGCATTTGCCTGCAACAGAAAACATTTTTTGTTCTTGAAGATTGTAACACTTTATACCGGTACAACTTTCATCTTTGCAGATCAATTCGTAAGCGAGCGTGTTTTCGAAAACCTCAATATTTTTTTCCTTCGTGACCAAGGGAAGAATAAATTTAACAAGTTCCATTCCAGTTGCATCACCGCCGGCGTGAAGCACCCGTCTTCTGGAATGCCCTCCTTCTAAACCTAAAGAAATTTTTCCGTCAACAAAGTCAAACGGCATTCCCATTTTAATCAATGATTGAACGATTTCTTTTCCTTCATTAACCAAAATCTCAACGGCATCACGGTTACATAAACCTCTTCCTGCTTCAAGCGTATCATTTATGTGAAGCGCTGTCAAATCATCATCGCCGATTGCCGCGGCAACTCCTCCTTGTGCCAGGTAAGAATTGCTGATCTCAATCTTAGTTTTGTTTAACAATGCAACTGTTCCGTACTTTGCTGCACAATATGCGGAGTACAGCCCCGATAATCCGGCACCCACAATTACAAAATCAAAACTCCGATTTTTCATGCGGCAAAATCTTTTTTTGTTGATTCATTCAGGTCTAATGCGAACTTAAAACTTAGCAGTGGATACAAACGTTGGATTTTATGAAAACAAAACTTTAGGAAGGCGGTATTAGTCCTTTGATTTGAAACGCAGAAGGATAGTGCTCGTTTGTTTTTCATTTTGGTTGGTACTTGTCGTAACGATCAAGTCCGGTTTCGTTAATGATTCTTCTTATGTAACCTTCCAAATTTTCGGATCGGTTCGCTCAAATGTCTAATTAAAAATAAATAAAATAATTCTCTCTCCCAAGATTCATATTCCTCAATTGAATGTATTGTTTAAGTTGTCATAGCTGAAATTGAAAGCGGGTTTTTCCAAAAGCGGAGGCAACTTAATTCAAACTTACGTTTAACCTCAGCGAAATTTTGAGATACTACTCTTTTGTAAAATTCATTTCCAACGTTTAAATCATTTCCCTTTTCCAGTATTCTTCATTACCGGACTGCCGTTTTTTGTGAAGATTAAATCTTTGTTCCATTTTCCTTTTGAGATCTGGGCTTCAAATGTAACTACCCCTTTTGCGTTAACAATCTTTGCAGCTTCAGTAATATTCCATCCTTGATAATTTTTTTCTACATATTCTTCAACACCGTTTGGCAGTTCAGATTTTGCAATATCGGTTTCTGTTTCTTTCAAGTTGCCTTCGGCATCAATTACAACAGAAATTACTTCGCCGTTCTGCTTAAACTCGGCTTCAAACTCTGACTTGCCTTCTTTTCCCCATTTCACTTCTTTAACATTGGGGTAATGTTTAGCAAAACAAGCCTTCGCTTTATCCGTCACTTTAACTTCTTTTTTTGTTTGAGCCAAAATTGAAACTGCTAAAGTGAAAACGATTAACAACATAATTGATTTTTTCATTATGAATATTCCTTTTGTTTTAAGATCTTTTAATATACATTATTAGCAGTCATTCTAACAAAATAATACACGATTCTATCGTCCTTCGAGCGGGATTCTTACTTCGGTTGAAAATAGCGGTAATTGAAAACTTAAACATACTTTTCGATTACCCTATCCAATTTTCTGAAGTGTAGGAGAGTGGCCTTCTCTTTTTTTCCTGTACTTGCATTTTTCTTAGTGAATTGTCAGCCTTTGGTATTTGATCTACCGGAGAAACAAAATCGGGAACAAATGTAAGAGTACTCGATTTTGCGTCGGTCTGTTCAATCGGCGGTTGACTCTTGTGGGTATGTTTTGACCACTCCAGCTTTCTACTGCGATCGGTAATAGGTTGTACGCTCATCTCTTTACTATAATAATAACATTAATAAGCAGTCGTTCTAACAAATTGAAGAGTGGGACAGAAATGACCCTGTCCCTACTCTACTACCTTTTCAGATTTTTATGAACTGCGGGTATTAATCCTTCTCGTCAGTTTCTTTTCCGGCTTTTTCATCTTTTTCATTTTTAGTTTCTTTCTTTACAACCGGTTTGCCCTCTTTAGTGAAGATCAAATCTCTGTTCATTTTGCCTTTTGAAATCTGAGCTTCGAAAGTAATGTTTCCTTTCGCATCAAGAATCTGTGCTGCCTCGGTTATACTCCATCCTTTATGATGTTTTGCAACGTATTCTTCAACGCCCTTCGGTAATTGAGATTTCGCAATATCGGTTTCGGTTTGTTTCAGGTTACCTTCGGCATCAATTACAACAGAGATTGCCGCGCCATTCTGTTTGAATTCGGCTTCGTATTCATTCTTTCCTTCCATTCCCCATTTCACTTCTTTAATGTTAGGGTAATGTTTGGCAAAACATGCTTTCGCTTTGTCCGTTACTTTTACTTCTTTTTTGTTTTGTGCTGAAATTGAAACAGCTAAAGTGAAAATGATTAACAACATAATTGATTTTTTCATTATGACTACTCCTTTTGTTTTAAGATTCATGTCAAACTTAGAAATCGATTCTAAAGAAATTCTGTGTTTGAAGAAAAAATTTTGTTCATTGTTTTGAAGTATTTATTTCATTTTCAAGTTTCCGGATCAGTTCACTAAGTTTTTTATTTCCAGGATTTAGAATCAAAGCCGTTTTCCAATGAGCAGCCGCAAGCATCTTTTCATCTTTTTTATAATATGCTATACCGGCATTTATGTGCGCCTGTTCAATATTATCATCTAACGAAAGCGCTTTTAAGCTATATTCTAAAGCTTTGTCGTAATTGCCCTTGAGTAGATATTGATAGCCAGTATTGGTTAACTGTTCGACGGTTGCCTTTTCTTTATTCAATCCAAAATTGTTATCTAATCCTAATCCCAACTCACTCAAGTAATATTGATCTGGATAATAGGAATCTTTTCCCATTACAAATTCTATCCCAAGATTAATGGAATGAGAAATGAACCGTCTGACCGGCTCGTTAGAAAAATCCTTTTGCAAATAATAACTAACATTCAATGCGATGTATTTATTGAAAGTCTTTTTCACTCCTATCATAAAAGTATTAATTACATCGCTCCTTGTCATAAAAGGATCATTGGTTAACATTCTGTTCGAAAATCGTAACGAACTAATCATATCTTCCGCTTGTACTTTAAATCCAGCGCCAAGATTATACGACAAGGAAACAGCGAGGAACTGTCTGTTAAACTTGTAAAATAAATTATTCGAATTGCTATTGATAAATCCAAGTTTAATACTTGCTGTTGCGGACTGGTTTATTTGATGCAGCCAGCTAAGAGCAATATAATTGTAATTGTCCCGTTGCTTATCAAGTGTTATTGTAAGCAGGTGAGAATAGTTCCTTCGTATAAAGGAATATTCTAACGAATAAAGAGTTTGGCTGTTTTTCAACCAATTTAATTTAAATGAAGCTGAATACTGATTAAAAGTTGCAAACCGATATACTGATGAACTTGTAGTAAGAATATCCGGCTGGGCGGAATTAAGATAATAACCGGAAATTTGCCCGCTTAAACTCGGTGAAAAGTATTTCGATAGTTTAATTCCAAACCGGTTAAAATTAGTATTTAAGAAGGAAGTGGACGCATATTTTTCTAAACCAAAAAGATATTGTGCGGTTAATTTTGTATTAACTGAGAAAGGATACGTTATTGCAACCGAAGGATAAAGACCGGAAGAAAAATCTGAGGTGTTCGATGATAATTTTAGAATATTGGAATCGTACTTGTTGAGATTTAAGAGAGATATTCGATACCCTAGTTTTTGGAAAATATTATTTGAATCAGAACCATAATAGTTATCTTGACCGTAGGCGAACATAGAAGTAGCGAGAAGAATCCAAAACATATTTCGCGTTATAAATTTCATTTTTGATATCCTTTTTTGCTTAAACTTTAACCCGGCACAAGACAATGAAAAGGTATGACTACTTAAGCGCTTAATAAGTTATTTCAATGATTGCCAGTTTCTTCTCCGTTAAACTGATGTGTAGAACCTCCGGGACCGTCGAGGTCCGGCCCTTCAGCTAAACCTTCTCCTACTCCTTCGGGTCCATCAGTGGTTATGCCCATTACCGAAGATTTCGTTAAACCGGCAGAGTTAACCTTGTCAATCGTTGTTTTTCCATTTACCTCTGCTGCTGTTTCAACATCCGCTTGTCCTAAATCGCTATGTTGAACATCAACATTAAGTCCGGAAGCAACTTCTAACAAATCATTATCGGTTATTGATTGCGCCTGAGCTTTAGAGTTAAATCCAAATAAAGCAGCCGCAAATAATACAATCGCAATGCTCAGTGTTTTTTTCATTTTCTCACCTCCTTTCAAACAGAAATTATTAAGACAAAATAGACAACTTCCTTTTCAGCCTTGCGGCCGGGTTAATTCTTGTAAATTTCATCTTATTATAAGTCCTCCTTTCTATTGAATAAAAAATTCACCGAAGCTTCGCCTTAAACTTATAAATCGATTCTGAAGGAATTTTGTAGAAAGGATTTTGATTCTAGGTAAAAAAAATAGGATGAAAACTATTGGAGGATAAACTAATCTATTCCGTTATTGAAAATCCTAAGGCGGCAAAAACATCAAGCATGATTCTTATCCAAATCGCCACCCATGATAGTCATTGATTATCTAATCCTTCTCAATCAGTTTCAGAATAGTTGGCAAACAATCAGTAAAAGGGGAATCGTGATTATGAACCCGCCCGCTTATACTTTGAGTCTATGCCATAGCGTGTAAACCGGAAGTAACAAATTTTATATCAAAGCCATATTTATCGTTCTTCCTTCAATCGGCGCGCAAATCTCAGTAAACCGCGGATTTGTAATTGGCGGATAAATTAACGGATATAATCCGATTGTATTATGCTAAAAAATATTTGGCAAGAAATCGAATTTTAATCCGCCTTCGCGTTCCGCTTCGGCGGACGAGAAGGTAGGGTATAATTCCCCGCTGCTTGCGGCGGAACGGGGTTCGGGACTTGCCCCAAGGTTCATACCATTGATTTTCTTCATTGTATTTCTTCATCAATACTATTTTTAGTAAATCTTCCGAAACGTAATGATAGAGTTGGCAGCACAAGAAGATTTAATAACGTTGATGTTGCAAGTCCGCCGAGTATAACAATTGCCAATGGTCCTTCGATTTCTTTTCCGGCAGAACCGCTGCCGATTGCTAACGGTAATAATCCCAAACCTGTTACTAAAGCCGTCATTAAAATCGGGACAAGCCTTTCTGATGCGCCTAATATTGCTGTTTCGAAATTCCATTCCCTGCCTTCAAATTTTACTAAGTGTTCGTAGTGCGAAATCAACATAAGCGAATTTCGCATTGTTATTCCGAACAAAGTAATAAATCCCACCATTGAGCCAAGGCTCATTTGTCCGCCGGATAAAAGTATAGAAATTATCCCTCCGACAAATGCAAAAGGTAAGTTTGATAAGACAAGAAAAAGATTTCTCAAATTCTTCAGCGCTATAAAAAGGAGTAAAATAATTCCGGCGCCGGCAATTGCAGAATAGATAAACAACTCTCTTCTTGAATTCGCTTGAGCTGCGGCTGTTCCTCCAAATTCAATATATGTTCCTCCGGGAAATTTGATAGACGATTCAATTTTTCCCTTTGCTTCTCTTACAAATGAAACGACATCTGTTCCTTTAACATTGCATGTAATAGTCTGCACACGCCTGGCTCCGTTATGAAGAATAATATATCTTCCCGAAGCTTCATATACATCTGCGAGCTGGCTTAGCTTAACATAAACGCCGTCAGAATTTTTCAAGAGAAGATTTGAAACATTATTTACAGAGTTCCGATCCTTAGGAGTTAAAATTGTTGATACGGTAAAAACTTGATTTCCATCGTAAACTTGCCCAACATCTGTTCCTTGATATGCAGTCTGCACCGCATCAAGAACATCTTTAGCATCAAAGCCCCAGCGCTGCAAATCATCCTTTCGCAAATGTATAGTTAGCTGCGGCATTCCCGGAGGAGATTGTATTTGCACATCAACAGCACCCGGAACTTTAGAAAGTATATGCGAAGTTTCCTGCGCAAGATTATCTAAAGAGTTAAGATCATTACCATAAATATTTAAGACGACGGAAGATGTATAACCGGAAAGCGTTTCTTCCATCCGTTCGGTTAAGAAAGTATTAACGCCGATATTAACGCCGACAAAGGAAGTGAGCGTTTCCCTAATTTCATCTTGAGCCTTTACCATCTGTTCGCTGTTTAGCGGCTTTAATTGAATTTCAAACTCGCTGTAATTTGTTCCCCACGTATCATCGCCTTTCTCGGCTCGGCCTGTACGTTCTCCAATTGTTTGAATAAACGGCAGCTTCATAAGAGCCGCTGATATTTTTTTACTGAGCTCCAATGATTCATTTATAGAAGTTCCGGGAGCTGCAGAAACATGAGCAATAAAATGTCCTTCCTTTAGTGCAGGTATAAAGCTTTCTCCAAAGAAGGGCAAAGCAGTAAATCCGGCAAGAGTAATAATTATAACAGCAGTAATTACTTTCCCCGAATTTATTTCAACTTTGTTTAGAATAATTTTGTATCTCTCTTTTAGCCAATGTACGAATGGGGATTCTTTCCGCTCAACAATTTTTTGATTCCCAAGCAGAACCAGGCTTAACGCCGGAGTTACAGTCAGCGCTACAAGCAGCGAAGCAAGAACAGAAAATATGTAAGCAATTCCAAGCGGAGAAAAAAGCTTTCCTGCAACACCGGAAAGCGTAAGAATGGGAATGAAGACAAGCACAACCGCAAAGGTTGCATAAATTACCGCCGTACGCACTTCAAGAGAAGCTTCAAGCACTACTCGAAAGATAGATTTGTGGTTTCCTTGAGCCCGGTTTTCCTTTAATCTTCTTAAAATATTTTCAACATCAATTACAGCATCATCAACCACTTCCCCAATGGCAATAGCAAGACCGCCGAGTGTCATTGTATTTAATGTTAATCCGAAAGATTGCAAAGCCACGATTCCCGCTAACAATGAAAGCGGAATTGCCGTGCATGAAATTGCCGCTGTTCTAAAATTAAAAAGGAAGAGAAGTAAAACTAATACAACTAAAACAGCGCCGAGTATCAGCGATCCTTCGATATTGCCAAGCGCGGTATGGATAAAATCCGCAGGGCGAAATAATTTTATCAAATTAATATTTTCAGAATTGAATGCCGGCTGCATATCGTTTAGCGCAGCTTCAACATTTTTAGTAACTTCAAGAGTGTTGGTTCCATACTGCCCGTAAATCATCATCATTACGCCGGGTGAACCTTCAATAGTTGCGCTGCCAATCGGGGGCTCCGGTGCAATCAGAACGTCTGCTACATCAGCAAGAGTAATGTTCAAATTATTTTTATGAATAATAACTGTCTTTGCAATATCTGCCACAGTTAAAGATTGTCCTTCTGTCTGAAGTACTATCCGCTGATTATTATTTTCGATGAAGCCGGAGCCTTCCACAGCAGTAGCGCGTTTGGCAGCAGATAAAACTTCTTCAATTGATAAATTATATTTAATTAACTCATCGGGATGAACTTGGATTTGGAATTGTTTAACATCGCCGCCAAACACAGTAACGTTTGCAACGCCGGTTACCGAAAGCAGCCTTCGTCTTAAAACCCAATCTGCAAAAGTTCTTAATTGCATCGGCGTTTTTTCAGGTGAAGTTAATCCTATTACCAGAGTAAGCCCGGTGGATGGAACAAGCGGAGTCATCTCAGGCTGCTTAACGCCGACCGGTAGTTGACCTGCTAAAGTTGAAAGACGCTCGGTAACGAACTGACGGTCAATATAAATGTTGCTTCCTTCTTTAAAAATAGCAGTAACAACAGAAATACCTTGAATTGATTTTGACCGAAGAGAAGAGATGCCGACAATACCGTTTACAGCGTTCTCAATCGGCTGCGTAACTAACACTTCAACTTGTTCCGGCGAAAGCCCCGGCGCTTCGGTTTGAATTACCGCTTGAGGCGGTGCAAATTCAGGGAAGACTCCGAACTTCGCCTGCGTCAATGTGTATATTCCATAACCTACAAACAAAATGCTTAATGCAATAATGATTCCCCGGAAGCGAAGAGAGAAGCGGATAACAGAATTTAGCAAACCATGTTCTTCAATCATTGTCGCCTCTACTGCTTTGGCTGCCCTGGGCTGGTGCTAATTCTTCGGACAACAAAAGCTGCGCACCGTTTTTTACGACAGTTACGCCGGAATTTATTATACCTTTAGTACCTGGAATAAAAAATCCATTGTCAACCGGATTATCAGTATCAACTTCAACACGGATAAATTTATTGGGTAACTGCTCTGCGTAGATCCAAGCTTTGCCTTGATACCAAACGATTGATTCAGAAGGAACAATTACGCCGTTTAAATTTTTCCCAACAGGCAGAAATGCTTTTACATTCATGCCGCCGCCTAATAAAGCGCCTGAAGTGATATAATAAAGAGTCTTTGTTTGAAACTGTGAATTTGCAAGGTGACCTGCCGAAACAAATCTGCAAGAAATTCTACCGCTAGTACCGGAAGAAGGCTGAATAAAAATATTATTCGGAATTTTTATATCTATCTCATCGGGAGGAAGAGATATTTGAATCAATTCTTCTTTTAGGTAAAGCAGATTCTGCAATGAAGAAGAACCGCTGAATATCCAATTGGAAATTTCATTTCCCCATTGCTCAACGATTGTACTCTTTAAACTATTTAAATTTGTTTGAACGGAATTCATATCGGCTTTGTCGGATAAAAACGCAGCCTGCGCTGATTGATAGTCCTGTTCGCTCGCAAGATTTTTTTCATAAAGACTTTTTAAACGCTCAAAATTTTTCTGCGAGATTAAAAGATTTTCTTTTGACTTTGCCAACCGAGCTTTATCCGCCTCAAAGCTTTGAACATCCTTCGCTAAATCCTGAATAGAAACAACGGAGCCATACGCAGCCAATTGAGCTTGGTGTAATGTTTGAATTAATTCTGTAGTTGTTATCCCGGAGTTAGTTTGTTCCGAAGGGCTTAAATCAATAGTTGTAACTCCATTTTCAACTTGAATGCGTGAAGATGTTTTGAGGGAGTCATTTTCACCGGCTTTGTCTTGTTTATCATTTTTGCTTTGAATGAAATACCAGGCAGCTATTGCAAGAAGAATTATAAAAATAAATAGGGGTAAGGTAATCTTTGGATTTTTAATAATTTTCATCGGTCAAATCTCTTTGTTAATATAAAAATAATGTTCTTAACGGTTAGCGCGCTAAGATTTCTATAAAACAAAACGGAACAAAAAGGATTACTAAATGCGGAGTATGGAAATGTATATGTATAAATTTTTACGAAAGAATTGCGGTAAAAACTTTAGCTGGCTGGTATTTAATGAATCGAAGTAGTTGTTACAATAAAAGCTATGAGATATTACGAATGGATAAGCCGGAAAATGTTTTTTGTAATTATCTTTCAGCTTATCAATTGAAGAGATTAGACTATAATTTGCAGTTTCAATAAACGAATGATTTTCGATGTTATAATTCTGCTCGGCTTCTTTAGCGCTCAATTCGTTTGTAGAAGCAAAGAAAAGCGCTATTAGTATAAGGCTTAGATATTTAGTTTTATTCAATTTCATAAACAAACATAATAAATTTTATAAAATAGAACTGTTACGTTTATCAATTACATAATGTTTGATAAATGCGTTATTATTTAACCGCAACCTTTATCATGTCATTAATAAAAAAGGTGCAAAACATAAAATATAATAAAGTGCTGCCCGTTATTATTATTGGTAAAGTTGCAAATCCAGTTAAGCCGATAGATAAAAATATACTTGCAAATAATAGATCCACAATAACGACCCACAATAATACTTTTCCTATGGGTTGGTTGTAAAAACGTTTGCTAGTGCGCACTATAAATATGTTAAAAATGCCCGCAAAAAATAGTATTGCAAATCCAAATGAATGCAACTTATTAATATCGGTAAGACGAAAATATTTTTTAACTATAAACAACCATACCAACGATTCAACAACCATTAACAATCCTAAAAGAAAACCTTTTTTTACAAGTGGTTTTATATCCCAGCTTTCCGGTTTTTTTGACCAGCTTACAGTATCAGTGGATAATGCCAAAGAAACGAAATCAACAATAAACAACAACAGAATCATATCAAATGCATTTACTACAAACTGCCCGGTCATAATATAGGCGGCGCATACAAATACAACCGTAAAAAGAGTTTTTGAAATTTTGCTCATTACCCAATTGGTAATACGGTGGTGTATTGTACGACCAACAGCTATCAAATTAATGATGCTCTCTAATCCTTCCTTAAGTAAAATTACACTGGCAGCTTGCTTAGCAACATCGGTAGCAGATTTAACTGCAATACCAACCTCAGCTTGTTTTAAGGCAGGCGCATCATTTACACCGTCACCGGTCATTCCTGTTATTTCATGGTGTTGTTGTAAGTTTTTTACTATGGTAAACTTATCTTCAGGTAATACTTCAGCAAATCCGCTATGAGAAATAATAATAGAATGATAATCACCCTCAGCAGAATTATTTCGTAATAAGTTTGCCGAAGCAATATCATTACCTACACCAACCTGTTTTGCAATTTCTTCAGCAATCGGTAAAGCATCACCGGTTAGCATTTTTACTTTTACACCTAATTGTTTTATTTCTGAAATCATCTGTGCAGAATCCGGTAAAGGAGGATCTACGAGGGCAACAATGCCAGCCAGTTCTGTTTTGTTATCTCTCTCAATTGCAACAGCCATTGTTCTGAAACCCTTTTCAGCCCAAGCGTTAACAGTTTCATCAAGATTTGTCTTTTGTATGTTACACAAGCTTTTAAGTGTATTATATGCACCCTTCATCACTTTAAACTGTTTACCATCTTTTTGTATCACCGCTTCAGTTCTTTTAATGGCTGCTGAAAACGGAGTAAAGGAAATTTGTTGATAACCGGAAGAAGCAATTTTATTTTCAGATGCTTTTCGAAAGAAAGATCGATCAATCGGGTCATTGTTAGCTTCTACAGATGCCAATACACCATAAAGAAGCACATCATCAATTTTAAGATTGTCAGCTGGTACGATATCCTGTATAGATAATTTGTTTTGTGTAATAGTTCCTGTTTTATCAATACACAATGTAGTAAGTGTAGCAGCATCTTCGGTTGCACTTAAGCGGCTTACCAAAATACCTTTATCTGCTAATTGTTTTGCCCCTTTTGCCATACTTACAGTAAACATTGCGGGTAGTGCAACCGGAACGGCTGATACCAACAAAATAAGTAATAAAGGAAGGATAGATAAAAAAGTTTCACCTCGTAATAAAGAAAATGCAGTAGTAATACCCACAAAAATCAATACAATTAAAAATAATATCTTCACTACATTGGCTACTACTTCCTCCATATGCAGGCGTGGTTTTGCTGTTTGTACTAATTGAGCCGTCTTACCAAAAAAAGTATTGATACCTGTTACAGTTACAACGGCATTGCATTCCCCGCTCTTAATAACAGAGCCTGAATAAAGCATATCACTTTCCTTTTTAGCGATGAGCATAGATTCACCGGTGAGTGCCGACTGGTCTGCACTTAAACTGCCATCAATAATCATGGCATCGGCAGTTATAAAATCACCGGTGCGTATGCGTAAAATATCTCCCGGGACTAATTGACTGCCTTCTATGTTTAGCCATTTACCATTACGTAATACACGTACAATCACTTGCAGACTTTGCTTTAGCGCTCGCACTGTTTTAGCTGCTTTACTTTCTTGTATAAAGCCAACGATAGCATTAAATAACATCAATCCGCCGATTAGATAGACATCCACATATTTTTGCAGCAAAAAAGAAACTAAAACAGTTAACTCAAGCATAATAGCTGTTAGTCCCCAAAAGTGTTTAAGAAAAATTAGAACTTTGGATTGTTTTTTCTCTTTAACTTCATTAAGTCCATAAGTGTTTTGCCGTTGTTTTACTTCCTCATTAGTAAGACCATCGGCGGCTTGCACTTTCAGTTCCGATAAAACATCCGCTACCGTTTTTGTTTTGTCTGGATTGATTTGATTGGACATGTTATTTCTTATTTCGCTATTTACTTCTTGTGTTAGAATTTATTTTTCTATTGGATACTTTGGTTTTAACAATAAAATAAATTATCAATAGTATTAAGACTATAAATGCTATCAGTAAAATATGATTATGAACCTGTTCTATTATAACCATCCACTTTTTTCCTACTGAATAGCCCAACAAAACAAAAGTTAGAGACCATAAAAATCCTCCTGAGTAGGCAAAAAAAGCGAATTTAGAATAATTTGTTTTTGTACTTCCGGCAACAATGGCGGTTAAATGCCTTATGCCCGGAATAAAATATCCGAATAGAAACACCCAACTGCCATATCCCTCTAACCACTTTTTTGTTTTAATCAATCTACTTTCTGTAATATGAAAAAAGTGACCCCGTTTATATAAAAATCTTATTCCCAAAGTACGGCCCAAAAAGAAACTTATTGAAATGCCTGATATGCTGCCGAAAAATGATGAGATAATGGTTGGAATAAGTTGTAAATCATTTTGAGATACAAGATATCCGGCGAAAGTAAGGATTGTTTCGTCCGGTATGGGCAATCCGATAATGCCCAAAGCCATTGAGGTAAATAAACCAAAATAACCATATTGCTCAATTAGATGTAAGGCAACTTCTAGAATGGTCAATCCTCAATAATTTTTAAAATGGTTGGCAGTACAATCAGCAAAAGCGGAAGCGCAATAATAAATCCGCCGATAATTGCAATTGCCAACGGCTGATGCATTTGAGCACCCGTTCCGATTCCAAGCGCCAGCGGAAATAATGCAGCAATAGCGCCAAGAGCCGTCATTAAATTAGGACGGATTCGTTTGGAAACAGCATTCATTATAGCTTCATTCACACTGTTAGTTTTCTTCTCTTCGCGAAACTGCAAGTATGTAAATATCGAATTCTCACCTATAATTCCAACAATCATAATTATTCCGGTATAGCTTCCGACGTTCAACGGAGTGCCGGTTATAAACAATGCTGCAACGCTTCCCGAGATTCCCAAGACAGCGATAAATATAATTGCAAGAGAGAGTTTTATGTTTCGGAAAAGAAACAGAATTACCGTAAACACCAAGAGAACGGCGGAAAGTAGAATTATAAGAAGTTCTGAAAAAGCGTTCTGCTGTTCTGCGTATGCGCCGCCGTAAATAATCTGGTAGCCTGCCGGCAGCGTAATTCTTTTAGATATTTTGCTTTGAATTTCCTTCAGAGTGCTTCCAAGATCGCGGTTATTAAGCCGTGCTGTTACCGCCACCATCGGTTTTAGATTTTCCTTCTCAATTTCGGCAACACCTTTTTTTATTTCGATATTTGCAAATTCATTTATCGGTTTTATTCTGCCGTCCTTCAGAAAAAGAAAAGTTTTGTTTAAGTCGCGGTCGGTTTTATCATAACCTTTTTCGAACATCTTGATGTTGACTAATTGATTTTTTTCTAAAACACCGCCGACAATAGTTCCCTCGATTTTTGTCTGCATTTGAAATTGAAAATCGCTTGGAGTAAGATTATACTTTGCCAGTTCGTCAATTTTAGGAACGGTATGAATTTCCGGACCGGCAATAACAATTCCGTTAAATACATCGGCGGTTCCTTGAACATTCGAAACGACTGCAGCAACGCTGTCGGCAATCTCTTTTAGCTTTGCATGATCATCACCGAAAATTTTTATTTCAACCGGTTGAACAGAACTCATCAAGTCGCCAAGCATATCGGTAATGACCTGACCGAAATCGACGCGGAGCGAAGGAAGAACCGCTTCAATTTTTTTTCTTATTTCATCCGAAACTTCTGCGGTGGTTTTGCTTCTTTTCTTTTTAAGCTGGATTAGATAATCTCCACGGTTTGGTTCGGTTATAAAAAAGCCCATTTGAGTTCCGGCTCTGCGCGAAAAACTTTCCACCTCCGGCGTCTTTAATAGAATTCCGTCTACAACTTTCAACATGCGGTCGGTTTCATCTAAAGACGTTCCGGGCGGACTGCCAAAATCCAGTACAATAGATCCCTCATCCATCTCCGGTAAAAATCCGCTTGGAAGTTTTGGAAGAAGAAATATTGCCGTCGCTATTAATAACACAACAAAAGCAATTGAGATGTAAGGACGATTGATAAAAAAGTAAACCCAGTTTCTTTTCTTAACTCCTTTCAAATTACTTTCAACAGTATGCGTTTCTTTTGACAGCAGAAGATAAATTACCGGAAGACCGATCCACGTTACAAAGAAAGAGCAAAGAAGTGTAATGATCATTGTGTCGGTCATAACCTTAAAATATGCGCCGGCAACTCCGCCCATCAAAACGAACGGAAGAAAAATTACAATTGTGCTTAACGACGAACCGACCATTGCAGGCAGAAGATATTTGACTGCCTTGCCGACAAGGTGAATGCTTTTCTCTTCCGGATTTTCTTCGTGCGCACGATGGATTTGTTCAATCACCACAATAGCATCGTCTATAATTAAACCTATTGCAGCGGCAATTGCGCCGATAGTCATAATGTTAAAAGTATAACCGAGCGAGTAAAGAACAACCAGCGTTAATCCTAATGTTACTGGAATTGTAATTAAGATTACGGAGCTTGCCTGAAACGATCTCAAAAAAATTATGGTTATAATTATCGCAAGCAAAAGACCGATCCACAAAACATCTTTTAGACTGCTTATGGAATCACCTACAAAATCCGCCTGGTTATAGAACGGCTTTAACTCTACGTCCTTTGGTAAAATCTTTTTTAATCCGGTTAATTGACCTTTCACTCCGTTAACAACATCAATCAAATTTGCTTTAGGTTGTTTTACTATAGCTATTAGCGGAACATCTTTTCCGTTGGCGTTAATTCTTATGTAATCACGCCGTTCGGAAATTCTAATTTCCGATATATCCTTAAGTGCAATTTTATTTTTAGGAGTGTTTACAATAACAGTATTTTCAAGCTCGCTCTTTTTATTGATGGTTGCGTCGGTCAGCGTCAAATATAAACGGTTGTAACTTATCTCAAATCCGTTGGAAGCAATGAAGTTGTACTTTGCCAGAATATCGGCAATTTCTTGAGGAGTAATTCTCAGATTGCTCAGTTTTAACGGATCAAGAATTATCTGATATTCTTTAACCTTTCCGCCGATTATCGCTACGTCTGAAACGCCTTGGACGCGCGAAAGAAACGGTTTAACTGTAAACTCGGCAAGCTGCCTTAGTTCAATTTGACTCTTCTTCTTACCTTCGAGCGAGAACCCCATCACCGGTAAAATCGAAGGATTCATTTTTTCCACTGTAATATTTATTCCCGGAGGAAGATTCTGTTTGATTGCATTAATCTGCGCTTCAATTCTTTGTTTGCCAAGATCAACATCGCTTCCCCAGTTTAGGAATGCGGAAATCTCGCAGCTGCCGCGACTTGTTATGCTTCGTACAATGTTTAATTCTTCAACCCGTTTGATTGCATTTTCCAACGGCACAGTTACTGTAACCATCATTTTATCAACAGGCTGCTCGCCGTTATCTGCAATAATTTTTATTTTGGGAAAAGTTATATCCGGAAAGAGCCCTGTTTTTATTTTTATTAATGAATACGCTCCGCCAAGAAGAATCATTAATAAAATAACTGCAATCGGACCTTTATATTTGACATAAATATTACTCATAACTTCATTTCCTTATCAATACTTTTGCGGTATCGGGCAGACCGAAGGCGCCCTCAGAAACAATTCGATCATCCTTAGTTAAATTATTATCGAGCAATTGAACGACGCTATCGTTCTCAATTCCTTTGCCAACATTAACCTTCACTGCAGTGGAATCGTTAATTAATTTCATCACCCAAAATTTTGATTGTGTTTCATCTGTCATCAAAGCAGATTTCGGAACGGTCAAAGCGTTTGAGAAAGTTTGCACCGGAATTTTCACAATCACGTTTAAGTTTTCAGGTAGATTCCCGGGTTGTGAAAGCCGGATCAAATACGTCTGCGTCTGCGACGCTAGATCGACGCTTGGCAAAACTTTATTTATTATTCCGCTCATCAATTTTCCATCCGGCAGATCGATTGCGCATGCGCTTCCCAATTTTACGCTTGACACAAACTGGTAAGGAACATTAAGCTGAATAACCAGAGACGACGGATCGGAAATAACGGCAATCTGTTCGCCGTCGGTTACAAAATCTCCTATGTTATGATTCTGTTCTGTAAATACGCCTGAAGTTTTTATCCTTACAGTTACAATTCCTTTAAACGAATCCTTTCCTTTAATTGTATCCTTGCCAAGATTAATATCCATCTTGCCGTCGGCTGAAGATTCTTTTGTTTGTATCTGCAAAATTTCATCGCCGGCATTTACACCGTCGCCGATCTTCTTAAAAAATTTTACAATGAACCCTTGAAATGTTGCGCGCACAATTTCCTTTTTCTGAAAAATTGTGTTGGCGTTCAACTGCAAATAATCGTTCATGTTTTTCAAAGAAGGATTTACAACAAAAACCGGCGCGCCGTTTTCCCCATCGGAGGTTTTATCGCTTCCACTGCCGCAAGACGAAAGAAGCGCAAGCAATAAAGCTGCCGACAATGCAAAAACATATTTCCTTTTTTTAAGATGTTTCATTTCACCAATTCCAATAATTGTAATTATTTATTTCAAGCTGGTAATTTATTTCCGTACTGATGTTATTTTTTTGAAGATCAATATAGTTTTTGAGAAGAGTTAGATACTCAATCATCGAAAGCGAACCATGCTCAATTTGTTTCTTTGCCAAAGAGATAACCTGCTTGTAATCTTCAATCTGGCTTTGAAGATTATCAAGAGAATATTTTAGCGATTTGATTTTTTCTAATCCGTTCTGCTGCTGCAAAAAAAGATTTTTCTCGAAGTAATCTTTGTTCTGCATTATAGTCTTTCCATAAATATCATTTTGCTGGCGGGTAATATTTCTTTGATTGCCGTCAAAAACCGGCAGAGAAAAATTAATGCCGGCGCTTAATCCGAACTTGCGCTGAATGTTATTCAACTCAACGGCATTCAAACCGGTATTAAAAAATACATTTACCTGCGGCTGGTATTTCGTCTCGAAAAGCTGCTGCCGGTTAGCAAGAACCAAACTATCAATTGAGAACTTGGTTACAAAATTAGATTGAACGGCTTGCTTTGAAATATTCAGATTCACATTTTCTAAAACAACGGCGCTTGTATCTTTGATCCCGCATACAGCGTTCAACTGGACTAGACCGCTTTTATAATTCCTCCAAATCTCGTCGAGCTGCGTCTGCTGATTCTTAAATTCAATTTTAAGAAGTAGAAAATCCTGAGCTTTCGTAAAACCTTTTTCAACCAATTCCCCGGTTATTCTTAGTTGCTCTTTAAGGTTCTCAATATTTTCTTTTGTTAGATTATAAAGCAGCAGATTTTGGATACAGTTTAGATATTGATCCGTTACTGCCTTTTTAAGATTATGCTTCTCAATCTGAATGCTGTTCGAGATGCTTTTATTCGATAATTCATTTTTACTTTGCAGCGCGTCAAGCAGATTGCCGTTAAAAATATTCTTCGCAAAATTTACCTGCGCCGAGTATAACCCGCCGTTTGTCAGACCAATATCGTAGCCAATCGCGTTCGGATCCGGATTAGCTGTAACAATTCCGCCGCTGTTGTTAAAGTATGGAACAAACAAGTAATTACCGGTCAAAGAAATCTGGAAAGCCGAGTTTTGTGCTTTGTCCAATTCGTTCTGAAGATTGTTCACCGGAATTTGGTTTCGCAACTCGTTGAGCGGCGCTGCATTTTCCAACGCCTTACCGATGTAATAATCAAGATTCTTCTGTGCAAAAAGATTTGACGCAAATAGAATCAGCGTAATAAAAATTATTCTTTTCATTCTATTATCATTTATAATTTATAATTGCTCATTTATCATTGACTTGTTAAACTCCAACGTTATAACGTACATCCCTTTACTAAATCGGTTTGAGATTTTGATCCCATATAGATCGCAAATTTTCTTTGCGATTGTTAAGCCAAGCCCAACGGATTCCGTTAGATTCGATTCCTTATAAAAACGGTCGAAAAAATTTTCCGTTGCGTTCTTTGGTTCCAATGCCGAATTCGATATTGTTAATCTGTTTTCAGTTCCTATAATATTTATTGATCCGCCCGGCGTACTGTGTTTTATAGCGTTCGAGATTAAATTTCCCAAAAGGATATTCAATAACGACGCGTTCATGTTGAATGTAATTTGCTTTTGCAATGAAAGATTTACGGTCAAGTTTTGCGCGGCAATAAAATCTCCCGATAAAGAAACAATATTTCTTACTTCCTCGGCAATATTCACGCTTTTGGATTCGAATAAATTTTTATGTTCAAGTTTATTAAGGAGAAGAATTGCCTTATTGATGCGTTCAAGTTTGTAAAGCTGTTTCAACGAAGTATCCAGCGTAGTCAAATTTTCTTCATTCAAATTGCTGCTTTGCAAAAGCAGTTCCATCTTTGATTTTATTACCGCAACCGGCG
>JAMCSN010000234.1 GCA_023381535.1 Bacteroidota bacterium
CAAAAGCAGTTTCAATTATAAAGCGGCTGAATTTTATGAGTTCCCGTGAACAGAAAACTTATTTTGAGGTTCTGAAACGCTACACGCAGAAGTTTGAACCGAGAGAGTTGGAAGATTACAAAATGCTTCTGAAGCGTCACAAAGATGATGAGGATTTGGACAAGTTATCAATGCAGCGGTTGAAAGCTCTGCACGAAAAATATCACGTGAACCGCGAACGAAAAGACTATGATCAGTACTTTACGAAACCAACTCAATCCGATACTGAAAACTAAAATAGCAATCCGGCAACATCGTTTCTGATGGACTCAAAATGAAAATACTTGTGATAGCGCTTTCGGGAATCGGCGATGCACTGATGTTCACTCCGTCGCTTGTTAAAATTCACAATGACATTCCGGCTGCCAAAATTGATGCGCTTGTTATGTACAAAGGCGTGAAGGATATTTACGAAAAGCTTCCTCAAATTTCCAATACAAAGTATTTCGATTTTCTCAATAGTTCTTACCGAGAAGCATTTTCATACGTAATGAAACTAAGAAAGAAGTACGACGTAACGATCAACGTTTACCCTTCCAACAGAAAAGAATACAACTTAATAAACTGGATGATCGGTGCGCCGAATCGTATTGCAGTTAAGTATCTCCGCAAAAATTTTGCAAATCTTGGTTTCTTGAATAACATCCGAATTGACGAAGACGATAACCTTCATAACGTTGAAGAAAATATAAGATTGTGTGAAAGACTTTCGAAGATTGAACAAAAAGAAATTCCACCGTTGCAGCTTAATCTTGGTAAAGATGATCTTGAATTTGCCGAACAATTTTTGAATAACAACAAGATCAGCAATAAATCTTTGGTGATCGGTTTTCACCCGGGATGTTCAACTCTAAAGAATCATGAAAAGAGACGATGGGAAGTTTCAAAGTTTGCCGGGCTTGGCAAAAAGTTGATTGCAGAACACAACGCAGAGATTTTTGTATTCGGGGGGAACGATGAAAAGGCATTGAAAGATTCGGTGACAGCAAATATTGATTCCAATTCGGCTGTGGCGGTGAATACAACATCAATTGGTCAAACGGCAGCAGTAATGCAGCGCTGCAATGTGTTTGTTACCAATGATTCGAGTCTCATGCACATTGCCGCCGCGCTGAAATTAAAAGTGGTTGCCATACTCGGTCCGACTAACAAAAATTACATTTATCCTTGGCGGACTGATTACAAAATTGCGTCCTTGAATTTAGATTGTTCGCCATGTTTCTTTTACTCGCCTAAACCGCTTACGTGTTCACGTCACGATCTGAAATTCAAATGCATAAAATATTTGTCTATGGAAATGGTTTACGAAAAGGTAAAAGATTTTTTGCCGGAAGGCGAAAGAATCAAAGCGACGAAATAATGTAATCCGCGCACTCGTCAATTTCAGTAAAACATTTTATTAGCCCGGTTCTTCTTTTTTCTTTTGTTATCTGTTTCTCCATCAACTCTACAATTCCTTTCCATAATGAGCTATGACACGCGAACGGTTTTGTCTGAATCATGTTTTTGTTCATGTATTCCCATACCAAAGCCAACTCGAGTAAAGTTCCGGTTCCGCCTTGAAGCACAACGTATGCATCACCGATCTCAATTAAACTTTTCAGCCGGTCGAAAAGAGTATTGCAGACAATTTCTCTAGAAAGATATTTGCTGGCGTGAACGTTATAGATATCTAATGTAACGCCTACAGCTTCGGCGTCACATTCGCGCGCACCTTTGGAAACTGCATCCATTATTCCTTGAAATCCACCGCTGCAGACATTGATATTATTCTGCGCGAGCTTTTTTCCCAATTGGTAAGCATACTCATACTCAGCATCGCCGGGCTGCGGAACCGAACTGCCGAAAACCGTTACAAATTTTTTCTTCACTATCAATCCGGAATTTTCGGTTTACCGGCATCGACCCACGCCGAATAAATCAGACTGGATAAACTCAGCGCGCCGGAATTAAATTCATTTATCGTTATATACTTTGTCTTCAGCCACAACAAACGATAATATTCTTTGTTGAACTTGCCGTCGGTCTTGCCGGAAGAATATTTATCGGCAGAAAGAAGCATCTCGACATAAGAGTTTGATTCCATGATGTAGTCGAAAATGTATCCCGCCAAATCTTTCACGTAGAATGGGTTCTGCTGCAGAAATCCGTTTTTAATTGCGTTCAGGCTATCGTCAACCATGTCGATTTCGTATCTGCTGTGAATTCCCTTTTGATCGGTTAACTGCCCGTTGTAATTAACCGTAGCGTGAAGCGGTTGATGCCCGTCTTCGACATAATGAGCAAGATCGGACGCATACAAAATGATTTCGTCTTTATTGCCGGATTTAAACGCGCTGATCAATTTGAAAAAAGAAGTTTCGGTCGCCCAAGGAAGAATACCTTCCTTTACAACGGTTTTTTCACCGTACAATTTTTTTAGTGTGTCGAGCGAGGTAATAATCTTTCCATCCATATATTCTTTATAGTAATCGATGTCAATGAAATGTTTCGGTCCTTCGGAACGGTCATCCCGTTTTCGTTTGTCTGGATCGACCGAATGTTCGATGATCGCAAGTTTCATGTTTTCGGAAAGATACATCTGCTGCGGAATCAGTTTCATCGCAAACAACGTTATCGTCTTGTGACCTGTTTCTCCCCATCCGTAAATCAATATTGAATGAACGAGAAGCAGCGCGATGACATAAGAGAATTTGTTTTTCATTTCATTGGCCCATTAGTTGTATAATAACTTTTCTTTTGCGCGAGCGGTTGTCGAAATCGACTAAGACAATTTGCTGCCACGTTCCAAGCATTAATTTCGTATTTGAGAACGGAACAGTTAGCGATGCGCCTTGAAGTGATGAACGAATGTGGGAAAAACCGTTTGAGTCATCCCAAGTTTCGTCATGAGCATACTTGGCATTGGAAGGAATTAACTTTTCAAAAAACTGCGGGTAATCTTTAAGCAAACCGGGTTCGTATTCAATGGTCGTTACGCCGGCAGTAGCGCCGGGAACAAATACAAGAGCGTTTCCTTCCTTCAAGCCGTTTTCGTTGATAACTTTCTGCACTTCGTGAGTGATGTCAACAATGTCGCAATATCCTTTTGTGCCGGTCGAAATCGTTATGGTTTTGATTTGCATGTTACACACATTTTTGTTGTGCAAATTATCAAATGGGTTGTGCTAACGCAAACACGCCATGTTAGTCCGTTATGACCAGCGTAAAATTCGAAACTAACTTCGGATTTTCCTAAATTTGCGCTCGAAATTTTATCATCCAACCAATTAGGAATCTATATGACAACCAAGGACTATATTGAACTGGAAGAAAAGTATGGTGCGCATAATTACCATCCGCTTGATGTAGTAATAGACAAAGCCGAAGGCGTGTGGGTTTATGATGTTGAAGGTAAAAAATATCTCGATTGCCTTGCTGCTTATTCTGCCGTTAACCAGGGTCATTGTCACCCGCGTATTGTGAATGCATTGAAAAACCAATCCGAAAAAGTTACACTTACTTCACGAGCGTTCAGAAACAGCCAATTACCGTTGCTTTACAAAGAGTTGAGCGATCTTACCGGATATGAAATGTCTCTGCCAATGAATTCCGGCGCCGAAGCAGTTGAGACAGCGTTGAAAGCGGCACGCAAGTGGGGATACAAAGTAAAAGGCGTTCCGGAACACAAAGCAGAAATAATCACATGCACGAATAATTTTGCAGGCAGGACAATTTCCATAATCAGTTTTTCTACCGAGGAACAGTACCGCGACGGTTTCGGTCCGTTCACACCCGGTTTTAAAATTGTTGAATACGGAAACGTGAAAGCGATGGAAGATGCAATCACTCCGAATACGATCGCGTTTCTCGTAGAACCCATTCAAGGTGAAGGCGGCGTTGTCGTTCCGCCGGATGGTTATTTAAAATCAACTTTCGAAATTTGTAAAAAGAATAACATACTTTTTCTTGCCGATGAAATTCAATGCGGACTTGGCAGAAGCGGAAAGTTATTTGCATTCATGTATGAAGGAATCAAGCCGGACGCCGTTATAATCGGCAAAGCATTGTCGGGCGGTTGTTACCCGGTATCGGCAGTTCTTTCGAACAAAGAATTGCTCGGCGTTTTTAAACCCGGCGATCACGGTTCAACATTTGGCGGGAACCCCCTCGGCGCTGCTGTCGCAAGAGAATCGTTAAAAGTTTTGGTTGAAGAAAAACTGATTGAAAAATCATTCGAACTTGGAAATTATTTTATCGACGAACTTAAAAAAATAAATTCTCCGCACATTAAAGAAGTGAGAGGAAGAGGTTTGTTCATCGGCGTGGAATTAAAACCGGAAGCTAAAGGCGCAAGAAGATTCTGCGAAGCTTTGATGAAGAAAGGAATTTTGTGCAAAGAAACTCACGAAAACGTAATTAGATTTGCGCCGCCGCTCGTTATAAAGAAAGAAGAAATTGATTGGGCATTAACTCACATTCGTGAAGTGCTGACGATGAGCTGATTGTTTTAAAATGGAAAAAAGGTTGTCTTCAAGGTGTCATTCCGAGTGAGTGAAACGACCGAAGAATCTTTTTACTGTTCATTTTCAGATTCTGAATCCCGACTTGTCGGGATTCAGAATGACAATTCCCGGGGTTTGATACCTGCCTCTTTTAATTTCTGGATGGCGCATTGAGCCACTGATCAATGGTTATTTTGAGGAAGTGAATGTTAATTGGTTTAGCAATGTAATCATCCATTCCTGAGGCAAGACATCTCTCCCTGTCCTTCATACTTGAGTGAGCGGTAACGGCAATTATTGGAACTTTGGAAAACTGTCCCGAGAGTTCGCGAATTTTTTTTGTGGCGGTTATTCCGTCCATGTCGGTCATCTCCACATCCATCAAAACCACATTGAAGGTTCCGGTTTTAACAGCATCAATCGCTTCTTGACCGCTTGAAACGGCTTCTACGTCGTAACCGACCTCGCGCAAAATTTTTACTTCGAGATTCTGGCTGATAGGATTATCTTCAACAAGCAGCACTCTCTTCCTCGATATAAAATCAGTTTTAGTAGTTCGTTCCTCCGCAGCTTCCGACGCCGTCTGCAATACCGGTTCATCTTCTTTACCCGCGCCGGATTCATCCATAGCACCGATTTCAGCGCCCGGGAATAATTTTAATCTTACTGTAAAAGTGAATTTGCTTCCGAACCCGATTTTACTTTCAACATTTATTTCACCGTGCATAAGCCGGACAAATTCCTTCGATATAACCAGCCCGAGTCCGGTTCCTTCTTTGCTGCCTTTCTTGCTTTTAACCTGAACATAAGGTTCAAACAACATGGAAAGTTTATCGCTCGGTATTCCTTGTCCCGTATCTTCAACGGTGGTCGCTATCTCGACAAACGAACTTGCTGACACTTTCTCTTTAACCGTAACGCTTATCTTACCGTGATCTGTATATTTTGCAGCATTGCTGAGAAGGTTAATTATGATTTGTCGGTAACGTGTCGGGTCGCCGAAAACTTTAACCGGGATTTTTTCATCCATGAAGTTTTCCACCAGCAGCCCTTTTGATCTTACTGTTGGAGTAATGATGGAAAGCGCTTTCTCAACTTCTTCTTTTACGCTGAACTCAACTTCATCAAGGTCCATTCTTCCGGCTTCAATCTTTGAAATATCCAAAATGTTGTTGATGATATCGAGTAATGATTCCGATGCAACTCTGGCGTCGCGTGCAAAGTTCTTAAGCTCTGCATCGTCTTCAATCATATCGTTTTCAATCAGCGTTAGAAATCCCATGATGGAATTCATCGGGGTCCGGACTTCGTGACTCATGTTGGCGAGGAATCTCGACTTGAAACTGCTTTCCTGCTGGGCTTTGCTTGCTGCAGTAACGGCTTTCATTTTCTCGATGCGCAACGCATCAAGTGCTTTTTGCTTTTCCGTTTCTGCCTGAATCTGCTGCGTTATATCTTGCAAACTTCCTTCGTAAAGAAGGAGTGGTTCTTCTTCATTGGTGCGCACATTAACGCGCACAATTAACTCCGAACCATCTTTCCTCTTCAGAGATACTCTGTAGTTCCTAACCTTTCCTTGTTTTTCCAAGAGCTTGTTAAGAAGTTCCCAGTCACCTTTTCTTTTGAAGACGTCATCAGCAATTACAAGTTTTCTCATCTCATCTTCATTGGAGTAACCGAGCATCTTTACAATAGACGGGTTAAGGGTTAAAAACTTTCCTTCTTTGTTAAATTGAAAAATTCCTTCAGCAGAGTTTTCAAAAATATTTCTAAATTTTTTCTCGGAGACTGAAACTTCGAAATTTTTTATTACTGCTTCATGTCTTAGTCTATAATTCAAATAGCTTGCAACAATAGCCATAACGCTGATTACCAAAACCAGTACTACAGATTCCAGCATGTTGGGAAGCAGAAAGATTACTTTGTTGTTGAAGATAATCGAGACAGCAAAAACAATATTATAGTAGATAGCAACGATTATTTGATTGGCTACATCCCAGCTTAAAAACAATGCAGCAGTAAATATCAGCAAACTGATTATATACGAATTGAAGATTAGCGTTTTCGGGATCAGGAAAATCATCACACCGAAAGAACAAATAATTGTAAGCAACAGAAGATGAATAAGAATAACCGGATGTTTCTTGCCGAATGATGTGTTGGAAATAACCAGCAGCACAAAAGCAATTATAATGGCGGATAATCTCGATAAGTAAATTTCCAAACTGTGGCTTGCAAAGTACCTGACCTCAAAAATCAATGCGACCAAGCCGGCAACTGCGGTAAATTTAGCCAGCGCTTGAAAAGGTGCATTTAAACTTTTCTTGCTTTCCTCTTTAAAAAATTGGAAACTTTTTTCTTCTATAGTATTTCTTAAATGAGTATCAGTCGTGGCTATCTCGCTTCAGTTTAGAACAATATTATTTTTGATGTGACGGAATATACGACAAGACGGTCTAACTTCATGTAATTAAAATTAACTCGCTATTATCATTATTTTTTCAGAGGTTAAATAAAGAAATTTGCGTAAATAATCAATCCTTCTTCAGCATTATGTGAGATCAAAATGGCGGAGTTTCTTTATCAAATTGATGTAAGTGTATTCTACTTTATAAACCATACAATCTCGAACCCACTGTTCGACAAATTTGTTCCTTTTGTTACCGATGTGAAGCATTGGTACATAACTTATATTGTTCTTTTCTTCATACTGACAATAAAAGGAGGACGAACCGGAAGAATAGCTGCTGTGGTTTTTTTAATACTTATTACTGCCACCGATCAATTCAGCAGTGCTTTTCTAAAACATTTAATCGGCAGAATTAGACCGTGTAACGTTTTACCTGACGTGAGAATTCTTGTAACATGTACGGAATCGTTTTCATTTCCGTCGTCTCACGCGGTAAACAATTTCGCCGCCGCAATATTTTTTTCGAAAATATATCCCAAATTTAAATGGACATTTTTTATCGTTGCAACACTAATGGCTCTATCGCGCCCATACGTCGGTGTGCATTACCCTTCTGATATTGTTGGCGGTGCTTTGATTGGAATTGTGTTCGGATATATTTTTGCTTACATGGCAATGAAGATTGATAATATATTGAAAGAAAGAAAAACAAAGATTACGGACAAATATGAAAGAGTTGAATACAAGTAAAACTATGAAAATGAAAACCAAACTGGATATTGCAAAAAATTGGCTGCCGAGATACACTGCAACAAATCTTGATGAATTTGGCGACTATATGCTGCTGACTAATTTTGACAATTACGTTACAAAGTTTTCTGAGAAATTTGGATGTGATATTAGAGGCGAAGGAAAACCGATGCAAACGGCAACAAATTCCTCAGGCCTCTCGATAATCAATTTCGGAATTGGTTCTGCAAATGCAGCAACTATAATGGATCTTCTGGTTGCCCGTTCCCCGAAAGCAGTTTTATTCCTCGGCAAATGCGGTGGCTTAAAACGATCGACCGAAATAGGTCACTTCATTTTACCTATTGCAGCAATACGCGGAGAAGGAACAAGTAATGATTATTCTCCACCGGAAGTTCCGGCGCTTCCTTCGTTCAAACTTCACAAGTTTGTTTCCGATAAAATCATCTCGCACAAATTAGAATACAGAACCGGTGTTATTTACACGACAAACCGGCGTTTGTGGGAATGGGACGAAAACTTCAAAAAGTATTTACGAACACTCGGTGCAATTGCTATTGATATGGAAACCGCTACTTTATTCGTAGTAGGATATAAAAATCAGATTGCCCGCGGTGCGCTGCTGCTTGTTTCCGATTTGCCGATGATTCCTTCCGGCGTGAAAACAGAAAAATCGGATCAATCGGTAACGCAAAAATTCGTCGATCTTCATCTCAACATCGGTATTGAAGCGATGACAGAAATCGGTGAAAAAGGTGAAAGAATAAAACATTTTACATTCTAAAGTTGGCATTGATGTTGATTAACTACTATGCACAGATGCGAAATAATGAGCAATCGCGGCTGAATCTAAGATTTAAGGAATATTTTTTCGTACATAGTGTACAAATTGCGTAGTATTAATTAGACATCAGTAGGAGGGACAAAATGAAACGATTATTTAGTTTTGAAATTATACTTTTCACACTTGTGGCTTTCAACTCACAGGTTAAGTATGCCCAAGCAAATGATGAGAATACGGTTAAATCCACTCTTAAAAATTTGTTGGAGTTTAGCAAAACCAAAGCCTACGATAAAGCCGCAAGCTTAATTGCATACGAAGGTGACGACAAAAATAGAATTCACAAGGATTCCTTCAATCCATCCAACAAAGAGGAATTAAACCAGGTAAAAAGAATTTGCAAAAAAATTACGGCGCTTCTCGAATTAAGCAGCAAGTATGAATTCGGCGATTTCAAATCTTCCGATTCCGGTGTGTATACAATGCAGGTTGTCTTTATAAGTGGGGAACAAAAGTTGGCTACAACATTCAACTTTGAGAAAACCGGAAAAGGATTTTTGTTAGTAAGTATGAATTAGAAAATTTCAGACTGCCGACAACATAATTCCTTTAAATGATAATTGCGCATAACATGGTTATGTTTCACTTCCCTTTTTAACCAGCACAACTCCAGCTAGAATTATTACTGCAGCAATTATTATGTTGAAAGAAATTACTTCACCCAAAACCAGCCATCCCAAGAACAATGCAATTACCGGATTGATATAAGCATACGTCGAGACAAACGAGACCGGCAAATGTGCAATGGCATAAACGTAAGATACAAATCCAACTAAAGAGCCGAATACAACTAAATAGGCTAACGCGAATAAACTTTCGGAAGAAATAGTAAATTTAGAAAACTCACCTAACGCACCCGCAAGCAATATTAAAACAATTCCTGTGATCATCATTTGAATAGCGGCTCCCATTAAAGGATGCACACTAACCTTTTTATATTTTGAATACACTGTTCCGCCTGACCAGCCGATAACACCAATCATTAAACCTATTATACCTGTGAGGTAATTCTGAACAAACAAACTTTTCAGATCGAGACCAAATATTAAACCAACACCGGCAAATCCAAAAAGCAGACCGCCTAATATTTTTAAATTGAACCGTTTTCCATGCGGCATCAACGAATCAATTCCAACAATCCAGAATGGAACTGTCGTAACCAAGAGCGCACTCAGACCGCTTGGAATATATTCTTCCGCAAATGTTAGTAAGCCGGTACCCATTCCAAGTAGGGTTAAACCCATGATTGCAAGATGAATCCATTCTTCTTTTTTCGGCAGCTTGTATCCTCGAAGAATTAGAATTAGAAAAAGTATTGGACCAGCGATAAGGAAACGTAATCCGCAAAAAAGAGCTGCCGGTAATTCTTTTACTCCAATTCGAATTGCCAAATATGTAGTCCCCCAAAAGAAGCATACTGCCATCCACGCTAAGTACGCACGGAGGTTTTTTTCTTTTGTCATTTAATCTGAACCTGAGATTTGGAGTTCAAAAATAATCTTTTTACAGCAAGCAATGACGATTTTAATTTCGTTAAATGAGAATAAAATTTTTGTAGTTTTGTGACAAATGATTCTGCTATAAATTGTTCGTATTGTTTTTGCGAATGATAAAAACGATTGAAGTTTAAGATGAACATAAAGCAAACCAAAAATATCTTTGATGAAATTCCGGATAATTTAGTTAATGAGATGTTCGAAGAATTAATTTCTTCAAAAGAATTTAAGCTGGAGCGCATAATTTCTAAAGGTCATTCCTCGCCCAAAGGATTCTGGTATGATCAGGAAAAGAATGAATTCGTTCTGCTCCTTTCCGGTTCTGCCAAACTAAGTTTTGAAAATGGTGAATCGTTTGAATTGAAACCAGGAGACCGTTTGATTATACCTCCGCACGAGAAACACAGAGTAGATTGGACAGATCCCGAACAAAATACAATTTGGCTGGCATTGCATTACTAAAATGAATACAAAAATTTATTACATAATATTTTTTCTGTGCACTTTTGTTTTAACTGCTAAAGCACAAATCAATTCATTCAACGTCGGTGGTTCAATTCATGTCGGAAGCATTGCAGGCAATTCACCCTCGGTCACAAGTTTGGGCGGAACAGTTTTTTTCGACTTCTATCCTTGGTTCGAATACGATGTTTCGTTTAGGTTCGGATATACTTACTCACAAAAAGCGGAACAATTCATTCCTGAAAACCGCGCTGGGCGTTATTATCCCTTTATAAAAGTTTTATCGCTTAAAGGATTCATCCGACAAGATTTGTCTTTTCCAATTTACTTGGAGGAAGGCGCCGGAATTATTTACTTGAACGACCGAACTTTTCCGGACGTGAACAACTGGCAAGTTGGAACTTCCTTTTCAGCTTCAGTCGGTTATGATTTTAGAAAGATTGACGAGAAAGGTTTTTGCATGAATCTCGGACTGGATTATGGTGTAACATTCACTCAAACAACCGCGAATTATTTTCTAGTTTTTCTGCAAACGCAGTTCTACTTTTAATAAACAGGAATTTGTAGCCTTCAAGGTTCGCAAGCTGTTTTCAAAATTCTAACCTTGAAGGTTTATCTGAAAATTATTGCTTATAATATATGTTCTGGTATAATGAAATAATGCCTATATCGCTTTTAGCGGTCTTCGGAAAAAATGATAAAATAGATTTAAGTCATAAGGAAAAATTAGCATTGAAGAAAGTTGTGGCTGCAATTATTAAACAGTTTAAGGGAGAAGAACATGGGCAGAGCATATAAAAAAATCATGGCTGGCTTAGAGGAAACGTTGGCATTCGCAAAAGGCGAGCCCGCTAAAGTAAGAGTAATTGTGCCTGCACAGGTCAAAGCCATTCGTGAAAATCTAAATATGACGCAGGAAGAATTTGCTGAAGCTTTTCGAGTCAGTGTAAATACGTTAAGACATTGGGAACGTGGCAACCGTGTCCCCCAAGGGCCTGCGGCTGCATTATTAAAAGTCATTCAGCACAAACCCAAGATTGTGATGCAAGCTTTGGCAGAATAATTTATCTAAACGACCGAAGATTCAGCGATGTAAACAGCTGGCAAATGGGTACTACTTTCGCCGCATTAATTGGATATGATTTTCGTAAGATAGATTCAAATGGATTTTCATTCGCGCCCGGTTTGGATTACGGAGCTACATTCACTCAAACAACCGCAAATTATTATTTCGTCTTCTTACAATGTCAATACTATTTCTGAAAAATGGAAATTTGCCGCTTCCAAAATTTGTGGGCTGTCTTTGTTCACCACTCCAAGAATAAACGTTTAGCCGCTCTATTTGTGAACAATGATATTTTCTTTTGTCAGCTCAATAAAAGAATTTTCTTTTAGCAGTGAAATCATTTCATCAAGCTGCTTCTCAAAAATTTCTTTCAGTTTGCTGTTAAAAATGTTTCCCGTTGTAATCAAAAGAAGTTTGTAGGGCTGCTGGTTAAGCTTAAACGACTGAAGAAAGTCGGTGTCTTTACTTATTACAATTCTCTCTTCAGCAAAAGAAATTTGATTTATCTCTTCGTCTGTAGTTGAATTTTTGTTTGGAAGTTCGAGTGTATGGATTGAATCAAATCCTTTTTCCTTAAGCCAAGATGCTAGACTCTTTGGTAGTTGAGCATCAACCAAGAATTTCATATTGCAATTCTGTTAATACTTTTTACTTGGCTAAGTTTTGTTGCGTAGTTTAAGCAGGCAAGAATATCTTCTCTCTCAAGGTCTTCGTAATCCTTTAAAATCTGCTCTATAGTCATACCGGAACTAAGCAATTCTAAAATTGTTTCGACAGGATAGCGTAAATTTCTAATAACCGGTTTACCGTGGCAGATCTTAGGATCAATCGTAATTCGATTCAAATTTTTTTCTTCCATTACGACTCCACCTTAATTCCAAACGAAATATACTTTCTTCTCAGTCTAAGCACAACATCGATATTAATGCATGAAAGCTACAATTTGTACAACTCTTTCATCATATCTTCAAATTGAGCAAAGTACAGAGCTTGCTCAGGATCGCTCAAAGCATTCGGCGGATCGGGATGAAACTCAACCATTATTCCGTGCGCGCCGACAACCTTTGCAGCTTTTGCCAAGGGCACAACCTTGTTTCGCTCACCGATTGCATGTGACGGGTCAACAATTAAAGGAAGGTGCGTTAGCTCTTTGAGTACCGGAATAGCGCTAAGATCAAGCGTGTTTCGTGTTGCGGTTTCAAATGTTCTGATACCGCGCTCACATAGAATAACTTGTCTGTTGCCTTGAGCCAAAACATACTCAGCCGCATTTAACCATTCATTTATTGACGCACTCAATCCGCGTTTCAACATTACCGGTCTGTGAGTCTTGCCGACTTCTTTTAACAGCGCAAAGTTCTGCATGTTGCGCGCACCGATTTGCAGTATGTCGGCAGTCTTCGCTACTTCTGCAACTTGATCGGTGTCCATTACTTCGGTGATGACTGGCAGATCGTAATATTTGCCGGCATCAACCAACAATTTTAATCCTTCGAAACCCATTCCTTGAAAGCTATACGGAGAAGTTCTTGGCTTGAAGCAGCCGCCACGTAAAATTTGTGCGCCATTTTCTTTTGCTTCAAGCGCACACTGCATAATCATTTCCGGATTCTCAACAGAACACGGTCCAGCAATAACAACAAAATTATTTCCGCCTATGACAACGTCTTTAACTTTTATGATTGTATCATCGGATTTGTACTCGCGGCTAGCCAGTCGGTAACTCTGGCTCTTTGATTTTTTTGCAGAAGTTGGTTTCTTCTGCGGTGCTTCTGCCGGAATTTCTTTTTCAGTTTGATCGGTTAGAATTTTCGGGTATTCCAGTTTCGTTCGCGCCAGTTCTTGCGAAGGATAGCTCCCCAGAACTTTCAGAAAACGTGTATGCTGTCCAAGTTCATCTAAAACATTTTGGATTGTTTCTTCAATAATGTTTCCCTCGAAATCGAGATAGAACATTTCTTCCCACGGATTGCCCATGATCGGACGTGATTCCAATTTTGTCAGGTTAACATTGTATTTTCTAAAAACATTTAACGCTTCCACCAAAGAGCCCGGCGTGTGGGATGTTGCCATTACAATAGATGTTTTACAACGAATGCGATGATCTACTTCATGCGGCTTTCTAGTTGCAATCAAAAATCTTGTATAATTCTCGGATTGATTTGCAATGTTGGTTTTCAAAATCTTCAGACGGAATAATTTTGCCGCTTCCTCACTTGCAATTGCTGCGTGTGAAAGATTTCCATCATCTTTAATTTTCTGAACGGACATAGCGGTATCGGTAAAGTATTCTACCGAAGCATTCTGCAACGTTTGCAAGAATTTACTGCACTGTATGGCTGCCTGGTAATGTGAAAAAACTTTTTTGATTTTTTGAAGCGGAATATTTTCGAGAGCAACAAGACAATGTTTTACTTGAAATTTTTCTTCACCTATTATCGAGAGCGTTGTATGCAGCAATAAATCATAAACCTCATTTATTCCGCCGGACGTAGTATTCTCGATCGGCAGAACTGCAAAATCTGCTTCTCCTTTTTCAACCGCATCAACAACTTCATCAAATCTATCTTTGAATAAGAAGTGAAGGTTAACTTTTTGATGAGCAAAGAAT
>JAMCSN010000110.1:0-525 GCA_023381535.1 Bacteroidota bacterium
GCTATGTATTTCGGTGATGCAAATGATCCCGAAGCCCTTGTAACGCAAAAAGTTAAGTTACAGTCAAACCACATTGTTAATCAGGATGCCGGAACACATCCGCGAGTCATTTATACATACGGCAATGGCAGTCCTTCAAAAGTTGAAGAAGTTTGTACAACCTGTCACGGTTAAGGAGAGGAAGAGATGAAGGATTCAAAAGACATAATCAACAGCTCAAGTGCACGCCGGCAATTCCTAAAAAGCAGTGCGTTCCTTGGCGGGAGCGCACTTTTGATGAGCCAGCTTAAATCAGTTTTCAGATTTGTTCCAGATACTTATGGCTTCAATAATCATAATTCTGACGCACGTATGCCGGGTGGTTCCGATCTTTCAAGCGCTGAAAATGTTATTAATACAGTCTGTTTGAATTGCAACACTCAGTGTACAATTAAGGTAAGAAACGTAGATGGTATCACGGTGAAAATAGATGGCAACCCCTACTCGCCGCAAAATTTGTCTCCACAAATTGACTACGATACTGAC
>JAMCSN010000110.1:635-2773 GCA_023381535.1 Bacteroidota bacterium
AATGACTGTTGCAGATTTTAAGACAAAATACTCAGGGCATCTCGAGATGCTTATCGATCCTAACCACCCTGATCTCGGTCCCAAAAACAACCAATTTGTATTTATGGCAGGTCGCATTGAACCGGGTCGTTCAGATTTTACCAAACGCTTTGTCAATGGCGGTTTTGGCTCGATAAATTGGTATGAACATACGACCATTTGTGAACAAAGCCATCACGTTGCCTTCAAACTAATGACAGCGCAGTACGAAAATGGGAAGTGGAACCCCGGCCCTGCTCACATGAAGCCTAATTATAGTGAAAGTGAATTTGTTGTTTTCTGGGGTACGGGTGCATTCGAAGCTAACTTTGGCCCGCCGCCGATAAGCGAGCAGATAACAGCATCATTAGTAGAGCGCAATTTCAAGATTGCTGTGATTGACCCCCGTTTTTCAAAAACGGCGGCAAAAGCATGGAAGTGGATTCCCGTAAAACCTGGAGACGGCGACAGTGCATTGGCAATGGGGATAGTTCGCTGGATAATAGAGAATGAACGTTACGACAGGAGATTTCTGGAAAACGCTAACAAGGCTGCCGCAAAAGCAAGCGGCGAACTTTCATGGTCAAATGCTTCATGGCTCATGAAGATTGAAAAGGACATTCCGCAAGGGTTCCTACGTGCAAAAGAAATTGGAATTGGTGATGAACATACATTTGTCGCTTATGTTAATGGCAATCCTACGGCGGTTAAGCCATACGACGAGAAATCTGCCGTCAGTGGAGATCTATTTGTCGACACTACGCTAAACGGTGTCCGTGTGAAATCTGTATTTACACTCCTTAAAGAATCTGCTTTTGCTAAAACTCTTACCGAATATGCTGCAATTGCAGGGAGCGATGTGAAAGACATCGAGGAGCTATCTCGCGAGTTTACGAGCCATGGCAAACGCGCAGGAATCGATTTTTACCGGGGTGCAGTTCAACATACGAACGGTTACTACACAGGACAGGCTATCATTACCCTCAATCTTCTCATTGGCAATCCGGATTGGAAGGGCGGTTTAAGCGCAGGTGGTGGAGCGTGGAACGCGTTGGGCGGCAAAGAAGGTCAACCGTTCGATTTAGGAAAACTCCACACTGGCAAACTTTCTCCGTTCGGGTTGAAGACGACACGAGAAGGAGCAGTCTACGAAGAGTCTACACTCTATGACGGAAAACCTGCAAAGAGACCTTGGTACCCGTTCACGAGCGATGTATATCAGGAAGTTATCCCTGCGGCAGCGGCAGATCATCCCTATTCGATCAAGATATTGTGGCTGCATATGGGCACGCCTGCACTCTCGGTACCCGGCGGGCATGTCCAAATCGAAATGCTAAAGGATACTTCCAAAATTCCCCTGCTTATTTCTGATGACATTGTTATTGGCGAGACAACGATGTATGCGGATTATATTTTCCCAGACCTTTCATACTTGGAACGATGGGCTTTTCTTGGCGCACCTCCTTCTGTTATAACGAAGACAACTAAAGTGAGGCAGCCTGCTTCCGCGCCTATTCCTGAAATAGTAACTGTTGATGGTGAACAGATGCCAATTTATTTAGAATCGGCAATGATCGCTATTGCTAAGAAACTCGGCATATCAGGTTATGGACAAAATGGCTTTGCTTCTGGGACGCCGTTCAACCGACCAGAGGATTTCTACCTTAAAGCTGTTGCAAATATCGCTGCTGGTGATAAGCCGGGAGATGCTGTTCCTGAAGCGAACGAAAAAGAAATGTCCGCCTTCCGAACTACGCGCAAGCATCTGCCGTCTGCTGTCTTTGATGAGGAAAAATGGAAAGGCGCGTGCGGAGAGTCGAACTGGCGAAAGGTCGTGTATACTCTCAATCGCGGTGGAAGGTTTGAAAGTTTTGACAAGGCATACTCAGGTAACTACCTTGGCCATCCATTTGGCAAGCTGTTCAATATTTTCATTGAACCTGTCGGCAAAGGGATCAATGCAATGACTGGCAAACGGTTTAGTGGAATCCCGATTTATGAACCGATCAAGGATGCACATGGTAAGGAAATTGACGACAGCGGGTTCGAATTTACACTGATCACGTACAAAGATATTCTTGGCGGTCAATCCCGTACTCTGCCGATGGCATACTGGATGT
>JAMCSN010000239.1 GCA_023381535.1 Bacteroidota bacterium
TTATCGGCATTAATCACAACTACAAAATCGCCTGTATCTGTATTTGGTGTAAAAACCGGTTTGTTCTTGCCGCGGATTACTCTTGCAACCTTAGCTGCCAATCGTCCCAATACCTGATCTTTCGCATCAACTAAATACCATTTTTGATCAGCATCTTCGGGTTTAATAAATCTTGTTAATTTTTCTTGCTTCAAAACATCCTCCAAACGCAAAATGCTATTTTTCAAAGGGTTCAAATATATTTGTCAGCCGCCAGAATGTCAAGAAATTCGAGTTTAAAAATATGGCTGTTAAAGAGACCAATTGGAATACCGGGGATCATCACCCGGTTTTTGAAAAAGACCGGCTTGAAGTTAAAACTTTCGCCGCTTTACAAATGGGTCTATGAAACTGCTTCGAAAGATTCATTCGTTTCGATTGAGAAAGCGGAAGATAAATTGTCTTTTACTCCCAAGTATTCTAACGAAGAAGCGCTTATCAGAAATTTTAAATGGTATCTCGAAAACCGTCAGTCGTTTAAACACCAGACTGGAGTAACGCACCGCGTTTCATGGAAGCAAGGAATACTTTCTGCTGCAAAATGGTTCTTCTAATAAATTGAGAATTGCTAATTGACCCGCTTCGACTCGCTGAATGTGAATGCAGCGAGGCGAGGAATTGAAAATGATAGATCTACCAACTGATAACCTGGTTGAAAATTCTAAGAGCTAATTGTTAAAAGCTAAGAACTAATTATATTTGCAACACAAAAAAAATTATTAATGAATAGGAGTAATAAATGCCTCAAAAGAAAGATTTCTTGAAGGATGTTATTCAGCATATTGACATAAAAGAGCACAACGTAATTAAGCTTGTCGATTCGATGGAGAAAATGGCATTCAGCGCGCGTGATTTGAACCGGGCTGCTAAAATTTTCGACATGATGATCAAAGACAAAGACTGCACGGTGATACTAACTCTTGCCGGAAGTTTGTTCAGCGCCGGTTTGAAGCGCGTTGTTTTCGATCTCGTGAACAACAATATGGTTGATGCTATCGTTTCTACAGGTGCAGTTATGGTCGATCAGGATTTCTTTGAAGCGCTCGGATTCAAACATTACATCGGTACACCGTTCGTTGATGATAACGTAATGCGCGATCTCCACATCGATCGTATTTACGATACATTTATTGATGAGGACGAACTTCGCATTTGCGACGAGACAACACAGAAAATTTTCGACTCGCTTGAACCGCGTCCTTATTCATCGCGAGAACTTTTGTGGAACTTCGGAAAATATCTTGATGAAAACGGCGGACCGAAAGTTGAAGACAGCGTCATCTATGCCGCATACAAAAAGAACGTCCCGATTTTTGTACCGGCATTTTCCGATTGTTCTGCCGGATTCGGAATTATTGTTCATCAAACCAACAATCCCGATAAACACGTTTCCATCGATTCCGGAAAAGATTTTCTTGAGTTAACACATGTTAAACTCAACAGCAAAGAAACCGGAATATTTATGATCGGCGGCGGCGTTCCGAAAAATTTTACTCAGGACATTGTTGTCGCAGCTGACATACTTCAAGAGAATGCGCCAATGCATAAATATGCTGTTCAAATTACTGTTGCAGATGTTCGCGACGGCGCGCTTTCATCATCAACACTTAAAGAAGCAAGTTCATGGGGAAAAGTTGAAACTACATTTGAACAGATGGTTTATTCCGAAGCAACGATTGCAATGCCGTTGATTGCCGGGTACGCATATCACAAAGGCGCTTGGAAGAATCGTGAAAAAAGAGAGATGCAGAAATTGTTTCTGAAAGAAACTATAGGTACTAAGTAAGATTTTAAACCGCCCACTGTCCCCAATGTTGTCAGGTTAAGAATTATTGGGCTAAAGCCCTATTAGCTTTTACTTGTTCTAACCCCACGCTTAAGCGTGGGGTTACTAAACAAACCTTTTCTCATTGGACTTTAGTCCAAAGTCTATTAACCTAAACCTGACAACATTGGAATAAAAGGGGGTGGTCACTTCAGCAAAATCATTTTCTTCGTCTGCATAAAACTTTGTCCTGAACTATTCGAAGGATTGTTCGCTATAATTCTATAGAAATAAACTCCGCTTGCAAGCTCAGCCGCATTGAAATTGATTTCATGTTTGCCTTCAGCTTGAACACCGTTAACCAGCGATTCCACTTCGCGACCGTTCGAATCATAAATTTTCAAACTTACTTTTGATGACGCAGGCAGAGAGTAACTAATTTTTGTAGATGGATTAAACGGATTCGGATAATTTTGATCGAGCGAATACTGTGTCGGCATAACCGAGTTATCAGCCACGTCTGTTCCGCCGCTTACCTTTCCTACAAACGCACCGCGGCCATGTGTTGCCGCTACAATCGTTCCATCTGATGTTCTTGACGTAACATATTCAACTATCACGTTTCCAAGTTCATTGGTGCCTTCCTGTTTCCAGACCGTATTCATTCCGTTCAACTGGGTTGTAGAATAAACACCTATGCTTGTTCCAACCACATAAATTGTTCCTTGAGCAGTCGGTAAAATTGTTGCCGATCTAATCGAAGGACCGCCGGTTCCCTGAAGATTTCCTTCAACCGCGGTGTAAGTTTGTCCGCCGTTGTTAGAATAGAACAATCCGACAATATTATAATTGGAATGAACCACTAAAATTTCATTTCCGTTGTCCGGGTTAACGGCAATGTTATGAACATACGCACCGTTGGAAACTTCCGGAAGCGCCGGTGAAATATCTTGCGCAGTAGTTGATGTAGTTGAATTAGTAATCTTATAAATTTTTGGCGCATCGGTTTGACTGCTTGCGCCAAGATAAAGAACATGCGAAGGATTAGTTGAAGTAACAGCCAGAGTCGAAAAAAAATAACCTTGAGGAAGACTTATATCGATAGACGACCAGCCAATCGAGGTGTCAGCCTGGCCCAATTTATTATTCCGCCACAAAAGAGTTCCGCCCAGATAATACATATAATTTTCATCCGAGGGATCAACTTTGAACGGGTTTATGAAAAGCATTCCGCTAGCGCCACTTGGCTTAATACCAACAGAACTTTGAAATAATGGGACACCATTATTATACGGCAACCTAACAACATCGCCATTTTGTGTTTCACCGTATGCAAATGAATTTCCTAAATAAGCATACGCGCCGTCGCCGGTTGTTACATCGGTTGATGCAGAAGTTGTAGTTCCGTCAAAAGTAAAAAACGGAGTGCCGTTATCCTGCGTTCCTCCCATCAATCTCGAATCTCCCGATCCGCTGGAAAGAGCCATGTTGTAGTACTGCGTTACATTGTAACCATTATTCTTTTTCTGCCACGGAAAGTACGTTTGATAACTTGTCGTTGTAATATCGGTCGTATAACTTAATCCGCCGTCGTTGCCGACCCATACTTTGTTTGGATCGTTAGGGTCGAAAATGATTGTGTGAATATCGGGATGTATGTTAGGATAGAAAAAACTTATCGGGTGATAACCGCCAATCCAATTTGTTCTTGCGTCTGTCGGCTGAGTTGTAAATGCATCAAAACTTCTGAACAAACTCGTTCCGGCAATTAATACTATGTTTGGATTTGTTGGATGAACGGCAAGCGCCATATCGTAACCTCTTTGAGTGTCAACCTTGCTGTTGGCTAAATTCAGATCAGGAAGATTGGCAGATAAATCCTGCGCTGAATTATTTGAGATATCAATCTTATGAAGACGTAAATCTTCTTTGCCGGAGACTTTCTGTCCCGTGTTTGTAAATACATAAGCTATGTTCGGCTGCGAAGGCGAAAACGCAATTACACTTCTCTGATGATCCGTCGGAAATGTATTCGGTGTTATGCTCACCCACGTTAGTCCATCATCTGTTGATTTGTAAACCCCAGGCGCCAATTGCGGAGTTGTATTTCCCGGAGTTGAAGACAATGTTGCAACCAGTGTACCGTTTGAATTCACTACAACATCCGTGTAATTGTGGTCTCCGGATCTGCCAAGAACTAATGAAAAACTAGTTCCCCCGTTTGTTGATTTCATAATAACTCCGGCATTGGATGCAACAAAAACCGATCCTGTTGTTGGGTTAACAATAATTCTAGAAGTGAAAGAGAAAACGCTGTTCCAGCTTGTCGAGCTTGTTTGAGTAGCCGGCAATAAAGTCCAGCTGTCGCCGTTGTCTGTAGATTTGTAAACACCGCCTCCAAAAAAATATGCGGCATAACCTTGATCGGAGCCGCTGCCGTCATACTCGCCGCCTGAATAGTACCACGTGTTTGTAAATCCCGGTCGCGTATCTTGAGCTATAGAAGTAACACCTTGAACATCGGAAATTGATGTGGTTAATTTCCAGCTGGCACCGTTATCGGTAGATTTCCACATTCCGCCTGTAGCGCCGCCTGCTAAAACTATGTTCGAGTTATTTACGTCAACGCCGATTGCCCTTGTTCTGCCGCCAACATCGTTTGGTCCCGCTTCCTTCCATGATATGCTAAGAGCAGAACCGGTTTTAAACAAAACGTTTTCCGCTTTAGGAAGTCTGCTCGCAAAAGCCAGCTCGCTTCTTCTTATATTCTGCGGAATTTGGTTGGTCGCCGGGTCTCTTAGCATCCTGAAGAAGTATTCGCCTCTTTCTATATCAGTCTTCTTTTCGTTCCCTTCTCTTTCGATATTTTGATCATTCTTTTCGAAATTTGTTTTGAGAGTGGGAATGTATTTATATGTAACAATAGAAGTGACTAAGAGCAGCAAAAAGAAAATTTTATTTCCACGTTTCATCTCGACTCCTATCTTAACTTTTTGATTGTGTTTGCTTGCCAGGTTGAACTAGTGCTATTGTTCATTGTCTTTTGCGGCTGAGATATTTCCAATTCGTAAACACCGCCCACTTTTAAAAATTCTTTATCCGATTCTTCAGCAATCAATGTTTTCGCCAAGTCAATTTTCAAAACTGTTTTGGCTGCAATTGGTTCTGTTGACTGACCGTAGCCGTTTACTTTTTGAACAAGTGCATTCAAAGTATAGGACGAAGAATTATCTTCGATGGTTTGTACTTCTACTTCAACAATAGCGGTGCCCGGCGGAATTTTTTCCGAGATATATTTTTGCGTGTTCATATTTGTTTCTTCCTTTGATGACGTACACGCGCTGAGAATCAGCACAAACGACAAGAGGAATAAGGAAAGCAATTTCATTCTATACCTCTCTTTTTTTATTGCGATGGGTAGCTGTAGCTCTTTAACAATATAATTGATTGCATCGTTCACAAAGATTCTTTTCACTCTTTAAACTAATTATTCGGTTAGCAAAAGTCACACTGGTCGGCTTAAAAAAAGAAAGGCTTGATTTCTCAAGCCCTTCTGCCTTTCTAAATTCTATTTCCATCACTTCATCAAAATCATCTTCTTAGTTTGAACAAAACTTTGTCCTGAGCCTTGCGAAGGATCGACTGCAACAAGTCTATAAAAATAAACACCGCTGGATAATTGATAATTGAGAATTGACCCGCTTCGACTCGCGTCTCGCGAGGCGAGGAATTGAGAATTGTGTGTGCCGGCTGTTTCGTATTCATTTACCAATGTTGCAACTTCCCTTCCCAGCATGTCAAATACTTTTAGAGTTACAAAAGCATTTTCCTGAAGTTGATACTTTATAACCGTCGAAGGATTAAACGGGTTTGGATAATTCTGTTCCAACAAATTATAAGCGACAGGAATTTCTTTTACATCTGATATACCATCAATAACCGTTAAGGTGGTGTAAATTGCGGCAGAAGCAATTCCAAGCTTAGTGCATTTTTCATAAAACGGTTTATTTATATTCTGCACCACATCCGTGGTTTTGTGCATAAATGGATTTTGATTCCCATACAGTTCAATAATCAAGATTGCCGGGAAATTATATTTCCAGAACGAATCATTATCTGCATTGGAAGTAGCAAGATTAACTATTGTAGGGTATAAGCCAATATTGCATTTATCGTTTACATCTTTAGCATTCATTGCAACCTGGCTTGAAGAACTTAGCGACGTTTTGGAATCTATCTCAACATCAAATTGATTATTCATATCCCAGCCGAGCATATCAAGGTTTATAACTGCTATGATCGAATCTTTATTTGCAGATGCTTGCGAAGCATAATAATCGCTGCCATTTAAATCTTCTTCTTCACGATCAAAAAACGCAAATACGATTGTATTGGTACTCGAGTAGGATGATAAAATTCTGGCGGCTTCCAATATTGCACATGTTCCGCTTCCATTGTCATCTGCACCGGGAGAATTTACTCCGCTAAGGTGCGTATCAAAATGTGCGGATATTATAATTTGTCTTTTGGGATTTTTAGTCCCCGTTTGAACGGCGATAATGTTTTTGCCCGAATCCGGAAGCGGCTGCTCGCTTACTTTGAGGTTTTTATATTTGCTCAACTTGTTTTTTAGAAAAGCTGAAGCAGCTTGATTACCTGAACTTCCGCGGTATCTCGAAGAAATCGTTATGTTCTGTCCGTTCAGGTTAACAGGTTTAGCTCCGGTTAAAATGTTGAGATTCTCCATCAATGAATCAGCGCTGACATTTGCAATTACGTTTTTTACTGCTTGAAAATCTTGAGCGAAGATTTGACTGCTTATTAGCATTACAGCCGTTAACAAGTAAGTAAATATTTTTTTCATTAACACACCTTCGATGATTAACAACAGCAATAAAATTTAACTGACTTAAAAAACCCGAAGGTTCTTTACAAACCCTCGGGTGCGTACAATTATTTCATCAAAATCATCTTCTTAGTTTGAACAAAACTTTGTCCTGAGCCTTGCGAAGGATCGACTGCAACAAGTCTGTAAAAATAAACACCGCTGGATAATTGAGAATTGAGAATTGAGAATTGAGAATTGTGTGCACCGGCATTTTGATACTCATCAACCAAAGTGGCGACATCTCTTCCGAGCATGTCGTAAATTTTTAATGTAACGTGACTTCCCTTCGGCAATTGATAACTGATGTTCGTACTCGGATTGAAAGGATTGGGATAGTTTTGTTCCAATCTGAACGACGCCGGTTTTAATTCCACAATTTGTTTTACATCTGTCGCACCTCCTACGGTAACATATGCGCGTATCAACGCTACCCAAGAATAATTTGTGTGGCCTGAAACACCGTAGTAAGCCCATTTATTGGAACTTAACGAATAAAAAATTGTGTGTTCAGTCCCGGTAGAAGGCATGTAGGTTGATAAGACTTTGTTAACAGAGGTTGATGTTCCCAAAAAGGGAAACTCAACAACAAATGATTTGTCAGTAGAAATATTATAGGAGCTAACATCAATTGTCGTCCAATTGGGATAGGGTTGAGGATACGGATAGGTACCAGTTGGGTCAATTACATCAGGCGCTACTGTCAATTTTGAAATGGCAGTAATATTTGCATAATTTTTTCCTCCGAGGCGTGTAGCATTTCCCACAGACTCCAGAATCCTTCCATCAATTGGGACTAAATTTCTAATCGCAACTCGAATAGAATCTAATTTCCCGCCAGACACAGCATCAAACTGTACAGCAATACTATCACCCACAGTTTGACTCACATATCCAACAGGTTCAGTAGAATCATAAGCGAGTTCTAAAGTTTGTTTCTGAAATGTTCCGGTTGAAGTAAAGTTGTAATGATATGAATTGCTATCGGGATAGTATGTGTAATCATTTTGGCAAACAAGAAAAGTAACATTAGAAAAACTTGTGCCGAAATCGGGTACCGAGAACATCATATTGTTGCCCATCATCGTGCCGTCCATAACTTGTTTGCCGCCTGTGCCGCTTTTGATTGCCTTAACGGTTATACCGGTATTTCCGTTTAATGCAAAGTTCATATTCAAATTGCTTCCCATGGTATAGCTGAAATACTGCGCTCCAAGTTTGTAAACATTTCCTTTGTAGTTTGTTACATTCGGATTCGCCATAGGCGTGCTAGCAGCATGACCTAATCCCGCATACTGATATCCCCACTTTTGATCTACCGATGTATCATTTAAATAGTTCGCTATATACCAATCAACAACAACATCTTTAAATCTCCGGGAAGATCCTAGTGCGGGAAAAACACTTATGTCAAAAGCATTAATATTAGTAAGGTTGGATTGTACAAATTTCGTTAAAGCACTTACACCAAATTGCTCTTTTATGTAAAGAAAAAATCTTGCCGCGCGGGCATAATCGCTCAGTACTTCTCCAGGCGGATTCAATTTCCACTCCAGCATCTGTACATTTGTAGCATTTGTATAATAACTCTGAAGTCGCAATGGATAACCGCAAACAACTTCTGCGATCATCGAGCAGCCTTCATTGAAGAAAATTTTATTGGGATTAGCCTGATGATAATTCCACTGAATCATGTGCTGGAATTCGTGAGCAGTAATTTGCATGGCAGTATTAATGTTATAATGAGAATCAGCAGAGTTTAAATTCATAGGGTAACAGTCCATATAATATAATTCCGCCAGATTGCTGTTCGTATAGTTCAGTTCATTATAACCTGTAAAATATCCCGCTGTGTAACCGCCGGTTCCGCTAAAACCGTCCTTAATATTCAAGATGAAAATTATAATCTTGGGGTCGTTATCAACATCCGGAGGATTTCCAAAAGTATCCACGTCGGTTTGATAAACACCTTTGTTTGCATTTGCCGGAGTAGTATTATCAAAAGCATTTACAATCTGAGCAACCGCATTTGAATCAACTCTGCCATTAGTCCATGAGGAATCTTCAACAAAGACGTAGCAGTGAGTTCCGACAGCTCTGCATGTGGAAGGTACTGAATAAAATGCGTTGCTCTGAAGATCTTGTGCCCACCAGTTATGGGTATCGCCAATATTAAAATTCCATGGTCCAGTTGTTTTCTTGAGAACCGGTTGAGACTTTGCAAGTTGAACTAAATCTATTCCATTGGCTTTGTAAAATTTTTCAAGGAGCGGTCCGGCATCCATTAAATAAGCGCCCTTGCTAACGGAAGTTTCGTTCTCTTTTTGAATTACAGCTTTGTTCTGGCCGAATGAAAATCCGGCAATTAGCATCATGCAAAAAATAAAATTAAAACGTTTCATTTCTCAACCCTTATTTGGTTTGGTTTTCTTTTTTAACAGGTATAACTTTTTCTACGATAAGCACATCCATGCCTTCTTCTCTTCTCACATCGCCGTATTGAATTGCATAGTATCTGCCCTGCTGTTTCCACAGTTCATCATGCAACTCTTTGCTGCATTGCAGAATGTAAGTTTTGTTATCGTCGGTTTGAATAGCCAGCTTGGTGAACGGCTCATTTCCAACCACAGCGATATAACCTTTAACGGCATTGCTTTGAGAATCGTTTTCTCCGCAATTGCAGCTGCACGCGGCAAAATAGGTTACACTAAACAAAAAAACGATGGATAAAAAAATCTTTCTGTACTTCATTTTGTTTCCCTGTATTTGATAGCAAGATAAATAATTGGTCAATTCCATGCAAAGCTAAAGCTCACACCTAAAAGGCAACGCGAACCTACTTTTTTATTTCTATATGAGTGAAGAATAATTCGGGAATGCAAATAGATGTGTTCATCACGGAAGACGGAAAAGTAATTTCCACCGGAGGAGAAAGACAAAGGGAAGTTATTGCAATACTAAAATGAAAGGTCAACGGTGATTTGTCACTAGTCATTTGGCATTTGTCACTGGGGGAAATTAATTCAATTTCGTTCGGTGATTCCGTTACCGCTTGTAAAGTCGAACATAAATTTTTCGGTTCCCATCAAATCCTTCAAAGTCATTTTTGCCACCACTGCATCAACCGAATCTTGAATCAATCTCCAAAGCGAGCGCACGGAACAATCGATTGAGTTAGTACAAATATCTGCGATGCCGGAATGCGTATTGCAGAATGAATCGTCGAACAATCTTCCGCCTAAAACTTTTAAAATATCTCCGACCATAATTTCTTCCGGCGGACGCGTTAATGTGTAACCGCCTATTTGTCCGCGTGAGCTTTCCAACAATCCGCCGAGACGCAGCACACGTAAAATTTTTCCAGCGTTATGCTCGCTCAATCCTTCCGCACGGCTGATCTCCGGGATCGTTAAAGATTTTTCCACCGCATAAAATTTTGCGATGCGGAGTAAACATCTCAAACCATATTCTTCTTGTGCACTGAATTTCATAAAGCTTCGCAGAGCAAGAACACGATCAAGTGCAAGAGCAAGAAACTGTGATGAAATATTTCGAATTTCTTGCTCATGCCCGCTTCGACTTGTCCCCGCTTCCCGTCTCGCCTTCGGCTTGCCGAGGCGGGCGCTCTCGCGAAGGCGAGGAAGACGAGGCGAGCTCTTGCTCCTAATCTCCTTAATTATTCAACGGAATTTTTGATCCGCACGAAACTGCGTGAACCAGCTCGGCATATTTATCCGGAGAAATAGACGGACCTTGATTGCCGCAAAACTTTTCGAACGCGGCTTTTAAGTCATCTGCAATTTCTTCCGGACCTCTGCCTTCAATTGCGTAGCGCGGCATGGCGTATAAAAGTTCGCCATTCTTAAATAACGCCATGAATGGTGACGACGGCGCTACATCAGTCAAATATTTTTCTCTCAAATGATCTACTGCATCACGGTCTTGCCCGGCAAAGACAGTCACCAATTTATCCGGAATGACATTGTTCTGAAGCGCAAGCGTTGCGCCGGGTCGTGCGCTTCCGGCTGCGCATCCGCAAACGGAATTGATTACAACAAAAACCGTCTGGTCATTCTGGACAGAAAGATAATCTTCAACTTTTTGCGGAGTGGTTGCTTCTTCAAATCCGACGAAGATTAATTCATCCCGCATTGGCTGAACGGCTTCAGGATCATAAATCGGTGGTTTTTGATTTATGTTAAACATGCTATTTCCTTTCTTGTAATATTGAGGAGCGAAACGACGAAATATCTCATATTAATTAAATCGAGATTCTTCCTACCTGCCGGTAGGCAGGCGCTTCGCTCAGAATTAATTATTAAAATCCTCCCTTGTACCACACAAAAATTCTTCGTCCCAATAAGTCGGGACTCAGAATGGAACTTGGATTTCTAAAGAAATCCAAGTTCCAACTTTGCTTCTTCGCTCATCTTATCCATACTCCAAGGCGGTTCCCAAACCAGATCGAGATAAACATCTTTAACGCCTTTAACGCTTTTAACTTTTTCTTTTACTTCGGGCGGAAGACTTCCGGCAACCGGACAGTGAGGAGAAGTCAAAGTCATTTTCAAATAAACGTTTCCTTCGTCGTCAATTTTAATTCCATAAATCAAACCTAATTCCCAGATATCAACGGGAATTTCCGGATCGAAACAAGTTTTGAGCATGAAAATTATTTTCTGCTCCAACTGACCTTTATCTATTTCTATCGTGTTCATGCAAACATCTTTTTTACTTTTTGAAGTCCGAGAACAAGTTTATCAACTTCTTCCGTTGTATTGTAAAATGCGAACGAAGCGCGCGCAGTAGCCGGAACATTGAATCTCTGCATCACAGGCTGCGTGCAATGATGACCGGTGCGTATCGCAATTCCGTCGGTATCAATAATAGTTCCGATATCGTACGGATGAATTCCATCTATCACAAAAGAAATGACGGAAGCTTTTTCTTTAGCCGTTCCGATTATTCTCAATCCGTCGATCTTCGAAAGTTCAGCAGTTGCATACTCCAAAAGATTTTTTTCGTGAGCTACTAATTCGCCGCGGTCGAACTGATTCAGATAATCGATTGCCGCGCCGAGACCGATACCGCCGGCAATGTTCGGTGTGCCCGCTTCAAATTTTCTTGGTATATCGTCAAATGTTGTGTGCTCAAATGTAACGGTGCGAATCATATCGCCGCCGCCTTGATAAGGAGGCATCATTTCCAAAAATTCCGTTTTGCCGTACAACACTCCGATTCCGGTAGGTCCGTAAACTTTATGCCCGCTAAATGCGTAGAAATCTGCGTCAAGTTCCTGAACATCAATTTTGAAATGCGGAATCGCCTGAGCGCCGTCGATTAAAACCGGAACGTTGTGCGAATGAGCGATCTCAATAATTTTTTTCACCGGATTGATCGTTCCAAGCGCATTCGAGATTTGGACTACGGAAACCAATTTTGTTTTTTTGCCGAACAGGTTTTCGAACGCATCGATATCAAGTTCGCCGGCATCGTTCATCGGAATAACTTTTAAGTGAACGCGAGTATTGCCGTTCATCAACTGCCACGGTACAATGTTGGCATGATGTTCCATGTTGGTTACGATTACTTCGTCGCCGTCTTCAAAATATTTTGCCGATTTAAGAGTTGTTGCAACAAGATTTATTGCTTCGGTAGTACCGCGTACAAAAATTATTTCCGAAGCGCTCATCGCGTTGATAAATTCTTTTACTTTCAATCGTGCGGTCTCGTATTGATCGGTTGCAAGCTCGCTAAGGAAATACAATCCGCGATGGATGTTGGCATTATCAAAAGTATAGTAATGTTCCAACGCATCGATAACCGCTCGCGGCTTTTGTGAAGTCGCAGCGTTATCAAGATAAACCAGCTGCTTGCCGTTCACCTGTCTTGAAAGAATCGGAAAATCCTTTCGCACTTTTTTGATTTCAAATTTTTTCTTTGTTTCAGAAATAGTATTAATCACAATTCACCTTTTGTGCTTTGAGATTCTACAGTGAAAATTTTTCGGCAGTTAAATCGAATATACATTTCATTTATTGTTGATCTCAATTCTATGCAGATGCTCGAAAATCATGTGATTCAATTGCGCCTTCAACGGTTCGATTTTCACTTTTTCAATCACATCGTTCGCAAATGCTCTTATCAGCATGGATTTTGCTAACTCCTGCGGCACTCCTCGTGATCGAATATAAAACTCCGCTTCTTCGTCAAGCTGTCCGACAGTTGCACCGTGAGAACATTTCACGTCGTCGGCAAAAATTTCGAGCTGCGGTTTTGTATCAATCTTTGCGGTCTTGGAAAGCAGAATTGTTTTGTTCGACTGATACGCATTTGTTTTCTGCGCATCTTTTCTAACAATAATTTTTCCGTTGAAGACGCCACGTGCGTTGTCGTCGAGTATCCCTTTGTAAAGCTCGTTGCTCATGCAATTTGGTTTTGCATGGTCGGCAAAAGTGTGATTATCCACGTGCTGTTTGCCGTGTGCCAGATAAAGTCCGTAGAAATGCGTTTCAATATTTTCGTCATCAAGCAGCGAGTTGATGTCGTTGCGGACAATTGCGCCGCCGAAGTTTATGTTGTAATGGTTGAACACACTGTTCTTCTTCTGAACCGCTTGAACTTTTTCAATGTGGTATGCGTCATCATTCTCATACTGAACTTTATAGAGGTCAACGATGCTGTTTTCGTCAACGAGTATTTCGGTAACAATGTTTGAAAAATATTTTTCCGAACCGGTTCCTCTATGATTTGTTATCACGCTCAATTGCGAGTTCTTTCCTACCATTATCAGATTGCGGGGAACTGAAAGGATTTGTTCTGTTTCGCTTGAGTTCAAGTACAAAATCTGAATAGGTTTTTCGACGATCACACCGTCCGGAATAATTGCTGCGAAACCGTCGCTTGCGTACGCGGTGTTCAGTGCGTTGAATGCATTTTCAATCCTAGAAACTTTATTAAGATGCTGATCAACTAACTGCGGTTTTTCTTTATACAATTTTTTCAAGCTGCCGATGAATGTGTTGCGCGGCAATTCTTTTAAGTCACTCAACTCTTCGGAAAAAATTCCGTTTACAAATACCAGCAGATGATAATCAAAGTCATTGAAGAGGAATTTTTCGATGTCGTTTTTAGTGAGCCGGGGCAACGTGGAATTGACTGCCGGGATAAAATTATTATTAACTACCGGCGAGACATCGGTGTACTTCCATTCTTCATTGCGTTGTGTCGGGAAATTCAGAGAAGCTAATTCCCGCAGAGCTTTTTTTCTAATTTCATGCAAATACGTTTTTGATCCACCGTTCAATTTCTTTTCGAACGTGTCAAAATTTGATATATACCATTCTTTTAAATTTTTCTGTTCCATCAATTCACCAATCAGACATTCTGCGCTTCAAGCGCTTCGTCTTTAACCCAGTCGTAACCTTTGTCTTCGAGCTCAAGCGCCAATTCTTTTCCGCCGGTCTTAATTATTTTTCCATTAAATAGAACATGCACAAAATCCGGTTGAATATAATTCAGCAGCCGCTGATAGTGCGTAACTACCAAAACCGCGTTATCTTTGTTGCGGTAAATGTTTACACCGCTTGAAACTATTTTCAATGCGTCGATATCCAAACCGGAATCCGTTTCGTCGAGAAGAACAAATTTCGGTTCCAGCATCAGCATCTGAAAAATTTCGTTGCGTTTTTTTTCACCGCCGGAAAATCCAACGTTCACATACCGGCTAATCAGCGTCTCATCTAAACCGAGAATTTTTGCTTTTTCTTTTATTCTTTCCAAAAATTCTTTCGGCGTGAATTCCGGCTCACCTTTGTATTTTCTGATTTCATTGAGAGCTGTCTTCAAAAATGTTGCATTGCTTATACCGGCAATTTCAATCGGATATTGAAACGCCAAAAACATTCCTTCGCGCGCCCGCGTTTCGGGATTCATTTCCAGAAGATTTTTCCCATCAAAAAAAACTTCGCCTTCAGTTACTTCATAGCTTGAATTTCCGGCTAATACATTTGCCAATGTGCTTTTGCCTGAGCCGTTCGGACCCATAATGGCATGCACTTCGCCGGCATTAATTAAAAGATTAATGCCTTTTAGAATTTCTTTTCCTTCTACATTAGCTTTAAGATTCTTAATTGATAACATTCATTCTCCAATTTATCTGCTTTCGGCGTTCAGCTCGCCTCGTCTTCCTCGCCTCGCCTTCGCGAGAGCGAAGCGGGGACAAGTCGAAACGGGCCATCAGCATTCATTTTTATTCTCAATTCCTCGCCTCGCTGCATTCACATTCAGCGAGTCGAAGCGGGTCAATTATTAATTCTCAATTGCCTTACCCAACGCTTCCTTCCAAAGAGATAGCAAGAAGTTTCTGAGCTTCAACTGCAAATTCCATCGGGAGTTCGTTAAACACTTCTTTGCAGAATCCGTTCACAATCATATTCACAGCGTCTTCTGTTGATATACCCCGCTGGTTCAAATAAAATATTTGATCCTCGCCAACTTTTGATGTTGTAGCTTCATGTTCAACTTTCGCCGTGGGGTTTTCAACTTCGATGTACGGAAAAGTATTTGCACCGGATTTGTCGCCTATTAACATTGAATCGCATTGCGTGAAGTTACGCGCGTCTTCGGCGTTCTTTCCTATTCTAACCAATCCGCGGTAAGAGTTGTTGCTCTTTCCGGCTGAGATACCTTTTGAAACGATTGTACTGCGCGTGTTTCTTCCGATGTGAATCATCTTTGTACCGGTGTCGGCTTGCTGCATATTATTTGTAACAGCAACCGAGTAAAACTCGCCGACAGAATTATCTCCCTGAAGAATGCAGCTCGGATACTTCCACGTTATTGCCGATCCGGTTTCAACTTGCGTCCAGGAAATTTTGGAATTTTTTCCTCTGCACGCACCGCGCTTCGTTACAAAATTATAAATGCCGCCCTTCCCGTCTTTGTCTCCCGGATACCAATTCTGCACCGTAGAATATTTTATCTCGGCATCATCCAGCGCAACCAATTCAACAACTGCGGCGTGCAGTTGATTATTGTCACGTATCGGCGCTGTACATCCTTCCAAATAACTTACGTAAGCTCCCTCTTCGGCAACGATTAATGTTCGTTCAAACTGTCCCGTCTCTTGAGAGTTAATTCTGAAATATGTCGAGAGTTCCATCGGACAACGGACACCTTTCGGTATGAAAACGAATGAGCCGTCCGTAAAAACTGCCGAGTTAAGCGTAGCATAAAAATTATCGGTGTAAGGAACAACAGAACCCAAATACTTTTTGATCAGTTCGGGATGATCTTTTATCGCTTCGGAAATAGAACAGAATATTATTCCTTTTTCCTTCAGCGTTTCTTTAAATGTTGTTGCAACAGAAACCGAATCGAACACTGCATCAACAGCAACTCCGGAAAGAATCTTTTGTTCTTCAAGAGGGATACCAAGTTTCTCAAAAGTTTTCAGCAGCTCGGGATCAACTTCATCAAGACTTTCCAATTTCGGTTTTTGTTTCGGCGCCGAGTAGTAGCTTATGTCCTGAAAATTAATTTGTGGATACTTCACGTTCTGCCAAGTTGGTTCTTCCATTTTCCGCCAATACTTAAACGCTTTCAGTCTCCACTCAGTCATCCAATCGGGTTCGTCTTTCTTTTTAGAGATCAGTTTGATGACATCCTCATTCAATCCCTTGGGTACGGTTTCAGAATCAATATCCGTAACGAATCCCCACTTGTATTCAGATGAGGTTACGTCGTCTAAAATCTTCATATCCTCGGATAATTCTTGTGCAGTATTATCTTGGATTTCGTTCATTTTTTACCTTTTTTCTCAAAATGTCTATTCAAAAGTATTCAATCTGGAAAAAATTGTCAAGATTATAAAATAATAACTATATTTTGGCAGAAATTGTTCCAAAAAGAAAAATTTAAGGGGTATTCCTCTGTCGGTTAATTTCAAAAAGAAGGACGCCGGTTGCAACTGAAACGTTAAGCGAATCAATTTTCCCTTTCATCGGAATCTTGATCAGGAAATCGCAATTCTCTGCGACAAGTTTGCGAATTCCTTTTTCTTCATTACCGACAACCAAAGCTAACGGCATTTTGTAATCTAACTCGGAGAAATTTTTTGATTCGTCTGTTAGATGTGAGCCCGTAATCCAGAAACCTTCTTTCTTAAGTTGTTGAATTGTCTGAACTAAGTTGTTCACTTTACAAATTTTTAGGTGAGAAACTGCACCGGCGGAAATTTTTTCCACGGTATCGGTGATCGGCGTACTTTGATTAGTCGTTACGATCACACCATCAACGCCGGCGCATTCTGCTGTTCTTAAAATTGCGCCGAGATTGTGAGGATCCTGAATAGAATCAAGGAGAAGAAGAAGCGGTAATGAAGAGTTTTTCGCTTCATCAATCAGTTCGCCCAAATCGAAATACTTTTGAGTAACTTTTAACGCAATCACCCCCTGGGCATTGTTCCCTTCAGAAAGTGACTCAAACTTCGAAGTTGAAAGCTGTGAGATTTTTATTCCCCGTTTCTTTGCCGCTGAGAATATTTGATTAAAAATTTCGCCATGCTGACCGTAAGAAACGTAAACAACTTCCAATTCCGCATCGGATTTGAGTGCTTCCAGGACAGGTTTTCTACCGTAGATTTTTTTCATAGGTGCTTTCGATTCAGGTTATCCGCCAAACAATGTATCGAAAAATTATTATTCAGGAAAAGAAAATTCTTCTGCTGCAACTTCAAACTTGCAGAAGAGCCGATTGTTTTTCTTTTTGGGTTTGTACTGTTTAAGTAAAACTATTTCCTTCTTAAAAATATTGAAGTGATACTCTGCCGTGTTAATTGCGCCGTCCTGCTTTACAACATTCACCGTGTAGTCGCCAATTAAATCTTCGAAAAGTAATTCCGTGCGAGCGGGTTGAATCAGCGGGACAACATTTGTTTTTGCTCTCAGTCCGGTTAAGACAAAATCTATTACATTTTTTTCTTTTAACGCTTCCACCGAAACTTCGTAAGCAAAGCTTGTGAATTCAACCACTGTTTCGATTGCGAAAACACAATACTGTTTTTTCGTTAGCTGATCATATTTATAAAAAGCTTTGCAGACGTATTCAAGTTTATCAGGTTTCTTTGACGGAATAGCAGAAATGGCGGTATGAGGTTTCTTCTTTCGAGTCTTGGGAATTTTGGGGACTTCTTTTGGTTTCTTTAACGACAATTAATTCTCCTTGATACTCGAAAAGATTTTTTCAAGATCATCTTTCGGGAATGATTTCTGATTTCCATCCTTCATGTTTTTCAAAACCAATTCGCCCTTAACATATTCTTCTCCGCCGATAAACAATACGAATCCCGTGTTTAATTTATTTGCTTCCCTCATCTGTGCTTTAACGCTTCTGCCCAAATAGTCCAAGTCAACTATCAATCCTTTTCTTCTTAGCTCAACGGCAGTCTGATAGGCGAAATTTCTAAGTTCCTTTTCAATCACCACCAGATATAAATCAACTGTTTCATCATTCAAAGAGAATGACTTTTCATTTTCGCAAGCAAGAAGAATTCTTTCCATTCCGGCTGCAAAACCAACGCCGGGCATATCATCGCCGCCTAATTCTTTTACAAGTCCGTTGTATCTTCCACCACCGCACAATGCGCTTTGTGAACCGACACTTCCGCTTACAATTTCGAAGGTCGTGTTTGTATAGTAATCAAGTCCGCGAACCAACATTGCATCTATTTCAAAAGGAATTTGTGCCGATGTAAGCGCTTGCTTTACATTCGCAAAATGTGAAAGACTTTCGTCATCAAGATGGTCAATCAACAACGGTGCATCCTTCATAATTTTTTGATCTTCTGCTTCCTTGCTATCGAATATTCTGAGAATATTGGTTTCAAATCTTTTTTTACTTTCGTTAGAAAGTTTACCGAAATAAGGTTGCAAGTATTCTGCTAATTTCTTTTTGTAATCTTCTCTTGATGTCGGAACACCGAGCGAGTTAATCTTTACCAAAAGATTTTTCAATCCCAGGGTTTTAAAAATTTCATAAGCCATAATTATCATCTCAGCGTCAAGCAACGGATCGTTGCTGCCGATTGCTTCGGCTCCAAACTGGTGGAATTGTCTTAACCTTCCGGCTTGCGGTTTTTCCTGACGAAACATCGGCGAGATATAATAAAGCTTGTTTAAATTCTGTTTCTTGTCCAAGGAATGTTCTATAAACGCTCTGACAACACCGGCTGTCATTTCCGGTCGAAGCGTTAAACTTTCGCCGCTGCGATCTATGAAGGTGTACATTTCCTTGCTGACAATATCTGTTGCTTCGCCGATTCCCCGTGCAAAGAGAGATGTCTCTTCAAAAACCGGCGTACGGATTTCTTTGTAGTTGTAAAGTGTAAAAACTGATTTGATTATAGATTCAAGATAATTCCATTTGGGTATGTCTGTTGGAAGTATGTCGCGTGTTCCGGTAACTGCTTTAATCATTTTTGTCTTTAGGTATTTTCGAAATATTGCTTTTCTTCATTTTCAAAGAGAGAATAAATTTCTTCGGCAGACGCGGCATTAGCAAGACTCTCTCTGAATTCATCTTTGTTCATCATGCGGGAAATACGGCTCAGCAGTTTAATGTGTGGACCAACAAGACTCTCTTTGCCGACGAGAAGAAAAACCAGATTAACAGGTTGTTCGTCCAACGCTTGAAAGTCAATCGGTTTGTCAAGTCGTCCAAACGCCGCGATTATTTCGTTCACACTGTCGGTCTTTGCATGAGGAATCGCAAAACCTTTTCCGACACCGGTCGACATAATTTTTTCCCGATCATGAACAGCATTACGCATCTCTTCAAGGTTCTTAATACGTTCATCATCTTTGAACAAATTAATTAGTTCATCAATTATTTCAGTTTTGTTCGTCCCTTCCATGGAAGAAAGAACTTTGTCAGCTCGAAGAAAATCACAAATCTTCATTTAGTTTCACCGGTTATTTTTCTTTATAAATTCGAACCAAAAATAAGAAAGGCTATTTCCTTAAGCAAAATTAAAGTTGAGATAAACGTGTCTATTTTTCTTGCGAGGTGTGTAATCAACTTGTAATTTTTCATTAAAGAAATTCTCCTAAAACTGTTGAAGAGGCAAAAATGGATATTCAAAACAAAACTGTGCTGGTGCTGGGCGGATGGGGACTGGTTGGCAACGCCGTTGTAAGAAAGTTAGTGCCCGAAAAACCGAAAAAAATTATTGTAACATCATTAAGAAAAGATGAAGCTCTTGAAGAAGTAGAAAGACTTAAAAAAGAATTTCCAAATCTTTCGGAAGGTTATTTTGTTCCGTGGTGGGGTAACATTTTCGTCCGAAATGAATTCAAAGACCTCGACCGACTTGCATTGCTTGACGATCCTTCAAAAAGAAAAGTCTTGATGAAAGACACGATGGAAGAGTTAACAGATGAGATTCTTCATAGTTCTTCGATTTATCAATTGTTAAAAGAACATAATCCGGAAATCATAGTTGACTGTATTAACTCGGCGACAGGAATAGCTTACCAGGATGTGTATACAACATATCACAGAATTAAAAAAACGATAGAAAGGAATTCACCTATCGAAGACCTTACAGCCGAAACCGAAAAATTATTGTGCACACTTTACATTCCTCAGTTAATACGTCACGTGCAGATTTTATTTAACTCTATGAGTGAAGCTGGGACAAAAATTTATGTTAAAATTGGAACAAGCGGTACCGGAGGAATGGGGTTAAACATTCCATACACACACAGTGAAGAAAAACCATCGCGAGTTCTTCTGAGCAAATCTTCTGTAGCCGGAGCGCATACGCTCCTGTTATTTTTGATGGGACGCACGCCCGACGGACCAATAACAAAAGAAATTAAGCCGACAGCTGCAATCGCATGGAAGAGAATTGAATTCGGCGATATCAAAAGGCGGGGTAAGCCAATTGAAATCATAGATGTTTCAGTTGACGAAGCGGTTCCGCTTAAAGACAAATTTCTAATCGGCATCGAGAAAAAATTCAAACCGTCCGGCAAAACATTAAAATCAGTTTTTATTGATACTGGTGAAAACGGAACATTCTCACGCGGAGAATTTGAAGCTATAACGGCTCAAGGACAAATGGAATATGTTACGCCGGAAGAAATTGCCGTGGACGCGATTTACGAAATCAAAGGCGGAAACACCGGACATGACATTATTAATGCTCTAGACAACGCTACTCTTGAACCGACTTACCGCGCCGGATACATGCAGCACAGTGCTGTTGAAAAATTAGACGAGCTGGAAAAAATTCACAATGTTAACAGCGTCGCTTTCGAACTGCTTGGTCCGCCAAGATTATCAAAACTTTTGCATGAAATTAATATTCTAAAATTGGTATGCGGCAGTATGAAAGAGATTCTGAAGGAAACACCGGCAAACCTTTCAAAGAAATCATTCGAGTTAATCAAGAATAACAGAGACTTGAGCAATGAAATTATTTCAATAGGAATTCCAATTCTTTTGCCTGACGGCAAATCACTTTTACGCGGCAACGATATTAAGATCCCACCTTTCCGGGGCGATAACGCATTGGATATATCTTCCAGTACGATTGATTTCTGGGCTCATGACGGTTGGGTTGATCTGCGCGAATCAAATATGAAAACTTGGCAGAAAAGACTTCAGGCAATTATAGATGAAGCCGAGTCAATCGCCTCAATCGATACTAGTTCTATGCATGTTAGAACAAGAAAATATTGGAATAATTTTGAAACAATCGACATCGGCAAAGTTGTAAGCTGGATCTTCATCAGAGAAGAAAAAGGCGAGAGAATGAAAGCGTAAGCTAAAATTTGATTTCACTTGTATGAAAGTCCCGTTACGGCGGGACTTTTTATTTTTCAAACTGAAAGTTGGTTTGTACAGGGCAGCAGTGCTTAGTAACGGCTTGATTACAAAGAGACTCCCAGAAAAGATTCACCCCCCCTCTGAATCTTTTCTGAAGTCGATTCGTAAATTCATTCGAACGAGGTGCTGTAATCTTGAATTGAAATCATAGGCAAATGTAAAGTCAGACTTAGCCGGAGATTCATTCATGACAATTGTCTCTTTCTTACATGTATAATTTATGAAGGAATGTGCTTTCTGAAATTAGTAGAACTACTAATTTTAGACGTTTTTTTGACCGTTATTACAAAAAACCTTAGTAGATCTACTAAGGTTTTTAAATCATTTAGATTTGTATTAAATAAAATGAGGGTGAGATTATCAAAAATAGAAGTTCATAGCTTTATGAGAACTTTTCTTCATTTGATCATTAACGATGGTATAACGTGATGTTTTTGTTTTGGTCTTTGCAATTTCTTTCGCGTAATATTTCTCATCGCTAAGTCTGTCGGCAGAACTTCTCTTTCGAATAGTTTTAACTTCATGCGGTTTGAACTGACCGAGCTGAAAAATTTTAGGAACCGGCATTGACTGTTTGTTCCTCATCGTCAGTTGTTCGCGATTTGCGCTTCGATGAAAATAAACCGGGTCTCTGTGAAAATTAACCTGTCCATGTTGTTCATGGTTATCGTCCTCTTTTACCTTTGAAAATAAAAAAGAAACTACCACAACCACTATGAGCAGCCCGCTTCCAAAAATTAATATAGTGGTGATTATCTGGATAAGTTCCATATATGTCATAAATTTTTAATCCTAAGGCAAATTGAATGCCTCACTTAGTGTTAATTTTTATCAAAATTATCAACATTCTTTTTAGCTAATGCGTATCAACATGAGAACTCAATACAAAACAAGACACACTCTGCTAAGACTAGAAAACAAGTGCTTACACTTCACATGTCAACTAACGGCTGGTATTTCAGGCTGGTTAAAACTTAATTGTAACTAATTCTGCTGCAAAATTTCTTTTGTTCAGACGAAGTTTTGCAACTTCTGTAATTTACTGCCGAACAAACTTTAAGAAGTTTTTATTTTTGCTCTAATTATAATAAATTTTATGTTAGTTACGAACTATTTTCTTAATCCCATGAGTGAAGCAGCGCGAATAATAAAAAAATTGCGACTTACATCACACCCTGAAGGCGGCTACTTTAAAGAAACCTACCGCGCGAAACAGAAAATTGACGGGAACGTCTTGCAAAAAAATTTTATTGGTGTTAGAAATATTTCTACTTCAATATATTTTCTTCTTGATGGTTATCAAGTTTCGCTTTTCCACAAAATCAAGTCGGATGAGCTTTGGCATTTTTACAAGGGCTCGCCTATTATTTTGCATTGCTTGAACAATAACGATTATAAAAAAATACTTGTCGGTAACAACTTCTCCAAAGGAGAATTACCGCAATGCGTTATTGAGGCGGGGACATGGTTTGCCGCCGAAGTCAAAAACAAAAAGTCGTATTCGCTCGTCGGTTGTACGGTTGCGCCGGGATTCGATTTCGCCGACTTCAAACTGGCTAAGAGATCGGAACTGTTGAAGAGATTTCCAAATCGGGAAAAACTAATCTTGAGATTTACTAATAATTAAGTCCATTATTTATGAAGACAGCCATAGAAATTTTCGAAGGCGATATAACAACGCTGAATGTTGACGCCATTGTGAATGCTGCAAATAGATCTTTGCTTGGCGGAGGCGGCGTGGATGGTGCGATTCACCGGGCAGCCGGACACCAATTGTTAGGAGAATGCCGAACATTGGGAGGTTGTGAAACTGGTCAAGCAAAAATAACACGGGGTTATAAACTACCAGCCAAATATGTAATCCATACTGTTGGACCGGTATGGTATGGCGGAAATAAAAATGAAGATGAGTTGTTATCAAACTGTTACAAGAATTCTCTTAAACTTGCTTTGAATCATAAATTAAAATCAATTGCGTTTCCATCTATCAGCACCGGCGCATATGGCTTTCCGTTTGAACGTGCGGCAAAGATTGCAGTTAAATCTGTACAAGATTTTTTAGAAGTAAACAAAACAATGGAGAAAGTTGTGTTCGTATGTTTTGGAAAAGATGCGTTTGAAGTTTATAAGAACTTATTACTGCCCTAATATATCTGAAAGGCGAAAAAGTCTGTCGGAACAGAGTTCCGGCCTACAATTTAACATTTCGTTTCACCTTTCACATTTCACGTTTTGTTAGTGCAGAAACAGAACTGCAATTCCAGCAACCGCAACAAAGGCGCCCATTATTGCCAGCCATGTCAACTTTTCCTTATAATAAAAACGAACCATCGGCAGCATAATGATCGGCATTGTGGACATTAGAGTAGAGGCAATACCAATCTTAGCGTAAGTAATCGAAATCATGCTGAATGTAATTCCAAGGAACGGACCAAAGATTGACCCTATGAGAGTGAACATTAGAGCTTTGCGATCATTGTTAAATACGTGAATCGGTTTTTTAAATCTGCTCGTCATAAGAGCAAGCGGATAAAAGATTATAAACGCACTTAAGATTCGAACAAAGCCCGCGAGGAATCCGTTTACCTCCCCTTCATTGAGCGCAAACTTTGCAAAAATCAAACCCACAGCTTGACCAGCAGCACCGATGACGGCATAAAATATTCCATGGTAATCAATCCGGTAATTTGAGGTTGGCTTTTCTTCCCTTTTGAACACTACAATAGCAATCCCACTCATTGTAATAATTATTCCAAGAAATCCTAAGAGAGAAAGTTTTTCATCAAGAAAAAAATAAGCGAGGAAAGCGGACATCGGAGGAACCAGCGACATTATCAACATGCTAACCCTTGCACCGATACTACGGTAAGCCTTAAACAAAAATGTATCGCCTATCACCAACCCGACAAAGCCGCTTATTCCAAGATTTAGAATCTGGCTGACAGATAAATTTATTTTCACGTTAAACAGAAGAAATGATATGATAAGAAAGACAAGCGCCATTGCCATGCGGGTAACATTAACATAGAATGGACCAACGCGTTTCGATGCTTCCGTAAAAGCGATTGAGGTCATCGACCAAAAGAACGAGGTAATTAGAGCGGCTGTTTCTCCGAAGAGCGGCATAGTGTAACAAACCTTTCTTTGTATCAATTGTAAGACAAGAGGTTGTCACAAAAAGACGAAAGTTGTCATTCTGGACCCGGTACAGAATCTCAACGAACTTGGATTACGAAAAATTATAGATGCCGGATAGAGCTTGCCTACGGCAGGCAGGTCCGGAATGACAAAATACAACTTTTGAGACAGCTTCTTGATTCTCAGTTTGGTTGTTTATTCAACATTACAATTTATTGTTGCGATACCTGGAAAAATTGCAGTGGTATCCAGTTCCTCTTCTATCCTTAGTAACTGATTGTATTTTGCGATACGGTCGGTTCTACTTGCCGATCCGGTTTTGATTTGACCAGCGTTAGTTGCAACTGCAATATCTGCAATTGTTGTGTCTTCGGTTTCTCCGGATCGATGCGAGACAACGGCGGTATAACCGGCACGTTTAGCCATCTCGATTGCATCAAGTGTTTCGGTGAGTGTTCCTATTTGATTTACTTTGATCAATATAGAATTTGCAACACCCAAAGAAATTCCTTTAGACAAAAACTCTGTGTTGGTAACAAACAGATCATCACCAACTAACTGAATTTTGTTACCGACTTTGCCGGTCAGCAATTTCCATCCGTCCCAATCAAATTCTGCCATTCCGTCTTCAAGAGAAATTATCGGATACTGCTTCACCCAGTTTGTCCAGTAGTCAACCATCTTTTCCGGTGACATATAAGACTTATCCGACTTGAAGAAGAAATATTGTTTCTTATCGTTGTCCCACATTTCACTTGCTGCCGGATCGAGCGCAATAAAAATATCTTTCCCGGCTTTGAAACCGGCTTTCTCAATTGCTTCAAGAATTACAGTGATTGCTTCTTCATTCGATTTCAAGTTGGGTGCAAATCCGCCTTCATCACCAACAGCAGTATTGTAACCTTTCTTCTTCAAAACAGATTTTAATGAATGAAAAACTTCAGCGCCGTATCGCAGCGCTTCTTTGAAGGAAGGCGCGCCAGCCGGCATTACCATAAACTCCTGGAAATCCACATTGTTATCTGCATGCTTTCCGCCATTCAAAATGTTCATCATCGGAACAGGAAGTGTTCTTGCGCTTACACCGCCGATGTATCTGTACAGCGGCAATCCTAGCGATTCTGCTGCAGCTTTTGCACAAGCTAATGAAACTCCGAGAATAGCATTAGCGCCGAGTTCGGATTTAGTTGGTGTTCCATCCAACTCACATAAAAAATTATCAATCGCTACCTGATCCGTAGCATCAAAATCAACCAGTTCTTCAGCAATTCTGTTATTCACATTATCAACTGCCTTTTGAACTCCTTTTCCTGAATAGCGTGATTTGTCGCCGTCTCTTAATTCAACTGCTTCGTTTTCACCGGTGGATGCGCCGCTGGGAACAGCAGCTCTTCCAACGATTCCGTTTTCCAATGTTACCTCTACTTCAACTGTCGGGTTACCTCTCGAATCGAGAATCTCTCTACCCCAAATGTCAACGATCGTTGTCATTTCTATTTTACTCCTCATTAGTTCAGAATTTTCGAGGCAAAAATTATCAAAAAAGGGATGTAAATTCAATTTAAAGAATTGAACAAATTAACTTTTGATTATATTTTAGTATACTTTTTGCCCCGGTAGCTCAGAAGGATACCCGCTTCGACTCGCAAGACTTGTCGTGGCGAGGCGAGGAGCAGCAGTTTCCTAAACTATGAAACACTTTATTTACATATTGAAAAGTTTGGATTTCGAAAAAACATATGTGGGGATGACGAATGATCTGGAAAGAAGATTATCTGAACACAATTCCGGAAAATCAATTTACACAAGTAAGTTTAAGCCGTGGAAGATAATTTCTACTGAAGAGTTCGGAACTATTGAAGAAGCTCGAGACAAGGAAAAGTACTACAAGACTTCGGCTGGGAGAAAACAGCTGAAAAAGATATTGACAAACACAACTGCCCCGGTAGCTCAGAAGGATACCCGCTTCGACTTGCAAGACTTGTCGTAGCGAGGCGAGGAGCAGCAGTTTCCTAAACTATGAAACGAATTGTTTGCTGCTTAAGAGTTTGAAAATTGAAAAGACATTAAGAATATTTATGGACACAACCGCCCCGGTAGCTCAGAAGGATAGAGCAGCAGTTTCCTAAACTGTTGGTCGGAGGTTCGATTCCTCTCCGGGGTACAATGAAAAAAATCACAAACTTTTTGCGAGAATTTCATTATGAAAAAAATATTAGCCACAATCGTTTTTGCACTTGTAGATGTAGTTTGCTTTCTTCAAGGCAGCATCATTCTTTTCTATGCGCTTTTGCACATCAACTACAAAGTTGAAATTGTACGCGGGGAAGGACTTTCTACATTAGAGATGCAAAATGTTCCGGTTGCTATAGGAGGATATTACTACTACGCAGATCAATACATTAAAATTGCGCTGATTGGATTAGCGTTGATCCTTACCGGCTTTCTTATGAGAAGCTGGCGAAAAAGCTTTTGATAGGAAACACTTTATCGGACATTTGAATTCCGGTACATGTCTTTCTTTTACCATCCAAGCATTAACTGCAAAAAGTAAAAAAGCTGTTGCCCTATTTCAGAGTAACAGCTTTTTATAAAAACATTTTCAAATTATTCTTCGGTGTGCGCTAACCAATATCCGCCAATGCCATTAAACTGGGTATCGCCCCACACTTCTGCGAACAAAACAAATCCGTCACGCGAAACGCCTTTGGCCATAATATTGTAACGGACTTGAGTTGACCTTTCTGCATCCAGCAAAGTCGTCATAACAACCACTTTGGGTTTCTTATCAAATGGTTTGTTAAAAGTAATTTCATATTCAACCGTTCTTCTACCTTGATTCGAATTCAGTGTGTAGCCTTCATTCTTATCTTTGCCGTAGAAGAATGTCCCACTCTGAACAACCGACTGAGCATAGGTAAACGAACTGACAAACATTAGTGCAGCCACAACTAGCAATAACTTCTTCATAGTCTACTCCCTATTGTTTATGATGATTGATTTATTTGGAACGTTTCCTACTTATAAGTTCAGAATTAAAGAAGAATTTGTCAATTGCGATTTTAGAATTGTGAACGAAAAAATCTTTACTTAGATATGAAGTATCTTTTTAATCTGCTCAAGAGTTTCTTCAATACTCGTCGGTTTGAATCCCAATTCAGTTTCAGCTTTTAATGTTATTAGTCCGGATTTCAAAGGACGAGGTGCAGACTGGTTAAGTTCCTTTGTTAATATTGGCTGAATTAAATTCTTATCAAGATTAAAAAAGTCGGCTATTCTCAGAGTAAAGTTGAATCGAGATAGGAACTCCGGACCGCCGACATTGTAAATCCCTTCTTTCTTAAACTCTACGATAGCCGAGATAGCTGCTACGAGATCATCAACGTAAGTTGGATTTCCGATTTGGTCGGTTACGATTCTTATCGTTTTACCTTCACGAAGAGAATCAACCGCCCATCTTACAAAATCCGGGCGACCATATTTTGCCGGGCCGTATAAAATGTTTGTTCTGATAATAGTGAACCTAGTACCGCTTGTCTTTATGGAATTTTCCGAAGCTAGTTTTGTCCGACCGTAATAACCAATCGGATTCGGTTTATCATTTTCTGTGTAAGGTCCGTTCTTGCCGTCAAAAATATAATCGGTTGAAAAATGAATGAGATGAGCATCGACTGTCCATGAATACAAAGAAATATTTTCAACGCCGTTAACATTTACTTTCCAAGCCGTTTCTTTTTCTGTTTCCGATTTATCCACATTTGTGAACGCCGCGGTATTGATAATAAAATCCGGAAAGAAATTTAGAATTATCTCTCTCACATTATTTTTTTGTGTTATGTCCAGTTTGCGGTATTCAACATTAGGAATGAAAGATTCATCTTCGAATGAAGTGCAAAGCAGTTCATTGTTGGATGACTGGCTCATGTATTCAACAAGCCGCTGTCCCAGCATTCCGTTGGAACCGATTATCAAAATTCTTCTTTTTATAATTTCAGAGCTGATCATTCAAATCCAATTTTAAAATTTCAGTTAAGTTGGCTGATGATGCGGCTATTGCACCGGCTTTATTTGCGAGTTTCAAAGAAAGCTCAATCTCACGGGTGGAAATATAGAAATAAAAGAAACCCGCCCCAAAGATGTCGCCGCATCCTACTTTGTTTACAGTACTGACATGTTCACCTTTCATGAAAATAGATTCGACTTCGCTTTCATTTTTGAAATAAACATGTGCACCTAAACTACCTTTTGTAACGATCAGTAACTTCGGACCCATACTGCAAATATTTGCTGCGCATTCCATTTCATTTACCGATTGATCCAGCGTTTTAATTTCATTTTCATTTGCCTGAACGACATCAATGTTTTTCAGCCAAAGAGACGCATCGGGTATTGGTCTAAACTCTCTCTTCATGTTGGCGCTGATTCCGCGGGCTAATGTATGAACATCTAAATAAATCAGCCCATTAAATTTCTTTCTAATTGTTTGCAATTGCTCAAGCGAAATATCGAATCCGGTAATCATGTTAATTAAAATACCATCAAAAATATTCCAGTCATGCACACATCTGATATCTAACTGACCCGATAAATTTTTGTATTCCTCTTCTCTTTCACCCGCGCCCGATGTTTTGAGAATTACTTCCGGTAAAGATTCCACGCAAGTGGCGAGACTCAGATTCACTCTTGAATAAACTCTCTCAAAAATTTGAAATGACTTTTCGTTCCATGACGTTAATAAATATATCTCATCAGAAGGTTTTGCTGCAGATAATAATCCAAGAGCGGAATAATATACACCGCCCGGTTTGGGAAGTTCATTTTCTGCACCTTCAAAACGATCTACTATTGAGTGTCCGACTACTAAAATTTTCATTGAATCAAAAAAAATGTATTTTGAACAAAACTAATACCGTCCTTGTTTAACAAATGAATCTCCTCGCCGCAAGCAGCGAGGTATCTAAAAAATTTTTCAATCATTGTCGCCGCAGAGCGGCGGGGAATTAACCCAACCTTCTCGTCCGCCGAAGCGGAACGCGAAGGCGGATTAAAAAATAACGAATTAAAAACTCACCGGAAAAGAGATCACTTATGAAAATCGGAATTACGTGTTACCCGACTTACGGCGGCAGCGGAGTAGTTGCTACCGAGTTGGGATTGGCGCTGGCTTCTATGGGTCATCAAGTACATTTCATTAGTTATGCAATGCCTCAGCGTTTGAATCAGTTTTATGAAAATATTTTCTTTCATGAAGTTGAAATGAGCAGTTATCCATTGTTCGAACATTCGCTTTACGGCTTGTCGTTAACAAGCAAAATGCTGGAGGTTTTCGAATTTGAAGATCTAGACCTAATGCATGTTCATTACGCAATTCCACATGCCGTCAGCGCATATTTGGCGCGGCAAGTATTACGGAAATCGAAGAAAAATTTGAAATTCATCACGACACTCCACGGCACCGACATTACTTTGGTAGGATTAGAACCGTCGTTCATGCCGCTCGTTAAATTCAGTATAGAAGAAAGCGACGGCGTAACTGCCGTTTCGAGATTTCTAAAAGAAAAAACTCTCACCAATTACAATATCGAGAAAGACATAGAGGTTATTTACAACTTTATCGATGTGGAAAAATTTAAACCGCAAGAGAGCGAAATATTTCGTAAGCACATTGCGCCTAACGGAGAAAAGGTTCTTGTTCATACTTCTAATTTCCGTGTGGTAAAAAGAGTAACCGATGCAATCAGAGTCCTTGCCAAAGTTAAAAAGGAAATTCCAACTAAATTAGTTCTTATTGGCGACGGTCCCGATCGTTCCGAGTGTGAACGCCTCGCTCGCGAATTAGACATTCATAAGGATGTAATCTTTTTAGGCAAGCAGGACGGATTAACGGAAATATTGAACGCCTCGGATGTATTCTTAATGCCATCTCAATCGGAAAGTTTTGGATTATCGGCACTCGAAGCTATGGCGTGCGGAATTCCGGTTATCAGTTCTTCCGTCGGCGGATTGCCGGAACTGAACATTCACAATGAGACCGGTTATATTGCAGAGATCGGCGATATAGACCGGATGGCAAAATACGCAATCGAACTTCTTACCAACGAAAAACGATACAACAATTTTTCTAAGAATGCCCGCGACCGTGCAGTGAAAAACTTTGATAAGAAATTGGTTCTGCCGAAATACGTGGAATACTACGAAAAGATTTTGAATTTATGAGACTCAACGCTAATTAAAAGTTGAGTCTCGATTTCTTATTCTTTGGTTGGCTCAGACCACCGGCTTTCTGCCGATGCTATAATAGGTAAATCCGAGTTCTTTCATTTTCGCGGGTTCAAAAATATTTCTTCCGTCAAAAATAACCGGAGCTTTAAGAGAAGATTTTATCTTATCGAAATCGGGATTTCGAAATTCATTCCATTCCGTCAAAATTAGAAGCGCATCGCAATCTTTGAGCGTTTGATATTGATCCGGTTTATAATCGAGAATTTCATCAAGGTAATACTTTGCATTTTCCATCGCTGCCGGGTCATAAGCGGAAACTTGAGCACCCAATCTTTTCAATTCCTTGATTATGACGATTGACGGAGCCTCGCGCATATCATCCGTGTTTGGTTTGAACGCCAATCCCCACACGGCAAATTTTTTCCCTTTGATATCTGCATTGAAATGCTGAAGAACCTTCTTCACAATAATTAATTTTTGAAGTTTGTTTACGTCGTCAACGACTTTCAAAATTCTCATTGGAGATTCATGATCTTCGGAAGTTCTAATCAGCGCGTTCACATCTTTCGGAAAACATGAACCGCCGTAACCGATACCCGGGAATAAAAATCTCTTACCGATTCTTGTATCGGCACTCATACCTTTTCTTACCAAGTCAACATTTGCGCCGACGCTTTCGCAGAAATTTGCAAGTTCATTCATGTAAGTGATTCTCATTGCTAGATAAGAGTTTGCAGCATACTTGGTTACTTCAGCACTTTCGGGATCCATCTCTAAAATCGGGTTGCCTTGACGGACAAACGGTTCGTAGAGCGCGCGCATCTTTTCAAAAACCTTTTGAGACTTAGCGCCTACAACAATCCGATCAGGCTTCATAAAATCTTCGACGGCAAATCCCTCGCGCAAAAATTCCGGGTTGGAAGCGATTTCAATATTTTTGAGTCCGTGGTCTTCAAATATTTTTGTTACCGACTGCAATGTGCCGACCGGGACTGTGCTTTTATTTATCACAACTTTAAATTCTTTATCACCGGATTCTTTCAAAATCTTAGCAATGCTTTCAGAAACGTTGAAGACATATTTCAGATCAGCCGAACCATCCTCATCCTGCGGAGTTGGCAAGCACAAAAAAATCATTTCAGAATCGAGCACTGCTTTCTTAAGATCGTTTGTGAACGTTAACCTTTTCTTTGCAACGTTGCGCTCGAAAAGGATCTCCAATCCCGGTTCGTAAATAGGAATTTCGCCTGCGATAAGTTTTTTTAGTTTGCCGTCGTTGTTATCAACACAGATGACATTATTTCCCATCTCAGCAAAACAAGTTCCGCTGACAAGCCCAACGTAACCGGTACCAATAATCGATAGATTCATTTATAACCCCGATAATTTTAGTAAATAAAATCCTTTTCAATTTCTTTGAACGGTTTAGCCAAAGTGTCTTTGTTTGATATGATTCGATCTTTCACTTTCCAATCAATATTCAAATCGATGTCGTTCAATAAAATTGATCTTTCGCTTTGCTTATCATAAAGTGCAGTACATTTGTAACTGAAAATTGCTTCATCGGATAGAACCGAAAAGCCGTGCGCAAAACCGATTGGAATCCACAACTGAAATTTATTTTCTTCGCTAAGTTCTGCTGAATAATATTTTCCAAAGGTCGGCGAGCCGAACCGAATATCCACAGCCACATCCAAAACTTTTCCGGTTATCACACTGCATAATTTCCCTTGGGCAGAAGCGCCGATTTGGTAATGTAAACCTCTGACTGTCCCTTTGACGGATTTGGAAATATTATCCTGAACAAAAAACGGATTCAGACCGCCTTCAATATATTTTTTTTGATTATAAGCTTCGAAGAAATAGCCGCGTTCATCCGGGAAAACATCCGGTTTAACAAGCAGCAATCCGTCAATAAATGTTTTTTCGAATTCCAAAACTCACCTCAATATTTTGGGTTCTGATGCCAGCGCCAAGCCGTGCGGATTATATCATCAATTGTGTATTTCGGTTTCCAGTTTAAAATCTTCAGCGCCTGTGTATTGTCCGCAACAAGAATTGCCGGGTCGCCTTTACGCCTTTCGGAAATTTTGAATTCTATTTTCTTACCCGTGATACTTTCTGCAGTTTTAATTATTTCCATAACCGAATTTCCGGCGCCGGTACCAAGATTAATTATTGTTGATTCATTTCCTTTAGCTAAAAATTCCAGCGCTCTAATGTGTGCGTCACTTAAGTCATTAACATGAATATAATCGCGAATGCAAGTGCCGTCGGGTGTGTTATAATCATTTCCGAAAACAGAAACTTTTTCGCGTTTTCCATTTGCAACTTCGAGTACAATTGGAATTAAATGCGGTTCGGGATTATGACTCTCGCCGATCTCGCCTGAATCATCAGCACCCGCAGCGTTAAAATATCTCAGCGAAACATATTTCATTCCATAAGCAGATTGAAAATCTTTCAGCATCATTTCAATCATAAGTTTGGTATTAGCGTAAGGATTGATCGGGTTCGTCTGCGCTTCTTCTGAAATCGGAACCTTGCCCGGACTACCGTAAACCGAACATGTCGAAGAGAAGACAAAATATTTTACTTTGCTCTCGACTGCTGCGCGAATCAAATTATAACTGCCGATAACATTGTTTTGGTAATAAATCTCCGGATGTTCAACAGATTCCCCCACATAAGCAAAAGCGGCAAAATGAACCACGGCTTCCGGAGAATGTTTCCGAATCACCTCCGAAATTTTTTCAGCGTCACGTATGTCAACTTTTTCGAATTGAACGCCGTCCGGTATTGATTCTTGATGCCCGCGAGAAAAGTTATCGGCAACAATTACTTCATCATTGCCTTTCAACGCCATTCTTACAAAGTGAGAACCAATATATCCGGCTCCGCCGGTAACTAAAATTCGCAAGTAGTTTCCGTTTTACTTTATTCCAAAATACAAAATATTTTTCCGCCGCACTTAACTATCAATCAAGAAATATTCAAATACTGATTCCAAATCTTATACAATTCATACGTAGCTTTAACATCCTCGCCGCAGTAAATCGCAATATCTTTGATTCTACCTGCTTTGTACAGTTCTTTCACTTCCATTCCGGTAATACCTTTCGATTTCGGCGAATCGATTCCAAAAGCGTAACAATAAAAATCTAAATTAAATTTTTTTGTGATCCCGTAAAACGTGAACAGTTCCAGCAAATCAAGATGAAGATTCGTATCGAACCGGTTTCGCATTAGGTTTTTGGACGGCTTAATTTTGTTGATCGCCGAACGCATCATGATAAAAGGAATATCGAAATTGCGCCCGTTGAAGGAAATAACTTTTTCGGCTTCGTCAACATATTTCCAAAAGTATCTCAACATTTCCTGTTCGGTCAACGGTTTGTACTTTGTAATTTTTTCTTCAGCTATCCATTCGTCGTTTGTTCCGCCTTCATAGAGCACCATTGATTTTTCTTTTTCAGTGTTCAATAAACCGATGGCGACAATTTTTGCTGTGAATGGATAAAGACTCAAATAACGCTTTTGCTCTTCAACTAATTCGTCTTTCCTTTGCTGATCTTTTTCCTGTTCGGCGTGTCTTAGCAAGAATTCCTTTTGTGAATCGGCGAGTGAGTCAAGTTCAACACCTACAGTTTCGATGTCAAATACGAGGTTCATATGACCCCCATTGTTTGTTTGTGTTATAAAAAACATAACAAAATTCGGAATCAATATACAGTTAAAAGAAAAATTAATTATAACACGACCGCGCATTGAGCAATAAACAACCACGCTCAAAGGACGTGGTTTTATGAGGTCAAATAAAGTAAACAAAGGAGAAAAGAAAAAAGTTAAGCGTATTGAAAAAAAATTTTATTTCATTATCTTAGCTTCGAACTAAAAGAGAGAAGGGATGAATACAAAAAACCGGGCGTTATTCATTGACCTATTGCGCGGTCTCGCAATGCTTGTGATGGTTGAAGTTCACGTTACTAATGAATTGTTAGAACCGTCCATCAAAAGCCAGTCTTGGTTTTCCATTGTTAATTTTATAAACGGTTTGGTAGCTCCATCGTTTCTATTTGTATCCGGACTTGTTTTTGTATTATCGCTGCAGAAGGGAGTGGACGATCTTAGAAAATTCGGCAAAACATTTTGGAAAAAACTTTCGCGGATTGGATTAATTCTTCTCGCCGGCTACTCGCTCCACACACCCTACTTTTCAGTTCAGAAATTGATGAATCATTGGACACCGGATATAATCAAGCAACTTTTTATGGTGGATATACTTCAATGTATCGGAATAGGTTTGCTGGTTTTATTGTTTGCAAGAATAATTTTTACAAACGAAAAATCATTTTACATATTTATTACAGTTGTGTTGTTTTTCGTTGTGTCTTTCAGCTGGGTATTTTGGAAAATAGATTTCAACAACTTTCTACCAATTCCGTTGGCAAGTTATTTCAACACCATGAACGGATCACTCTTTCCAGTGTTTCCTTGGTTCAATTTTCTTTTTGCCGGTGCACTCGTTTCAAAATTCTATATTGATACACAAAATAAAAACGACGAAAAAAACTTCATTCGAAAAATTACCATTATCGGTATTGGCTTTTTAATCGTTGGTGATTTATTACTAAGAGTAGTTGTTCCCAAAAATTTAGAAATCATTCGACCTCATCCGGCATTTTTCATTGAGCGATTAGGAGCCGTATTTGCCATATTAGGCGGGTGTTGGTATTATGTCCGTAACAAAGAAAATTATTCTTCCTTCATCTTGGATGCAAGCAGAGAATCATTGCTTGTATATTGGCTGCATCTTCAAGTTATCTTTAGAAAATTTTTCGGCGGTAAGAGTCTGGTGGATATTTACGGTGGTCAGCTTAACATTTACTGGTGCATTTTGATTACGATTGCCATCTGCGTTCTGATGATTTATGCGGCAAAATTGTGGGGTTGGACTAAAGGTCACCATCCCAAAATCTCAAAAAAAATTGTGTATGGATTTATTACCGCAGGTCTTGCGATTTTTGTAATCAATGGAATATTTCTGTTAGACCTTTAAGATCTTTACTTCGCTTTCGATTGATTTAACTGCATCGTAAAATTCTTCGGGAATCGGAATTGGTTTTTTGCTGTGCTTATTGATGTGAACCATTACACCGCTTCCCTTCGCAATAATTCTTCCTGTCTTCGCGTTCTCAATGATATGTTTCAGCCCGAAGCTGGTGTTCTTAATGAAATCGATTCTCGTATAAACATTCAACTCATCATCCAGAACCGATGGTTCCAAGTAGTCGCATTCATTGTGCGCCATAATAACAAAGGAATTTCCGTCCAAAATTTCGGAAAGACTTCGTTTGAATTTTAGATCATGAAGGTATTTGATTCTTGCATCTTCGAAGTATATGAAGTAAACGGAATTGTTGCAGACGCCAAGCATATCCACTTCGTGAAATTTTACTACTTCAACAATTTTATGTGAGAATTTCGATTTTTCCATTACGCTTCCGGATTTTTTTCAAAATTTATCTTTAATAATAATCTTACCGACAAAAACTACGCAACAACTTTCTCAATTATTTTTGCAGCTTGAATTATTTCATCAAACGAAACATCCATGTGAGTTACCGCTCTGATGATTCCGACTTTTCCCGTTCCCAGCAGCAAACTGTGTTCGTGGCATTTTTTCAAAAAGTCTTCCACATTCATTTTGCCAACGGAGAACATTACAATATTTGTCTCTACACTCGCTATATCAACTTGAATATTTTTTATTTCAGCAAGTGCATAAGTTAGTTTCTTTGCTTTTTCATGATCTTCTTTCAACCGTGCAATATTATTTTTTAAAGCGTACAAACCTGCAGCGGCAATAATGCCGACCTGTCTCATTCCTCCGCCCCAAGCCTTGCGTACGCGATATGCGTCTTTAACAAAATCTTTTTTACCTGCAATGATTGAACCGATTGGCGCACCCAACCCTTTAGAAAGACAGCACGAAACAGTATCGAAGTGCGATGCGTATTCCGATGGTAGAATTCCCGTTTCAACTGAAGCGTTCCAAATCCTTGCGCCGTCGAGATGAAAGTATAGATTGTGTTTCTTGGCAAGTTCGCTTAATGCTTTAATGTTTTCGATTGGATTGATTGTGCCGCCTGCGCGGTTATGTGTATTCTCAACTTCGATTACTTTTGTGCGAGCCATGTAATACGCGCTCGAAGGTCTGATCAAAGGTTCTACCTGATCGGGAGTAAAAATTCCTTTTACACCTTCAACCAAGCTTAACTGAATCCCGCTCAATGCAGCTGGAGAACCGGACTCATATTGAAAAATGTGAGCGTCTTTTTCACAAATAACTTCGTCACCTGGGTTCGTCAAAACATTTAGAGATATTTGATTTCCCATTACTCCGCTTGCTACAAACAGCGCGGCTTCTTTGCCGAGCAATTCAGCAGCATAAGATTCAAGTTCGTCCGCGGTCGGATCTTCCTTGTAAACATCGTCGCCGACTTCCGCTTCATACATTGCCTTGCGCATTCCTTCAGATGGTTTTGTTACAGTATCGCTTCTGAGATCAATAAATTTTTTCATGATTTTTTCTTTTTCCTAAATGGTAGTTTTTTGTAGATAAAAAATAAAATGGTTAAAACCGAAACAAAAGAAGCCAACAGCGGAAAGATGTAAGGGTGTTGAGAATAGAAAGTAAGTCCATGTTGAATGCTTACGTCGCCGACAAGAAAATCCCGTGTGAATAATTTTGTTTCGGAAATTGTTCTCCCCAACGGATCGATTATGCAGCTGATGCCGCCGTTGGCAGCCCGTACAACACTTTTCCGGTTTTCAACCGCTCTAAGTACGGAGATTTCTTTGTGCTGAAACGGTCCGCTTGAGTAGCCGTACCAACTGTCGTTCGTTACAACTACAATTAGATCTGCGCCTTCCTCAACAAATCCGGCGACAAATTCCGGATAGATCGATTCGATGCAAACAACGCCCGCAGCTTTGAGACGATTATTATTCAAATCGTTAAAATCAAAAACAGTTTGCTGCGTTCCAACGTTCCAACTGGAAATACCAACCTGCCATTTTATAAAATCTCCGAGGAATGGGAGTTCTTCCACAAACGGGACGTGCTCACCGAACGGAACAAGTTTTATCTTGCCATATTTTTGCACATTAAAATTGTGCGGCGAGAAAAGAAGTATCGAATTGTAGGACGTGTACAAATAACCGTTTGGAGTTTTTTTAGCATCTTTGGGAGCTTCTGCTTTGTTGAAATAAAAGTTTATGTCAGGCATCCCGGTCATCAAAAAAATATTCTTTGATAAAACGAACTGGCGGATTCTTGATGCCTCGGGTTCATGATTGCCGGAGAGCAAATACACCGGCAGCGCGGACTCCGGCCAGATAATTAACTTAGCGCCATTGTCAATTGCACGTTGCGATAAATCAAGATACTCATCCAATTGCTTATCAAGATTGCCTTCTTGCCATTTTTCCCACGGATCGAGATTCGGCTGGATTAATCCCACCTTAACTTTTGTATCCGAAATTTTGAAGCTGTCTTCGCGGATAATTCCGTAAGTGAGAACTAAAACAATTATGGCTAGTGCTGTAATTCCGAATCGCAAATTTATTTTTTTTGTAGCAGCAATATCTTTCAGCGCGAGATAAAGCATCAAGTTCACAAATAAAATTATCAGCGATAATCCGTACACGCCGACAATATCTGCAATTTGTATCATGTGATTTAAGTACGGCAGCGAATTACCGAGCGTTAACCAAGGGAAACGCAGATCGGTTAAGCTGTAAAGAAACTCAAACGACACCCAGTAGAAAGGAAAAAGATAGAGCGCAATCTTCTTGCCGAAACTTTTTCTTGAAAAATAATACAGAGTAGATACGATCAGATAAAACAACGGATTGAAAACCAGTAGCGCCACACCGGAGATCATCAGAAATTTGTCGGCTTCTTTTGTCCAGCTTCCGATCCAATACAACGTTATAATGTTGAAAAAGAAAAGCGTGAAGTAAGTAAAGCGGTTGATCGAAGAAAGGGTTTCCTTTTTTTCAAGAATAAAGAAGTACGGGATGAATGCGAAGAAAACCAAGAATGGGAACGGAATCGGCGGGTATGAAAGTCCCAGCATAATTCCGCTTAAAGCGCCGAGAAGCAAATTTTTATTTCTTTCTTTCCTTTGTCCGGGCAGAAGCGGCAGCTTATTTCTTTTAAGGAAGTTCATCGGCTTTTTCTTTTCTTCAGTATGTGTCTAACCACAATTACAATGATAACAAGAGCGATTAACAAAAGAACGGTTTCAGAATATTTTGAAAGGTAATAATCAACTAAATCCAAGTTCTTGCCAAGCTGGATACCAAGAAAAATTAAAAGCGCGTTCCAGAAAAAAGAACTTACTGCTGCATAGACAAACGTTCTTGTCGGTTTCAACTTATGAACACCCGAGAAGAAACTAACAACCGCGCGTGTGCCGGGTAAAAAACGATTGATAAGAATTAAATTGTATCCGTACTTATGAAAAAAACGATCTGCTTTTTCCAGAGATTCCTGCTTGATGAATTTGAATCTTCCCGATCGAATTAATTTTTCTCCCAAAAATTCTCCGAAGAGATACATCACAATAAATCCGATTGCGCTGCCCACACTGGTAAGCAACAAGATCGGAATAAATCCTATTGCAGATTTAGCGATCAACGTTGATCCAATCAGCACAACAAAATCACTTGGCGACGGAGGGAAAATATTTTCGATGAAAGCAAAAAAGAAAATCACCACATAAATTAACGCGGGGTCTAAAGTGCTTATGTAGGAAATTATCTCTTGAAGCATTATTTATCTTTTTTGGTGAGAAGAACAACAGAATAAGCGGCGCAACCTTCTTCACGTCCAACAAAACCTAAACCTTCGGACGTAGTTGCTTTAATTGATATTTGATCTTCGTAAGTGTTCAAAATTTTGGCAATCTCAAATTTCATCTTTGGAATATATGGTGCTAACTTCGGCTGCTCAAGCAAAACTGTTGCATCAATATTTCCGATTTCAAAATGACTTTCTCGCATCAGGTAATAAACTTCGTTGAGAAGTCTTTTGCTATCAATGTCTTTGTACTTCGGATCAGTGTCCGGGAAATGTTGACCGATATCTCCGAGTGCAAGAGCGCCGAGAATTGCATCGCAAATTGCGTGAAGAAGAACATCGGCATCGGAATGACCGACAAGACCTTTTGTGTGAGGTACTTCTACACCGCCAAGAATCAATTTACGATTCTCGGCAAACGCGTGAACATCGTAACCAAAACCGATTTTGAATTGTGCGCTCAATATCTTATCTCAAACCGTGTGAATTCGTTTTTTGCTTCTTCCCATTTGACGGAAGCATTTCTAACATCAGCATAAGCCGGTCCAACACGAATTATATTATACATCTCTTCAACAATAGCTTTCTCGCCTTCAACCACAGTATAAACTTCCCCGCTTCGTAAATTTTTGGTGTAACCGTTTAACCGGAGCCGTTCGGCATTTCGTAAAACAAAATATCGGAAACCGACACCTTGAACCATCCCGTTGACTATAATTTCAGCGCGAACCATTTTCTTTTTGATCTTTACTAAAAATTGAATCGAACACTTCCGATGCAATCAAACCGAGAAAAATCAATGCGCCGCCTGCTAAACCAAAGTTACTGATTTTTTCGTTGAGTAAAAAGAAAGCAAACATTGCCGCAAATATCGGCTCGAACGAATAAATTATTCCGGCTTTTGTAGGGCTTACCACTTTTTGAAATTTTGTTTGCAGACCTAAATTAAAAAGTGTTGCAAGCAGCGATGTATAAAGCAATCCGAACAACAAATATTTTGTTAACGAAACATGAATACCTTCATACGAAACTCCGGCAAAAACAAATGACGTAATAAAACTCAGCATTGAAACCGTTGCCAGTTGTGCAATTAAAATTGTCCAGAAATCATTTTTCGAAGAAATTATATCGATATAAACTACATGTACTGCAAAAAACATTGCGCAGATCAAAGTCATCTCATCGCCGAAATTGAAATTGGCTCCGAGTTCATTTAAGAACGTTGTTATAGAACTTCCTCCGCTTGAAAGAAAAAGTATCCCGAAAAAAACCAATATTGTACCGATTACGGCTCCTTTCGTCGGCATCCGTTTTTCAATTATCATTTGAAAGATTGGAACCATTACTACAAGCGAACCGGTAATGAAACCGGATTTAGTTGCGGATGTATTTTTCAGTCCGATTGTTTGAGTAGCGAATCCGAGAAAAAGAAGTAACCCCAAAAACATCCCGGGCAATATTGATTTTCTATCAATCTTATTTTTTCTGATCAACATGATTACAATCAATACAACGGCTGCTATAGCAAATCTGAATGCAATAAAAAGCGTGGAAGAGATATCGTTAAGCGATTCTTTGACAATAACAAAAGTAGCGCCCCAGATCAGTGTCATCAAAAGAAGCGCACTCTCGCCAAAATATTTGCTAATCGTTTTCTGAGGAAGTTTATTCATCGCCGGAAGAATAACCAAAAGATTTTAACATGTGGGGATCTGAACGCCATTTCTCTCTTACCTTTACATGAAGATCGAGATAGACGTCGTGCTGAAGAAATTTTTCTATATCGGTTCTAGCAAGCTGCCCCATTTTTTTTATCGATTCACCTTTTGCGCCAAGCAAAATCGGCTTCTGCGATTCTCTTTCCACAATGATCGTTGCGCGGATATAATGTTTGGAAATATCGCGTTCTTTGAACTCATCGATCAAAACTTCCGTGCTGTAAGGAATTTCGTCGCGGTAAAGTTCAAATATTTTCTCGCGGATAATTTCAGTTACAAAGAACCGTTCGTTTGCCTGGCTTAACTGATCATCGGGATAGTATTTAGGATGTTCGGGCAAAAGATCAACTAGTGCTTCTATAACGGATGGAATGTTGAATCCTTCTTTTGCCGATACAGGAATAATTTTTTCGAAAATATTCTTTGCCGATAAGTCGTCGATAAATTTTTCAACTGTAGGCTGGTCTGATAAATCGATTTTGTTCACTACCAATATTTTTTTCGATCCGGACTCCGCCAGAACTCGCTTAACTATTTCATCAGACAAGGTTCGCGAGCCGGATGGATCGTTTTTAACATCAACCATGATCAATACAATGTCAGAATCTTTTGCAGATGAAAAGACATAATCCAGCATCCGTTCTTGCAAAAGATATTCCGGGTTAAGAATACCTGGAGTATCGACGAAAACAATTTGGTAGTCGTCCGTTGACAGAATGCCGAGAATTCTTTTGCGCGTTGTCTGCGGCTTGCTTGTAACTATCGATAGCTTCTCGCCGATGAGCGCATTCATCATGGTCGATTTGCCGACGTTCGGCTTGCCGATAATTGATACAAATCCGGATTTAATGGGCATGAAACTCTATCCTTATTGTGGTGCGAAAATATCGAAAGTATGATAGATAAGCTAATTCCGAAATAATTCCGACAACTCTTTTATGCTAATGCGAAATATTGTTCAATTTGTTCTTGAAGTTCTTATGCGCATCGGCTGAAAAATACGCGCCGAACAATAATATCAGCGAAAGAATAGACATCACAAGTACAACGTTGCTATCACTGAAAAATTTCTGCAGCAGCACAAGATTTTTATCCGCAGCAGCTTTTGCATTATTAATAAGCTGGGACGAGACGGAAATGCCTGTATCAGTCGGACGTGTTATCATAACAGAAGAAACAACAGCTATAATGCCAACTGATAACAAACCGACCACCGAAATAAAAAAGTAACTGACTTTGTGTTTAACAGCTTTTGTCTTAGACGCTATCAAATTCATAATGCGTTCGGTAAAACCGTCCGGTGCGCGATCTGTCTCCATCTGTTTTAACGATTCGTGAACAAACTTAAGCGATTTTAACTGTGCAAGTGAACCTTCATTCTTCTGCAATTCGGAATTCACTTCATCCAACTCAGACGAATCGAGTTCGCCATCGATATATTTGTTCAACTGTTCATCGGTTAACTTGTTCATAACATTTCCTCCTGGTAATTATGCTTAAGCAGAAGTTCCTTAAGAGAATTTCGCGAACGGTGCAGAAGAACTTTCGTATTCACCAAAGACGTTCCGAGAACTTGACTGATTTCGTTGAGCGACATTCCATCCATGTAAAATAAAATAACAACCAGCGCATTTCTGACCGGGAGTTTATCAACCAATTTCAAAACGTATTCTCTAACGTTTTCCGACTTAGCGTAAATTTCGTTGTCGTAACCGATCAATTCAAATTCTTCATCAATCGAACTCATCTGCTGCTCAATTTTTCTTTTCTTCGAAGATAAAATTGTTAAGCCCGTATTAAAAACGATTCTATAAAACCACGTGGAAAACTGCGAGTCCTTCCGGAAATCTTTCAAAGAGTTGAAAGCCTTCAAAAAGCTGTCTTGAAGAGCTTCCTCGGCATCAAGTTCATTTTTCAAAAGCCGCTTTAAAAGAGAAAACGCTTTATCCTTGTACCTATCAACAATAAGCGAGAAATCGGAAACATTCCCGCGGTTTATAGATTCAATTATGTCGGCATCACTTAAGTGTCTCATCCTAACCATTAGACTTTTGTTCAGAGATGAAGGTTACATTTTCATCTAAAATATTTCTGTAACCTTTTTACAGTCCATTCGAGTCCAAAGAGGTGAAGGAAAACAAACACGGCTGCAAATTAGCCGAATCGAATCTAAAGAGAAACAAAATAAGTTGTAACCTTTTGGCAAGAGATTAAGTCATAATTATCAAATAAACATAGGAGAATAAAATGCACGGCGGCGACGTAGTTGGAATGATTTTTTTTCTGGTTACAGGTATCGTTATAGTTACCTACTTATACTTTCGATCGCGCGAAAAACAATTGATGATCGAAAAGGGATTATCATACGAGCAAATGGTAGAACTTCTCAGAACTAAACGCGATCCGTACATTATGCTTAAACTCGGCATCATTACGCTTAGCGTTGGAATCGGTTTGGGATTGGGTTTCTTGTTCGAGTATTTAACCCGTTACCAGGTTACTTATGAAAATCATTACACCGAATATCAAACGGTTGAAGAGTGGATGCCTTTCTGGATTGTTACAATGGCTGGGCTTGGCTTCATAGCGTCATTTTGGATTTCGAGAAAACTAAAGAATGGGAATTGATTTAACGTAGGGATCGGTCACCCCGCTTCCCGTCTCGCCTCCCGCTTCGCTCGCGAAAGCGAGGCGAGACCGATTCTAATTTTGGGAAGGGTCGCAGACCCTTCCTTACGTTTAAATTTAATTACGCAAGTTCGTGTTCTTCAAGCCAGCGTTGAGCATCCAGAGCTGCCATACAACCGCTTCCGGCAGCAGTAACAGCTTGTCTGTAAGTTTTGTCGGCAACATCACCCGCGGCAAAAACTCCCTCAATGTTTGTATGTGTTGAACCCGGTTTTACTTTTAAATAGCCGGTTTCATCCATATCAAGAACGTCCTTAAACAAAGAAGTATTTGGTTGATGACCGATCGCAATAAAAATTCCGTCAGCGGCAACTTCCCAAGTGGAACCGTCTTTTGGATTCTGGAGAATTGCGCCGGTTACAAATTTTTTGCCGTCTTCTTCTTTTCCCAAAATTTCTTTGATGACCGCATTGGTTATGAATTTTACCTTTGGATTTTTCTTAGACCGTTCGATCATAATTTTTGAAGCTCTGAATTCATCGCGTCGATGAACAAGCGAAACTTCCGATGCAAATTTTGTGAGGTAGTTAGCTTCTTCAAATGCGGTATCTCCACCGCCAACAACAAGAACTTTTAGATTGCGGAAGAAAAATCCGTCGCAAGTGGCACATGCCGAGACTCCGTAACCCATGTATTTCTTCTCGCTGCCAATGTTGAGTAATTTTGCCGATGCACCGGTTGAAATAATCACAGCATCTGCGGTGTAAGTTTCGTTTTCTGCTTTCACAACAAACGGACGTTTCGAAAAATCTACTTCTGTAACATTCTTGAACATACATTTCGCACCGAAACGGCATGCTTGTTTGCGCATAATATCCATCAACTCCGGTCCTTGAATGCCGTGTTCGAATCCGGGATAATTTTCTACTTCGGTTGTAATTGTTAATTGTCCGCCGGGTTGAAGTCCTTCAAAAACAAGTGGATTCAAATTTGCACGTGACGTGTAAAGCGCCGCGGTTAATCCAGATGGCCCCGATCCTATGATAATTACTTTGTGATGATTCTCCGCCATTTATTTCTCCAAAATTTTCTATACAAAATTAGTTAATCGTTCGTTCATTTAGTAATGGTTAGATGGATTTCTTCGCGGATGGATTCAGAATCTATCCCGGTTAATACTATTGATCTAAAAATTCAGCGTTTCTTTTCAGACCGGTCAGTTTTGCTCTTTTGATCGGGCTAGTTTCAAAACGCGCTTTAAACTGTTCTGCCGTCATCGATGAAATTTCGCTCAAAGCAATTTCCTTGTTGATCGGTTCAAATGATTTTTCTCCGGTCAGAATTGAAAATTTATCGTTCCACGGGCACACGTCTTGACAGATATCGCAGCCGAACAACCAATTGTTGAATTGGTTTTTAAAGTTACCGGGGATTGAACCTTTATTCTCAATCGTTAAGTATGAAATACACTTGTTGGCATCAACAACATATTCTTGCACAATAGCACCGGTCGGACATGCATCGATGCAAGCAGTACATGAACCGCAAAAGTCCGGCACAGTTTCGGAGTAAACAAAATCGTAGTTGTTAATTACAGTCGCAATAAAAAACCAGCTGCCCATTTCGCGATTGATCACGTTAGCATGTTTACCCATCCAACCGATTCCCGCGCGCACAGCCCAGGCTTTGTCCATAACAGGACCGGTATCAACGTACGTTATACACTCAAACGCCGGATCGACCTTCTTTAGTTCCTCTTCAAGAACTTCGAGCCGTTCCCAAATAATTAAATGATAATCCTTGCCCCAAGCATAGCGCGAGACTTTTCCGAAACCGTTTTGTTCGTTATATCGGTGAGGCGTGTAGTAATTCATCGCCAAAGAAATTACGCTGCGCGCGCTTGGTAAAATATTTCTTACATCGAAACGTTTTTCAAAATTGCGGGACATGTATTCCATCGTGCCGTGGTAATTTTTCTCAAGCCATTTCTTCAAATGTTCGGTTTCGATTTCAAGATTGTCGGCGGGCGCAAACCCTACAAGATCAAAACCAAGTTCTTTTGCTTTTTCAATTACAACATGGTTTGTAATTTTCTTTTCGGATTCCATTTTACCAATTCAATTTCTTCTCAAAGATTTTAATGAAAACGTCGTCATTGTGAATCTTCACTTCGTAAATGTCTAAGCCTTTTATTCCTTTGTGAATTCTTCCGGTTTTGAGATCGTACTGCCAGCCGTGAGCAGGGCATACAACTTTTCCGTCTTCGATAAAACCATCATAAATTATTGAAGCTTTCTGGTGAAGGCAGATGTTGTTCAACGCATAAACTTTACCGTCAACTTTGAAGACAGCAACTTCAATATCATCGATAATGAATCTTCGACCAACCTTCTCCTTCAGATCGGAATACTTGCAGACCTTGGTAAATCCTTGAAGCTCATTCATCAGATCATCTCTGTAAACACTTCGTCAATTGTAAAACCGCGCTGGGATTCTGCAACGGTTGCCATGATAACTTCCGGATCGTGCTCGAAAAACAATTTCCAATTTTCATTGACGGCAACGGGAAGAATTTTCTTTTTTTCTTCGATGGTAATCATCGGCTGCAGATCGTAACCCATCACATACGGTATGGGTATGTGAGAAGCGAACGGGAAAAGGTCTCCGCAATACAAAACAGTGTCCCGCGAATCGTGAATTTTTATGATTTGTTGAAATATGGTATGCCCGTTAATTGTAACAAGATTTATTTCATCGTCGAACTGGGTATCTCCGTCAACCAAATTAAGCAGTCCTTCTTTCTGCAGCGGCATGAACCGTTCTTGAATAAAACTTGCGCGGTCTTTCTCAATCGGCTTTACCGCCCACTCAAAATGTTTTTTCTGAACATAATATTTGGCATTGGGAAAAGTCGGAATCCATTTCCCGTCTTTGAACGTTGTCGATCCGCCGGTGTGGTCAAAGTGAAGATGGGTCAACAGAACATCCGTTATTTCCCACGGATGAATGCCGATTTTTGCAAGAGATTGAATCAGCGTGAACTCATGCTGATCGAGACGGTAAATCTTTGAAAATTTTTCATCCCAGTTTTCGCCTATTCCTGTATCGATCAAAATCTTTCGTGAATCGCTTACCAACAAAAGGTTGCGCGCGTGCAGTGTAACTCTGTTTTGATCATCCGCCGGATTGCTTTTGTTCCATAAAATTTTAGGAATAATTCCAAACATTGCACCGCCGTCCAAAGCAAAAACCCCGGTTTCAATTGCATGCAATGTGTATTTCCCTATTTTCATATCTTTACTTTACATTTATCTTAAAGAAGTAATTACTTAATGCCTATCAAAAAACTATGGAATTTTTTATGAACAACAAAATAGAAAGAAATTTTTCGTGGAATTTCAACTTGCTGCTGAAATTCAAGTTAATAGTTTTGCTGTCAGTTTGCATATTAACGGTTTCTGTTTCTGCTCAGCAGAAAAGCGAAAGCGGATTGAAAGTTATGACTTTCAACATTCGTTATGGTGCCGCAAATGACGGCGAGAACAATTGGCGGTTTAGAAAAGGTTATGCAGCTGAAACAATTCAGAAGTTTGACCCGGATATTTTAGGATTGCAGGAAGCTCTCAAATTTCAAATTGATGATTTGCTTAAACAAATGCCGCGGTATAAGCTTGTTGGTGTTGGCAGAGATGACGGAAAAGAAGCGGGTGAATATTCATGCATTCTCTTCAAAAAGGAAAGGTTCAAAATCGATTCTACCCAAACGTTCTGGTTTTCCGATAGTCCCGAAGTTCCCGGATCAAAAAGTTGGGGAAACGAAATTACAAGAATCTGCACTTGGGCAAGAATGACGGATAAAACTTCCGGCAAGACTTTCTACGCGTTCAATGTTCATCTTGATCATCAATCGCAGCCGTCGAGGGAGAAAAGCGCTCAGTTGCTCATCAAGCGTATCGGCGAAAAAAATCTGCCGATAATTCTAACAGGGGATTTCAATAGCACAGAAGACAATCCGGCGATCAAAACAGTTCTAACTTCAGGCTTAATTGATACGTTCCGCACGCTTCATAAACCCGGACCTAACCAGGGAACGTTTCATGCGTTCAAGGGAAATACGGACGGAGAAAAAATAGATTACATTTTCGTTTCAAAAGAATTCAAACCTGTTAGCTCGGAAATTATAACAACAAGCTACAATGGGAAATTTCCTTCAGATCATTTTCCGGTGTCGGCGGAGATCATTGAGAAGTAATTGATGGTACAAAAAGGGACTTGACTGATCAAGTCCCTACAAAAATCTACTAACAGCAAATGACTAATAGCTTTTTATTACCTTCCTAATCCGTCCAGATATTCTTTCCTTTTCAACAAGGTGTCTTTATCTTCAACATGTTTAGGATCCGGGATGCAGCAATCAACCGGACAAACAGCAGCGCACTGCGGTTCATCATGGAAACCGGTGCATTCGGTACACTTATCAGGTACGATGTAAAAATAATCTTTAGAAAAAAATCCGGATGCGCCGGAAGGAGCTGCATCGCCTTCGCCGTACGTTTTATCTCCTAATTTCCATTCAGCACCACCTTCATAAATTGCAGTGTTGGGGCATTCCGGTTCACATGCACCACAGTTAATACATTCGTCAGTTATCATTATTGCCATAATTGGTCTCCTCTTTAATTGAAAAATTTATCTATCGGTTTTAATTCTTAGAATCTGTTTCCAAAACAAATTGAGGTCTCAATCGGAAGATAATTCATACAGGTCTTTAATGATCAGTTCTATAATATCTTTCAAATCCGCCGAAATAATACTAAATCGAGGCTAGAACTTCAAGATAAAATGAATTGTAAGCAAAGAAATTACCAGCTGCCGCTTGCTCCACCGCCTCCAAAAGAGCCGCCACCCCCTGAAAAACCGCCAAAACCACCGCCTCCTCCACCCCATCCGCTGCTTCGTCTGCCGGAACCTCCCATCGATCCAAGAATTATCCATGGCAACAATCCACCCCCGCCTCCTCCGCCTTTTCTAAAAATTGACGATAGGATAATGAAAACAATGAACAAGAATATGAAGGGAATATGACTTCCCTTCCCGGAAATATCTTTACTCTCTCCTTTGTATTCTCCTTTTGTGGCAGCAATTATTGCGTTGATACCGGCAGCAACTCCATCGTAATAATCACCTTGTTTGAAATAAGGACGGACTTCATTTCTCAGGATTGAATTCGCCAGAGCATCGGGCAACGAACCTTCGAGACCGTAGCCAACTTCAATTCTCATTTTCCGATCATCTTTGGCGACGAAGAACAAAATTCCGTTATTGTTCTTGGCAGAACCTATTTTATTTTTTGCAGCTGTCTGGTAAGTGAAATCTTCCATCGGATAGCCGTTGAGAGAATGAATCATCAGAAAGACAACTTGGTTTGAAGTAGAGTCGTCGAACTTTTTGAGTGTAGAGTTAAGAGTGTAGAGTTCGGAATTGTTTAGAGTGGATGTAAAATCGGTAACATAATTTTTTAAAATTGGAAACTCTGTCTGAGCTTTCAGAAATAAAAATGGAATTATAAAAAAGAATATGAGTTTAATAATTTTCATTCAACACTCTACACTCTACGTTCATTTTTAAAACTGAACCTTCGGTACCTGATCGGCGCCTTCCTGAGCTTTGAAATATTGTTTTTCTTTGAATCCACTAAAGTTTGCTATGAATGCAGCCGGAAAAACTTTGATAGCCGTGTTATACTCCTGAACAACTTTATTGAATTTCTGCCGTTCCACGGTAATTCTATTTTCCGTGCCTTCAAGTTGAGCTTGTAAATTCAGAAAGTTTTCATTCGCTTTTAGTTGCGGATAATTTTCCGAAACAACCAATAAACGTGATAACGCGCTGCTCAAACCGTCCTGCGCTTTCTGGAAATTTTGAAACGCTTGTGGATCACTAAGTTGTTCGGGCGAAAGTTTTACTTGCCCTACTTTTGCTCTAGCTTCGGTAACGGCTGTGTAAGTTTCTTTTTCGAAGTTTGCAACACCTTTTACTGTTGCAACAAGGTTCGGAATCAAATCCGCGCGTCTTTGATAAACGTTTTCGACCTGGCTCCAACCTTGATTTACTCCCTCGTTCAGAGCAACAAAGCTATTGTATTTTTTCACTCCCCAACCGACAATCGAAATAACGATGATTACAACCAGAGCCAAAACCCCTAACGCAATCAATAGTCCTTTTTTCATTTATCCTCCTGTGTAAAAGATTTCATTTCATAAATTTTAATTGAGCCAACGGAAAACTAATTAGTTAAACTTCTCATCGGCGCGGGAATTTTTCCGCCGCGTTCAACAAAATTAGCACTGCTCAGATTCCGCACTTCCATAATCGGAGCTTTGCCGAGCAAGCCGCCGTAATCTACAAAGTCGCCAATTTTTTTTCCGTACGCCGGAATTATTCTCACTGCCGTAGTTTTATCGTTAATCACTCCAATAGCGGATTCGTCTGCAATGATACCGGCAATTGTCGTTGCGGGAGTATCGCCGGGTACGGCAATCATATCGAGACCAACGGAACATACTGCCGTCATTGCTTCCAATTTTTCCAAAGATAGGTGACCCGCCTGAACGGCACGAATCATTCCCATATCTTCACTTACCGGTATAAATGCGCCGCTCATTCCGCCTACAGACGAGCTTGCCATCAGTCCGGCTTTCTTAACCGAATCATTCAACATAGCCAAAGCTGCGGTTGTTCCTGGCGCGCCAACGTCTTCCACGCCCATAGCTTTCAATATGTCGGCAATGCTGTCGCCTTCTGCCGGAGTTGGTGCTAATGAGATATCTACAATGCCGAATGGAACTCCGTGTTTCTCTGCAACTTTTCTTCCGATCAATTCTCCGGCACGGGTAATTTTGAAAATTGTTTTCTTAATAACTTCTGCAAGATGCTGAAGATCAACCCGCCCGGCTTCTTTGATTGCATCGAGCACAACACCGGGACCGCTGATGCCGACATTAAGAGTTATTTCCGGTTCCGATACGCCGTGAAATGCGCCGGCAACAAAAGGATTATCTTCCACAGCATTTGCAAACACAACAAGCTTTGCACAGCCGATTGAATCTTTGTCTTTTGTCTTTTCAGCAGTGAGTTTAATCGCTTCACTCATCATTAAAACCGCGTCCATGTTTATGCCGGCTTTGGTCGAGGCGATATTAACACTTGAGCAAACACGTTTTGTTTCCGAGAGCGCAAAAGGAATAGCTTTTATTAATTCTCGTTCACCGTTCGTCATTCCTTTTTGAACGAGAGCGGAAAAACCAGCCAGGTAATCAATTCCAATATCATCTGCAGCGCGATCAAGCGTCTTTGCGATTTCAACATATTCTTCCAATGAGAATGAATCGAAAGGAATTGAAACCGGCGTAATGGAAACTCTTTTGTTGGCAATTGAAATGCCGTATTGTGATTCTATTTCTTTTGCGTACTTAACGTGATTACCGCCGTACTTTATAATCTTGTCGTAAATTTTTTGCTTCGTTACTTCAAGGTTACGATCATGACAATCGCGCAAACTTATTCCCAGCGTGACGGTTCTGATATCGAAATGTTCGATCTCCGTCATCCGGATTGTTTCAAGTATTTCTTCAAATTCGTAGGGCATGGGTCGGAGATGGTTGATAGTTGATAATCGAATGTTGTAATTCCATTTCTAAAATCTCAGCTTAATGAATTAATATATGCGCTCAATCTTGGACTTAGTTCATCAATGATTGGCTTTAATTCCATAATTTGTTTTTTCGTTAATAAGTTTCTTCGAACTGCTCGTCGTAACCAATGTTTTACTTCAAACAAAGAACCTCGAGCAATTCTCACAAATCTTCTATTATCGTTTTTACTACCCCTTCCAAATCCCTCGCTAATATTAGCTCCAATGCTGTCGCAAGCTCTTATCAATTGAATTCCAACAGTATTCTTCGAAAAATTTTCCCATTCAATAATAATCTGCCACAAGGAATCGGCTAATTTTTCCGACAACTTATAAACTTCCAAATTTTCAAAAAATGTTCTCTCCATAACCCACCCCAAAAATATTATTTTCTACTTTCAACATTCTACTCTCAACTCTCAAATACGATGCATAAATTTAAATACGTCTTCGTGCTGCAAGTAGATTTTTATTTTCAATTCTTCCGCAACTTTGTTCATTGCTTCTTGAATCTCTTTTAGGTCCTTCGGCGATTCGGTAATATCAATCACCATTATCATAGTAAAAAAATCGCCCATAAGTTTTTGTGTGAGATCTTGAATATCGCAATTGGCTTCTCCCAAAGCTTTTGTAACACCGGCAACAATGCCGGGGTGGTTAAGACCAAAAGACGTTAGTATTACTCTTCCAGATGAAGTGTCACTCCTCAAAAATTTCGTTTCGCTGCCTGAAGCCGACTCGACTCTTTTCCTAACAATTTCTTTCACCGCTTCCGGAGTTGCTTTTTCACCCAGTTCACTTATAGCTTCAAATGTAATTTTCCTAATCTCTTCTTCGGAAATGTTCACGGTTTGATTCCCTTATATTCGTTCTGAAGATACCTTAAAGACTTGTTGGCAATATCAATATTTTTTTGAACTGCAAATTCTTCCGCGTTCTGAATGCTTCCTCTATAAAATCTAAACCAAACTAATTCACCAACAACAAACCCATCAAAAATTCTGTTACTGGTAAACGCGTTTATTGTCCAATATCCGGCTGCGGCGTTCCATGCAAGAGACATGAGTCCCGATAAAGATCGGAAG
>JAMCSN010000370.1 GCA_023381535.1 Bacteroidota bacterium
TGGGGAATATTACCCATTCCCCAATTTAAGTGGGGAATAATCCGCAAACGAATTCAATGAGCATAAATTATCGAGTTTTTTTATGCAATGTTATAGGATTTCACGACATAAGTATCGGTATTATAATCGGCAGTGATAGTTAGTGAAGCGAGCCCTTACAAATTTTTTGGCATTAGTATTGACATTTGAAAGGCGTGGATAATAAAATGAATACCGATTTTATGTTACTTAAAAGAAAAATTACCGGTTGCACACTGTTAAAATATCTTTTGGCTTCTATTCTTGTTTTATTCCTTTTAAATTTTACTACCAACAACAAATTAGACAATGAACCGTTCAGAATTATTTATCCCAAAACTAAGACGTCAAAGGTAGATGAAGACCGGTTCCTATTCGTTATCCGGGTAGATACACTGCAAATAAGAAATTTTAAGATATTCAACTCGTGGGATACAACCATGGTGTTGGACCTAAGTTCTCCATCAATAAGGAAATCAAATAACGAAAAAGTCGCCTCGGTTCTTCCTCAAAACTTTGTACTTGGAAGAATATCTGTTTCTGCCGAACCTTTCCATCAGCCACTGATTAACAAAGAGGATTTATTCCAATTCGAAAAACAAGCTGATGCGAAGGAAATTATCTTAAAGGATACTTCCTTAGCATCAATCAAAGTACTAAGAGAGCAAGAGGCTCTTCTTGCAAGTGTAAAAGTTATGGGCTGGCTGCCTGTTGAAGTAAATAATTTTGGGAAGAGAAAAAATTATTGCCAAAACGATATCATTTCAATCCCGCTAAATTTAGAACCGGGCAATAACGCAATTCATTATGAGATGGAAACAAAGGATGGCAGAATATTAAAGGATTCGCTCAACGTGTATTATCAGTTGGAGATTGAAAGCAAAAAACCGCCAGCCGAATACAGCAAAGATATTTTTCACATTGCAGAGAACGATACAAGATGTTTCTCATGCCATGAAAATGAGAATGAGAAGAAGTCGTCTGTTCTTTCTTCATCTTCCTGTCAATCCTGTCATGGTACAATGTACAAAGAAAATTTTGTTCACGGACCTGTAGACGCCGGAGAATGCGAGACTTGCCATAATCAACAAACCTCATCCGGATTTAAGCCAAAGTTTGAAGTTGAAAAAGAATCGGAAGTATGTTTTGAATGCCATGATGATATAAAAGACGGAATCGCTAAAAATAAATTCGTTCATGCACCGGTAGCTACCGAGAGATGCACTATATGCCACAGCCCGCATGCATCGGCAAATAGATATCTGTTGAGGAAAACAGCGGTTCAGATTTGTTTGTCCTGCCACGATGATAAATCTGAAGGAAATCATCCGGTAGTTTTTCATCCCTACCAGTTTAGAAAAGATCCAAGAGATACTAAGAAGGAGTTTTCATGTGTAAGTTGTCATCAACCTCACGCTGCAAGCGATGACAAACTGCTGGTAGGAGCTGGCGGGTATTTTCAATTATGTCAAGAATGCCACAATAAATAATGAGAATGGAAGTTTAAAAAATATGTTACCAGTTAGAAATTATTGTATTAGAATTAATCGTACAACCGCTGCAAAGTTGATTATAACGGCACTCTTCTTATTTGTAACAGCATGTTCTTCAGTTACGCAAAAAGTTGATCAGAAAGAATATGTTTGGCCTGCGCCGCCGGAGAAGCCGAGAATTAAGTACTTAAGAAGCTTGTCCGACCGCCAATCAGTTGAAGGCGAAGAATCTCACCTCTTAGAAGCTTTAATTGGCAAGAACAAAAGCGACGCTTTGGAAAAGCCGTATGGCGTGGCTGTGAGCCGGGATAAAAAAGTATACGTAACAGAAAGCAGCCAGGCAAGAGTATTTGTCTTCGACCTAAAAAACTCCAAGCTTTCATTTATACAGGGGGGTGGATTAACAATGCCCATCGGCATTGCATTGGATTCTATGGATAACGTATATGTATCCGATGTTAAACAAAGAGAAGTTTTCGTGTACAACAAAGAAGGCGATCTCATAAGAGCAATTGGTGAAAGCGGAGACATTGAGAATCCTGCCGGATTAGCTGTAAACGACAAATTGAAAAGAATTTATGTGGTGGATTCGAGAGCTCATTGTATTAAAGTTTATGATTTGGATGGGAAGTATCTCTTTTCAATCGGCAAGAGGGGAAATGCTGATGGAGAATTTAATTATCCTACAAATATCGCAATAGATAAAGCGGGAAACCTTTACGTAGTGGATACTATAAATGCCCGCGTAGAAGTTTTTGATTCTGAGGGAAAGTTTCTTCTTAAGTTCGGATCATTAGGAGACTCACCCGGTCAATTTACACGACCGAAAGGTATTGCTGTAGACAGCGAAAATAATATCTACGTTGTAGACGCTGCATTCAATAATTACCAAATTTTTGATAAGGAAGGAAAATTGCTGCTTCACGTTGGAGCTTTCGGCAGAGAGCCGGGTAACTTTTGGCTGCCTGCCGGTATCTGTACTGATTCTAATGACATGATTTATGTAGTCGATCCTTCCAACAATAGAGTTCAAATGTTTGAACTGATTAAATATAAAGAATAGCCGACAAGCTATAGGTATATGAGTAATTCAAATTCATTAACAAAAACGGAGGTAAAAATGAAGAAACTAACAGCCCTTTTTGCAATTACAATATTTTTGTGCACGAGTGTAAATGCACAGTCTGTAGTTGCAAGTAAACATGATCTTTCGATGGGCGGAGGTATTACAAACAAGTCGAGTAAC
>JAMCSN010000100.1 GCA_023381535.1 Bacteroidota bacterium
TGGTTATGTCTCTCTCAATTTTCTTTTCTTCGCTGGTAAGCAATGCCATCGGTCCCATTGTTTCTGCAATGGCGGTAATAATCGTGCTGCTGATTCTCTCGGCAATACCTGTTGAAGTATTGCAGAACATGCGTCCGTACTTTTTCACAACGCATTTGTCCGGCTGGTCGGATTTTTTCGGCGATCCTGTAAACGCTACGGAAATTGTTAAATCCGCATTGGTGTTAATTGCCCACATAATTTTTCTGTACATGCTTACTGCATATATCTTTATCAAGAAAGATATTCTGACTTAAGAAAGAGGAATGATATGAAGAAGATATTTTTGATTGCGTTTGTATTCTTTTGCGGTTTTGGTTTTGCTCAAAGCAAAGATCCGAACAAGATTTTGAAGGCGGTAGAAGCCAGATTCGATAAAGTGAGAGATTACCAGGCGAACGTGAGCGTTAAGCTTGATATGGATTTTGTTAAGGTGCCGGAATCGAAAGCTAAATTATATTTCAAACAACCGGATAAAGTTAAAATTGAATCAACTGGATTTGCAATGCTTCCGAAACAGAGCGTCAATTTTTCCCCGGCAAAACTATTAAAAGGTGATTTCACAGCGCTTTATGTTAGAAATGAAACAGTTAACAATAAAAATCTTGATGTCATTAAAGTGATTCCCAACAGCGACACAACCGACGTTATACTTACAACTGTTTGGGTCGATCAATCGCAGTCGGTGATTACGAAAGTTGAAACCTCTACAAAGAAAGGTGGAACAATTCAAATCGATTTCGTTTACGATCCCAAAACGATCCCGCTTCCTACAACTTTAAAATTCTCTTTCAATTTAGGCGACGTGCAAATACCGGCAAGTGTTGAAAGCGCCCAGAGCAACCAAAATGATAAGCACGACAACAGAAGATCCGGCACCGCCAAACTGAAAGGTTCTGTTATAATGACTTATTCTGATTATAAGATTAACACCGGCATACCGGATAGCTTTTTCGACGAGAAGAAAAAATAACTGCCGAAGCATTCGCTAAATGTTTTTAGAGAAAAATTTTTACACTTGTCATTCTTTTATCTGATCGTTAGGTTAATCACAGAAAAAATTTGGGCGCATAACTGCTTATTGATTCTTAGAATACCATTCGGCTTTAAATTCAATTAACTAATTTAAAAACGACCTTCTACAAAAGGGGTTTCTATGAAACGATTAGTTTTGTTTTTCGCTACAATTTTATTCGTTACAACAAATTTGTTCTCACAAAAAAAATTTTCAGTATCTGCATCGGTTGGCGTTTTAGATTCGTTCGGCACTGCACAGGGAATTGAAATTGGCTGCAAGCAATCTATTTCGGATCATCTTTCATTTCAATTTGTTGCAGCTTATTATTCATGGAGCTCGAATAAAGATCTAAATGCCTTTCAGCAATCTACGGGGCAGTACATAAATTCGCTTGACTACTATCTTCACCATGTGAGAAAGGAAATAAGCGCATTAATACCTATTCGGTTGGGACTCAACTACGCGGCGGGTAATTCGTCCTCTCATCCTTATTTTGGTGTTGAATGGACATTAAATATGCTTTTTGAAAATACTTTTCTACCCCAGCCTGTTTCCAATACGTCAATTCCGTTTACAGTTGCTTATTCGCAATTGAAATCATCGCCGGTATTTGTCTCCATCGGCTTTGACATGGGTTATTCTTTTCGCATTGCAAATAATGTCAATGCATCGGCGGGCGTCAAATATCAAGCGGGTAAAATGCTTGATTATGTCTCGTTTGTTGGGGGATTTGAATACTTTCTCTAAAGCTATAATAATGTGAATTCAGCTCGTGTGATTAATCCAAGCAAATGTATTTATAGTTTATTCGACCCCACAATATTTATGTGCACCGGAATATTCTGCGAGACTTTGCTGCCGATAATTGCGTTATCGATGTCGTAATCGGAAAGCTGGACTTGAAATGATGCTTGAACGCCGAGCAAATCACCGGGCGCACGCTTTTGTGTCTGATCGGTTTCGTCTAAATAAATTGCCTGCGCATCGGCAACAACTTCTTTTGTAACGCCGTGAAGTTTGAAATTGCCTTTCACTTTGAATTCAAGTTTGTTATCCGCGATCTGTTTTACATCCGAAACGGATTTTATTTCAAAAATTATTTCCGGGTAATCGGCTGCGTCCAGCCAGCTGTTGCTTTTCATGTGATGGTTCCGGAGTTCAATGCCTGTATTGATCGATTCAACCTTTACTGTCAGTTTTCCTTTTAACGTTTTTGCAAAGTTGGCAACATCAAACGAAACCTTTCCCGAAATTTCATTTGCCGTGCCTGTGAAATCTTCCAAAGGTGTTGTGCTTGAAAACACAACCTGGTTTCTTCCCATCTTGTCTTCAAAGTTGAAAGTTTGTTCTCCTTTAGCTTTTACTTTGAAAGATTGTGCGGGAATCATTATTGCAGACAACAATAAACATGCAAGCACAGCAACAAATTGCTTCATATTAACTCCGGTGATTATTAACTACAAACGAAGGTTGGTTTAAGAAAGTTCAGAAGGTTTCTTTTTGCTTCTGAAAATAAAAAGGAGCGCCGCGGATATCACGGCGGTTATTGCGCTGATTAGAAGACTTAAATCAAGACCCCAAACGAATTTATTTACCCATTGTTTATCCGTCCATCCGAAAAGTTCATCCTTCTTTTCAACAAGAACTTGTGTCTTTGTGAATATTTCTCCGCCGTATGCCAGCCAAACTATTAACGAG
>JAMCSN010000202.1 GCA_023381535.1 Bacteroidota bacterium
ACAACACCTTCAACATCTTTTTTTGTTACTTCTTGAAGAATCGGTCTGGCAGACGCGGCAAGATCGGCGCCGAGAGCAATTGATTTTGCGATGTCAACACCGTTCATTATTCCGCCGGATGCGATCAATGTAAAATCAAGATCTTTTTTAAGTTCTTGAACGGTTCGGATGCAATATGAAGTCGGCAGTCCCCACTCTCTGAAATAATTATTCGATTCTTTTTTCCTCATTAACTCTACCGCTGCCCAGCTTGTCCCGCCTGCACCTGCAACGTCAATTCCTTTTACACCGGATTCCAATAAAAGTTTTGCCGCTCGCTTGCTGATTCCGGAACCAACTTCTTTTACAATCACCGGCACACTAATTTTTTTCGTGATCATCGAAAGCGATTTCAATAGTCCCTTAAAGTCCGGTTCGCCCTCCGGTTGAAGTAATTCTTGCAATGGGTTAACGTGAACTACCATTGCATCCGCTTCAACCAAATCTATCATCAGCTTAATTTCCGAAATAATATTTTTCGACTTAGCGACCTGCGCCGCGCCGATATTACCCAGCACGGGGACGCTGCCCGCATTTTTTCTGATCACTCTGTATGTAGAGTGATATTTTTTGTCTTCGAGCGCTTGCCGTTGGCTTCCGACACCGATAGGAATATTAAGTTCCCGCGCCGCAATTGCAAGTTTCTCATTAATCTTTTCAGCTTCTTTCGTCCCGCCCGTCATGCACGAAATAAAAAACGGGAAAGAAATTTTCTTACCGAAAAACTTTGTACGCAAATCAATTTTGTCAATTTCAATTTCTGTCACGGCAAAATGTTCAAACTCATACCGGTCAAAACCGTTCGTCTTTATCTCGTACTGCACCTTGTCGGTAAGACAGAGCTTGATATGTTCGGCTTTTCTTTGAGCTGTTTTGCTTTTAGACATCGTCAATCTTGCATTAATTGAAAATCAAAATAAATATTTTTTGAATTAGATTCTTTTCGTACAGCAACATCCTTAAAACCGATATAGGAATGAGAATAGAAGTTCTCTGTATACGTTAGGGACGACATAAATTAATTCACCAAGTGGGTGAATTTTATTGTTCATTAAACCCATTATCATGTTAATATTTTTCTCTTCCATTATTTTCTATATCGGAATTGAGGGCAACATCCAATAGAAACTTTTCTAAAGATTTTTAAGCAGCAATCGGTTAAATTGTTCAGCAAAAAATTTCATCCCATCAAACAGGAAAGGTTATGACAAAGCCCCGCTTAAGCTTCTGGCAAATTTGGAATATGAGTTTCGGCTTTTTCGGAATTCAATTCGGCTTCGCTCTTCAAAACGCAAACGTCAGCAGAATTTTTGAAACTCTCGGCGCAAAGATAGACGCCATTCCGATTCTCTGGATTGCAGCGCCCATCACCGGTTTAATCGTCCAACCGATCATCGGTCACATGAGCGACAAAACATGGGGACGGCTAGGCAGACGACGCCCCTACTTTTTAACCGGCGCCATTCTCGCGTCACTTGCTTTGTTAATAATGCCAAACTCTCCTGTTCTCTGGTTTGCGGCGGGAATGTTATGGATTATGGATGCATCAATAAATATTTCGATGGAGCCGTTCAGAGCTTTTGTCGGCGATATGCTTCCTTCCGAACAGCGCACAGTTGGTTTTTCGATGCAAAGTTTTTTCATCGGAACCGGTGCCGTTATTGCTTCAGCTCTTCCATACATGATGACTAACTGGTTCGGGATTAGTAATACCGCACCCGAAGGAATGATTCCGCAATCGGTCAAATTTTCTTTTTACACCGGCGGTCTCGTTTTCTTTCTCGCTGTCTTATGGACTGTTATCAGATCAAAAGAGTATTCTCCGGAAGAACTTAAAAAATACAGCGAGGAATCGGATGCCCAATCATCGCATAGACATTACGATGAAACTCCGGTAGCACATTCAAAGTTTTTCAGAAACGGTTTGATATGGACAATTGTCGGAGTCGTTTTATTCTTAGCGTTCGATCTTTTTATCTACATGGATTACGGTCTGGGAGTTTTCTTCGGCGGCATAGCTGTATTTGGACTTCTGCAAGTTTTTGTCGGCTTCCTCACAAAACAGAACAAGACCAACAACGGTTTGGTTGTGGTGATGAACGATCTGTTCAAAATGCCGAAGACAATGGTACAGCTTTCTTACGTGCAATTCTTTTCATGGTTCGCTCTTTTTGCAATGTGGATATACACAACTCCCGCTGTCACGCATCACATTTACGGTGCAAAGGACACAACTTCTGCACTTTACAACGAAGGTGCCGACTGGGTCGGTGTTCTGATGGCAATCTATAACGGTTTCGCTGCCGTGATGGCATTCTTTCTTATTTGGCTTGCTAACAAAACGAGTCGCAAAAGTGTTCACGCTATTAGTTTGGTTTGCGGCGGAATCGGTTTGGCTTCGTTCTATGTCATCAAAAATCCAAACATGCTTTTGATTTCCGAGCTCGGAATTGGTTTGGCATGGGCTTCAATACTTGCAATGCCGTACGCAATTTTGACCGGCTCGCTTCCGTCACACAAGATGGGAGTTTACATGGGCATCTTTAATTTCTTTATTGTCATTCCGCAAATTACAGCGGCAGCAATACTCGGTTTCTTCGTAAAAAATATTTTCGGTGATGAAGCCATCTACGCACTATTACTGGGTGGTGTTTCATTCTTGATTGCAGCTTTACTTGTTCTTAAAGTAGATGATGTTGATGAAGTTAAA
>JAMCSN010000372.1 GCA_023381535.1 Bacteroidota bacterium
TACGTTGATTATTTCTCTGCGCTTCCTTTATTTTGTTCGTTATAATATTTAGTCACCTAATGTTCTTTTTAATATTACAATAGTCAGATTTTATTATGAGGCAATGGGTTCACCGCTCCCTACCGAAAAATACATCCCCAATCTATGCGTCTTGTCTAACAATTTATTTATTTCAAACAGCTTCTGCTCTTCCAATTTTTATTTCCTATTGCCTTAACCTGTTCCGCGTTCTTTGCGGGATCCTTTTTAAAGCGGTTAGGCAGTTTCTTGTTTAAGAAATCCAAGTCATAACACTTTTACTTATTTGCCATTGATTATTTATCTTAACTAAAAATATTAAGGAGCCACTACCAACTAATGGTGCGTACAACGCACCCATTGACACAAATGCCTCTATTTTATTTGAATTATATCCAACATTTGATAAATAAACATTTACAATATTTTTTATTGATTTGTCATAGTCACTTTGGAATACGAACTTTATCTCAGGAATTCTTTTTAACTTAACTTTACTTCGATTTGCAATGACGTAATTATTTAATGTTTCTCTATTAGCTTCGGGAAAATGCTCAAGAAAATATTCAATGTTATTATGAATGAAATATTCTTGTTGGGTTGAGTCTTGTAAAACAATTAGAATATCTTTTTCAGTTATTATTTCGCTTAATACCTTTGAATATATTGCATAATCATCACCATAACCGTATTCAACAGGCTCTACAGAATTACAAGAAACAAAAACAAAATAAAAGAGTATTCCTCCACATAATACAGTAATTACATTGCCAATAATTTTGCTTTTCATTGTATTAACCGCCTAATGACGTTTTTAAGTTTACCTGCCAAAGGCATGGCCGCCGCCCAGAATTTACCCGGCGTAGTCACGACTTGTCGGGACGAAGACGGGTAGCACTGCAACTTTTCCCGAAGGGATCCCTTTGGGAGAAAAACGAACGCCACTAATTATTTATTAATTCATTTTGTTAACTACACTCAAAGAGCAACTTATCTATACAACGAAACTTTATAATTACACAAATGCCAAACAGTTTAAAGCGGTCTGCTTGTAAAACGGGTCATACGGTTTATTTATTGTTAAAAATATAATCGAACCCTACTTTTAAAACTCCATTTCTACCATAATTATATAGTCTGTCCTCACCTTTAAATGGGATAAATACGTTTGTATCAAACCTTAACCTAAGTTTCTCAATAATGTTGAAGTAAATTCCAACACCGATATCAAAAGTTAATAATTGGAATGAATTATCATTTCTGTGGTCACCGATATAATCACTACCACCAATATATTTTTCATTTACTTTATGATATGAAATGCCCGAAGTAAGATAAATTGGTAACGGAAATTCTTCTAATATTTTGCTTGGAGAAAAATACAGCTTACTTCCAACCACAACACTTGAATATGAATAAGTTGCTGCATCTCTTACATTGAAAACTTTGACAATACCATCAGTCCAATAACTTGTAAAGAATTCCCATTCCGAATAATTGGTTAAGAACTGCCCGCAGATTTTAACCTCTGGGTAAAACGCATAAAGTTTATCGTTACCAAAGTCATATTGATAATTTCTAATTATTCCTAAATCAATCGAAACTCTTGAGATGTTAGTCTGAGCATTCATCGACAGAACAAATGTGAGAATAATAGTAATTACATATTTCACTTAATTGATCTCTATATTATTTACAACTGTATAACGTTGTTGTTTAGCCCGCCTCCAAGAACAAGAATGAAGAATAACCGCAACAACTTTTTATCTATTAAAAATTTTATTTAACAGAACAATTCTGAACAAGAACCTTTACACGGAAGAATAAAGTTAATAATTACAAAAATGCCAAATGTGAAAATAGCTTGCCCCGATGCTTTTTATCGGGGGCGTCCGCTTGAGCAGCAGCCGCTTGTTAGGCAGTAATTTTATTTTTCATACATATTTAGATTACTTTTTCCGCTATTACAAATAGAACAAAGAGTTTGAAGATTATCTATAACTGTTTCACCACCTTTTGACCAAGGAATAATGTGATCGACCTCTAATGTTATACTATTGTGTGTGGCAGGAGATCGTCCATCAATTACACATTTAAAATTATCTCTTCGCATTACTAAAAATCTCAATCTCCAACTAATATTTCGTTTGGTTTTATGTTCAAAGGCTCTATTATTTTTTGTAGTATCTATTTTATGTAATTTCTTCTCAAAACTTTTCTGTTCCTTTTCTTCTGAATTCATGAATTCTGAAAATGCTTCAAGCGCTTTTCTCCAGCTACCAAATCGTTTTTCATAAGTTCCACTTGAATACTTTGAGTACGGTTTTGAAATATCACTATAGCGTGGTTGTTTTCCTTTATGCTGCCAAATTTCTTCAATGTTTCTAAACAAATCTTCATCTTCAATTTTTGAAAACTTGGCAATTTTTAATCCGCTTGCTTTCAATGAATTATTCCAAGAACCAAAACGTTGAGATACACTTGATGAACTGTAATTCCCATATTTAACATAATCTGCTACTGAGACGGAATCTTGGTGAAGTTTTTTTGCAACTTTTTTTAAATCTTTAATTAAATCTTTTTCTGAAATTTTTTTATTCTTTCTTTGAGCATCTAAACCAGCTTTTTCAATTGCATTAAGCCAACTACCAAATCTTCTATGAAAGGTTGTACTATGATAGTTGCCATATTCCTCATATTGATTTTTAGTAAGCGTCTGAGTATTTAATAATTTTGCAACTCTTACTAAATCGTCAAGTAATTCTTTTTCTGTTGTATTTCTATGATATGGTTCTAACAAATAATTCATTTTATCATTTACTGCCTAACGTTAATTATACTGCATGAAATTATTAGTTAAAGAACATAGATATGCATGCAGTTGCATATCTACATTCCAATTTCTTACAAAACAATCTAAATAGCCATTTTAAAAATAGAGCGCGCATGTCTATCATCCTCACTCTCAGTAATCTAAAGGGCTTTTTACACCAATCCCTCTATTAAGCACATGTGTGTAAATCATTGCTGTGATTACCAATCTATTAAAATGTTTTGCTTGCTGCCGGTTTGTGTTTTACAATGGGAGGTTATGAATTGCCTCATCAGTGAGTTGCTGCTATCTTCAGTCATGCATGAGTAGTGGTTTGTTCCCGCACTAATTCCAACATGCTCAAGAAGCCGTAGTTTGTATTTCCCTTTAACCCTTTCCATAAAATGTTTTGGTGTTCCTCCCGAATCCAACATAAGACAATCGGCACAAACTTTCAACTGCTATCGGCGGGTCAGCTTTCGGCATTCAGCTAACAGCTAACTACAAACCGGTATCAAAATTCAAAAACTCAAAACTCAAAATTCAAAACTCAAAACTGCCAACTGTCCCATACTGTATTACCTTCTACATTGGTTTTCATCGTCTTTCTTATTTTATTTATAATCAAACTGTTGTATTGCGCTGGCTAATATTTTAATACTCAAAATTTTCATTTATCCATTTCATAGTTCTGCATACTGATCTCGCATTCGCTCTACTTCCGTTCTGAATCCGTCTTGAAACCGTCTCAACCATTACCAAACTCCAAGCTTAGTGGCGGGGTCACAACTTGCAAAGCTTATCCATCAGGCACACATGTTTCGTTTTCACCTTGAATTCTTGCATTCTGACAATTATTTCGGCATTTCTCAACCAATTTTCTCAATGAATAGAATTTTGTGGCTCTGATTCAATTCATTATGCCTCTGAATGACTTCACAACTTTTCCGAACGAGTTTACAACTCCTCTGAATGAAAAATTTCGGCTATGGATAACTTCAGATTCTCTCCGCTCGACTTGAAAACAGCTATGAATCAGTTCACATCGACAATGAATAAACCGGCAACACCTTTGGACGGTTGCATGATCGCTTTGAAGGAAAAGGTTTAGACTATGATTGGATGCATGGAGGCTTTGCAAAAATGACGAATGCCAAATGTCTAATTACTACGACTAATTACTAACTACTTCTTGTAAGTTTGCAGCAGCCATGTAGCAACAGCATCGGCTTCGTTAGGTTTCAAACCTTGGTTAGGCATGGAAGGGTAATCGGGATTCTTCTTCACCGGATTCATAATGAACTTAACAAGCTCGTCTTTCTTCCCTTCATATTTGGGCAGAACGGAATTGTACGGCGGACCAACGACACGGTGATCGAACGCGTGACAAGCGATGCAGCGACCGTTGTAAATATCGGCGCCATTGATTGCGGGTGCGGCAGTTAAACCGGCTTCTTCCAAAGTTTTCTTCTCATACTTAACGTACTCGGCAGCAAGAATTTCCGTGTGCATCTTCGTATCTGTATCGAATGCAAAATGATCTTTGATGACCAATAACGCGACGACGATTATCAATAAATAAATTGCCGATGCACGGTACTTGATGCTGGCTTCTTTGATCATGAAGTAGAACATGATGCTGAGAACTAAAAGAAGAATTAAAGCTACGGTAAGTATCTCGAAAAAGCCGAATGACAAAGCCGAAATGGGTTGAGCTACAACCGTAAGCGCAATTATCAAAGGAAGAAGAACAAGGGCAACCAGTCCCCTGCTCAAAGCAAAGGATTTAACGAACGACCGGTAAGTTTCGTCGAACGATGAAATGTTTTCTGCGTTGAAGAAGAAATAGAGAACGGCAGTTGTTGTAAGTGCGAGTGAAAGTACGAGGAATTGGAGAAAATAAAATAAGGTTGAGAATGAAAATAAAATTCCGAAAATATTATTGTCTGTCTGCCAGCGTGATGTATCTCCGGCAAGCTGAACTGAACCGGAGAAAAGATAGACGGCAACTGCAAGAAGAATCAATCCGTACAAACCGCTTTTGCGGTGAATGTTTCCGGTTTTACCGCTGTATGATTCAATCTCGCTCTTTAATGTGTCGTCTGTCTTAGCGGAATCTTTTTTCTCATCGGCAAATTGGAAAATATCTTTTAAGTGAAATGTATATTTGTAAGTGTAAGTAAGAATCAATCCGGCTGCGAACAAGAGAAGCGAAAGAAGCAGATAACTGGTAACATCTAAATTTGTAAGATGTAGAAGCTGTGCGTAGCAGAACACGGCGCTCAAAAGAGGAACGATACCGAGAGCAAATGATACGCTTTTGTTGAACGTGATAAGATCGATCAATTTCTTAGAAAAGTTATGAAGAAGTTTGTCGCCGCTCTTTGCGGATTGCTTGTTGAAGAAAAGCGACAACGAAAGCGAACCGAACAGTATCCCTGTGTATGTAAAGAAAATTATGAAAGTCAGCACAAGCAGATATTTCAGCAATACCATGTGATGCGCTGATTGAGGAAGAACCGAATTGTTTAAGAATTGCATATTCAAACCGTTTTAAAATTCATGAAGTAATAACTTATCTAATGAAAGAACCAGAACCACAGCAAGCACGTACAGATTAATCCGTAAAAAAGCTTTTCTGAAAATGATCCGTTCAAAGTAATCCGTGAGTATATCGCGCGATTCGATTAAAAGCCAAACGCCTAACGCTACGATGACTAACGCGGTGATAAAATGGGCAGAGATATTAACGAACGGAATTATAACACAGCTTGTTGCGAGTGCCGCCATCCAGACAAATGTAATTCTGCTCAACTGCGAATTGGAAAACATTTTTGTAAGTGTCGGGAATCCGGCTCTCTCGTAATCTTTCCCGTAAAGTAAAAGCAGCAGCCAGAAATGCGGAATCTGCCAGATAAAGAAAAACAGCGCGAGCGATAAGATTTTCAGATCGAGCAAAGCGCCGCCGGATGCAACCCAGCCGATTACCGGAGGTATTGCGCCGATAAGAGAACCGGGAACGACTGCCATTGCATATTTTTTCTTGAGCGGTGTATAAACAACGTTGTACCAGATCAACGCGAGCCATCCGAGAAGCATAGCAGTTACGTTTGACAAGAGATAAATAATCATTGAACCGAGTAGAACTAAAATTGAAGTGACGACAACTGCATACGTTGCAGTTATTCTTCCGGAAGGAATTGGTCTCCCCTTCGTACGTTCCATCAATGCATCGGAAAATCTTTCCTGGTAATGGTTCAGTGCGGAAGAACCCATGGCAAGTACAAACACGCCGAATGCTGGAAGTATCATTCGCCACTCAAGCCGCGCTGAATTGAGCAAATAGCCTATCGAAGTAGAAAAAGCTACGAAGAAAGTTATCTTCACTTTTCCCAGTTCTAAAATTATTCCGATATGTTTTTTCAGTTCTGCCATTTACCTTTTTGACCTCCCCAGTGTCGGGGTGGTTAAACTTTAGTTATTCAGTCCAGCCTTCTGCAATTTTGCCGGCGCGCCAAACCACGCCGTAAATTTATTTTCCGGCATCACAACAACTTTAGTGTACATTGCCGAGTGATTCAATCCGCAATACTCCGCACACGCTACGTCGTACGCTCCCTCTTCCTTCGGCGTGAAATACAAATGGTTCGTTTGACTGAAAAGTATGTCTTCCTTTATTCTGAACGCCGGAATATAAAACGCATGATTCACATCCATCGATCTCATCTCCAAATCGACGGGCGTATTGATTGGAACGTAAAGAGTATCGGTGTTTCTGCCGTTGTCGTAGGTAAAAGAAAATTTCCACATGCGGGCAGTAACTTTAACAACAAATGCCTGGTCGGGTCTGTCGCGAAATTCTCTAAAACTTGTATAGCCGAAATAAAACATCGAGAGAACCAAAAGAGTCGGGATTAAAATCCAAACTACTTCCAGCCAAATGTTGCCGTGAATATCTACAGGCTGATGACCCTTTTTCCTGTTGTACTTGAAAACAAAATATATCATCGTTGCCGTAATACCCAGCAGAAGTACAACCGAGATACTCACGATGTAAAGCATTACGAAATCAACCGACTCTGCATGTATTGTTGGTGACGGAAACATTTAACTCCTCAACGAAATAGAACGTCAAAAAATGTTAATGCAAAAATTATTAATAGCGTGATGCCGCTTAAAGCTAAGAACACTTTGAAAATCGGTTCATCAAATTTTATGTGCATGAAAATGTTAATGACCAAAGCAGATTTTATTGCCGCGATAAGAAGCGCAATGAAAAGAGTGTATCTGCCAAGACTAATTCCGGCAACGGTAACGGTAATCGATGTGAACGCTAAAAGCGCAACCCACACCAGGATGTAAGTTCCGTATGAAATGTGATGAACTTTATTTTCGTGTTCGCTCATAAAAAAAATCCTTGTTAGAATATTACTGAATCAAATAGAACAACGGGAATAAAAAAATCCAGATCAAATCCACCAAGTGCCAGTAGAGACCGGAGTTTTCGAGTTTTGCGTAACTGTCTTTTGTAATTATGTCCTTCTTGATAAAGACCAGCATGAAAGTCAAAACGACCATACCAACCAGAACGTGCAGACCGTGAAGACCGGTCATAACAAAATATAGACCGTAGAATAAAATTTGTCCGTTCGGTTTGGCAGTCAATTCTTTAGAACCGGGATAAATGTCGTGCGAAAACTTTGTTGACCATTCGAAAAATTTATTAACCATGAACATTGCAGCTAAGATCAGCGTTGTCGAAATCAAAATCATCGATAGGAACTTATTCCCCTTTTGAATTGCAGCAATTGAAAGCGCAACTGTTAATGAACTTGTGAGAAGAATAATTGTGTTCAACGTTCCGATGCCGGTATTTAATTCCATTGCCGCAATATGAAATTGTTGCGGGTACTGATATCTATAAACGGCATACACAAGGAACAATCCGCCGAACAAAAGGACTTCGGTGAAAAGGAACAGCCACATTCCCATCCTTGCGCCGACATCGTCGCGATGTGTTTGATGAGTAGCCGCAGCAGTTTCTTGATGATTACTCATTCTTCATCTCCTTGAGTTGACTGAAATCGTACGGTTCATGTGTGATAGTCGGAATCTCATGAAAGTTTTCCATAATTGGCGGCGAAGATATGTGCCATTCCAAGGTTACTCCTCCCCACGGATTAGATGTAGCTTTCTTTCCTTTGAACAATGCGTGAATGAAATATCCTACCATAAAAAATATTGTGCCCGCTAAAATCCACGAACCGATTGTAGAAATTCTTTGATACGGAGTGAACATCGGAAGATAATCGTAATATCGTCTCGGCATTCCCATATAACCCATAATGAATTTCGGAAAGTAAAGCATGTTAAAGCCGATGAAATAAGTTACAACAGCAATCTTCGAAAACTTGAGGTTGTACATCTTGCCGAACATTTTTGGGAACCAGTAATGAAGCGCAGCAAAGAAAATTGTTCCGGTTCCGCCGAACATTACGTAATGAAAATGCGCCACGACAAAATATGTATCGGTTAGATGTATATCCGTTGCGAGCGACCCGAGAACCAATCCGGTTAATCCCCCGATAGAAAAGAGAACGATGAAAGACATCACCCACAAAAACGGCGGCTGTGGATCGATGGAACCTTTATACATAGTTGCAACCCAGTTAAAAATTTTCACACCGCTGGGCAAAGCCACAAGAAATGTGAGCAGAGAAAAAATTATTGCATCTGTATCCGACATACCGCTGGAGAACATATGATGTCCCCAAACAAGATAGCCGATGAACGCAATTGCCAACGACGAGTACGCAATTTGTTTGTAACCGAAAATTGTTCGCCGCGAAAATGTTGGAATGATTTCCGAGACCACACCCATTGCAGGCAAAATCATTATATAAACTGCGGGATGAGAATAGATCCAGAAAAGATGCTGGAAGAGAATCGGATCACCTCCGAGAGCCGGATCAAAAATTCCTACACCGAACGCGCGTTCGATGACAACTAATAAAATTGTAATTCCTATTACCGGCGTTGCGATAACTTGAATCCACGCTGTTGCATAAGTCGCCCAAACGAAAAGAGGCATTTTAAACCATCCCATTCCCGGAGCGCGCATTCTGTGAACGGTAGTAATAAAATTTATACCCGTTAAGATTGATGAAAAACCGAGAACGAATGCGGCGAGCAGTGCCATCGAAACATTTGTGGTGCTTCTTATGCTGTACGGAATGTAAAATGTCCAGCCGGTATCGATTGGACCTCCGGGTAAAAAGAGCGAAGTCAGCGCCATGATTGCGCCGATTACATAAATGTAATATGAAAGCAAGTTCAATCTTGGAAACGCTACGTCTCGCGCGCCGATTTGAATCGGCAGAAAGAAGTTGCCGAAAATCGCCGGCAGACCGGGAATGATAAACAAGAAAATCATTATCACGCCGTGGAGCGTGAACAATTCATTGTAAGTCTGCGCTCCCATAATCGTGCGTCCTGGTGCAATCAATTCCAAGCGCATTAACACGCCGATTATAACTCCGACCAAGAAGAAAAAAATGATCGTGACGAAATACATCAGCCCAATTCTTTTGTGATCGGTCGTCAATAGCCATGATAAAATTCCGCTGTGCTTGTTAGTGCTAACTTGATAATACGGTTTTTCGGCAACGGCAGTTGTTGCGTCAGCCATTTATCTAAACTCCTTCGTTCTTAATTTTTTTCTTTTTCTTAATCGTCAAAACGCCGAGAAATATTCCTACACCAAGTAAAGAAACTGATCCGATTATTCTTAGAATGTTCAGAGTGTATCTTCTTCCGCTCGGATCGTAACTGAAACAGAATTGCAGAACCTTTGTGATAGTTGGACTTGTTTTGCCGGCTTCGGCTTCGAGCAATGCCATCTTCATATCGAATGGATTGAACTGTGTTCCAAATAAGTAACGAGTAATTTTTCCATCCGGCGAAATTGCAATCAATGTTGAAGCATGAACATATTGTTTATCAGCCGGCCTGAAATAAAATCCGCAAGCATCCGTAACTTCTTTTATGCTGAGACTATCACCGGTCAAGAAAGTCCAGTCAGCGGGATCAAACTTTCTTTTGATTGTCTGCAAATAATTCTTTTTCCATTTAGCTGCAATTGCCGGCGTCTCGTGGTTATCAAAGCTCAGACTTATAACTTGAAAATCCGTTCCCGGTTCAAGCTGAAGTTTATCAACCGTCCACGCAAGCTCAGACTGCATCGGGTTGCAGAGTCCGGGACATTCGTAATAAACCAAAGCAAGAATCGTCGGCTTGGTAATCAACTCTTTCAGCGAAACAACTTTGCCGTTGGATTCGGTAAACTTCAAATCCATCGGCAAGTAATGACCGAGTTGTTCGTCGATTCCAACTTTAATTTTCTCCTGAGCTAAAAAGTTGGAAGGAATCATCGTTATCAGAAAAAACAGTAACCCAATAAAATGTAAAAGCTTGTCATTCTGAAGGAGTGCCCGCTTTCCGTCTCGCCTCCCGCTTCGCTCGCGTGGCGAGTCGAGTCGGCTTGTCGAGGCTGACGCTTTCGCGAAAGCAAGGCGAGTAACGACTGAAGAATCTTTCACATTGATTGTTGGAGATTCTTCTCCCGATAAACCTGTCTGCCGACAGGCAAAATCGGGATCAGAATGACACAGGCAATATTGCTTTTCTTTAAGATTCATTTATTTCTATTATATTGTTGCGGATTTCAAATAATCGTAAATCGTTTTCCAATCGTCTTTCGAGAGCAGCGTTACGGACGGATCGAACCCGGCACTAATCGGATTCGCAAGAACGTCGGCAACAAAATTATCCATGCTTGCTTGTCCGTTGGAACGCATGAAAGATGTAAACACTTTTCTCAGATTAACCGAATATTTTTTCAGAGCATCTGCGCCGGAATTATTTTGCGCTGTATTCACATTCATCTGTAATTTCAAAAACTGATTGTTGACCGCACTGTTTTCTTCCTCAAGTTTTGTTTCAGCTAGACTAACCGGTATTGTGCTCGGCACAGTTGCGCTTTGCGAAACTTGGTAATTCATATCGAGATTAATCAGCTGGTCGTCGGTAACTTCCGGGAATTGCGCAAATGTTCTTATGTACGCGATAATTTCAAAGCGATCTACCTTCGGCATGTATTCGTAAGCTGCCATTCCGGTTTTCGGAATTCCCTCTTGCAAAGTTTTGTACATCTGATCAACATTTCTTCCGTTTGTCCAACCATCGACGGCATGAAAATTTCGCGGTTTCGGATTCAACATCGCGCCGGCGGGTCCGTCGCCCATTCCGTTATCGCCGTGACATGATTTACAGTTGTTATCAAAAAGTTCTTTCCCTTTGGCGATAAAATCCGGTGTCGGATTCTTTACCATTTCCAAATCCACAGCCGGCATAACACCACCCTTCTTCATCGGAATTTCTTTTTTCATATTTGTCGAATCGGGGACGCTTACCGGAACTCCGTTAAACGAGATGTTGGACAAATGCTGAACGTAGTAAATTCCAAGCAGCAGAATGATCACAAGAAAATATGGAAAGACCCAGCCGAATAGACGGATCGGATTTTTCAACAATTCTCTAAACTTTATTTCGTCTTCCGGCGAAGCCGTGGCTCGCCAAAGTTTTTTATTCTGGTTCATATATGTTCAGGATTAAAGTCTAAAATCAATTCCTCTTTTTAGTTTTGGATCGCCGATCGGAACAAGATTTTGCGATTTCGCTTTGAAGTTAAAGACAAGCATTATCAATCCGGCAATCAATAACGGAAAACCTAATTCAATCCACCCCAGCACAACTCCATCTTTGCCATAGTTCGGCATCGTCATCCAGTACAAATCATAATAGTGAGCAAACAAAATCCAAGCGGACATTGCGAGTAATCTTTTCGGATTCATTTTCGACGGCTGTGAAAGCAAACCGAAATATGGAATTACAAAATGAACGAACACCAAGCCGATCGAAATGAACTTCCAGCTTCCATGCCATCGTGCAATAAACCAAAATGTTTCTTCCGGAAGGTTTGCATACCATATCAGCAAGTATTGACTGAATGCAATGTAAGCCCAGAAATTTGTGAATGCGAAAAGAAGTGCGCCGAGACTGTAGTAATGATCGCCGGAAAGGCCTTTAACAAAATAACCTCTCTCATTCAGCAGAACGATGAAAATTGTTCCAGCTGCCAGCGCAGCTAGTACCGTTCCCGAAAAGTAATAGACTCCAAATATTGTCGAGAACCATTTTGGTGATAAACTCATTAACCAATCTATTGCAGCGAAAGAAATTGTTATCGCAAAAATCGGAATGAAGATGGTTGACAGTTTAATATTCAACTTAGTTAACGATTGATCGCGGCTTGCGTCTTGTTCAACAGAATTTTTAGAAATGAAATAGTAGAACCCAAGCCAAATCAGCCAGAAGCCAACAACTCTAACTATAAAGAAAGTTACGTTAAGATAAGGCGCTTTATTTATCATGGCTTTATCCGCCGGTTCGGGATGAGTCCAATGGAAAATTGTATTGATATTCAACAAGAGCGGAATCGCAAGAAGAGGAATTAAATAAATATTTGCCGCAAGGAATTCGGTCACTCTTCTAAATGGCGTACTCCATACCGCGCCGGCTACATATTCCAGCGCAAGTAAAAACAATGACCCGACACCAACGCTGATCAAAAATGTTAGTCCCACAATATTATTGTATGAACTTCTAACCGGATCAGTTATATAACCCAATGCAACTATTATCAGTCCGGCAGCGAACAGCGCTGTTCCGATTGTCCGAACCTTCGACGGTAATTCTTTTTTATGGTATTCGACTGAAGAGGAACTCATTGAACGTCTGACTCCTTAGCATTGAGCGCTCTTTGTAATGCTCTTATATAATTAATTACCGCCCACCGTTCGTCAACAGAAAGTTGACTGGAATATGACGGCATTATGTTTTGTCCTTCCGTGATGACTGCAAAAATTCTTCCGTCGGTCCAGGTGCGAACCTTATCAGAATGTAAACTTGGAGGATTCGGAAACTGTCCGCGCAAACGGCTTGCGCCATCGGCATTATAACCATGACACGGACTGCAGTAAATATCAAATTTTGTTTCTCCCAGAGCGAGTGATTCTTTTGAAACCGGAATCGGATTTACGAGCTTCGCACCGGCAATATCCGGTTGACCGGCAAATTGATACGGCATGTAGCCGCGCGCAACTGTTCCGGCAACCGGCTGCCGCATTCCAAAGCCGTCGGTGAATATTGGACTCAATTGCTGAGCGCTAAGCTTCGGCTGATCCATCATCCAGTTGAACGGAACCATATACATAAGTTTATTGAAAGAGAAATAAGTAACTCCGGAAGTAAACAATGCAACGGCAACCAAGAACATAACAAACTTCGGTTCAAAAATTTTGTTTTGATGATTTATCTCTTCTTCGTCCCAGTAAATCGGAATGATTTCTGCGGCGTGCACGCTCTCTAAGAATTTTTTCACTGATGATTCGCTGAACTTAGGATCACCGGCTTGTATAGAAATTCCATATTTATCAGCCGAAACTTTTTTCATGTAAACCGTTCCGTGAAGCGGATGGCTGTTGTTCGGAAGTTTGAAAAAGAAAAACAGCATTGCAACCACTGTCATAATTGCCGCGGAGAGAACGGTTACTTCAAACATGATGGGCACATAAGCCGGAAATGAAAACAACGGTTTGCCGCCAATTACAATTGGATAGTTGATTGCCGACATCCACCAAATTGTAAGAAGCGCAGACAACGTACCCGAGAGACCGAAGACTAATGCAACGTATCCTAACTTGGATGGTTTAAGTTTCATTGCCTTGTCCATTCCGTGCAATGGATACGGCGTGTTCACATCGTAATTTGTGTAACCTTCTTCAACCGCTTTTTCGGCAGCATGAATAATCTGATCGGGTGTATCAAAAATTCCGGTATAGCTGTAAAGTATTTTTCCGCTCATCGTCAATGATCCTTATGCGAAGGTTGTGAACCAGTAACAACCGCTTTAACTTCTGCCATCGAAACAACCGGCAACGCTTTTGCGAATAATAAAATCCATGTGAAGAAAAATCCGAAGCTTCCTATTAAAATCATAAAATCCGTGTAAGTCGGAACGAAAAGATGCCAGCTCGAAGGTAAAAAGTCTCTCGATAACGACGATACGATGATGACAAAACGTTCGAACCACATTCCGATATTTACAAATATTGCTATCACAAACATGACCGGGATAGTTCTTCTAATTTTTCTTGACCAGAAAAGCTGCGGCGAAATCACATTGCATGAAACCATAATCCAATATGCCCACGCGTATGGACCGAAAGCTCTATTAATGAAAGTGAACCGCTCAATCGGCAGACCGCTGTACCAAGCTATAAAAAATTCCATCGCGTATGCGTAACCAACCATAGAACCGGTTAACAGCATTATCTTGTTCATCTTCTCAAGTGTATCTAACGTAATTATATGTTCGTAATTGAAAACTTTTCTGACGATGATCAAAACGTTTTGCACCATTGCAAATCCGGAGAAGACGGCTCCGGCAACAAAGTAGGGCGGGAAAATTGTCGCATGCCATCCGGGAAGAATTGAAACGGCAAAATCGAAGCTTACGATTGTATGAACGGACAAAACGAGCGGCGTTGCGAATCCGGCAAGAATAAGATAAACCATTTCGTAGTGCTGCCAATGTTTGTTTGAAAACCGCCAGCCCAATCCAAAAATTGAGTAAATAATCTTTTTGATTTTGTGATTTGTTCTTTCGCGAAGGGTTGCAAAATCCGGGATCAATCCGACATACCAGAAAATTAATGACACGATGAAATAAGTCGAGACCGCAAACACGTCCCACAAAAGCGGTGAATCGAAGTTAACCCAAATTGAGTGCTGGTTCGGATATGGAAAAAGGTAAGCAGCAAGCCACGGACGTCCGACATGTATTAACGGAAACAAACCGGCGGTCATAACCGCAAAAATTGTCATGCCTTCCGCGAAACGTGCAATACCGGTACGCCATTTTTGTCTCAGCAAGAAAAGAATTGCAGAGATTAAAGTTCCTGCGTGACCGATACCAACCCAGAAAACGAAATTTGTAATATCGAAAGCCCAGCCCACCGGAATATTGTTTCCCCACATTCCGATACCGTAGTAAAAAGTTAATCCCAATCCGATAACGAGCAGAAAAAGCATCGAGCCGGAAATTGATATTGCTATATAAAACTTTTTGCTTGCCTTGGCATCAATCGGTTTCGAGATTAAATCATCAAGTTCCCGTAAAGCAGGCTTCCCTTCTATAACCGATAATTCTTGTGTTAAGTCAACAGTACTCACAGTATTTCCTCCGAATGAGTATTTCGAAGTTTGGCAATGTATGTAACATTCGGTTTCACATTTAACTCTTCAAGTACGTGATAAGATAAATTATGATCTCTAAGTTTTGCTACCAATGACGTAGGATCGTTTGCGTCTCCAAAAGTTATTGCGTTTGTCGGACATGCTTGCTGACATGCCGTAACAATATCCGAACCTTTCAATGGTTTATTGTCTCGTATAGCATTCGATCTCGCTTCCATAATTCTCTGAATGCAGAAAGTACATTTCTCCATTACACCGCGCGAACGAACCGTCACTTCAGGATTGTTGACGAGCGACGTGAGATCGTTCTCGTAATATGAATCTGCAAAATGATCGCGGTAGTTGAAGAAATTAAAACGTCTAACTTTGTACGGACAGTTGTTTGAACAATAACGCGTACCAACGCAGCGGTTGTAAACCATCTGGTTCAATCCGTCGGGACTGTGATTAGTCGCGTTTACCGGGCAGACATTTTCGCAAGGAGCGTTGTCGCATTGCTGGCATAACATCGGTTGATTGCTTGCAATCGGCTCATCCGGTGTACCGGAATAGTATCTGTCCAGCCGGATCCACTGCATCACTCGTCCCTTATTTACCTGTTCTTTACCAACTACAGCAATATTGTTTTCAACGTTGCACGAGGCGACACAGACTTGGCAGTTAGTACATTTATTTAGATCTATTGCCATCGCCCATTTGTTGCCTGTGTATTGAACTTCATTTGTAATGCTGAATAATTTTTCTTTCTCTTCATGCAAGAAGTTCGGTTCTTTGATGTACTTTAAAACGGTTCCTTCTTGAATGATTCTTCTGATTCGATGGAGATCTTTAACGAAGGTATCATCCAGCGAATGCTGCTCTTGGGTTGAAACCAACTCGTGCGATCCGCCTGCTTTTGCAACGGATGCATTTGTAAAAATGTAAGGTGACGGCTGAGCATCTTTCGACATCAGCGGAACAGCGTTGAAGCCGACTTCTTTTCCGACTTCTCCAACAACCGTTCTGCCGTAACCCAATTCGATGCTGATGAAATTGTCTGCAAGCCCGGGTTGAATGAACGCAGGCAATGTTAAACTTCTGCTGCCAACTTTTACTTGAAGAAGATCGTTGCTGTCAACTTTTAAACTTTTTGCCGTTGACGGAGAAACTGCGGCGTAATTGTCCCACGTAATCTTGCTGACCGGGTGAGGAATTTCTTGTAACCAGCCGTTGTTGGCATATCTTCCATCGCCGATGAAATAATTGTCATGGAGATGGACTACAAAATTTTTTGAAGGGGTTAAATCATTCAACCCGTTAAACGAAGCAAAATTAAATTTAACCGACTGAACTTTTTCCGCCACCTTCACTACGCCGTCATTCAGTGCTGAATACCAAAATGTTTTTGCATCGGCAAAAGAGTTTGCTTTCGAATAAACATCCGCGTTGAATGAATTCATTAAATAGTTGTGATAAATATCTTCGTTAAACGCCGATGAACTTCCGGCAATCCATGTTAACAGAATCGCTTCCTTCTGGCGCGTGTTAAAAATTGGTGCGATAACCGGCTGCTGCAAACTATAAACTCCGCCGCGCACATATGCGTCCCCCCAACTTTCAAGTTGGTTGTTGATTGGAAGAGAATAATTTCCGGCTGCGGATGATTCGTTCTCAGCTTCGGTTAATGATGCAACAAGTTTCACTTTCTTCAACGCGTTAGCGTAGCCGAAATCTTCCGGCAATGTGAAGACCGGATTGGAATCAAAATGAATTATAACTCCGACTTTTCCATTGTTCATCGAATCGATTAGCTGAGAAATTTCCGTTGCAGAGGAATGTTTAACCAATGACTTGAAAGAATTTGAATAATCATAAAGTGATGTATTGCCCAATACTTCATTCAGAAGGTTCACTGCGATATGAACTTCTTTCGGTAAAGTATCGCCGGCATACACAATGCTTTTGCCGCGTCTGGCATTCAAGTCATTAACAAGATGATTCAATTTATCTTTGCCAACCAACGATTCAAATTTCGAAAGCGAATATTTTCCAAACTTTGATTTTGAGTTTGCGTCGAGAGCAATTGCCGAACTGCGACTGCTCAATTCATTAATCAGCGCCATAACAAATTCGTATTGGGAGTCCGGCGAAACCCGTAATTTGTAATCTGAAAGCATTCCGGTTACACTCATTCTACCTTCTGCAACATACAAACGGTTGAAATCAGTTTTACCGTTTGTCTCACGGCGCTGTGTATATTTTCTCATGCTCTCAATATAACTGCCTTCGCTCCCAAGGAAGTCGGAGTCAATCGCAAGTATAACATCAGCATCTCTCCATTTAATTGCCGGGTATTCTTCAGTGCCGTAAGAATCCATCCATGCGCTTCTTCTCTGCTGATCGTTCGTCAATGAATAAGAATAAATTTTCGTGTTGGGATATTTTGCTGCAAAATCGTTCAAAACTTTTTTTGTTGTGGGAGAAGTAACCGTTCCGGTAACTATTGAAATTTCTTTTCCGCTTGATTGAGCATCGTTGAGCGCGCTTATCACGTCGGCATCAACACTTTTCCAATCGGTTTTCTTTCTAAGCTCAAATGGATCAGTCAAACGTTCGGGATCGTAAAGATTAAGTATGCTTGCCTGACCTTTAGCACAAATTTTCCCGGCGTTAATTGGATGATCCGGATTGCCGTCAATTTTTATCGGTCTCCCCTCGCGCGTCTTAACCAAAATTCCGCACGATTGCGAACAGCCGTTGCAAGTCGATGCGTAATAATTTGCAATGCCAGGCATTACATCTTCGGGACGCTTGTTGTAAGGGATTATCTCTCCCTTATCGCGGTAATCAGTACACGCGGTAGCGGTTAGCGCAGCCGATGCAGATAGAATCGCTAAAAATTTTCTTCTGGATATTCCTGAAAGTTTGGAAGAATCGAATTCGTCTGTAACTCCCTCCATAAACTCATTCGTTTTGGCATTCAAAACTTCAGGATCATCATTATAGCCTTTAATACTTTTCCACAATTTATTAGATGATTTCGGAGAATCGCTCATCGCTAAACCTTCTTTGTTCTTTTAACTGCAGACGGATGAATAGCAATTTTAATTTTTTCTTTCTTTGAAGCTTTATCCACTGAAGAGATAAATTTTGCAGGAAGCGCTGCTGCTACAGCCGCAATAACCGCACCTTTGCCGAATGTTCCAAAAAAATTTCTTCTGCTAATTTGTTTTGACATCTTTGAATTCAATCTCCTTAACTAACGATGACAAGCCCAGCAGTTTTCAGGACCGTTTTTCACAACTTTCAAATAAGGCATTTGCGCCTGAGGATTTCTATGGCAATCCAAACAAGCGGTCATCGTGAACGGTTTAACTTCGCTTACAACATCCATCCCTCTTACATCCCCGTGACAAGTTGCACAATTGATTCCTTTGTTGATGTGAACACTATGATTGAAGTACGCATACTCCGGCACTTTATGTATTCTCTTCCAAGGAATTGGTTTTCCCGATTCATAATATTGTGTTAGTTTTATGATTTCAGGTCTGTCTTTGCGTGCAACGGAATGGCAATTCATACAAATATTTACTGAAGGAATAATTGCATGGCGTTCTTTCGTAACGCCGATGTGACAATATTGACAATCGATTGCCATTTGTCCGGCGTGAAGTTTGTGAGAAAATTTTATAGGCTGTTCCGGTGCGTAACCAACGCTGTCCCTTTCGGGTCTCGAAACATAAAAGGTAATGATGAATGTAGCTACTATAACAAACAATGTTAGTGGAAGGCGAATCTTTAATGCATAATCAAGTACAGTTCTCTTCATCTAATCCCTACAATTAGAGTAATTGAAATTTAATTTTTTATTGCTGTTACGACCGTTTTTTCTCGATGCATTAACCGAGACCAGCTACAAAGGACAAGATATAGAATTAATAAAAATGATCGATCAAAAAATAACAAATGAGTTTTAAAAACCAAAAATTAATTTCTATTTAACCAACAGATTTTTTTTCGCACGAGTTCAATATCAATTTGTCTCTGGGGTTGAACTTCTTTTTATCCTGTAAATAAAAATCCCGGCAAGAAATAAAACTACGAGTACTCCAAGGATAATCAAAGTTAAGTTGATCTTTGATGCTTTCTCGAATGTAACTGTCATCTCATGAGCTGACGCCAGAGATGCAAGCGACATAGTCCACTTAACGGCGTTTGTTTTGTAATCCACATCATTTTGCGCGGCATTCGTTGATATAATCTTACCGGGCAATGTTAAATCGTATTTCCACTTGTAGTTGCCGAACATCATCTGCACCATTCCGCTGGCTAACCCATTCCCCGTTGTGTCGTTTTTCGATTCACCGGGCTTCCCAAGAAGTTTTCGCGAGAAGACCATGTTTCCGTTCTCATCTTCTGACAAATTCATTACGCCCATCATGCCTTGCTGCATGCTGTCTTTGTTTGCTTCGTTCAATGCTTGTAATGATTCGAACGATAGGTTTATCTCAACCCATTTGTTTCCGTCTTGAGTATAAGTCCTACTTCCTAAAAACTTAATTCCTTTTTTACCGGAATACTGTTCCTTAATTTTGCTTTCGTCCAACTCTTTGAAGTTGCTGCTGTCGGCAATTCCGCCGAATAATGATTGATTTACACCGACTGCGAAAGTAATTGTTCCGCTGCCATCTTGATTAAGTTTCATCTTCTCATGGTAGTCGATACAACTTGAAAGAATAAACAATAATAGCACGGCAAGAAAATATTTTTTCATAATCACGCGCCTCAAGATTTTATTTGAAAAGGAAATTCTATCAGTTCTTTCTTTCAATCACAAAACTGACTAAGCTTTCAAGAGAAAGTTTGGACTCGGAATCGTTGAACACTTTCAGATTGTTCACGGCTTTGCCGGCATATTCTTTAGCAACTTGGTCGGCATAAGAAATCCCATCGTAGCGCTGGACAAAGGCGATTACTTCTTCAACGTTGACTTTTTTTGCACCACTTTTTATTGATGAGATAATTTTCTTGGATTGGTCCGCCGGTGCTTTAGATAGAGCGTAAATGAGGGGCAAAGTTAATTTCTTTTCTTTTATATCGCCGCCAAGAGGTTTGCCGAAAACACTTTTTGAACCGACGTAATCCAGTATATCATCCCGTATTTGAAATGCTATCCCGAGATTTTCACCGAACTCCCGGAGCGATTTTATTTTTTCTTCATCGGTCGTAACAGCGAGCGCCCCGATCTCGCAGCATGTAGAAAAGAGTGACGCAGTTTTATCGGAAATTATTCTGAAATATGTTTCTTCGTCATTATTAAGTTTTCTTGTTTTACTGATTTGGAGAAGTTCACCTTCCGACATTCGTTTAACTGTGTCGGTGATGACTTTCAAGAAATCGAAATCTTTCTGATAGACGGCGATCATCAATCCGCGTGAAAGTAAATAGTCGCCCATGAGAACAGCAATTTTATTCTTCCACACTGCATTAATTGACGGAAAACTTCTACGTGTCTCGGCGTTATCCACCACATCATCGTGAACCAAAGTTGCAGTGTGAAGCAATTCAACCATAGCCGCTCCCCTGTAGCTACGGTCGGAAATTTCTCCCGCAACTTTGCTGGAAAGCAGTACGAGCAACGGACGAATTTTCTTCCCTTTTTGCTTTAGAATGTAACGCGCAACAAGATCAACAAGGGTTACTTTGGATTTTATAGATTCTTTAAATATCTCATTGAACTTCTTCAGTTCACCGTCGATAGATTGAGCAATTTCCGAGAGGGATTTTTTTATCAAGATTTCTTTTGCGAAAATTTTGCAACTAATATACTTACTTCATATAAGAAAACCAACGGAATGGCAAGCAGCACTTGCGAAACTGGATCGGTGCCCGGACTTAATATTGCGGCAAGAACCATTATCACTACAATTGCATGACGTCTATACTTTCTCATGAAACCCGGCGTAAGAATTCCAAGTTTCGAAAGGAAGAAAGACAGCATTGGAAGTTCGAAGACCAGCCCGGCTCCTAAAATTACGCTGATGATGATCGAAAAATATTCATCGATCGAAAAGTTGTTTGCAATATCGTGTGAGCCGAACCCAGCCGCAAACTTCAAAGTCATCGGAAGCATTAAAAAGTACGCAAACACAACGCCGCTCAAAAAACAAAACGTGGTAAAGATTACAATCCATTTAACATATTTCTTTTCGGTGTGTTTAAGCGCCGGGGCTATGAATTTCCAAACATGATAAACAACATTCGGCAAGCTGATTATGAAACCGATGATCATTGCGACTTGGAAATAGAGGAACAATTGTCCGAACGGACGCAAGTTTTGAAGTTTGAACCCAGCTACTTTAGCCGGTACAAGAAGAACATGATCAATAAAAAAGTCGATAAAAATCCAAGCGATAATTGTCCCAACAACAATTCCAAGCAGCGAATAGATTATTCTCCATCTTAACTCTTCAAGGTGATCGAGAAAACCCATTTCAACTTCGCCGGTGGATTCTTTATCGTCTAAAATATTTTCTTCAGAATCTGCCATGTTAAGTTTAGTTTAATTCCGGATACAGCGGAAATTTAGAACAAAACTGAGCAACTTCGGTCTTAATCGAAGCAAGTGTTTGTTCATTGTCAACATTTGTTATTGCACGGTCTATAAACGATGCGATAACTTTCATTTCATTCTCTTTCATGCCTCGTGTTGTAACTGCCGGTGTACCGATTCTAATTCCGCTTGTTACGAAAGGACTTTTTGTGTCGAACGGAATCATATTTTTATTTACAGTGATACCGGCAGCGCCGAGAGCGTTCTCAACTTTTTTACCGCTCAAATCTTTTTTCGTTAGATCGACAAGCATCAAATGATTATCCGTTCCGCCGGAAATTATATCATAGCCGAGACCCATCAACTCGTTCGCAAGAGTTTTTGAATTCTTTATGATCTGCTTAGCATAAGTTGTAAATGAATCTTGAAGCGCTTCGCCGAATGCAACTGCCTTCGCCATGATCACGTGCATCAAAGGTCCGCCTTGAATTCCAGGCATAACCATTCCGTCTAAGATTTCCGACATAAGTTTCAGCCGGTCACCTTTCAAAGTCTTGATGCCGAACGGATTGTCTTTGTCCCTACCGACCAAAATAATTCCTCCGCGCGGACCGCGAAGTGTTTTGTGCGTTGTCGATGTAACAACATCACAGTACGTTAACGGATTGTTCAACAAACCTTTTGCAATCAAACCGGCAGGATGAGCCATGTCGCACATTAGCAGTGCGCCGATTTTATCGGCAATCTCTCTAAACTTTGCGTAATCCCAATCACGTGAATAAGCGCTGGCGCCGGTAACGATTAATTTCGGTTTCTCCTTCTTTGCCAGGTCTTCAATCAAATTGTAGTCAAGCAATTTTGTTTCTTTGTTCAACATGTAACCGACAGCATGGTAAATCTGTCCGGAGAAATTAACGTGTGAACCGTGAGTTAAATGTCCGCCGTGATCTAAACTCAAGCCTAAAATTGTATCACCGGGTTTGAGCAAAGTCATGTAAACAGCCATGTTGGCTTGCGAACCGCTGTGCGGCTGAACGTTAACGTATTCGGCGCCGAATAATTTTCTTAAACGTTCGCGTGCAAGGTCTTCTGCCATGTCAACAAATTCGCATCCGCCGTAATATCTTTTGCCGGGATAACCTTCGGCGTATTTGTTGGTTAAAACAGAACCTGCCGCGCTGAGAACAGCGAGACTAACAAAATTTTCAGATGCGATTAATTCTAAGTGGGTTTCCTGACGTTTCAATTCCAGTCTGGCAACTGAAATAACTTCTGGATCATTCTTTAAATAGTTTAGCATAGTCGTTGTAATTTTTTATTTGCATATTAGTTAATTATCCGGTGCGATTCAAATTGAGGTAAATAGATTTGTTTTTATGAACGAGTGAATAATTTACTGAGAATAAATTTACTTCAAAGAGAATTAACGTTCCGTGCGGATGAACCAGAGTTCTCCAATACTCAAACCGACGGTGAACTTGAAAAAGTTTTCTTTGACCAAATTGTTTGTTGTAGTTCCCCGCGTTCCGTATTGGAATCCGAAATCGATCGTGTTATCAAAACCAAGCGGCATTGAACATCCGGCATATACGGAGTATTGATTCAATCCGGTTCCGTTAATTCTATATTGCGATTGCTCGTAACTAAGTCCGCCGCGCAACATCACATGATCCCAAAATGAATTCAAGCGAGTTTCAACATTATTATATTCAAAACCAACACTCATTTTGTAGAAATCTTGCATGTAACTAGAAACTACATCGTTCTCGGAAAACTCACTAAATTTCTGATAATAATAATCCAATACAAAAGTATAATTGTCCGTCCATTTGAAAGATACGCCGACTCCAAACTTGAAAGGCAATTTCGTTTTGTATGTGTTTGTTGCAAGGGTAATTGTTCCGATGGTAGTTAGTGAGTTATCAAGAGAATCGCTTGTCAGCATAACTGTCGGAGTGAAGACAACGCCTATTCTAAAATCTTTGAAATTTTTCGTATCGAAATATTTTGAAAGATCGCTGGAAATTATTCCGGCTGAAAATCCCATTCCATGATAACTTATTTCTTTCCGGAAGGTTGCATTTCTAAAAGTTGAACCGCTTTCAAATGTTACGGCTGAACTGTTAGTAATTCTGCCGATGTAGTATTCGTATGCAAGACCAAGAGAAAAATCGAACGGCAACCTATAGGAAGCGCCGAGAAAAAATCTTTGCATCCCGCCGGTACCTTGATAATTCAGCGTGTAAGGATCCACATTCGGATCGGTAACATTCTGAGAAAAATTATATTCAACATTTGATACCGGTACAAGTCCTACTACGGCAGCAATTCCGTAATCATGATCTATCGGGAACCCGAACGTAAGCCCGTTAAAATATGTTCCGGATTGGTAGGTTGATGAAGTTTCGTCGTTTATCATTGCACCGTTGTAAAGAATCCCGGTTTCAAATCTTGTTAATCTTAGCCCGTTCCAGGAAGCCGGATTAATCGAATTAAGAAAATCCTTATCACTCATTGCAATACCAAGTTCGCCAAGACCAAATCTTCTGGCGGAATAAGAAAGACGAAGATCACCGATACCGAAATGTGTATATAGCGAACCGCCGCTGGCAAAAACGGGTAATGAAATTAAAAGCAGCAATAAGAAAATTTGGATTCTTTTCATGTGATCTATTGTCTCTGCAAATAGGTTATTTTTAATTTTGGTCTCAATAGTTTGTTTGGATCGGCGCTTCCGTAAAGTGCAATTCGCGCCGGAGAAAAATATTCGTTGTTAAGTTCAACCATAATTCCTTGGTTATCGGTCCCGCTCAGCCATTTCTGGATTATCCACGATATGTCTCCGCTGTACAGATTTCCGCTTCTGGTAAGAAGGGTTGTAACGGAAGAGTCTCTCGTCATTTTTTTTGTTGTGCTATCCGCCAGCATATAAACAAACAAGGAATCGGTAGATGGTGTGCCGTCGGTAGTATTAATCGAATCACGTTGGAGTTCCAGAGTAGCTTTGTTCACAACAATATTCTTAGGCAGCGAAGTGAGATCAAAAAACAATGAACTTCGTATCGCCAAGCTCCCTTCCAGTACCATGTCGGTAGTATTCGTGGGAACACTACCCGTTAGCACGTGAACATCCATGAAAGGTGATACGCTTACAGTATCAACAAATGAAGGAGCTTTTTGCAGAATAAAATGCAAAAAAGGGATTGCATTTGTGACGTTTGGAATATAAGCATCGAAGCCGAGGATTCTCTGGCATGAAGCAGTCGGTTTCAGAAGCAGCCCGTAATTTTTTGGCGTCGTAGTACTATCCGCTTTCCACTTCAGCCATTCTTGCACAACGTTAGGCTGAAGATTGAACTTAACCAAAGTATCGGTAACCGAAAGTGAACTGAGAACATTTGTGTTGTCGTAATTAAGATTTTTTAAACTGTCTTTATCGAATCCTATAACGTTCCAAGCACTTCTAACTTGATAAGCGGCGATATCAAAATTCAGATTCGTGCTGCCAAGTTTGTATGTAGGCGTCATCGTCATCCATGCAGAAGTAACGGAAAGCTGGTTCGACTTAATGTAGTTCAAAAGCGAATCGGCTAAATAAATATCGAAACGGTAAAGCAGATCGGATTCCGCATAATTATTTTTTCCGAGAATAACTTTGCTTGCCGTGCCTAATTTCAAATCAAAAGGATAAAACGAAGTTTTCTGAGGAGTGTTCAACTGATAAGTATCATACTGTTTGAAATTAACTTGGTCTTGTCCCGGAATCAGTTTTGATCCAACAGAAGTCGGATCTTGATTACAAGAAGCAAATAGAACAGCAGCAAGTAACAATAAAAATGAGAAGCGCAAGAACTTGATCAATTAATTTCCTCCGGATAAATCTTTGATAATAAAATCACATGCCTCTTTGAAATTAGCGGCTACAAAATTGGGCTTTTTCCCAAGATTATGCAAGGTAGAAATTTCATTGTCGAACGAATGCCCGTGCAGCAAAATACTTTTTACGCCGGCATTCAAACCGCACTCAACGTCGCTGGCTTTGTCGCCAATCATGTAGGATCCCGATAAACTTATTTTATGTTCCTCTGCAGCTTGAACAATCATAAACGGAGAAGGTTTCCTACAAATAGTTTTCTCCGGCGGATCATTATCGGGATGAAACGGACAATAGTAGAAAGCATCTATGGATGCCCCCTCCGATGATAGCATCCCGTTGATCTTTGCATTAACATTCACAACATCATCGTGAGTCATCAATCCTTTAGAAATGCCTGCCTGGTTGGAAACAACAATAATTTTGAAACCGAATTTCTCTTTTAATTTTCTGATTCCTTCTGCAACGCCGGACAGAATTACTACTTGAGCGGGGTCTTTTATGTAACCGGGATCGTGGTTTATAGTTCCGTCACGATCCAAAAACAAAGCGCGTGTTGTCATCAACTAATCGGTGAGCTTTTTATAAAGATCGACATATTTCTTGGATGAGTTAAGCCACGAGAAGTTTTCTTTCATTCCGTTACGCATAATAATCTGCCAAGTTTCCGGATTATGCGAATACATTTTAACCGCATTCTTTATTTCCGACATCATTTCGGTTGCGGAGTATTTGTTGAAGACAAATCCGTTTCCGTTTTTCGATTTCAGATTGAACGGTTTTACAGTGTCGGCAAGTCCGCCAGTGTGACGAACAATAGGAACTGTCCCGTACATCAAGCTGTACATTTGGTTCAGACCACACGGTTCAAACTTCGACGGCATTAAAAACATATCCGAGCCGGCTTCGATTAGATGAGCTAAAGACTCATCAAAACCGATGTAACAGAAAAATTTATCGTGGTATTTGGAAGCCGCAGTTTTAAAAAACTTGTGGTACTTCTTATCGCCCGTTCCCAAAAGAATGAAACGGATATTTAGCTTCATCAGCTGGGTAAAAGCTTTTTCAACGAGGTCCAATCCTTTGTTATCGTACAGCCGGGTAATCATGCTGATGACGGGTACATTTTCATCGTAAGCAAAATTGAAATTATCAGCCAGCGCTTGCTTGTTTTCTTTTTTCAGTTCAAGAGTCTTGGCAGAATATTTTTGCGCGATCTTGGTATCAACTTCGGGATGCCAGAGAGTCTCATCAATTCCATTTATGATTCCGTACAAATCTTTTTTTCTCTTTTTCAGAACATCTTCCAGACCCATTCCTAATTCTTTATTCTGGTAAATTTCTTTGGCGTAGGTTTCGCTCACAGTTGTAATCATATCGGAAAATAAAAGTCCGCTCTTAAGAAAATTAACTTTCCCTTTGTGAAGAATTCCTTTCTCGCTGTCTAATTCTTTCGGCAAACTCGTTTTAGCAAATGTTGATCTCGGGAATATTCCCTGAAAACCTAAGTTGTGAATCGTAAAAATTGTTTTGATTGAATTATAAGTCGAATCATTTTTATACATGGATTTCAGGTAAGCCGGTATCAATCCCGTCTGCCAATCGTTGCAGTGAATTATATCCGGCGTCCATCCAAGTTTGTTTATTAGTTCAAACACGGCTCGCGAAAGCAAAATGAAGCGTTCATCGTTATCCGGATAGTCCTCGTTCGTAAGCGGATCGGAATACAAGCTGTGTCTGCTGCCGTAAAATTCCGGGTTATCAAGAAAATAAATCTGAACTCTGGTTTTAGGACCGATCAAAAAGGAAGACCGGAGCGAGAATACGACTTCCTTTTCTCCAATATTAAATTTCAGATCCTTTAGCCGGACAACCTCGTGAATTTTGAATTTTCTTTCGTCGATAGCACCATACTTCGGGACGATAATCCTGACAAAATGCCCCATTTCTTGTAATCTTTGGGGTAATGCGGAAGAAACGTCTGCTAAACCGCCTGTCTTTATGAATGGAACTACTTCTGAGGTTGCGAAGAGGATTTTAAGCTTTTTACCTGAAGACATAATTGCCAATCCCTCAAATTTTAACATGTAAACTTACGAAAATGTTGCCGTCTATACAAAAATCTTCGCAAATTGCGGTTAACTTTTTTACTTTGTTTATCCAAAAGGGATTCAGAGCCAACTGCTCAAATCATGAGAAAACTATTCAAAAATCCATCTCAAATTATCACCGTAAATACCTCTGGTAAGAATGTTAAACGTGGTAAATCGTTAACCGATATCGGTTTGTTAACCGGTCACTCAATTGTGGTAGAAGACGGTCTTATCCGGGACATTCTGCCCAACTCGTCTCTTTCCAAATTAAAAGTTGATCAGATAGTTGATCTCAAGAACCTTGTAGTGCTGCCCGGTCTGGTGGAATGCCATACCCACGCTGCTTTTGCCGGCTCGCGCGCTAATGAATTTCTGATGCGGCTTCAAGGTGCGTCGTACGAAGAGATTGCAAAAGCCGGCGGAGGAATTACAGCGACAATGAAAGCTGTAAGAAATTCTTCGTTCGATGAACTTGTAAAACTTTTGAAACCGAGGATCGACAATTTTATTTCGCAAGGCATTACAACCCTTGAAATTAAAAGCGGCTACGGATTAAGTTTTTACGACGAGATAAAACTTTTGCAAGTGATAAACCATTTCAAAAAAAATTTACAGATTGAAATTGTACCAACATTTTTAGGCGCGCATACCTATCCGCCGGAGTACAAGAACGATCATAAACTTTATCTCGAATTGATTATTGATGAACTTCTTCCCTACGTTATCAAAAACAAACTTGCGGAAACCGTGGACGCTTTCTGCGAGAATACCGCGTTCTCTGCCGATGAAGTCGATAAAATTTTCATGAAAGCAAAAAAACTTGGTTACAAACTCCGTCTGCATACCGAACAGTTTAACAGAGTTGGCGGATTGCAAACGGCGCTAAAACATAAAGCCAATTCGGTTGATCATCTCGAAGTAATTTCAGAAGAAGAAATTCCGGCTCTAGCAAAAAGTGATACGGTTGCAGTTCTGCTACCGGGAGTTTCTTTCTTTCTCGATCATGATTACGCCCCGGCGAGAAAATTAATCGAGAACAATTCTATCGTTGCACTCTCGACGGATTTCAACCCGGGTTCATCGAACATTCCTAATCTTCATTTGATTATGCAGCTTGCAGCGCTGAAAATGAAAATGACAATCGAGGAAATAATTCCGGCTGTCACAATCAATGCGGCAAAGGCATTAGGACTGAACGAAAAAATCGGAAGCATTGAAATCGGCAAGCAGGCGGACTTTGCAGTATATGATACGACGGATTACTCAGAAATAATTTACAACATCGGCAATAGTCTTAACAAATACACAATTAAAAAAGGTGAAATCGTTTTTTCAACCTTGCCTGCCGTCAGACAGGGAGCGGAGAGTTTATGAAAATTATTGAGTGCGTTCCAAATTTCAGTGAAGGAAGAAATCAAGAAACATTTGAAGCAATTAAAGAATCGGTTGCCAAAGTTGAAAATGCAAAATTGTTGAGCTTGGAACCCGATGCGGATTACAACCGTGTTGTAGTTACCTTAGCCGGAGATGAAGAAGGAATCCTTAACGCAACTTTGAGCGCGTGTCGTGCGGCAGCGCAGTACATAGATATGCGAAGACATAAAGGCGAGCATCCGCGTCTCGGCGCTATTGATGTTGTTCCTTTCGTTCCCGTTGCAAATGTTACGACCGAAGAATGCGTGAAGATATCGGAAAAATTTGCCGAATTGATTTCCAAAGAATTAAGTGTTCCCGTTTATCTTTACGAAAGCGCCGCGCGGAAGGCAGACAGAAAAAGTCTATCGAGCATTCGACAAGGAGAATACGAAGGGCTTGAATCAAAACTTGCCGACCCAAACTGGGCGCCGGATTACGGTGATGCGGTTTTCAATCCCAAACTTGGAGCGATAGTAACCGGTTCCCGTTTCTTCTTGATCGCTTACAATGTGAACATAAAATCCAACGATGTAAAATATTCGAAAGAGATTGGAGAAATTTTACGCGAGAGCGGTTATGCCAAGCGTGATGAGAAAGGCAACGTAATCAAAGTTGACGGCAAAACAGTTAAGGTTCCCGGTAGATTGAAAGAAGTTAAAGGTATGGGCGTTGCGCTCGAAAAATATAACATCACACAAGTCTCGATGAACCTGACAAATTACAACGTAACACCGATGCACGTTGCGTTTGAAGAAGTGAAGAAAGAAGCCGAACGGCTCGGCGTTGAAATTAACGGAAGCGAAATTGTAGGATTGGTTCCGCTCGAATCGATGCTGCAAGCCGGAAGGTTTTATTCGAACGGGAAAGAAACAGACGAGAAAAAATTAGTTGAGATCGCAATTGAAAAACTGGGATTGAGCGCGCTTCACCCGTTCAAACCGGAAGAAAAAATAATTGAGTATATGATTTAATTCTGAGGAGCGCCGCGACGAATGCCGAAGGCATCCCTTTGGGAGAATCTCCAAACTATTAAAGGAAAAAGTTCAACAAAGAGACTGCATTTCGTTTACGTTATGAGCAGTAAAGCAAAAGTACTTTATGTCGGCATGACGAATAATTTAGCAAGAAGAGTATATGAACAATGGATTTGATATTAGGAAAACCCGAGATTGTTAAAAGCGAATATTTAGGAGATTCTTCGTCCGGCTCTGCCGAACTCAGAATTACAGAAAAGGAGCAAAAATGAATCTAGCAAAAACATTACAAGAATATTTAAACGAACTCTCATCCAACTCACCTACCCCCGGCGGAGGGAATGTTGCCGCGTTATGCGGAGCTTTGTCTGCAAGTCTTGGAACAATGGTTTGCAATCTTACGATTGGAAAAAAGAAATACGCGGACGTTGAAAACGAAATGATCAGCGTTAAACAAAAATTGGAAACGTATCAAAAGACATTTGTTGATTTGGGCGCGAAGGACAATGCCGCATTTGAAAAAGTTATGGAAGCTTTCAAACTTCCGAAAGAAACCGATACAGAAAAAGAAACGCGCTCGAAAAAAATTGAAGAAGCTACACTCGGCGCTGCAGACATACCCGCACAAGTCATGAAGACTTGTTCGGATGTTTTACCTTTGTTGAAAGTTGTTATCGATAAAGGGAACCGAAATTCATTATCCGATGCCGGTGTAGCCGCGTCATTAATAGGAACCTCAGCAAAATCAGCTTACATGAATGTGATCATCAACTGTTCGTCATTAAGTAATCAAACGATTGCGCAAGAGATCAAAAAACGCGCGGACGTTTCGATCGAAGAAATTTCAAGATCAAGCGACTTTCTTGTTGAACAAGTCGTCAAAGCGATTCAGCCTGCATGAAGCAGTTGAAAGAAAAGTTACAAAGTAACAAAGTAACCCGGTTACAAAATGATCATTTGATACGCTGCTTTGTCTCTTTGTCACTCTGTAACTTTATTACTGTAATAATTCTATTCCTAACACTCGCCTCAGTGGAAGTTCACGCCCAAAAAGTTTTACTCGGAATCGACGTTCTTCAAAAAAATAATTTTTCTTTGCTCAACGGCAAGAACGTCGGATTGATTACGAATCACACCGGCGTAAATTCCAAACTGGTTTCAACTGTTGATCTTTTTAAGCAAGCAAAAAACTTTAAACTCGTCGCGGTTTTTTCTCCCGAACACGGGTTGAAAGGAGTTGTTAGTTCAGGAACATCCTACGCAAGCCATACCGATTCACTTACGGGAATAAATTATTTTTCACTCTACGGCAAAACTAGAAAGCCAACAAAAGAAATGCTGCGCGGTATCGACGTTCTCGTTTACGACATTCAAGATATCGGCGTGAGATCTTACACGTACATTTCAACTCTTGGTCTCGCAATGGAAGCCGCAGCAGAAAATAAAATTCCGTTTGTCGTTTTAGATCGACCGAATCCGCTTGGCGGCAGGCGCATTGAAGGCAATATTGTTGAAGATGATTTTGCTTCATTCGTCAGTCCGTACAAAATTCCTTACGTGTACGGTTTAACATGCGGTGAGCTTGCAAGTTTGATCAACTCGCGCAGTGCACTTGGAAATAAAGTTAAGTGCAAATTGAAAGTTGTGAAGATGGAAGGATGGAAACGCGACATGCTTTACAGCGATACGGGATTGATCTGGGTGCCGACTTCTCCCAACGTACCATATCAAGAAACTCCGTTTTATCTTGTCGGTAGCGGAGTGCTTGGCGAGCTTGTCGTTTTCGGGATTGGAATTACGTACACGCTTCCCTTTCAAACTTTTGCTGCCGAATGGATTAACGCCGACACGCTTGCCGCAAAAATGAACGCGTTGAATCTTCCCGGAGTTTTGTTCAGACCGATCTCATACAAAGTTCTTTACGGCGACTGGCAAGATAAAATTTTGAACGGCGTACAAATTCATATTACGGATTTTAGAAAAGTGAATCTGTTAACGCTACAATTTTATTTTTTGCAAGTTTGTCGTCAACTTTATCCGGATTACAATCCTTTCACGATTGCTACAACGAGCCGAATGAAAATGTTCGATCTTGTGATGGGGACGGATAAGGTTAGAAAGAAATTTTCAAAACGGTTCCGCGTTGATGATATTCAGAAATTTTTGAATAAAGATATCGGTTGGTTCAGAAAGCTTTCGAAAAGATTTTATCTCTACAACTGACTAAGTATTACAACTGTTTTAGAATTTCTTTGATTTGTTTTTTCAACAAGACAATATCTGTTTTAATTATATCCCAGACTATTTTAGTATCAATCCCAAAATATTCATGAATCAATAAGTTTCTGAGACCTACAATTTCTCGCCATTGGATTTCAGAGTAAAGTTTTTTGAAATGTGGCGTGAGATGATTTGCAGCTTCACCGATAATTTCTAATTGCTTCACACAAGCAAATTGCATCATTGTGTGAGTCTGAAAAACTTTATAAGACGATTTTTTCACATACGATTCAATTTCACCAATAGCATCATAAATGTGCTGCAATCTTGCCTTATCACCTAAACTATTTCTCATATATTAAAATTTTTTCTGATTCAATGAACGGTCTGATATACTTTGAAACGCTTTTGCTGGTAAGCAGATCAACTTTTCTTTTGAGCAAATCTTCTAATTCCAATTGCATGCTAACAAAACCGAGTCCGAATGGTTTTGAGTAATCCAACTCAACGAGTATGTCAATATCACTTTTCTCGTCATTCTCATCCCGCGATACGGAACCAAATAGAAATGCTTTTTTAACGGGCTTGTTTCTGAAGCACTTTGCAATTTTTTCTGATAACTCTTTACTCATCTTTCCGTTTCACTTTGATTTATTTACTCTTTATAAAATAAATTAAACCGCCTTAAAAAACTATAATATTTTCTTGTTGGTTCAGAAAGCTTTCGAAAAGATTTTATTTGTACAACTAGCTCGTGTACATTGAAATTTACTGTCGGAAAATTATCTGTAGATTTCTTTTCGGTGTCCTAGGCGCAGCACAACTATTTTATCCTCATCAATATCAAACACTACTCTGTAGTCACCCATACGAAATCTATATTTGCCGATTCTTGAGTCCTTCATTTTTTTTGAGTGCTGAAACGGATTTTGGGAATAGTCTTTAATTTTTTCTTTTAGAAATGTTTTGGTTTCGGGATTCAGTTTGGAAAAGTCTTTGACCGCTCTTTGCGTGAAAAGAATTTTATACATTATCAAGATCTTCGAGGTTCACAGTCTTTCCGGCTCTGTACTCTTCCCGCGCTTCTTTTATTGACTTGAGATAACTGTTGCTTGATAACGCTTCCAAATTCTCAAAATAGTCTTGAATGGATTCGACTACCGATTCCGAGATTATTTCTTTCAACTCGGCAACGGTCAATTCACCAAGTTTTGTATTTGAAGATAAATTTGAATTCATGTTCTGCTCACTCATTACTTTTTATAGTTTAAAGGTAACCTTTAAGCGACATTCTTTTCAACCTTTATAACTAAAACTGCATCTAATTTACCCGCTGTCTGCTAATGTGAATACTGCAATGAAAAACACGATCCATGTTGAGTGGCTTATTATAAAACCTTAGACAATTATTCTAACAGTCGGTGATAAAAGGAAAATCAGAATATTCAGAAAATAAATAATAATCATAATGAAAAAACAAATGAAGGAATTTCTAATACACATATATGCTGTTTCATTTCGTAATTGTCGAATCATGTTAATTTTCTCTTGACACATAAGAGCTAATATTACATACGATTTCGCTTTTTTCGATTGAATCAAAAATTCAGAGCCATACCCATAAAATGGCAAGGTCTTAAGAGAACTGATGGATAGCATGGAACAAAAGAGTGCATAGAGTATTGTCAACGAAGACAAAACGAATACACTTAACTGTAATGCCCCATTTATCTTAACCGTAAAGATCGATGACAAAATACCAATAATCGTAAAACCGAATGAGATTGAGAGTGTCAGCTTAGAAGTTTTCTCATCTAATAAATTGGCGCGCGCATGTTCTTCTGTTATTCTCTTAAATAATTCGCCCTGCTCAAATTCTAGATATGAATTAAACGTTTCAGTTTTTTTCAATTCCTCAGTTTTATTTACTAGTAAAATAATCTCCTTTTGGGATTTTCTATAAAATGGTAAGGGTAATAGTTCTTCTATAATTCTTGAGATGGTTTTTTTTAATTGAACTATCATAATAAATCTCTATCACTACATTCCCTAGGATTTGAAAGCCATCTGGCTATAGACAAATCAATTTGACGATTTGAATCAGTAATCCACCCCCATTCCCCGGTTGGATTAATTTCAATGAAATAAATTCCACTTTTGGTTTCTATTAAATCAATGGCACCAAAATTCAGATCCAATTCGCGCATTAATCTTTTGCAAAATTCTTCTAGTTGTGGCTCTAAACAATAATCAAAATATTGAATTTCATTTTTAGGTAACACGCGCCAATCACCATCTATTCCTTTATTGTTCGAGAGTATTTTAACCGCATATAATTGATTGCCGACAATTGTAACACGTAAATCAATTTTATCCTCTAGATATGTCTGCGCTAATAAAGGAGTTGAAGAAACATTCTCTTCCGATAAACTTTCTAAATTATCAAGTGATGAATAAGTAAATAAACAATCATTGCCTTCTCGCAAAAGCACAGTATCAAGTGATTTAATTATTATCTTATCAGTGAAATGATCTTTGATGGTTTTACAATCATTACTCACTAATGTTGACGGGACCTTAAAGCCAATTCGCTTAGCTAAGAAAAGCTGATATGGTTTACATTCAGCTAAATATGTAGATCGAGGAAAATTCATCCAACTAGATTGTACAAAAACTGATAAAGAACGTAGAAATGCCATCCACTGTGATCTTTCTAACTGCTCTGATGTAGATAAAGGAACTGATGGGGTATTTCTAAGAAAAACAGGTTGTCTGTAAAATATTGAAGTAATTTCATTTGTTAACTCTGCAAAAAAGTCTGGACCTTTCACAAATAGAGATGGTTGTAACGGATTCAATGAAATTTTATAATCTTTTAGATACTCTCTATTAAGTCGTAAAACAGGTATTTGCATTTCTTTTAGGCGTAGAACGACTAAGTCAGTGGAAAAATCATAAATACTAGATAATATTAATATTTTGGGGTTCATTGACCTTTTTGATCCTCACCAGTTTCTAGGTCGCATTTTTTCGAGCCTGGTATATCATCTTTATATATTTTTGATTTGGTGAGAGGTAATCCATCTATTAACCAGTATCCTTCTTTGTGATTGTATTGAGCATTTTCTGGTAGACTAATATTTTCACTATAAGGTTTTCTAGTGGCCTTTTCTAATAAAATATGCTTTTTCATATTTCCTCTTATTTAATTCGTCTTTAACTATTTGGTATATCTTGTTATATCGCTATAAATCAGTCTATTCTATCTCAAATTAGATTTATAAGAACGGGTTGTCAAGAAGTTTCTTGTGTTTTTGATCAGCGCAAATCATAATAATCAGAGCACCTGCCCGTCCGGCTCGCCTCGCTACGCGAGCGAAGCGGGCATGCGGGTCAGCGTTCTATTCAAGAGGAATGGAACGCAGATTTTTATGATCGATTATGATTATTCATGATCATTTATCAAAAGAAATGTTTAGATCGCCAACGGGCCAGCGTGCGCGGAGATTAAGTGTATCGGGATAAAATTTAAATTCTTCTGAATACGTGAACGGCTTAACAGTGCCGAAATCATATTTCTTGTTATTGTTCCTATCAATAAATCCCCATAACAAATATTTGCCCGGCACAACTTTGTTGAAATTGAATGTTCTTTTGGTTCCAAGCTCGCCGGTGTAAGATTTATTTTCACGTATGGTATTTTGTAGAACAACTATAACTGCAGATGAATCTGCAAGTCCGGAAACCGTACCGGATGCCCCGCTGAAATCCAATTCGTTGGAGGTTGTAACTTTGCTTTTGAAAACCGAATCAACTTTATTACCGTTAAGGTCGTAATAATTTTTCAGATCAACCTTCAACGTGTAATCTTCACCTTGTTTCAACTTTGATTCAACATTAACAATGTACGACGCATCGTCAATCTTCTTTAGAATGAACGGATAATCATTACCTTTTGCATCGGTTAATGAAGTTTTTTCCTTTACCAAAACGGAATCAATTGCATTGGAAAAAGTTAGATTAATTTCCGGTTTTTCGTAATCAATTTTCCCGTCCGGCGGATTGCCGTAAACTCTTCCAACTTTCAACCTCGTGGTATCACGGTCGGTCTTAATCAAAAACGGAATACGTTCGTTTTCGTTTTTGTTGCCTTTTAAATCCTCAAATTTTTCAGCGGCAAGGACCCAATCTCCCTTCACGTCAAGTGAATCCATGAACACGACGTAGAACTGATTCTGTTTTGAATCTCCTTTGAAAAAATATTTGGCAAGAACTTTCTTGTTGTTCAGAGTATCTACAACATAGAAATCCTTTGCCGAAAGTTTTGTACTGTCCACACTTTTGGTAAACTCAACCGCCAAACGGTGTTTGTCTTTCATGAATACGTTGGATATTCTCGGCGGAATCGTATCGTCTTTTGTCAAAAAGAAATCAATGTTGGCAACTTCATTCTGTTGATCGCTCAGCTCGATTTTTTTGGACTGCACGCCGACTTCATCTTCATTTTTTTGATAAAGCAAGTCTCGCAGTCTGTCGCGGAATGCAAAAATCTCGTAAGCGCTGTCGCTTAATCCAACTAAAGTATATTTGCCGTTTTTTCCCACTTGCGAAATAAAATCCGGTTTTTCTTTACTCGGATCAATTTCTTTTTCATTTTTCTGATATGCAAAGATCATCACGCCGTCGGGACTCGGATCATAAATTTTGCCGGCAATTTTTCCTTTGTCAATTTTATTACCGGTAGAAAAAACAAACGTAAACGGCTCAGCCATTTTGTTTCCGTTGTTGATGTCCTTTGCATCGGTGCCGATGGTAATTGTGTAAGTCGTATTCTTCTTCAACGAATCTTTGAAGTAAACCGTTAGCGTTTTACCGGTCCAGTCATATTTAAAACCTTTTTGAACCGACGGTGAAATAAAAATTGCGTTCTGCACCGATCGCTTTTCGACATATTCGCTGAAAGTGATTTCAAAATAATTTTCTTTGTACTGCGTGGTGCCGTCCGATGGAATTACTTCAATAATTTTCGGCGGGATTGTATCAATCTCTCCCCCTCCTGGCGGCAATTGGTTAGCGCACTTCACAAAAAGGAAAGAAAAAATAATTGTGATGCCGATGAAAATTAATTTTGACTTCTTCGCCATGCTCTGTAATGACTCACGTTTGTGTTATGTTCGTCAAGTGTCTTTGCAAAGATATGATTGCCGTTTCCATTTGCAACAAAATATAAAAAATTGTTTTTCTCAGGATACAGCGCCGCCATGATTGCATCTTTGCCGGGGTTGTTAATCGGTCCCGGCGGAAGTCCCGGATACAAATAAGTATTGTATTTCGATTTGATCTGCAAATCTTTAAGCACAACTCTACTGCGATGTTTGTCTCTTATCAAATATTGAATTGTGGGATCGGCTTGAAGAGGCATTCCCTTTTTCAAACGATTCACATAGACGCCGGCAATTGTTTTGAATTCCGGTACGTAGTTGGATTCGCCGTCAACAATCGAAGCGAGTGTGAGTATCTGGTGCTTCGTCATTCCAAGTTTATCCATTTGTTTCTGAACTGCCGGAGTAAAAAGTTTATCCATGTGATTTTTTAATCTCCGCAAAACTTCTTCTGCCGTTGCATCTGAATAGAAATAGTACGTTTCCGGTAGAAGATAACCCTCGAGATTATCAACGTCCAAACCAAGTGATACAATGAACGATCTGCTTTTGCTCAACTCCATTACTTTTGATGAATCAATATTGAGATCGCGTTTCAGAATTTGTGCAACTTCGATTTGAGAACTACCTTCCGGAATTGTTACTTTAATTTCCAGCATCGTTGTACCGCTAACAAGCAAATCGACCAATTTAACGTAGCTCAGTCCGTTTGGAATTTTATATCTGCCGGCTTTTATTTTTTTCTCGGCTCCATACAGGTAAGAAATAATTTTCATGTTAGTCCGATTCGGAATCACCTCGTGCACATAAAGCGAATCAATCACAGTTGAAAGCGTTGCGCCGTGCGGAATCTCGATTATAACCGGTTCGGATTGTTCATAATGGTTTGGCGTGAAGAAAATAAAGATTAAGAAACCAAGAGCAAATACAAAGAATGAGAGAACCAAAAAGAATTCCGACTTGCTTAGTAAGTGTATTTTATTTTTTCCGTTTGCCAAACTTCACTCGTTTCTGACGCTTAAATATAGAATTTTTAATTATGCTAAGCAGATTAACCGCCGGCAAATTTGTTGCTGATTTATTTGATGAATGAATAGTCGCTCAAACTTGGGTAAGCGTTGAAGTCGTATCCGTATTTAATTCCGGCTTGATGAAGCTTTAGTCCGCGGTAAGCAATCATTGCACCGTTATCGCCGCAATATTCCAACGAAGGAATTACCAATTTCTTTTTGTAGCGTTGAGATAGTTTTTGAAATTCGTCGCGCAGCAGTTGATTTGCCGCTACTCCGCCAACCAGCGAGATCGAATTCACTTTGAAGTTCTGCAAAGCTTTTTCAGTTTTATCGATCAACGCTTTTACAGCCGAATGCTGGAATGCAGCAGCGATCAACGGAAGATTATTCGCCGGAATTTTAGATGCGTCCCCATATTCTTTTTGAATGAAACGCAGAACGGAAGTCTTCAAACCGCTGAAGGAGAAATCAAATTCGTTTTTGCATTGTGCAACGGGAAAGTTTGCAAAATCCGTACGATGGTTTAACGCCGCATGTTGAATTTGCGGACCGCCGGGATAGCCCAATCCCAACAGCTTGGAAACTTTATCGAATGCTTCGCCGGCAGCGTCATCAATCGTTGAACCGAGTTTTTGAATTTCCGTATCGCTCTTTACCAAGAGCAGTAAAGTATGTCCGCCGGAAACAACTAAACACAAATACGGAAATTCCGGTTTGTCATTCATCAGAAATCCGGAGAAGATATGTCCTTCGATATGATTCACTGCAACGAATGGTTTGCTAAGCGAGAAAGCCAAACCTTTCGTAAATGTGAGCCCGACTAACAATGCGCCGATCAAACCGGGTCCCGCGGTGGCGGCAACTAAATCAATTTGATTGAGCGAAAGTTTTGAATCTTGAAGCGCTTTCTTCACCAGAGGTAAAATAATTTGCAGATGCGCGCGGCTCGATAATTCCGGCACAACACCGCCAAAGACATTATGAATATCCTGAGATGAAACAAGATTAGACAAAAGATTTCCGTCAGACAGAATTGCTACGGAAGTTTCGTCGCAAGAACTTTCTATGCCTAGAACATTCATCAGTTCAACGAAAAAATACTTTTGGTGATATACCAGGCAACTTGCGGATTTTCCTGAAGCCGGCGGATCGAATACTTATACCAGTGCTCTCCGAACGGGACATAAATTCTTACCTTGTAACCATCGGCGTTAATCTTATCGCGCAAATCTTCTTTCACACCGTAGAGCATCTGGAATTCAAATTTATTTTTCGGAATGTTCAACCGTTTGATCAATTCATAAGCGCCGTCAACTAAATAATCGTCGTGAGTTGCAATGCCGACGTAATTTCCATTCTTAAGCATCGTTTCCAGAAGTTTCAGATAATTATCTCTAATCTGCTGCCGCTCCTTGAAAGCAATTTCTTCAGGTTCAACATAAATACCTTTGCACAATCGGTAATGAGTTCCGAGATCGTTCTGCCTTTTAACGTCATCGTAAGTTCTCTTTAGATATGCTTGAACAACCACTCCTACATTGGAGTACTTCTCTTTCAGTTTGTTATGAAGCTCAAATGTGAGTGTTGTGGTCGGCGAATCCTCCATATCGATACGGACAAAATTGTTGTAGCTTTTTGCTCTTTCCAGAATTTCAGAAACTTGATCGTAGCAAAATTTTGGATCCAGCATCAAGCCGACCTGCGTTGGTTTAAGCGATAAGTTTGCGTCAAGCTTATTTTGATTGATTGCATCAAGGGCTGCCAAACATTCCTTTTTCGCTTCCTCAGATTCCCGCTTAGAGGTAACCGCTTCACCAAGAACGTCAATTGTTGTAGCTATGCCTTTTGCATTTAATTCTTTAGTAACTCTCACTGCGTCTTCTAATTTTTCTCCTGCTATGTACTTTTTTGCAAAAACATGAACAACTGGTTTGGGCAGGACTTTTACAAAATTCACAATTGCATGATTAAGAGTTTTCAATTTTGCACCTAAATTTGAAAAATGTTGATCAAAAATTAGCCCATGACATGTTAGAAATCAAGGAAGGATATTTTTGTCGGTTTAAACTTATTCTATTTGACTAACGATTGAATTACAGATAGAATGAAGTTACACTTCGATTCAAAATCGGCGGCAGTGCCGTTATTTTCGATGATAAAGTCGGCGAGCTTTTTCTTTTTTTCATCCGGCAGTTGATTAGCAATTATTGATTTCACCTTTTGCTCTGTCACGCCGTCACGTGTTAGGACACGATTAACGCGCAAGTTTTCATCGGCACAAATTAAAATCACGTGATCAAATTCGTCGCGGATTGCAGCTTCGAAAACTAGAGCGGATTCAACGAACACAATGTTGTGATTCTTGAAGTAACTTCTCGTAAGTTCTTTTATTTTCTTAATTGTAACCGGGTGAACGATCGCGTTGATCTTCTTAACATTCGTTGCATTGCTAAAAACCTTTTTACTTAAATATTCTATGTTGAGATTCCCATTCGCGAACGATTCGTTACCAAATTCTTTCACGATACTTTTTCGAATGGAAGGATCGCTCCTCATCAGTTCTTTTGCGAGAATGTCTGCTCGAATAAGCGGAAAGCCTTTCTGCTCGAAAAAATCACTTGCAAGTGATTTGCCGGATCCGATTCCCCCGGTAATAGCTATGCTTATATTCTTTTTCATACTGATAAAATAAAAAACCCGAATTTGCCGGATAGCACCGTACAAGAATCGGGTTTTTCAGTTTAAGTTTTATTTTGCGTAAGCAATTTTCCGGACTTCTCTGATAACAGTAACTTTTATCTGTCCGGGGTATTCCATTTCTTCTTGAATCTTTTGAGCGATATCGTAAGCTAAACGATCGGAAAAATTATCATCAACTTTGTCCGGTTCAACCACAACACGAACTTCGCGTCCGGCTTGAATAGCATAAGTTTTAGCAACTCCTTCAAAGGACTTTGCTAATGCCTCAAGGTTTTCCAATCTCTTAACATAGCTTTCTAGCGGCTCTCTGCGTGCACCGGGTCTGGCACCGCTAATTGCATCTGCTGCCTGAACCAATGCAGCTATCGGATGTTCCATTTCAATATCTTCATGATGGCTTCCGACAGCGTTAACCACTATAGGATGTTCGTTGTACTTTTTGGTTAAGTCGTAACCAAGCAGCGCGTGCGGACCTTCTACACTCTTATCAATAGTTTTGCCGACATCGTGGAGCAATCCGGCTCGTCTTGCTAAGTTAGTATCAAATCCAAGTTCTGCCGCCATGATACCGGTTAAGAATGCAACTTCAATACTGTGCTGAAGTAAATTTTGTCCATAGCTCGAACGGTATTTCATCTTGCCGATGTGTTTAATTAATTCCGGATGAACTCCGTGTAAACCCAATTGAATTAATGTGTTCTCACCTTCCCGCTGAATTTCTTCATCCAGTTCTTGTTCTACCTTTGCAACAATTTCTTCGATGCGTGCCGGATGAATTCTACCGTCTGCAATTAATCTTTCCAAAGCAATTCTTGCTACTTCTCTTCTAAACTGATCGAATGCCGAAAGGATCACAGCTTCCGGTGTATCATCAACGATTACGTCAACACCCGTAGCTGCTTCGAACGCGCGGATATTTCTGCCTTCACGCCCGATGATTCTTCCTTTCATTTCATCATTCTGAATCTGGACTACGGAAACAGTTGATTCTACAGAATGGTCCACAGCGGTTCTTTGAATAGCTTGAACAACGATCTTCTGGGCTTCCTTTTTTGCATCAACCTTCGCCTGATCACGGATTTCCTTAATCGCCTGAGAAGCATCGGTCTTTGCCTTGTTGATCATATTTTCCATCAACATTTTCTTCGCTTCGTCTGACGTAAGCCCGGCTGTTTTCTCTAATCGAACGTTCTGCTCGATAATCAGTCTATCCAATTCAGCCTGTTTCCTCTCAGCATCTTCTTTCTGTTTAGCAATAAGTTTTTCAGAATCCTTGATCGACTTTTCTTTCTGAGTAACTAATTCATATTTCTTTTCTAGATTCTCTTCGCGTGATTCAAGCTGTTTTTCGTGGTTAATAAGTTTTTGACGCTTCTGATTTAATTCGCTATCAAATTCTTGTTTCTTCTTGAGCCACTCATCTTTTACTTCAAGAAGCTTCTCACGCTTAATGTGCTTTGATTCTTTCTCAGCTTCCTCCAGCATCTTACTTGCTTGTTCCTTAGCATTCGCAAGGCTGTTTTTACCCATTTTTGAATTTATCATCCATCCTAGAAAGAATGAAAGAGAAACTGACGCTACAACCACTATCAAGACAATTACTAAATCAATCTGCATTTGCCCTCCGTTAAAAGTATAATCAATACCCGCTGCTGCCGGCCTTTATAGGAAAAGAACTGTCCTATAAATAATGTGGGAAACCGCCCAACGCTTTTTACTTCCACTGTCACGACAAGGTCGCGATCCCGACGAACCTGTCTGCCGACAGGCAAGATCGGGTGAGGCCTGTAATACACGTTGTGAGTCGATAACCCTATTTAGTACAATTTGTTAGTTCTTTATAGAAACCGGCAGAGCGGAAAATTAAGATGGGGTTGACATAAACTTAGATTCGTTTAAAAGAAGCTTTATTTTTTTGATCTTATCGGTGGCTTGTATGCTGAATTCACGAAATTTATTTTTTTCAACAAATAAATCGTATGCAATATTTAATGCTGCAATTATCGCAATTGTATCTTTCGGTTGATCCGGTAATTCATCTCTGGTTTCTTCCATAATAGTATTAACATATTCAGCCAACTCAGCCGCAATATCCTGGTTATCCACTAAGAGTGAGTATTCTTTATCAAATATTTTTACTTTCAGCTTCTTTTTTTCGTTCATTTTATGTTTAGTCCATCAATTCAAATTAAATTAAGAACGTAAATGATAGTCTAATTTTGCTATCAAATCGTTAATCTTGCTCTTTAGAGCTTCTTTTTCCTCCACGTTTAATGTTTCGTTTCCGTATAAGTTTTCTTGGTTAAATAACGATTTACTAACTTTCGATTCGATTTCATTAATTTTTTTCTTTAAGGAATCGTTTTCCCTTTCAAGTAGTGTGATACGGTTACTAAGAGCTTGATTGGCTTCTAGAAGTTCTCCGCCTCTTTGAATGAAATAATAAATTTGTTTCTCAAGAGCGTTAAGCTCGTCGAGGAACATATCGTATTTCGAACCTTCTGCCAATCAACTTCCTCTTAATTTACCATCAAGTTTTTGTTCAACTGCTTTGATTGCATTTCTAAATTCTTTATCAACTTCTTCTTCGGTAAGAGTGCGATTCTCGTGATAGTATTCAAGTTGAAACGCAAGACTCTTTTTTCCCTTACCTAAGCTTTCACTTTGAAAGATATCAAATAACTTTATATTATGCAACAAGTTAGAACTAACACTTTTTATGACTTCAATAATCGAGAGTGAGTCGATTGAAATATCTAAAACAAAAGCAAAGTCACGATAAACCTTGGGATACTTAAGCAGTTCATGAAATGTTCGCTCGGGTATGGCAATTTGCTTCAAAGAGGCTAAATCCGCTTCGAAAACAAATACTTCATGATCAACGTCAAACAACGTGCATGTTTCTTTCTTGACTTTGCCACCGAATCCTAGGATTTGATCTCCAATCGATAAATTAAAAACCATTTCCAAATGCGAATCATCTGTAGTTGGATAACTAACATTAAATGTGCTTTTGCCCATAAGTTTATTTAGAAAAGATTCAGCAAGTCCTTTAAGATCATAGACATCGAATGCTCGATCTTGAGCAAACCAATTGGTTCTCAAATCGTTACCCGTAAGACAAACTAATAAACGTTCAGACTCGCGGAAATCGCTGAAACTAGAAATGCTGTTCTCGGTGATTTTTTCGAAGACTTTTCCAATTTCGAATAACTTCAAATCATGCTCATTCACTTTAAGATTATTCGAAATAGTTGTCAGCATTCCGGGCAATAAAGACGGACGCAAATGAGACAGTTCGCTGCTCTGGGGATTCAGAACGTTAATAGGTTTGCCAAACTTTTCGGCGATACTTTTACTCAAAAAAGAATTCGTAATTATTTCGTAGAAACCGAGGGAGTTAAGAATATCTCTAACATTTCCGTCGAACGCCGAATGATCAACTTTCTGTTCGAGAGTAACGCCCATTTTATTAATCTCAGGAATCTTGTTGTATCCATAAATTCTTGCAACTTCTTCAATCAAATCGATTTCACGTTCGATGTCGTGGCGGCTTGACGGAATAACAACATTTATAAAATCCTTCCCTTTGTAGCCTATGTCAAATCGTGGCAGAAGTTTTTCTTGTATCGTCTTTTGTCCATCATCAGTCAAGATTTCAAAACCTAAACGAATTAGAATTCGCTTGACTTCTTTCGCACTGATATCGTATCCAAGAATTTTATTAATTCTTGAAAAGCGAAGCGATGTTTTCTTCTTATCAATTGGATTTGGATAAGCGTCTATTTCGCCTGAAGCAATTTCACCGCCGGCAGTTTCTTGAATCAACTGTGCAGCACGCCGGGCTGCCCATTTTGTAATTCCCAGATCGGTTCCTCTTTCAAACCGATATGATGCATCGGTTGAAAGACCAAGATGCTTGGCAGTTTTTCTTATTGACGATGGATTGAAGAACGCGCTTTCGATCAAAATATTTTTCGTTGAAGATGTTACTTCGGAATTTTCACCACCCATTACGCCGGCAATAGCTACCGGTTTGGCTCCGTCACAAATCATTAAATCTTTTTGGTCTAACTCTCTTTCCTTAGAATCGAGCGTTGTAAATTTTTTGTCGTTCCCCGCCGACCGAACAACTATTTTCTTTCCGTTTAGATTATCCAAATCAAACGCATGCAGAGGTTGACCGACTTCGTATAGCACAAAATTGGTAACGTCAACTACATTATTGATAGGACGCAACCCGATGCTTTTTAATCTTTTCTTCAACCAGTCCGGCGATTCTTTTATATCGACATTTGAAACAACTTTCCCAACATACCTTGGACAATTAATCGCGTCAATTATTTCAACTGTCGCAAGCTCTTCGGATTTCTTCTTCGATTCATTTAGTTCAACTTTAGGAAGTTTTATATCGCGATCAAAAAGAGCAGAGAGATCGCGCGCTACGCCGATATGACTCAAAGCATCCGCACGGTTGGGAGTTATTGCTACCTCAAGAATTACATCATTCATTTCCAAAACATCGCTAATCGGCATCCCTTCTTTCAAACCGGGATTCAATACAATTATACCTTCGTGATTATCGCTGATGCCGAGTTCACGTTCCGAGCAAATCATACCAAACGAAACTTCTCCTCTAATTTTTGCCTTCTCTATTTTCATTCCTCCATTAGGAATAACTGCACCAACTTTGGCGAATGCAACCTTCTGCCCCGTTGCAACGTTAGGCGCTCCGCACACCACATTGTAATCTTGAGTACCATCGCTTACCATGCATACAGAAAGTTTGTCCGCGTTAGGATGTTTCTTAGCTTCCTTAACAAAACCGACAACAATTTTATCAAACTGTTTCGCTTGATCGAAAACCTCCTCAACTTCCAACCCCGCATAAGTAAGCTTATCAACTATTTCGGAAACGGAAATGTCTTTGAGATCGATATAATCATTTAACCAATTAAGAGAAATTTTCACTCCATCACCTTTTAGCTTATCAGAATTGCGTCAAGAAACGCTTATCGTTATCAAATAAAATTCGAATATCATCGATGCCGTATTTTCGCATAGCAGTTCTTTCGATTCCCATACCGAATGCATACCCAACATATTTTTCCGGATCGATACCAACATTCGTTAGAACGTTCGGATCAACCATTCCACATCCGAGAATTTCGAGCCATCTTCCTTCTTTGCCTTTCGGCTGCCACCAAACATCCATTTCGGCGCTTGGCTCTGTAAACGGGAAAAAGCTCGCACGAAATCTGTACGGTACATCTTGACCGTAAAATTGTTTTACAAAAGCAACGAGCGTTCCCTTCAACTCTGCAAATGTTATGTCCGTATCAACAACCAATCCTTCAACTTGATGGAATAGACAATAACTTTTTGCACTGATTGCTTCGTTTCGAAAAACTTTACCCGGCATCAAAGCACGAATCGGCGGTTTCTTTTTTTCCATTAATCTAACTTGAACGGGAGAAGTATGTGTCCGCAATAAAAAGTCCTCAGAGACAAAGAAAGTGTCTTGCATATCACGCGCGGGATGATCAGCCGGAAAATTTAACGCGCCGAAGTTGTAGTAATCCGATTCAAGCTCGGGACCTTCGTAAACAGAAAAGCCCCAACCTTTGAAAATTTCTTTTATCTCATCTAAAGTTTGAATCAGTATATGTTTGCTGCCGATTTCTCTCGTTCTGCCAGGCAGTGAAAGATCAATGTAGCTTTCCGAAGAAACTTTTTCTTTGTCGAACTTAATTTTCAGTTCATCAAACTTAGATTGCGTGTGAATTTTGAGTTCATTTAACGCCTGACCAACTTTCGGTTTATCTTCTTTGGAAACATCTTTAAGTGAATCGAACAGTTGAGAGACGAGACCTTTTCTGCCGAGATATTTTATGCGCAGTTCTTCCAGCGAGGCGAGATCGTTCGCTTTCGATAAATCTTCGTCAAAGCTTTTTCGGGTTTCACCAATTTTTTTTAGCATTTCAGTTGTCCCGAGACCTGCCTAAGGCAGGCAAGTTTAAAAAAATTCCCTCCCGAAACTCTTTAACAGTTTCGAGAGGGACAGAATTAGTTCAGTGCAAATTTCACTATTTCAGAAAACGATTGCGGATTTTCAACTGCAATACTTGCTAAAAGTTTTCTGTTGATAGCGATTCCTTTTGATTCGAGCGCGTGCATTAGACGTGAATACGTTGTTCCATTTTGTCTTGCAGCAGCGTTTATTCTTACTATCCACAAAGAACGGAATACTCGTTTTTTAAGTTTGCGATCACGGTAGGCGTGAACCAAACCTTTTTCAACATGATGTTTTGCAACTGTGAGGACTTTGGATCGGGCGCCCCAATAGCCTTTCGCCATTTTAAGTACTTTTTTGCGTCTTTGTTTCGACGCAGAGTGATTTACTGATCTAGGCATGGCACTACTTTCTCCTTATTGAATCAAGATTTTAATTCTCTTCTGCTCTTCCTTGGAAACAAGAGTTGATTTTCTCAATCCTCTTTTTCTCTTAGTAGATTTCGAAGTTAAAATATGCGATTTGTACGCTTTGTTTCTTTTTACTTTTCCGGAACCTGTCTTTCTGAATCTCTTTGAGGCTCCACTATTACTTTTCATCTTGGGCATTCTGTCACCTATCTATTTTTTCTTTTTGCCTTTTTGCGGTGCTAATATTGTGTGCATTGCTCTTCCTTCAAACTTTGGTTCCTGTTCAACTTTTGCTACGTCTTCAAGTCTTTCAATGAACCGTCTTAACAATGCTTCGCCGATTTCCGTGTAAGCTAACTCCCTGCCTTTGAAAATAACAGAAACTTTTACTTTATCGCCATCCTCAATAAAATTAACAGCGTGTCTTGCTTTGAAATCAAAATCATGTGTATCAGTGTTCGGGTGTAAACGTATCTCTTTTAAAACGCTAACTTGTTGTTTTTTCTTCTGAAGTTTTTCTCTCTTTTGCTGTTCGTATGCAAACTTTCCATAATCTATAACCTTACAGACGGGCGGAGTTGCCTGCGGTGCAATTTCAACAAGATCCATCTGAGCTTCTTCTGCTTTTTTCAGTGCTTCCTTTACAGAAACAACACCAAGTTGCTCGCCGTTAGGTCCAATGAGCCGCACTTCAGGAATTCTAATCTCCTGATTGACTCGAAATTTTATTTGAGTGATATAGAACCTCTCTTAATTGTGATTAGTTTTATTATTTATCTCTTCAAGAATTAGTTTCTTGAATTCATCGACCAACATACTTCCTTTATCACCAACTTTATGTAGCCGTACTGAAACCGCTCCGCTTTCTTTTTCCTTCTCGCCAACAATTAGCATGTACGGAACCTTTTGATTCTCCCACTCGCGAATTTTGTATCCAATCTTTTCACTTCTATCGTCAAGCTCTACTCTTATATTATCTTTTCGTAATGATTGAAAAACACTTTGAGCGTAATCGGAAAAATTTTGTGAGACCGGCAGAACGACAGCTTGAATCGGAGCCAACCATGTTGGGAAATATCCGGCGTAATGTTCGATAAGAACGCCGATAAATCTTTCAAGCGAACCAAATGGCGCGCGATGAATTACAACCGGTCTGTGTTTCTGTCCGTCATTTCCAACGTATTCTAAATTAAATCTTTCCGGCATAACATAATCAATTTGAACGGTGCCCAACTGCCATTTTCTTCCCAGCGCATCTTTAACCATGAAGTCAATCTTAGGTCCGTAAAATGCGGCTTCTCCCTCGGCAATAAAATAAGTTAAATTCATTTTGTCGGCAGCTTCTTTAATTTCTTTTTGCGCTTGTTCCCACAACTCGATGTTGCCGCCGTACTTCTCCACGTTATCGTCTCTGAATGAAAGTTGAGTTGTAAATTCTTTGAATCCCATAGTTGTGAAAACAACTTGAATCAGTTCGATCACGTTGCAGACTTCATCCTTCAATTGATCTTGACGAACGAAAATATGAGAGTCATCAACAGCAAATCCGCGGACGCGCGTCAGTCCGTTTAATTCACCGGATTGTTCGTAACGGTAAACTGTTCCAAACTCGGCGTAACGAATCGGCAGATCGCGGTAGCTTCTCGGCTTCGACAAATAAATCTGAAAATGATGCGGGCAGTTCATAGGTTTAAGAAGATATTCTTCGCCATCATCAGCAAATTTAATTGGCGGAAACTGACTGTCTTTGTAATATGGATAGTGTCCGCTTGTTTTGTAAAGGTTTATATTGCCGATGTGCGGAGTTACTACAGGTAAGTAACCACGCTTAGTTTGTTCTTCCCGTAAAAATTTTTCAAGAGTTTCCCGTAATACTGTTCCCTTCGGAAGCCATATTGGTAAACCGGAACCAACTTTAGGAGTGATGTAGAAAAGTTCGAGTTCTCTTCCAAGTTTTCTATGATCTCTCTTCTTTGCTTCTTCGAGCGCAACAAGATAATCGTCCAGCATTTTTTTCTTTGGAAACGATATGCCGTAAATTCTCTGTAGCTGTTTATTCTTCTCGTCACCCCTCCAATATGAACCGGAAACGCTGAGCAGTTTAACATATTTTATTTTCCCGGCATCGGGTAGATGAGGACCGGTGCAAAGATCTGTAAAATCACCTTCATCGTATATGCTGATAACATCTTTACTATCATCAAGCTCGCTTAAAATTTCGAGTTTGTAATTGTCGCCTTTCTTTTCGAAAAACTTTACTGCATCAGTCTTACTGAGCTCGGTTCGTTTGAACGGATTTTTCTGAGAAGAAATCTCCGTCATACGTTTTTCAATTTTCGATAGGTCATCTTCGCTTAATGTAGAATTAATATCTACATCGTAATAAAATCCCGCTTCCACAGCTGGTCCAACACCAAATTTTGCTTCGGGATACATTGATTGAATTGCATGCGCCATCAAATGCGATGTTGAATGCCAGTAGGTTTCTTTACCTTCATCATTATCAAAAGTGAAAAGCTGAAGAGTTGAATCCTTATCGATTTTCCAATTCAGATCGCGAACAGTTCCATCAACCTTCGCGACCAATGCATCATCAGCTAATCTGTTAGAAATTGATTTAGCAACTTCGAAAGCTGTAACACCTTTGTCGAATTCTTTTACCGTTCCATCTGGAAATGTAATTTTTATCTTATCCATAATCTCACATTAAAAAAAAACGGAGCTGCCTCCGGACTGTTTGTGGGTTCTATAGGATTCGAACCTATGACCTTCTGCACGTCAAGCAGACACTCTAGCCAACTGAGCTAAGAACCCAAAAAAATTATTTCATTTCATTTTGTTGTTTGCTTCAAATTTCTGTTGTTAATAATTATCAAATTCTTCCGACCTATGACCTCCCCGACAAAGTCGGGGCACTCTAGCCAACTGAGCTAAGAACCCGAACGTTTTAAAAAGTCATCTCAACAACTAAATTTAATTGTTGTACCGAGGGCCGGACTCGAACCGGCACGGGTGCAAACACCCACAGGATTTTAAGTCCTGTGCGTCTACCAATTCCGCCACCCCGGCAAAAAAACAAATTTGGAAATTAAAACCAGTTCATCTATCAGCATAATCCGCGTCTACCAATCCCGATAAATCGGGACAGGTTCCTCCACACCGCAAAATGCGGTGCAAATATAATTCTTTTTTCTAATTTGTTGCAATTCTTTGTGATTATTAAGCTTTGTGTAATGCGTTTTCTTTCAAGATGTGTATTAACTCATTTAGTACTAACAAATCACCAGAAGTACAAAATTGAAGTAGGTTACATAGATGTTTGCATTCACACCCTCAAATATTTATTTTTGTCAGCGCTTTTAGGGCCCATAGCTCAGTTGGTTAGAGCAGCTGACTCATAATCAGCGGGTCGGAGGTTCAATTCCTTCTGGGCCCACAAAAAATCCCGCGGATATATTGTCTGCGGGATTTTTCGTTTTCATGACTATCGTTTTCAGCGTCAACTATTTTATCAGAATCATCTTCTTCGTTTGGAAAAATCCGTTTGTCCTGAGTGAATAAAAATAGACTCCGCTTGAAAAACTGCTTGCATCAAAACTAACTCTGTAAAAACCTATACTCTTCACTTCGTTCACTAGCGTTTTTACTTCTTGTCCTAACATGTTATAAATCTTTAACGTAACGTTTCCTTCACGAGGAATTGAATACACGATAGTGGTAGTTGGATTGAACGGATTCGGATAGTTCTGCATCAACTCAAATGAAGTTGGAACTGTTGAGTAATTATCATCAACACCAGTGGCACCAAGTAATGCTGTCCAAGAATCTGCAACTCTAATCCCATCAATCGTTCCCGTAGGAGTATTACTACCTTGTCGAATAGCAACTGTGCCAATATCTGTTGGATCTGCAGATGAGCCAGTACCGGTTGGGCCAATGGTTACGTCGGGATTGCCCGGCTCAGAAGTTGGAACACCAGAGCTATAGACATACAATGTTACCTCGTCATCAGTTGTAGCAGACGTATTAAATGAATACTTCAAAACAACTAAATATGTTTGATTAAAATTTAGGACTGTATTACTATAAACAGGTACTTCTGGACCTGAAGACTTTGAAAGCCCAAAAGAAAACCCATTTCCGTTGGACATAACATAAACTCTTCCCCTAAATGTTGTACTTAATATTGCCGGTCCTAAATGAAAAAAATAATCTCCAGCATTATTATATACTTTTGCACTTGTTAAGTTTAGAAGAAATGAAGCATAGACCACTGAAGTTGAGCTAATAAATGTAGATGTTTGCCGGTTAACATCACCGTCATTATTTCCGCTTGAACCGTGTGTAAAGCTTAATGCCCCTCCGACATTAGCAGACGGATACGCAGTGTAACTTATGCCGGGATAAACATATTGTGGACCTTGCGTACCACTATGTCTTGCCCAGTTTTGCGTAACCAGAGTGATATTTGAATTTGCGGTAGAACCATAATCAAAATTTTCATTCAGTAAAACAGTCTGCCCAACCGTTATCAAAGAGAATGATAACAAAAAACAGAAAAGTAAAATTGATTTTTTCATAACTACCTCGTTTGGTTTTAATTATTCACACTATTTTTTGAAAAACGTTTTCGAATGAGACATTTTCACAACTCTTCATCTTGCATTCTGCGTAAATTAAAATGTAAATGCCAAAGCAATGTTGTACCATCTATCCTGACCATAGAAAACTTTTGCAGTTGCAGCGGTATGATCGGCTCCATCTCTACCATAAACAATATTATTCGGATTATTAAACAGATTAAACACATGGAAATTTGCATTAATTTTCTTGATGAATAAGTCTGTTAAAAACAAACTAAAACCAATGTGTAAGTCAAACATGTTTAAATCCGGGATTTGCCAAGACTGCGGACCATTAATAACATTATGGTTAGCATCGAATGTTGGAGTAGACCTTGTATCAGGATCATAGTACGAAAAATATTTCCCAGTGAATTTATAAACCGGATTTATAAACACGTTTATTCCGTAGCCGAGTGAAATTCTATAATTTAATTGCAGACTAACCTGCTGCATAGGGAATTCACTT
>JAMCSN010000183.1 GCA_023381535.1 Bacteroidota bacterium
CCATTCTTACAGATCCCGGAAACATCGTCCGAGACATTCAAAATCTTGGTGTTTGCAGCAAGCTGAGATTGTATTTGAACTTCCTTCTGCGCAACTTTATCGTGGTTGTAGAGATATTGATCTGCCATCATTCCTTCGGTAACTCTCATGATGCTACTCCGTTAAAACATGTTTAATAATGTTTGGATCATATCGTCAGCTATCTTAATCATTTTTGCCGCGGCGTCGTAAGACCTTTGGTATTTCATAATATTCGTCATCTCTTCGTCAATCGATACACCTGAATAAGATTGTTTTTGCGTTTTAAGATTCAGCATAATAGTATTGTCTGATTGCACTTCATTATCGCTCTGATTTTTATCCAGTCCGATGCTGTTGAGTATTGATGAATAACCATCGCTGAAAGAAAGGTTGTTCAGTTCTAGAAATTTTGTGTTCAACAAGCTGGCAATCTTGTTGGAAACATTACTGTTGCCGTCAGCACCTTGTACATCCGAAGCCGCTATGTTCCCGGGATCTGTAAGAATGGAAGAATTAATTTTCAGCTCGCCGTCAACAACCGCGTTAACAACGCCCGAAGAACCGACCTCACCAAAAAATGGAATTCCGTTTGTCGAAGCTCCCGTGGTTGAAAGCGTGTATCCTTGCATGTGAAGTTCATTCACTTTCGAAACAAATGTATTTTCAAGATTTTCCAAATTGCTTAGGTAGCCCGGAATCTTGTTCGAATAAAGATCTGAGAGAGCATTGAACTGACCTGAATTAACAACAGCAACGGAGTTTGTATCGTGAACAGACACAAGGCGAAGCTGACCGTTTATATTTGCCAGTTGGAACTGATTGTAGCCGGATTGATCGGCACCGTAAGAGCCGCCAACATTTACCTGAACCGCACCGGAATCACTTTTCTGAACAGAGACATTAACAAGCTGGCTTAATTGATCTATCAAAGAATCTCTTTGATCTTCAAGCTCGCTTGCTTTCACTCCTCGCGATTGAGCATCGTAAACCTGAAGATTCAAATCATGAATCTGTTTTAAGTAACCGTTGATTTGATCAACCGTAGAATTCGCATGTTGTTGCACTGAATATTGTATATCGGTGAGACCGTCAACAGTCTGCTTGAATCTTTGACTTAGGTTTTGTGCTTTCTGAACTACGTTCAATCTTAACTGTGATGAAGTAGGGTTGGCGGATAATTCATTCCACGAGTTGAAGAAATCCGTAATGCCGGCAGATATGCCAGTGCTTGAAGGTTCTCCTGTGAGCGTCCCTATCTGCTGCAAAACTCCAGATCTTTTGTCGGCATCGGAAAATGTTGATTGGTATTTTCTTATTTGAGTATCCAGAACATCTTGGCGAACGCGCATTACATCCTGCACTTTAACACCCGCACCATTTCCGTCAAGATTAGCTTCCGAAGCAAGAAGAACTCTCTGGCGTGTATAGTCCGGGTTTCCTGCATTTGAGATATTATTGGACGATACATTAATGGCTTCTTGATACGTGCTCATTGTCCGTACAGATATGTCAAACAATCCGCCGATACTCATATTAAACTCTCTTGTTTACAAGTAAATGTTTATTTGTTCCGGCAGCCATTAACAAAGTTTCTTTTATCAAACCGCGTGAAAATTCAATTACGCCTCTAAGCTGTGTATTTCTGTTCTTAACACTATTTGCCTTTTCTTTCAAGACGCTTCTCAGCTGCAATAACTCATTCATTTCTTTGCCGAAAAAATTTTCCCCTTTGTCAATCATTTTTTCCAATGAATAATCTGAAAGCTCTAGATTGAACTGCTTTCCGATTTCCTTAACGGCTTTAATGCGATTGTTTTCCTCGTCTTCCAATTTTCGCAGCAGTATTTGTTCGCTGCTAATTGTCTGTTCCAACGCCGTATAATCGTTCTTGGTTATAGCCAGTTTCTGATCTTCAAGAGTCTGGATGAGCTGATCAAGATTTTCAGCTTGAGCCCTCATTGAATTAATTAAATGTCGTGTACTCATTGTTCGCTCTCTTTAAAATGATCGAAATAAGTGAGAACCTTATTGATGTAATTTTTAGTCTCATCAAAGGGCGGAATACCATTGAATTTATCGACATTTTGTGGCCCGGCATTATACGCAGCCAACGCGAGCTTGATATCGCCACTATATTGTCGAAGCATGTGGGCAAAATATTTAGTCCCGCCGAAAATGTTTTCTCGCGGATTAAATACGTCGTTTACACCCATATCTGTCGAGGTTGAATCCATTAACTGCATTAAACCTTTGGCATTGGCGCTTGAAACGGCGTTTTTATTTGCAGCTGATTCGGTTAGAATGATGGATTTGATAATATTTTTGTCAACCCCAAATTGATCGGCGGCATCGTCGATATGTTTTTCATACGTGTTCAGTCTATCAATTGCAGTTTTGCTTGGCGATACCTTCGTGGAATCCGCCGGCGCTCCCGTGTTGTACATCTTCATGGAATTCATTCGTTCCGAAATTTTGTTGCGTATTTCCGGACTCATTTCTTCGCCGGTAATTTTCCTGTAAAGAAGTTCTGCAATGCCAAGACTGTGCGTCTCGGAGATTTCGGAAGCGATTTTCTGTTCAAAGATTGAATCGAACATGTCGTTGCCGTAACCTTCCTCACTGCCGAATATTCCGTTCGTCGTTTTATTCATACTTTTCAGCATCATCGACGTGAGCAAACTTTCAAACTGCTTTGTTGCCGACGCAATTTTATCT
>JAMCSN010000250.1 GCA_023381535.1 Bacteroidota bacterium
ACCTGGCTCTTCAAACACCGTTGACGTGACTTATGATGTTTACGAAAACTTTTTGAAAGCGGATAAGATTGTAGATGCGAAGATTTACAAAACCGATGTTAACGATTACCGTTTCGAAGGAACGCTGAAAGACAAAGAAAAAATCTTGATTAACAATAACTACGTTGATGTAAAGACATTTTCCGTTACGCTTGTAGATGCCGTTCTTCAGAATCAAATAAAAGTTTGGGATGAAAAAAATATAAAGTACACTTTCGTTAAAGAATCTAATGAATGGATGAATGTGCTATTTGGTTTCATCCCGTGGATTTTGTTTATCGCATTCTGGATCTTCATGATGCGCCGGATGCAAGGCGGTGGTGCAGGCGGAACACGAGGCATTTTCAACTTTGGAAAGAGCAAAGCAAAATTGATTTCGGAATCGGCAATCAAAGTTACTTTTAAAGATGTTGCCGGTGCCGATGAAGCGAAACAAGAACTCCAAGAGATAATTGAATTTTTGAAAGAGCCCGGAAAATTTCAAAGGCTCGGCGGCAAAATTCCGCGCGGAGTTTTGTTGTTGGGACCTCCGGGAACCGGTAAAACTTTATTGGCTCGTGCTGTTGCCGGCGAAGCGGGCGTTCCGTTCTTCTCAATTTCCGGTGCCGACTTTGTTGAAATGTTTGTCGGTGTTGGCGCAAGCCGTGTGCGTGATTTATTCGAGCAGGGAAAGAAAAGCGCGCCATGCATAATTTTTATTGATGAGATTGATGCTGTGGGCCGTCACCGCGGCGCCGGTTTGGGCGGCGGACACGATGAACGTGAACAGACGCTGAACCAATTATTGGTTGAGATGGATGGCTTCGAACAGAACAGCGGCGTAATTATTATAGCTGCAACAAACCGTCCCGATGTTCTCGATCCTGCGTTGCTGCGTCCCGGTCGTTTCGATCGCCAGGTTGTTGTTGATCGTCCTGACGTAAAAGGAAGAGAAGGAATTCTAAAAGTTCACACAAGAAAAATTCCGTTGGATATTGATGTTGATCTTGCAACCCTTGCGAAAGGTACTCCGGGATTAGCCGGCGCCGAGCTTGCAAACATGGCAAACGAAGCTGCGCTTCTTGCCGCAAGAAAAGATAAGAAAAATGTTTCCATGGCTGACTTTGAAGAAGCCAAAGACAAAGTTATGATGGGAATGGAACGTAAGAGCATGATCATTTCCGAAGAAGAAAAGAAGATTACTGCTTATCATGAGATTGGTCACGTTCTGGTTGCAAGAATGATTCCTGAAGCCGATCCTGTTCATAAAGTTACAATTATTCCGCGAGGTCGCGCGCTTGGCGTTACAACTTATCTTCCGGTTGATGAAAAACATACTTACTCAAAAAATTATCTTGAAGCGATGATCACTTATGCGCTAGGCGGACGAGCTGCGGAGAAACTTGTATTCAACCGTTTTACTACCGGCGCCGGTAATGATATTGAAAAAGCAACCGGCATTGCGCGTAAGATGGTTTGCGAGTGGGGCATGAGTGAAAAGCTTGGTCCACTTGCTTACGGTGCGCGTGAAGAAGAAATATTTTTAGGTCGCGAAATTACAAAGCATAAAGATTTCAGCGAACAAACCGCGCAGGATATAGACAGCGAGCTGAAGAAAATTGTAATAACATGTATGGAGCGTGCTGAAAAGATTCTTTCCGAGAATATGGATGTGCTTCATAGACTTTCAAAAGATTTACTCGAAAGAGAAATTCTTGACGCCGACGAAATTGATAAAGTTATGCGTGGAGAAGAACTTCCGCCGGTAAAAAGAAACGGTGCCGATTCAAATAAAAATTCTGTCGTCGATGCTGTCCCAGATCATGTTCAGCAGTTGATCGAAGAAAAGAAGAAGAGAGAAGCTGAAAAGAAACCAGACGGCGGTAATGACGGCAATTGAACGCGCAACTATAGATTACAAATCCGAAGTTTTTAGAAAGGCAATCCATCTCTGTTCCCTTTCAATTCCGATTGTTTATTATCACATCACAAAGGAATTGGCTCTTTGGATACTAATTCCTTTGGCTGTTTTTTCACTTCTAGTTGATTACGGAAGATATTATAACAAACCTCTGGCGGAATTCATCTATAAAATTTTCGGTTTCATTCTTAGAAAACACGAAGTCGATTCGAAGAAGAAAAACTTGAACGGCGCCACTTACGTTTTACTTTCTGCCGTTACGGTTGTATTAATTTTTCCGAAGGTATTTGTTGTTACATCGTTCGCAGTTCTAATTGTCGGCGATATTGCTGCGGCATTGATCGGTAGAAAGTTCGGCAAAACAAAATTTCTATATAAAAGTTTGGAAGGCACGCTCGCTTTCTTGTTCTTTTCGTTCATCGTAATATTTTTTACGCCGAAAATTCAAGGAAACATTACAGAATACCTGATCGGTTTCATCGCAGTTATAGTTGGCGGAATTGCTGAAAACATTTCCGGCGAGTGGGCTGACGACAATTTTATGATTCCAATTACAATGAGCGTTACGATGTGGATTCTTTACTGGCTGCTTCTCCCGCAGTTGGGTTTAGTGTTGCCAAACGTACCGAACTAACTTCCCAAGAATTTTTTTAGTAATAGGTTGTTTGATTTTACCACTTCTTTAACTTTGTGAGTCAAACCTTCTTCTGAGTATTTCAAAAACTCTGCAAGCAATTTCTTCTTTGTAGAATCATCGGGGATTTTTGTGTTTTCCGTATTAAAGACGGTTTGAATTGAGAGCTCGATTTTTCGAAGTTCTTTCCAGTTGGAAGATAAAAGTTGATGATCCTTTTGCGTCAGAAGAGTTTTAACGGTTTTAATCATGTCTTCGAAATTTTTTCCTGAACATTTCGCGAAAAGTTTTGCGTTGCTCAAACATAAGTATTGAACAAGGAAATTAATCGTCTGTAACCCACCCGCATCTTTCTTAATATCGAAGCCCGAAGATTCGGTTCTAATTTGCTGCCGCAAAATGGTCGAGTACATCGTTCGCATTTCTTCGCGGATTTTGTCTTGCGGTAAATTCTTAACGGAATCCAAAACTAATTTTTCGAATTCATCAAATAACATTTTGTCGCCACTCACATAGCGCAGTTTAAGCAGCGACTGAAATTCCCAGATGCGCGCACGTTTCTCAAGGTAATCTTTGTAATTAATTATGTCCCAAACTATTGGAGATTTTTTCCCTTCCGGTCTTAAACGAAAATCAACTTCGAAAGGCTGAAGCGTTTCTCTCAACTGCTGAATCAAGTTCGTGAATTGATTCTGTATGTCTGGATGATCGGTTACGCTGTCAACCACGAGGACAAGATCGATGTCGGAAGCGAAATTCATCGACTCACATCCGAAACTTCCCAAACCGGCAATGAAAAACTTGCACGGGGAATGAAATTTCTCCGCTGCCGAATTAATTTTTGCGGTAACGAATTTTGTAATAAGTTCTGAGACGCCGCGTGCTGTAATTAAATTCGACGTAAGCTGCACGGAGAGAAGTAGAAAAAGTTGAGACAACGAAAAATTCTGCAATTCGTCATCCGGCTTTTTAAGAAATACTTTTCGTGTAAGAAAAAACTCTTCGAGATTGCTGTCCGTTGAAATTAAATCGACGGATTTTTGCGAGTAGAGACAAATCCGCAAAAAATTTTCGAAGAATCTTTTGTTTGCAAATTCGCCGTACCATATTGAGGGAAATTTTGTCGCGCGAATTATTTTTACAAAATTTTCCAGAACTCTATCGGGATCGCTGCATTTCTTCAGATAGCCGTACAAATTAGTTTCGAGCGAATTGAATAATTCAATTGTGCGGGAATCAAATTCCTTCCGATCGATGATTCCCATACCGGTTCTTAAAAAAGATAAATTCTTTTCCGCTTTCGTGTTGTCTTTAAATCTAACCGATTCTGCGCCGGTTTTGTTCTGACCAGCTTCGCTTGCCAAAACTTTGTTGTAAATTTTTCTAACCGATTGCCTTGACTCGTGAATTTTTTCCCGAAGTTCTTTGATCGATTCTAATTTCAGAAAAACGACGAGCTTCTGCTGCAATTCCAAATCATCCGGAATAACATGGGTCTGCGTATCGTTCATTAGCTGAAGAAAATGCTCGATCCTTCTATAAAAAATGTATGAATCCGAGAGAATCTTTTTTTCATTCTTGTTTAAAAGCTTATTCTTCGTGAGCTCTTCAATTGTCAGCAAAGAATTTCCGCTCCGGAGCGATTTTAATTTTGCGCCGTTCAAAAGTTGAAGTGCCTGAACGGTAAATTCAATATCACGAATACCGCCTGTAAAAGTTTTAACGTTATCCTTCTCCGGATACTGCCTTTCGATGTTTGATTTCATCGTTCGTATTTTTTCTTTTACTGATGTTGAGATTAAAGAACTGAAAACATATTGCTGAACGAACGAATGAAATTTGTTATAAAGCGATTGGTCGCCGCATACATAATCAAGTTTGATCAGCATTTGCCGTTCCCAATCTTCGCCGCGGGTCTCGTAATATTTTATGTAATCACCAATTGCTTTGCACAATGGCGAATACTTGCCGTCGGGACGCAGACGGAAATCTACGCGGTAAATGTAACCGCGATCTGAAATATCAGTTGATGACTTTGCGAAAAGTTGAACTGATTCCGATAGCAATTCATGAAAATCTTTATTTGTACCGGTCAAGGTTGCGTTGGAATCATAAAACAAAATAAGATCAACGTCGGAACTGTAGTTGAGTTCGCCGCCGCCGAGTTTGCCGAGAGAGCAGAGGCAATATTTTCGTTCGTTCGGCTGCGCAGTGTATTTTAATTGAACTTCCGAAAAACAAATTTCAAATAGTCTTCCGTTTATTGCTTTTGCCAAAAATGAAAGCTGCTGTGTGATGGATAGCAACTGATCCAAGCCCAAGATATCTGTGAGCCCGATTTTTAGAATGAATCTTTTTTTGATTTGGCGCAGAAAATTCAGCCGGGCGTTGAAAGATTTAAACTTCGAAATACCTTCTGTGATTTCTTTTTCTAAATCAGTGTAATCAATTTTTTTAGAAAGGTAATCTTGATCGAATACCTGGTAGAGATATTCCGGATTTTGAACGGCGATGTCTGTTAAAAAGTTGCTGCTGGCGGCAATCGCGCTGATAATTTCGCTGTGGTGTGGATACAAAATCAATTCATGCAAGAAAGAAACTTTGTCGAAAATTGCGGAAAAGATTCTTACAAGATTGGATTCCGAAGATTGGCTAATATGAAATTTTGAACCGTCGGTTTCCAATGTACGGATTACTTTTTCAAACGTGTCGGAAGGAACAACTCCCTCGGTAAGCTCAATCATCTTTTGAATGAATCCGGACGAAAAATGGAAACTCTTCCTTGCCAAAATAGTCACTCATCCATAGTTCGATAACTAAAATACTCTAAGAGAAAATAAATCGCACTAATTATAAACGGCAATTACTACTCTTAATCACAATTTTGGTAATGCGGAAACGATTTGGTACGCATGATTACACGCTGTTTCATTGCATTTCAGAACCCCTTTGTTTAATTTTCTTGCCCGAAAAATAAGGAGAATTTGATGCTCGATTCGTTTTTGAAGAAGATTTTTGGCGATAAGAATGTGCGTGCGACTAAGGATTTGTGGCCTGTTGTTGAACAAATAAATGTTGAATACGAAAAACTGCAAGGTCTGTCGGATGATGAACTTCGCGCTAAGACTGCAGAATTTAAACAAAAAATTCAAGATGCAACCGCAGATATAAGAACTCCTCTAGATGAACTTAAATTGAAACTTCAAGACGTTCAATCATCGGAAGAGAAACATCAACTTTACGATGAAATTGAAAAATTAGAAGAAGAGTTAACCGACAAGTACGAAGAAGTCCTCGATGAAATTCTACCCGAAGCTTTTGCAGTTGTCAAAGATACATGCCGGAGATTAGTCGGTAAGACGTGGGAAGCTGCCGGAAATAAAATTACATGGGACATGATTCCGTATGATGTTCAATTAATGGGCGGAATAGTTTTGCATCAAGGCAAGATTGCGGAAATGGCTACCGGCGAAGGTAAAACACTCGTTGCAACTTTACCGATTTATCTTAATGCGCTTACCGGACGCGGCGTTCATCTTGTAACCGTTAACGATTACCTTGCCAAACGCGATAGCGAATGGATGGGCGAGATTTACAAATTCCACGGACTCACAGTCGGCTGCATCATAAACACAATGGATTCCGAAGAACGGGTTAAAATGTACAACTCCGACATCACCTACGGAACGAACAACGAATTTGGTTTTGACTACTTGCGCGATAACATGGCAAGCGAAAAAGAATTTTGTGTTCAGCGCAAACACAATTATGCAATTGTTGATGAAGTTGATTCCGTATTGATCGATGAAGCGAGAACACCATTAATCATTTCCGGTCCTGTCGGTTCAACCGAACATAAATTTGACGAAATGAAACCGCGTGTGGAACGCTTGTTTAGAAAACAAGCTAACCTGGTTGCTTCGATTGTAAAAGAAGCAGAACAACTTTTACAATCCGGTGACGGCAAAAGTAGAGACCAAGCCGGCGTGTTAATTCTCAGAGCTCATCGTGGTTTTCCAAAAAACAAAGCGCTGTTGAAATTAATTTCAGAACCTGAATACAAAAAACTAATGCAGCAGACCGAATTGGAATTCTTACGCGAGAATGCAAAACGGATGCCTGAAATTGATGAAGAACTTTATTACGCTATCGATGAAAAACAAAATCAAATTGATTTAACCGAAAAAGGCAGAGAGGAACTTGCACAAGGTTCTTCCGAAGGTAAAGAATTTTTTGTTCTGCCGGATTTGGGAACTGAGATAAGCAAAATTGAAAACGATCCAAACTACACTACCGAAGCCAGAGTAAAACGGAAAGATGAACTCTACCACATTTATTCTGAAAGGTCCGATAGAATTCACACGCTAAATCAATTATTGAAAGCGTACACACTTTTCGAAAAAGATGTGGAATATGTTATCACTGAAGAAGGCAAGGTTGCCATCGTTGATGAATTTACAGGACGTGTACTTCCTGGCAGAAGATATTCAGACGGTCTTCATCAAGCTATCGAAGCTAAAGAAAGTGTTAAAGTAGAACGCGATACCCAAACGCTGGCAACTATTACTCTCCAAAATTATTTTCGTCTTTATAAAAAACTTGCCGGTATGACCGGTACCGCTGAAACGGAAGAAGGAGAATTTTTTGAAATTTATAAATTGGAAGTTGTTGTAATTCCAACCAACAGACCTATCATTCGTGACGACCAGGACGATGCAATTTTCCGTTCGAAGCGCGAAAAATATAATGCGGTGCTGGAAAAAATAAAAGAGCTTCGCGAAAAGAAACGCCCGGTATTGGTTGGTACAACGAGTGTGGATGTCTCCGAGACAATCAGCAGAATGTTGAAGCGTCAGGGAATAGCTCACAATGTTTTGAATGCAAAGCAGCATCAGCGCGAAGCGGAGATTGTTGCATTTGCCGGTCAACCGGGAGCTGTTACAATCGCGACAAACATGGCGGGACGCGGTACGGATATTAAACTTGGCGCTGGAGTCGTCGATTCCGGTGGTCTCTACATTTTAGGTACCGAGCGTCACGAGGCGAGACGCATCGACCGACAGTTGCGTGGACGAGCAGGTCGTCAGGGTGATCCGGGTACCACAAAGTTTTTCGTTTCGCTTGAAGATGATCTGATGCGTTTGTTCGGGAGCGATAGAATTACGAGCATTATGGGTAGAATGGGAATGGAAGACGGCGAAGCCATTCAACATCCGCTAATAACACGCTCGGTTGAACGCGCGCAGAAAAAAGTTGAAGAAAACAACTTTGCAATAAGAAAGAGATTGCTGGAATTTGATAACGTTATGAACCAGCAGCGCGAAGTTATATATTCTCGAAGACGCCAGGCGCTCGAAGGAGAAAGATTAAAAAGCGAAGTGTTCGATTACCTTGATGAATTTGTTTCAAGCATAGTTGAGAAATATTACGATGACGGGAACATCGACAAAATTCATGAAGAAGTTCTGCAGAATCTCTTAGTTGATCTTAAGATTGAATCGAGTATTTTTGAAACACTCGGCAAGGACGGAGTGACTGAAAAAATTCTTGAAGCTGCCAAAGATTTTTACGCAAGAAAAGAAGAAATGCTCGGCAGCCAGTTAATGGCTAGACTTGAAAGATATGCTGTTCTCAGCGTTATCGATGAAAAATGGAAAGAGCATCTTCGAGAGATGGATGATTTGAAAGAAGGAATCGGTTTACGCGCCTACGGTCAAAAAGATCCGCTGCTTGAATACAAAGGTGAATCGTACACTTTGTTTGTAAATCTTTTGGATCAAATAAGAAATGACGTTGTTACATTCTGTTTCAAGTTCTGGCCGCAAGCTCCTGCCGAAGTGCAAGGCAGAAAAACAACGCCGGCACAAAGAATGCAGACCATCAAAGATGCGGCGGATAACATGGGGCTCCGCACCACTTCTCCGGAAGGCGAGGGAGACCATCGAGGTAAAAAACAGCCGGTACGGGTTGAAGCCAAAGTCGGCAGAAACGATCCTTGTCCTTGTGGAAGTGGAAAAAAATATAAAAATTGCCATGGCAAAAACGTCTAATGTGGAGTTGTGATGAAAAAAATTGAAGCGGTCATCCGCCCTTTCAAACTTGATGATGTAAAGGAAGCGCTGCTTGAAGAAGGTGTACGCGGAATGACGATAACGGAAGTACGCGGCTACGGAAGACAAAAGGGTCACAAAGAAACTTATCGCGGAAGCGAATATCAAATAGAATTTGTTCCTAAAATAAAACTTGAAATTGTTGTTGACGATGCGTTGGCGGAAAAAGCTGTTGATGCAATTCTCCGTACCGCTAAAACGGGTCAGGTTGGCGACGGTAAAATTTTCATAACGGATATTTCAGATGTAATACGAATAAGGACCGATGAATCCGGACCTTCGGCATTATAAATTGTATCCATTCTTTTTGACTTGTTGTTTACAAACAAAATGAGGATTTAGCGCATAATAGTTTTTACGGTTTAGTATCAAACACAATAACGGAAAAGTGATGTTTTACGAAATCAAACCTGCCTTCCCGTTTCGACCCGCTAAGACTGATAGAAACGAGGCGAGCTGGTTAGGCGGGAAAAAACTATTTGTGCCAGCATCTTTAGTTATTCTCTCAATCTTACTTTCAAGCTGCGGTGTGTGGCGTGATTTTACAACTTACTTTAACACGTACTACAACGCCAAAACTCTTTTCGACAACATTGAAGAACAAATTAAAGCTCAGAGAAAAGATATTTTTGCTTTCCGCGATGACATTCAGAGTAATATCGCTCAGGGAACGAGAACAAATCCGTATCAAAATCAACAGCAGACAAATCCCTATTATCAAAACCCAAACCAGACAGCCAACCGAAACGTTGGGCAGACAACGAATCCAAATTTCGGCTCCGGTACACAATTGACCGGTCAACTTAAACAAGACCTCACACGGGTAATAGAAAAATGCTCAAAGATTCTTCAGTACGATAAAGAATCCAGTTATTTTCCAGACGCTATGTTTATAACCGGGAAGGCGCTTTACTATCAACAAGAATACGCGCGTGCGCAAAGAAAATTTTTGGAATTAGCTTCACTCGGACCATCAAAATTCTCGCTTGAAAACAATCTCTGGCTGGCTAAGACATATCTTCAGTTAAGAAGTTTTGACGACGGGCTGAAACTAATTGATAGTGTTCAGGTTGTGGCTCAGAAGGAAGGAGAGGATAAAATATATGTTGACGCATCAATCACAAAAATTTCCTTCTTTCTTTTTAGGGAAGATTATCCGAAAGCGGTTGACGAATGCATAAACTTTATTGCTCACTCGCCTGATGAGGAGATGACTGGGCTGGTTAGTTTTGAACTGGGACGCATCTACGAAACATTGAAAGATTACAACAAAGCATTGGATACTTTTGCATCCGTTGAAAAATATTCGCCTTCGTTTGATACAGAATTTAAAAGCCGTTTGGAACATGCGAGACTGCTGAAAAAATTAAATCGAATAGATGATGCCGAAGCCGAACTAAATGATCTGCGTTATTCCGGGAAATTCAGAAGTAATTTAGATGAAGTTATGATTGAACTCGGGCAGATTTATGACGATAAGAATCAGATTAAAACTGCAATAGATACTTATCTGGAAGTTGATTCCACTTTTAAGCAAACTCAAAGTGCCGGAATTGCCGAATTCAGACTTGCCGACATTTACGAGAAAAAAGTCCGGGACTATGATAGCTCCTACAAATATTACAATAAAGCTTCCGGCTCTCTTGCGCCGGCTGAAATCAAAGTCGAATCCGCAAACCGTACGCGCAACATAGACAAGTATAACCAATTGAAAGCTTCGATAGCCAATTATGAAGTAAGCCAACTTTACATATCAGATCCGTTAAGATTTGAGCGCGATTCTGTTGATTACGATGTGGCTGCTAAAGAAAATTTGGACGAAGCCAAAAGAATGCTGGAAGAGCAGCGCGCACAATCCGGTCAGAACACAACCGAGCAAATTGGAATGACCCCCCAGCAAAGTCAGGGTCAGTTGCTTATTTATCAACAGAAGATAATTGCAAAAGCTTACCAGGACTTAAGGCAAAATAAAAGGTTAACTCTAGCGCAACTGATTGCCATCAATAAAGTACCTAAGCCCGTAAGACCAAAAATTTCTGCCGACTCAATTAAGACTTTGGAGAGTCAAGAAATGTACAGTCTAGCAAGCTTGTTTTTCTCGGAGCTTGAAGTGCCCGACTCGGCGTTTTTCTATTTCAAAAAAATTCTATCAGATTTCCCAACCAAACCGGTAAGAGTTAAAACGATGTATGCTCTTGGGACTTATTATGAAACTATTAACGACACTTTGAAAGCCGATAGTTTGTACCGGTACATTTACGATAATTTTGAGAAGGATCCGTTGAGAGCGGTGGTGGCGGAAAAACTTGGACTGACTAAGAAAGATGAAAAGCACCCTGCGGCTGTTAAAACTGACGACGATCCGGCAAGACCGTTTTATATCGATGCGGAGAATAAATACTTCGATAAAAAGTATAACGATGCAATCGAAGGGTTTCGATCTATATACAAGAATTATCCGAAATCGCCTTACGCGCCAAAGTCAATTTATTATATCGGATTGATTTACGAAGACAACCTTCAACAGAACGATTCTGCTGCAGCAACGTATGGTCTTCTTATCACGGACTATAGAACGTCGCCGTTAACTTCCAAGATAATGGGGAAGTACACCTACTATCAGACGGAAAAAATCAGAGAGAAGACAATCCAAGATGAGAAACTGAAAGCCGAACAGCAGCTTGATAAAGCTAAAACAGAAGCAGAAAACCAAAAGCAGAATGCCGTAAAAACGGAAATTGCACCGACAAAACCGGCAATTGCAGATACTTTGAATGATTCAGTTAGAAAGATCAATCTTAGAAAGCAGCAACTTGAAGAAAAGAAACCTCAAACGGAATCCGATTCAACAAAGAAAGTAAAAAAAATTCCAGACTAACATTTAGAAGTTTATGTTAAGCCGGAAAAAAGTTCTTGAACTGATTGAACAGGGGGAATCACTCACCGTCGAATTCAAGCAAAGATTTTCTTCGTATGAAAAAATTGCAAAGGAAATGATTGCTTTTGCCAATACACGCGGCGGTTTTCTTTTGCTGGGTGTTGACGACGATAAATCTTTGTACGGTTTGGAAAGCGAGAAAGCCGATACGGATTTGATCAAAGAAACTGCCGAGAAATATTGCGAGCCCGCTGTGAAATATCAAATCGAATGGTTTGAAATTAACCGCAAAGATGTTTTAGCGGTTCAGATTTTTGAATCGAGAAACAAACCTCACCGAATTCAAGACTACAAAACAAATCTTGACTTGAATACCGCGCAAGTTTATGTCCGTATTAACGACAAAAGTGTTCTTGCCAGCAAAGAGATGATAAAAATTCTTCAGTCGCGGTCAAACGAAAAACCGCTTTCACATTATGTGGTGGGCGATCAAGAGAAAATAGTTTTTAATTATCTCGATAAAAACGAAACGATTACGGTTAAAGAGTTGAGCAAGACTGCAAATCTTTCCGAGAGAAGAGCATCGAGAACTTTGATAAAATTAGTGAGAGCGAACCTTTTGTTGATTCATCAAAAAGATAACGGGGAAAGTTTTTTTACGTATGCGGGATAGGAAGGAGTATTTAGTATTTAGTAGCTAGTAGGTAGTAGGTAGACGTGTTCTCGATTTTGTGATTCATAATCAACCGCACCTTTTCTAAGAAGAGAATACCGTTACAAAAAGAGTTGATACTTCGAACACTTTCCGTTAAATTATTTTTGGATTCATAATAAAAGACGGGTTTAGTTGTGGGGAAAGGCGGGAAATTCTTCTTAGAAGATTTGAAGGGGATACTATCCAGGATATTCCATGAAAAGTATGACTTCAAGGATATTATAGAGTTGGTACGTATATCGAGAGTTGTAATTGAATCGCACGTACGCAACACTAGAAGGCTGAGCATAGGTTTATGCCAGGCTCACGGTATTACATTGTATGATTTAGCGTACGATTGTATTGCCGATGTATTCGAGAAGGACGGGGCAAATAATCTGCTAACATTGAAACATTTCTTTTCGTCGTTGCGTCAATCCGTTGATGAACTCCCAAGCGATGAAGTTTACTTTGCATATAAAGCTATGTTGTTGAAGATAGCTTATGTTCAAATAGCACATCTTTACGCCCAGCTTGATCCAACAGGTTTTAAGATCCAGCGGAACATAAAAGAAACTGTTCTCAAGACGGAGATGTTTGTAACGAAACAAAACGTTTTAGGAAAAGTACTTGTTGTAGCCGGGAATTATGAAACCGAAAACCTTCCTTATGTAGATTTGATCAAACTATTGAAAGAGTTCAAGGAAAGAAGTTTGAACAAGAAAACAAGCACAGAACTGTTGGAAGTTCTTTACTGCTGGTTAAAACAACAAAATGAATTTCGGAAAGAGATTAAACTTTCGGATGCAGTTTACCTTTTCAAATCTGTGTTTGAAATTACAGATGAAAAATCGTCGGGCGAGACCGATTCCTTTGAGGAAATGATTGCCAATAATTTTTATGAAACTTTTGAGATTGAACAGATAACTAATAATGTGCTGGAAAAGATTAAGACAAGAATTTTTATTGATTACTACTCTCGCGGTAAATTGACGCGGCAGCAATCGGAAGCAGTTTATCTTTCCATTGCCGATGTTGTAAGAGATTGGATTTCGTTTGGGAAGAATCATGTATCGTTTTATGATTATCTCACAAAATATCTGCAAATTAATCCTGAAGATTATCATGATATCATAAGAGACAAATTTGAATATTTGATAAAGCAGACGCGAAAAGAATTTGCGCTGTATCTAATGTCTAAGGAATAATTCCGCATGAGAGGCGGATTGATAAAATATATAACAGTAGGAACAGTTTGTAACTGTTCCGAATTTATGTTGTGGAAGGGTCACTAATAATTGTGGAAGGGTCTTAGAATAAGTTTCAAGAGGTGGGTATGAGGAATTCACAAGGAAGTTCGGGTTTGATTATCATGGCTAAAGCCCTTTCCCGACTGCTTTGCTACCCCACGATAAATCGTGGGGTTAACTCATGGAGTAGCATTATTTTGATGAATCTTTTTTATTTGTGAGAGAAAGGGAATTAACATTGCACATCGAAGAAAACAAAATAGAACAATTTGTTTTAGAGCCCGAAGTCCTCAACGATGCAGAGAAGGATGAAATTCTTGCGCACATAAACAGTTGTTCGGTTTGCAAGGAAATCTATGATACTTATAGTAAAATATATGTGGATTTAGCGGCTGGAATTAACCGGCCGGGTACAAGCAACGATGAAGAGATTGCGCGTCGAGTTTACCAACGGCTAAGTAATTCCGAAGAGAGAAAACTTCTTTCAGAAAAATCAACAACGGTGCAAGTTTATAATGGCAAGACGGAAATTGTTGAAAGACCAAATATACTTTCACTCGAAGGTCTGCTCTATTATCTAAAACGGAATCCACTGCAGTTGGGAAGTTTAGGCTTAGTATCGCTTTTGGCAATTGCATTTCTGTTCATAACTATTAAGAAAAGCGTAAAGGATGATAATCCGGTCTATGCTGAAGTGAAAAATGGTGCACTTAATATTTACAATAGCAGCGGTGAAGTGCTTTGGCAAAAAGCGGCATATGGAATTCCGCAAATTAAAAGTGAACAATTAATGGAATGGTGGTACCCGAACAAACGATACTTGAACATTAATGATCTTGATGCGGATGGTAAGAATGAAGTTCTGGTATCTGGAGATTTTACTACCAGAGGATTATTTAGAACAGATTCACTTTATTGTTTTAATTCAGACGGTACAAAACGCTGGGTTACGAGTCCGGAAGATATTCACTCAAAATGGATACCTAATTGGAAAAGAACTGAATGGCAGATTGAGGATTTCTTCACAACTAAAATTGGTAACAACAAGAAACTGTTTGTTTTAGCGAATGATAAAACCTATGCAATGACTATTGTTTCAGAGATTAATCCAGCAAATGGGAAAATACTTTCATCCATTTATCACTCTGGATGGTTTTTAACTGACTTATGTGAGGACTTTGATCATAGAGGTGAAAATAGTCTAATATTTGGGGGAACCAGCAATGACTACAAGCGGCCAGTCATTATGATATTAGGGTCTGGAAACTTACAAGGCGCTTTAGATAAGAACGCATTTTTATCATCCGATAGTGAGAATAAAGGTAATGCCCTTTATTATTTGCTATTGCCAGTAACTAATTATCATGAACGTGTTTCGGGGACAAACGTAGTTGAGATAAGGCAGCTTGAAAAAACTGATAAAGGATTCATAGTTACAACGCAAGAAGTGCATTTAGAAAACGATCATGCTACGGTTGGAATTGTATACAGTTTCGATGAGAAAATGCAAATTAGAAACATTATCCCTACCAATTGGTTTCAAAAGCGGTATGATGATTTGTACAAAAAAGGTGTTTTCAAAGAACCGTTAGATTCCACTTACTTTAACAAGCTGAAAAACTCTATTCTTTATTGGGACGGAGATAAGTTTGTGAATTATCCTACCAGAAACAAATACTGGAATAAATGATTTTGGAAGTTGAAGTAGGATGCGGTTGAAGGTTGTAAGTTGAATGCTGGAATGAATCAGTAATCCATGTATGTGTATTGAATTTAAGTAAGTGAATAAATAAGTTTAGTCTAAAATTGGAAAGCGACTGTTGGAACAGACAAATTCATTTGACCAAATGCTTGATGAACCGATAAAAATTATTAGACCTCATCTTTTAAGAAGAGATATAGAAAAGCTGTCAGCCGGTATTTACAATTTAGAATGAATATAGAGAAATAATCATGGATCGTAATTTCATATTAAAGGCGCTTAAAAAGCATCTGCTTGATAACTTCGGCGATGCTGTTAAAGAGGTCATTTTATTTGGTTCACAGACCCAAGGGAACTCAACGGAAGACTCGGATTATGATGTGCTAATAATTCTGGACAGAGAATATAATTGGAATGATGAGAATAAGATTCTCGATTTGTGCTATGATATTAATTTGAAATATAATATTCTAATTGATGCCCATATTATTTCACAAAATGAAATTAATTCTTTACGGGGCAGACAGCCGATATTTATTAATGCAATAAATTCCGGTTTATACGCATGACCTTTGATAATGAAAGCAGAATAGAACTGATTAAGTATCGGCTGCAGCAAGCGGAAGAAGCTGTTTCAGATGTCGAATTATTAATTGGTAACAATCGTTTTCGCTCTGCCGTAAATAGAATCTATTATGGTATGTTTTATTCGTTATTAGCTGTTGGACTTGCTAATCAATTCGAATCATCAAAGCACGCCCAATTAATAGGATGGTTCAATAAAAACTTTATTTATGCTAAAAAAGTAGATGAACGTTTTGGCAAAATGATTAACAAAGCGTATAACAGAAGAACGAAAAGCGATTACGATACTTATATCAATTTTGATAAAGAAGAAATTGAAGAAATGTTTGCTGAGATGAAGGAATTTATTACTGAAATAAAAAGATTATTAGATATGGCTAATTACCGCTAACGCTGCGAATGTGACACCTTAGTTAACCACCCAATAATGTAGCAAAAAATCGATAATTTCAGCTGTACGAACCAACCAAAGACCAACCTTATTAACGTATTTGTAGTCCGACTTTTTCCACACTAAAAAATCTTAAAATATTTTTCCGCAAAGGAAAGGGTTTGAGGGAATAATATTTAAAGAGACAATTTATTTTACTAACAGTTTAGGGTGGGAAATGCCAAAAGTGAAATGCGTCTTCTGCAAAACTGAAGAGTGGGCAGAGAAAATGTATTACTGCGTAAAATGTGGGTTTTGGGTTTGCTCATCATGTGTTGAGAAGACAGGATTTTTAGGTACTGGTGCATTTAGATGCCCAAGGTGCCATACAAATCTTCCAGATAAATAGATTCATAAAATAATTATCAAGGAAAATATAATGGAACAATCAAATCAGCTAAATCTGAAAACAGCAATTTCACTCATTGATGAAGTGGAAGTGCAAATTGAACCTTTCAAGAAGATGATTGATGATTTGGATCAATCCAGTTCTAATTCAAGCGATGATGGTTTTGTGATGACTGTCTCCAAAGGAGCTTGGGATGGTTTCAAAGGTGGTCTTCAAATTAGAAAAGAAAGCGTCAATCTTCTACAGAAATGTGATCAAGCTATACAACTTTCAACAGCAGCAAAATCTTCTAATCCACAGATCACTTTAATTCAAAAACATGATGGTTCTGATATCGTATATACGCCTGAAATGTTAATTGGGTACGCACATTTAGCCAAAGGTGTTGTTCATCTTGTTTCTTCTAATTTCATTGCAGCTCAACAATCACTTAGACAATCGTTAAATGTCTTTCCAACTGCAGAAGGTCAACTTCGCTTGGGTTATGCCATACTTGGAGAAGGTCAGCGAAACGAAGCCCTGTTAGCGTTTCGAAAAGTTTTAAACGATTATTCCGATTCCGAGGAAGCTGTAGAAGCAAACAAAGTCATTCTTGAGCTTGATCGCATTAAACCTAAGAATTGGACTGTTGCCTTGCTTCTTTCAATCTTTTTAGGTTGGGCAGGCATTGATAGATTCTATCTAGGTTATACCAAAGACGGTTTCATAAAGTTTATTACAGCTGGTGGCGTTTATATATGGTGGATTGTTGATATCATCCGCATCGCTACTAACAAACTTCGGGATGCAAATGGACTAAAATTGCAGAAATAAATAATAAACAACTAAATAAGGAAGAAGATCATGGCTAAGAGAATATGTTCGAGTTGCGGTAAAGAAAAAGAAGTTAGCGGTGGTAAAGTGTGTGAGAAAGGCCACTTCATATGCTTTTCTTGTGCGTCTGGCAAGATTACATGCCCACTTTGTAAGAAAAAACTCAGTTAAAAAGTCCAAAGGATAATTTGTGAAATTGATTCTTAAGTTAAAGAATAAATGCCGCCAACCATTTATTCGGGAGTACTACCGAAATGAAAACACTTCATCTGATGACAATGTCATTTCTTATGGTTTCTAATGTTCTTGTGGCTCAAAGTACTAACTTAACTTTTCATGAGGTATTTTCGTTTCCTAATCATTATGTTATAAAGCTCCTAGTAGCACCCAGTCAAGAGATACTAGCAGTTACGAGTGAACAATATTCAAATGCGTCTTTGCTTTTCTACTCAACGAATGCGGGCAACACCTGGTTACAACCAGCATCGTTACCACCATGTGGGATTGGTTCAATAGCTGTTACCAAGCAAGGTTACTGGTTTATTAGTGGACCTTTTTGGGGTTTATTCCAATCTAAAGATAAAGGAACAACGTGGGAATCCAATATCGATCTTTCAGATGTCGGAGATATATTTCCCAAAGATTCAACTGATGTGTTAGTAAGCGTGATTGGAAAAGGTATATATTCCTCCAGAGGCTCAGGCGTTTCCTGGTATGAATCCGATAAAGGTATTCGACCAGATTGGGATTCAACTGGTCAATGGTTAGGTGGAACAGGCATAGGTACGTTTACGAAATCTGCCGAAGGATATTTATTTGCTGGTTCAGGTGAATACTATGGCGGTGGAAGTGGTGTTGCCCGTTCTAAGGATAGGGGACAAACTTGGCATTATACTAATAAAGGTCTTTTGGACACGACAGTGGCATATCTCGCAACCAGTTCAAATGGACGGGTCATAGCAAGTTCAGTTGGAAGACATTCTCAAGATCCTTTATTTGAAGTATCGGATTCAATACCCCATCTATTCATATCAACAAATTCAGGTGATAGTTGGTGTGCACTTTTTCACGGTGCGGATTATCAAAAGTTTTCAGGCTATAATCCAGTAGCACTTTTCAAGAACATTATTTTCTCAACGTATTATAATGGGAAAATCTATTTTATGTCAGATACAGGTAAAGCTCGGCAATCTCTCGGATTGAAAGGATCATTTGCAATTGATTCTTCAGGTTTTGTTTATATCGGTACTCTTGGTAGTTTGTTAAAAAGTGATCAATCATTGAACGTTTTGAGCAGTATAAGTTTGCCAACTGTTTCTCTTCCGATACATTCATTTTTATACCAGAACTATCCCAATCCATTCAATCCAACTACTTTAATAAAATATTCGTTAGCGCAAACAAGTTTAGTAAATCTTTCAATCTATGATGTTCTTGGGAGGAAAGTAGCAACTCTCGTTGACAAGGAACAATCTTTAGGAAATTATGAAGTAGAATTTGATGGAAGCAATTTAGCAAGCGGGGTTTACTTTTATCGAATTCAAGCTGGCTCATTTATCCAAACAAAAAAGTTTATGCTTATTAAGTAATGGAAACACTACAAGGATAATACTCATGAGAAATTATTTTAGAGCAATTTTTATCTGCAGTTTATTTTTTGTTTCGATTGAATCTCAAGCTCAGTGGGTAACAAATGGTCCCTATGCAAATTCTTCTGTTGAATGCATAGCAGCTAATGGTTCGAATATCTACGTAGGCACCAAAGAAGGGGGAATATATTTTTCAACAAACAACGGAATAAATTGGACTTCAGTTAGCTCAGGGCTTCCAAAAACACAGATTTCTTCAATTTGTTTTGTTGGGCAAGATATATTTGCCGGAACTTTCAGTGGTGTTTATTGCTCAACGGATAACGGTACAAGCTGGATATCAGCAAGTTCGGGTTTAACTGGAGGCGGAATGGAGGTGAGGGCACTTGCTGTTAGTGGCTCTAACCTTTTTGCTGGAACTTACGGGGGAGTATTTCTTTCTACTAATAGCGGAGTAAGCTGGAGTGCTGTAAATTCTGGATTGACAAGTACAAATGTATTTTCACTCGCAGTAAACGGCTCCAATATTTTTGTTGGGACTACCGGCGGAGTTTTCCTTTCAACAAATAATGGTACCAATTGGACTGCAATGAACTCAGCAAATATGACGGGGGGACTGAATAATGTTTCAATATCTTCATTGACAATTAGCGGAAATAATATTTTTGCGGGTACATATTTTCATGGAATTTTTCTTTCAACAGATAACGGGAACAATTGGACTAATTTAAGTTTTCGGGCTAATTTCATTTTCTCACTTGCAGTCCACGGTTCAAACATTTTTGCGGGTACCGAAAGTGGGGTTTATCTTTCCACGGACAATGGAACAAATTGGAATTTATTGAATGTAGATCTACCTTCTTCCAGAACGAACTCAATACTGATAAATAGTACAACCATTTTTGTAGGTATGGAAGGTAGTGGTGTTTTTCGCTCAACTGATAATGGTAGTAGCTGGTATGCAGCCAATGAGGGGTTAAGTGATGTAGCTGTAAATTCTATTGTTACGAATCAGTCACACATATTTGCTGGCACAAACAATGGAATATACTTTTCAACGGGTAATGGTTCTGATTGGACTGCTAGAAATTCAGGCTTGTCAATTGGAAGTGGTGTAACATCCCTTGCTTTAAACGGCTCAAATATTTTTGCTGCTTTACTTAATGGTGGATTGTTTCTTTCGACTAATGATGGCTTAATCTGGAATCCAGCTTCTAATGGTCTCGCTGATGGTGGTAACTCAACCACAGCTCTGGCTGTTAGCGGTTCAAATATTTTCGCTGGCGGTATAGGTATCGGAGTTTTTCTTTCATCCGATAACGGAGCGAGTTGGACAGCAATAAATAATGGGTTTCCCACAAATACATATGTAACATCTATTGCTGTTATTAACACTAAAATTTTTGTAGGAACTCGACAGATGGGGGGGACGTATGTTTCTACAAATAATGGTGCTAGTTGGACTTCAATTGGTGGCATTAACATATATTCATTTGTGGCAAACGGGTCAACAATTTTTGCGGGAAGTAACGGCGGCGGAGTCGTAATTTCTACTGATTATGGTAATAATTGGAGTGAGGCAAATAGTGGCTTGTCAAATGTTAATGTACACTCATTGGTTATTAGTGATGGAAATATATTTGCTGGAACTGAAGGAGGTGTTTTTATTTCACAGAATAATGGAGCTTCTTGGAAAGAAGTTAATTCCGGCTTAAGAAATACATTAATACTTTCTTTAGCATCCTCAGGTTCATATTTATATGCTGGTACAGACGGTAGTGGGGTTTGGTGCCGTCCAATTTCTGAAATGATAACCGATGTTAAAAATGAGAAAAATAACTTTCCAACCGATTTTTCTCTTTTGCAAAATTACCCCAATCCATTTAACCCAACAACAACAATAAGATATTCTGTTCCTTCCGTAGGTCGAAATTCAATTTCGACCAACAAGGTTTTGTTGAAAGTTTACGATTTGCTAGGAAGAGAAGTTGCAACGCTTGTTAACGAAGAAAAATCTCCCGGCAATTACGAAGTGAAGTTTGATCCCGACAAGTCGGGACAAGCTGGGACAAATTTACCAAGCGGGGTTTATTTCTATACGCTCAGCACTAACGGTTTTTTCCAATCCAAGAAGATGTTACTAATTAAATAGTATCATGTTACGCAAAAGAAGGTTGAAATAATTTTATACCTTCGACATATGTCGCTCCTCTGGAGCTTAAACTAAGGGAGGGGACAACCTTTCTACCAATATTTCGTCCCTCCGGGACTATGAACACTACAAAATAACGCGAAGAACGCCATTTCTAAAAGCTCCGATAGGAGCGGCATATTGGTAGCACTCTAAAAAGGTATTTCAGTTGCCCAAAAGTTACGATTCCGGTATAAATTAGCAGTAGAAAAATTTGAAAATGACCTTTTTAGATTCGCCTCATAAATTAAAGTCGGAAAAACATGCCCGAATCATATACTCGTCTGGTGGGCAGTAAAAGAATCTGTGGAATTTTTCTTGGAGAACATGCGCGTATATAGTCTAAAATTTCTTACCGTATTATTACTAATTCTGTTACCGCAGATTTCAAAATCCCAACAGAGAATAGATGTTCAAACATTCAGAACCACTGCGTTAAACCACATGCAGAACGGCCGCTACGGCGAAGCTATCGATCAATTGAATAAATATATCACCGCCATCCCCCAAGAACCTGAAGGATATAATCTCCGTGCAACTTGTTTTGAAAAACGACAGCAGTACCAATATGCGGTTCTAGATTACCGCTGGGCAATTGCACTTGAAACTCAAAGCGCTATCAAACGGGCAGAGTACGAAGATTCTTCCATAGAATCTTTAAGATTATTTTTTTAACTTTCTTTTGAAAGAAAGGAGGTTGTATTGTGAATCAGATGATTGAGATTAATTTACCCAGTAAGTTAAATGAAGAATTGGAATTGGTTACTGCAGAAGAGGGACTATCAAAAAGCGAACTTGTTAAAAAAGCTATAGAAGATTATTTATTTATTCGCAAGTTCAGAACTATCAGAAAAAAAATGATCCCGAAAGCCAAGGGTAGAGGATTTAAATCTGATGAAGATATTTTTGAAACCGTATCATGATAATTGTTCTTGATACTAATGTTCTTATTGCTGCTTTTATCTCTCCAAGTGAGATCTGCCGAGACAAGGATGATAATAACATACTCGAGACCGCTGTAGCAGCTAAAGCAAATGTTATTATTTCCGGTGATAAAGATTTGCTTGTACTTAAGAAATACAAAAATATTAGTATAATTTCTCCAAGGGAATTTTATAATTCCGAAAAAGGTATTTCATAGTTTTCTATCTACCCAATCCCTTCAATCCAAGCACAACAATAAAATTTTCTGTTCCTTTTAATGGTCGAAATGGAATTTCGACCTACAATGTAGTGTTGAAAGTTTATGATTTGTTAGGAAGAGAGGTTGCAACGCTGGTTGATGAAGAAAAATCTCCGGGTAATTACGAAGTGAAGTTTGATCCCGACAAGTCGGGACAAGCTGGGACAAATTTACCAAGTGGGGTTTATTTTTATAGACTTTCAGCCGGCTCTTATTCTGAAATGAAGAAGATGATTTTACTTAAGTAAGCTACATATCAAAAACTCTTCTCAACTCAAAAACCGCAATGCCGTATGCGACCGCTACATTCAAAGATTGTTTTATTCCGTATTGCGGTATTTCGATTGAGAGATCGCACATGTCCAACAGTTCTTGCGATACACCGGTTATTTCGTTTCCGATAAGCAATGCCATCGGAAAAATTTCTTTTGTAAGGTTATAATGCGGAACGCTCGTTTCGGTAAGTTCCAGCGCGCAGATTTTTACTCCGCTTTTTTTCAATTCAGTAATAACATCTTTTGCGTTCTTAGCGTATTCCCAGTCCACACTGTTTTGAGAACCGAGAGCGGTTTTAAGAACTTCTTTCTTTGGCGGATGAGGCGTGTAGCCGCAAAGGAAAAGTTTCTGTATCATAGCGCCGTCGGATGTTCTGAAAATAGAGCCGACATTGTAGCTGCTACGGATACTGTTCAGCACAACATAGACCGGAAGTTTATTCACCAAGTGTAAAGTTTCTACTTTGCTTCTGTTTTTAGAAATTTCGTCGTGTGAAAGTTTTTTCATCGATCAAACATTTTTATATGTTAAACGTAAACCCACAATCCCAACTACAATCAAAAAAATAAATGCAATTCTCAGAAGCTCTTTCGGTTCGCTGAAGAAAAGAATTCCGTAGATGGCTGTTCCCACTGCGCCTATGCCGGTCCATACCGCGTAAGCCGTTCCAATCGGCAGTTCTTTTGCGCCAAGCGCAAGAAAAACATAGCTCAAGATCATCGTTATGACTGTAAATACGGATGATTTAAGTTGAGTGAAACCTTGGCTGTACTTTAATCCAACTGCCCAGCTTATTTCGAAAATAGAGGCAACAAAAATATAGAACCAAGCCATTATTGAAATCCCTTTTCAGCGATCGCAAGATAATTATCCAGGGGTTCGTTGTTGATGTAGAATTTGACTTGTAAATCTTTGAATTGTTTCGCGGTATCGTAAAGCTGATGACGAATTCTGTCGATGTCGCATTTTATCTGAATTCTGAAGTCGCCGGTTATATAAACCTCGGCAACGTTATCGGCAACGGAAACATTAAACAGCAGCAAACCCGGTCCTTGAATATAGTTGTGCAGTTGAAGCGTATCACGCTGGGCAAAAAGTTCGTTCATCGCTGCTTCAATTTCCGATTTTTCAACGATAACTGTTTTTGATACCGGTGTTACTATATCATTGCAGATGGTTTTTTCGCCTTCAACGTTGGTGCCGGTATCTGAAATCAAGTAGATATTAAAAGTTGTTTCCTTGGTTTCAGTTCCGTTTTTCTTATTGCATCTATGCCAAACAAAATATCCTAATCCGCCAATTACTGCAATCAAGATTACAGCATTAAAAAATCTTTTCATATTGGTTTTTCCTTTTTTGAAGCCGGATTTATGTTGTTCGATTTTTTTACCGATAGAGAAACACCCTTCAAAATGATCACCTCATTAGTCATTATCTTTTTCATCAACATGCAGGCTATGAAGCAAGCGGTGAACAGCCGGAGCGAGTATAATCCCGACCGTAACAAGAAATACTATACCGGAAAACAGAGCGTACAGCGATGCAAATATTTTACCGGTGTCTGTGTGAAGCTCGTTCACAGGACCCATTCCGCCTAAAATCATCGAAGCATTTAACAGCGAATCGATCCAACCGATGTTCTCCAGGAAATGATAACCGCAGACGCCGATCATCAACGAAACGAAAATAATAAGAAGACCGATTGCAAAATGTTTCAGAACTCGTTTTAAAAAAAGCGGACGGGGTAAAAGAGGTTCGTTCCGATGTTCAAACCAAAATTTTTTGTTTCGCAAATTCTCTTTCATAAATTTTAGTATATCCGAAGGAATTTTTACAGTTCAATATATTAAAACAAAATAATCTTGCAAGGGTTCATAAATATTTATCGCGCCGGTAAATGTATTCTACAACCCATTTTTCGTCAACCTTTTTTAACTTTATATGGTTCTTCTTCGGGGTAGTATCTGTTGAACAAGTTTTAGTGAAGTAGCATTTTGCGGTATTCTTGGACTTGTCAACTACGCAGCTATCAATTTCGAATGTACACGTTCCCTCGTCAACATAATCGTCGTCTGTCATCATCTTTTTTAACATGAACGAAATCTGATCTTCGCATTCCTGCAATCCGTAAAGTTTGCAAGCGCTAAACCAGTCCCCCTTGAAATAAAGATCCAGAAATTTTTCAGCAACAACTTCCGGTTTTGAATAATCGATCTGCGCCGTTATAATACTTAAGCCCATGAAGAAAAATGAAACGAGAAATAAACATCGAACTTTCATTTTCTGCCTCTTGCTTATTTATTTTATTTGAGTGATTCTCAAATGATAATCCGGTAAACGATAAGTTGAGAGGAGAATATTTTTGTCGATTAGGCATATAAATCTAACACCGTCAGCATGCTTTCGAATAAATATAAGGAAACATTCGTTTAACTTCACCGAATAAAATTATCTGCAATGCATTGGTAATGCCGGACTTGTCTTAGCGCAAACGCGCATCATTTCCGGTTATTCTTAATGAGGACAATTCGAATCAGAGGAATGGTCAAGAAGAGCATTCCCGATAAGACGAAAGGGATTTCCAGACCGAGAAATGATACCGAATAGCCAACTGCAATTCCGCCTATCAGGTTTCCCAAAGTCGAAGCGCTGAACCCGATTCCAAATACACCGGCTTTTCTGTTTTCATAAACGTTGTTGCTGATTAACGTGTTGATGGAAGGCAAAATCAATCCGATGACAAAACCGCAGATAGCCAGAATAACCGCAACTGTAAAAAGGGAATTGAAAACCGGAACCAGCAAAAAACAAATTGCGGTTATTACGGACATGGAAACTATAAGATTCGTCACATCAATTTTTTTTGTGATCTTACCAAGCCATGCAGAAGAAATCGCTGCCGTTGCGCCAAAGATTGTAAAGAAAGTTCCCGCGATTGCAGATGAGTTATGCGGTGAGTGCGCAAGCGAATCAATAAACAGCGCGAACGTTGGTCTTAGTAATGTAACTCCTACGGAATAAATGAATAGAAAAAGGACTGACGAGATTAAAAAATTGTTCATTCGAATATATTTTAGATTTTTGATCCAGGTGAAGTATTCATGAGTTTCCTTTACAAATTCTTTCTCTTCGACAAAGAAAAGAATAACAAAACCGCCAAGGGTTACCAAGAAAGCGACGATAAAAAAAACAGATTGGTAACCGACAAAGTATGCGAGCAATCCGCCGAAAACCGGGCCGACAACATTGCCTGCCGCGCTTGATGACTGCAAGATTCCCAATGCATAAGAAGTTTTTTCTTTTGGTGTGTTCGCTGCAACCAATGAAACAGACGCAGGGTAAAATCCGCCGAATGCTTCTTGCAACGACGCGAAGACCAATAACATCGGAAGTGAATTTGCCATTCCCATAAGAAAATGTGCAGCAGCAAAACCGAATGCGGCAAACAAAGTGATTCTTTTTCTTCCGTATTTATCGCCGTAACTGCCCCAGAGCGGCGTAACAAAAAAAGAAATTATAAATGGTGATGAATAAATCCAGCCGGACCAAATTGCAGTATCCCCGAACGAGGTTTTCCCCAATTCCTTGATAAATAACGGCAAGTAAGGCAGTAAACTTCGTGTAGCAGCGCGGTAAAGAAATTGGCTTATACTTAATCCAATCAGATTTTTCTGCCAGAGTTCGAGTTCTTTAAACATAATTCTTCTTTGATTTCCGTGTGGTAAAATATTAATTTTTTGTTGGATGAAATAGAATTAAAGTCGCTGCGACTTAATATAGATTGCTGTACAAAGATAGTTCTAATGTTTTAGTGAAACGATAAGAGTGTTCATGATCAAATTCATCCTTAATGATCAGCTCGTAGAAACGAGTGTGCTGCCTACAACAGTTCTGTTGGATTTTATCCGCAAAGAAAAAAAACTAACCGCGACAAAAGAAGGCTGTCGCGAAGGCGACTGCGGTGCATGTACGGTTTTGGTCGGCGAGGTAGCCGGCAATCGGGTGAAATATAAGTCTGTTAATTCATGCTTGATGCCGATTGGCGATGCTAATGCTAAACATATTGTAACAGTTGAAGGAATCAATAATGAATTGCTGACTCCGGTTCAAGAAGGAATGGTGGAAGAAGGCGGAACTCAATGCGGTTTCTGCACGCCGGGTTTTGTTGTTTCTATGACTGGATATTTTTTGAATCATGATAAGTTTGAGATTGACGGAGCGGTTGATTCTATTGGCGGAAACATCTGCCGGTGTACCGGGTATGCCGGTATAAAACGCGCTCTTGAAAAAGCCAACGTCGCATTTTCCGGTAACGGCACCCAAGCTAAAACACATCTTGAAAAACTGATCTCAAAAGAATTTGTTCCTAAGTATTTTCGAGATATTCCGAAAAGGTTAAAACAAATCCCAACGAAACCGACCAAAGCAAAATCAAAAGTTGTTATCTCCGGCGGTACGGATTTGTACGTTCAAAAATGGGAGGATTTAGTCCGTTCAAATGCCGACTTTATTTCTGCCGATGAAAAGCTGAAAGGAATTATTAAGGCTAAAAATAGAATTAGAATCGGCGGCGCTGTCACAATAGAAGAAATCAAAAATTCGGATCTACTGCAAAAAATCTTTCCGCATTGGAATGAGTATTTTAATCTTTTCGGTTCAATGCCTATCCGAAACCGCGCAACCGTGGGCGGCAACATCGTTAACGCATCCCCGATAGCCGACACGGTTAACATTCTATTGGCGCTCGATGCTGTGGTGCATTTGAGAAACGGCAAAAAGAATCGGGAAGTTGCTCTGAAGAATTTTTATAAAGGTTACAAAACTCTCAACAAGAAGCCGGATGAGATTATTGAAGCGGTAAGTTTCAAAGTGCCGCCTAAAAATTTCTTTTTTAATTTCGAAAAAATTTCCAAACGCACTTTTTTAGATATAGCCAGCGTGAATTCTTCCATTTATCTGGAACTTGAAAAGGGAAAAATTTCTGTTGTTCACATTTCCGCCGGAGGTGTAGCGCCAATTCCTTTGTATCTCGCAAAGGCGTGCAAATTCTTGAAGTCAAAATCCGTTGATACAAAAACGGTTCTTATAGCTGCATCAATCGCCCAAACGGAAATTTCGCCAATCAACGATGCACGCGGTTCTGCAGAGTACAAGCGTCTGCTGCTGCGTCAATTGATATACGCACATTTTGTAAAATTGTTTCCGGAACAGATTGAGCTGCCTGTTCCCAATTCAAACGGGAGAAATTGATTTGAGCAATACCGATTCCATACGGCATGTTCGCGGCGAGTCGTTATTTATTGACGACGTTGCCCTACCCGAAGGAGTGTTGTACGGATACGTATATTATTCTCCGATTGCGCATGGGAAAATTCAAAAGATAGATTTTTCAAGTGCGTTCAAGTCAGAAGGCGTGAGAGGAATTTTTACCGCAAAAGATATTCCCGGTGAAAATCAGATTGGCGGAATAGTACCGGACGAAAATCTTTTTGCCGAGGATACAGTTCATTTCATCGGTCATCCCATTGCCTTAGTTGTTGCTGATTCGTTTATTCATGCACACGATGCGGTTAAGAAAATAAAAGGTGAATTCAAAAAGCTCCCGGCAACTTTTGATCCCAGACAAGCTGCGAAGAAAAACGAACTGATCATTCCGCCGAGAACTTTTGAAATCGGAAATGTTGACCGGGCATGGGGCAATTGCGATTACATTGTTGAGGATACAGTGGAAAGCGGCGGACAAGAACATTTGTATCTTGAAACTCAAGGTTCGGTTGCAATTCCAATTGAAGGCGGCGGAATAAAAATTATTTCTGCGACTCAAGGTCCAACTGCAGTTCAGCGAACTGCTGCGCGCGTGCTTGCACTACCTATGCATAAAGTTGAAGTCGATGTTGCACGTCTCGGCGGCGGCTTCGGAGGAAAGGAAGATCAAGCCACACCTTGGGCGGTGATGGCGGCGCTTGCAGTTTATAAATTAAATATTGCCGTCAAGTTGGTTCTACCTCGTCAAGAAGATATTAGAATGACAGGCAAGCGGCATCCTTACTCATCTGATTTCAAAATTGGTTTGAATAAGGAAGGAAAAATTTTAGCATACCAGGCAACGTTCTATCAAAACGCAGGCGCTGCGGCAGATCTTTCGCCGGCTATTTTGGATAGAACACTTTTCCATTGCACGAATTCTTATTTCGTACCGAATGTTAGAGCAACCGCATTGAGCTGCCGAACGAATCTTCCGCCGTTTACTGCGTTTAGAGGTTTCGGGGGGCCGCAAGGTATGTTTGTAATTGAATCTGCTATCTATAAAGCTGCACAAGTAATGGGAATTGATCCATCGGTTATTCAGAAGAAAAATTTGCTTAGCGAAGGAAATGAATTTCCGTACGGGCAAAGAGTTGTTCAACCTCATGCAGAAAAGTGTTTTTACGAAATAGAAACACGATTCAGCAAAAACGAAATCTATAAGAGAGTGAAAGAATTTAATTCCAACAGCAAGCTGGTCAAAAAAGGTGTTGCGGTTATGCCGGTTTGTTTCGGAATTTCATTCACAACAACTTTTCTTAATCAAGCATCCGCACTTGTTCACATCTATACGGATGGAAGCGTAACTATCAGCACAGCCGCTGTTGAAATGGGGCAAGGTGTGAACGCCAAACTGCGAATCATTGCGGCGAAGTCGCTTTCAATCAGCGAGAAGAGAATCAAGATTGATTCGACAAACACTTCGAGAATTTCCAACACATCGCCAACAGCAGCCAGTAAAGGAGCCGATCTGAACGGCTTTGCAATAATCGATGCGTGTAAAATTTTAACAGAACGTTTGCGTCACGTTGCTGCTGAAGAATTGAAAGCAGGCACTTCTTCACAAATCGAAATTAAGGATGAAGTTATTTACAATAACGGCGGGAAGACCGATCTTACGTTTGATCAATTGATTCAGATTGCGTACAGAAACAGAATCAGCTTAACGGCTCAAGCACATCATTCAACGCCGGACATTTACTTCGACACAAAAACCAATAAAGGAAAGCCTTTCGCGTATCATGTTTACGGCACTGCAATTATTGAGGTAACATTGGATTGTTTGCGCGGCACATATCAATTCGATTCGGTAAAAGTTGTTCATGATTTCGGCGGATCGATTGACAAAGTGGTGGATCTCGGACAAACGGAAGGCGGAATCGCTCAAGGAATCGGATGGATGACGATGGAAGAATTAATCTGGAACAACGAGGGCAAACTTCTAACTGACGCACTTTCCACATACAAAGTTCCGGACATTCATTTTGTGCCAAAAGAAATTAAAGTTCAATTTTTGGAAAACGCACCGAATCCATTTGGACCATTAAATTCAAAAGCAGTTGGCGAACCGCCGTTCATGTACGGTATCGGCGCTTACTTTGCGTTGTTGAATGCGATGCGTGCATTCAAGCCGGATTTGGAAATAAAATTTTCCGCACCGCTCACACCGGAAAAAGTTTTATTGAATTTGTATTCTTAACGTTAGGATGGGTCTCCGCCTAAGTGCGGCGGATAAATGTGACCCATCCGAAAAAAATATTTTTTTGTATTGTAAAGAAGGGTCTAAGACCCTTTCAAAAATAGGAAATCTGGAAACGGTCACTCGCCTCGGCAAGCAGACTCGCTACGCGAGCGAAGCGGGAGGCGAGACGGGAAGCGGGCAGACCGTTCCCTACTAAACTAAAAGGAAATTTTATGCATAACTGGTCATGGGAAATTGAGAACGAAGACTATCTAAACAAAACGATAGAACGATGTAAGAAACAAAAAATTGTACTTCCAAAATTCAATCAGTTGAAAAATCCGGAGACCATCCCGCAGTCGATCCAAAAGAAATTGGAGAAAGTTGGACTTGAAGATGTAAACCCTCTCAACTTGTTCAGAATAAATTGGCGGAATGATATTAAGACGGGACGGATTGGCGGGATAAACTTTGTAGAAATTCCGAAAGAGATAACCGGAGTTAAAGCAAGAATAATTGGTTTGGTTGGGAAATTTTTTCCGACCGGTGCGCATAAAGTCGGTGCCACTTACGGATGTTTGGCGCCGTATCTCGTTACTGGAAGATTCAATCCGGAATATCATAAGGCTGTTTGGCCGTCCACGGGAAATTTTTGCAGAGGTGGTGCGTTTAATTCGGCATTGCTGTCGGTTCATGCAGTTGCAATTCTTCCTGAAGAAATGAGCAAAGAAAGATTTGATTGGCTGAAAGAAATTGGTGCCGAGATTTACGCAACGCCCGGCTGTGAAAGCAACGTAAAAGAAATTTATGATAAATGTCACGAGCTGGTAAAAAAGAGCGATGAATATTTGATCTTCAACCAGTTCGAACAGTTCGGAAATTCCGTTTGGCATTACGAAATAACCGGATCGACAATCGAAACACTTTTCAACCAAATCAAAAAAGACGGCGAGCACGTCAGCGGATACGTAAGTGCAACCGGTTCTGCCGGAACAATTGCAGCGGGAGATTATCTGCGTGAAGTTTATCCTCACGTTAAAGTGGTTGCAACGGAAGCTTTGCAATGCCCAACTTTACTGATGAACGGTTACGGTGCTCACAGGATTGAAGGAATCGGCGATAAACACATTCCGTGGATTCACAATGTAAAAAACACAGACGCCGTTTGTGCTATTGATGATGAAGACCCGTTACGCGTTTTAAGATTGTTCAATGAAAAAGCCGGAAAGAAATGGCTATCGAGAAGCGGTGTAAGCAAAAGTACTATTTCAAAATTATCGTGGCTGGGAATTTCTTCCATCGGCAATTTGCTTAGCGCGGTTAAACTTGCAAAGTATTATGAGATGAACGAGAACGATGTAATCTTCACAGTCTTCACCGATTCAAAAGAACTTTATAATTCGCGGTTGAAAGAGATGAACGAAACATGGGGAAAATATTCCGAACAGAAAGCAGAAGTTGATTGGACTTCGGTAGTGAAGAAACAAGGAATAGATTACTTCGATGAGTTGAGCTACTACGACAAGAAACGAATTCACAACCTGAAATATTTTACTTGGGTTGAGCAGCAGGGCAAAACGGTTGAAGAACTGAATGCTCAGTGGTATGATGAAAATTATTGGAAGGAAAGATTGACCATAGCGCCAAAGTGGGATGCTCTTATTGATGAATTCAATAATAAAGTTGGATTGAAAACCAGCTAAAATTATTTCTCCGAGAAAGGAATTGGAAACGATGAAAAAGACAACAACAATTGAGAATGCTTGGATTTGCACGATAGTGGGGAGTGATGTTCTGCCGTTATTTGGAGACTTGATTATTTCAGATGGCTGCATTTCAAAAATCCGGCCGAAGAATTTCCAAACCTTTTTGAAAAACCCGAATCGCGTGAACAAAAATTCATACAACGCATTCGGCAAAGTTTTAACGGTGCCGCTTGTCAACTTTCATGATCATATCTATTCGCGTCTCGCAAAAGGGTTACCGCTCAAAGGCAAGTTCGATAATTTTCACAATGTTCTAAAAAATCTTTGGTGGAAGCTTGACCGTGCGCTCGATGCGGAGATGATCAAAGCATCTGCACAAATGGCGGCGCTGGAATCGATCCGCAACGGTGTTACCTACATTTTTGATCATCATTCATCACAAGACCAGATCAAAGGAAGTTTAAGAATCATTCAAAATGTTTTGTATGAGTTTGGAATTCGCGGTGTTCTTTGTTTTGAATGCACGGATAGAAACGGTCTCGATAAAGCGATGGAAGGGTTGGAGGAGAATAAGAACTTCCACACTTCGCAACTTGACGGAGATTACCGCGCAATGCTCGGTCTTCACGCTTCGTTTACATTGTCCGATGATGTTTTAGCCGAAGCGCACAAGATTCAGAAAAAGTTTGATCTTGGAATTCACATTCACGTTGCGGAAGATGAAATTGATAACAAACTTAGTATTGAATATACCGGTAAATCACCGATCAAACGGCTAACAAAATATAAGCTGCTTAATTCAAAAAGTATTTTGGTACACGGCGTACATTTGAAGGAAAAAGATTTTGTAACGATCAGCAATCATGAAAGTGCGCTTGCATTCTGTCCTGATTCCAATTTAAATAATTCGGTCGGACTGCCGCAGTTCGGCAGAATTCCCAAAAGCATTCCGTTTCTTGTGGGAACCGATGGTATGCATTCCAACATTGCTCGCTCGCTGAAACAAATTTATTTACTGTCGCGCCATCAAGGAAACAGTTCTGATGTTTCTACCGCCCTGGTAAAGAAAATTTATTTTGATCAGCTTGCATTCGCTAAGAAATATTTTTTGGATTTCCCTACTCTGAACGAAGACGACAGAGCGGATCTGATCATTTGGAATTATACACCGCCGACCCCGATGAACAAGGAAAATTTCTGGGGGCATTATATTTATGGTATGTTGGAATATCCGGTTGAAACGGTTCTGCAAAACGGTGAATACCTGATGAAAGACTTTCAATTGCTTAACACCGACGAAAGTAATATTAAGAATGAGATTTATGTCCAAGGCGAACGGCTTTTTAATAAACTAAAATGATTATGTCATTCTGAAAAATCTCAAAATCATAGATGAGAGATTTTTCGCAAAGACTTTGTCTGTTCTCAGAATGACAGGATGAGAATTAATGCAAAAAGAATTTTCAGTTGTTGGTAAACCAGTTATTCGAGAAGACGGCATCGATAAGGTTACGGGGCGTGCCAAATTTGCCGACGATTACAAATTTCCCGGAATGCTTCATGCCGTAATGTTGAGAATTCCTCAAGCTCATGCCAAGATAAACTCAATTGATTTTTCCGCGATCGAAAATGATGAATCGCTCGTTTCGATTATTACTGCAGATGATGTCCCCGGCGCTAAAAAGGTTGGGATGATCAAAAACGATCAGCCGATTTTCTGCAATGAGAAAGTTGTAACTCCCGGCGATGTGCTTGCGATGCTCGTTGGAGAATCCGAAGCAAGACTTCATACGCTTGTTCAGAAAATAAAAGTTGATTACACACCGCTTCCACTTCTAACCGATCCCCGAAAATCTTTAGAACCGGACGCAGTTCTAATTCATCCGGAGGAGGGGAGTAATCTTATAATTCATCATCCGCTTAGAAAAGGAAACATCGAAAAAGGTTTCGCGGAAAGTGAATTTGTATTAGAGCAAACTTATTCAACACAGTTGATCGAACATTCTTATCTTGAACCGGAAGCTGTCGTGGCGATTCCTCTCGAAACTTCACTTGGCGTGAAAGTGATCGGCAGCATTCAAAACCCTTTCACCACAAGAAGATTTGTTGCTCAAGTTTTAAATTCTCCTTTAAGCAAAGTTAGAATTCAGCAAGCTCATCTTGGCGGATCGTTCGGCGGTAAGGACGATATAATGTGCATCCTCTCTGCGCGTGCAGCCGTTGCCGCAATGAAAATTAATCGTCCCGTTAAAATTCGTTATACGCGGGAAGAATCGATTTTGGAATCGTACAAACGTCATCCTTACATTTTGAACTACAAAGTTGGTTACGATAAATCAGGTAAGATTAAAGCGATGAAGATCGATATTCTTGCCGATGGCGGTGCGTATGCGTCGATGAGTCCTTTCGTTACGTGGCGCACGGTTGTTCAGGCAACAGGACCTTATGAAATAGAAAACGTTCACACGGATGTTCGCGCAGTTTACACAAACAATCCTTACACCGGTGCGATGCGAGGTTTCGGTTCGCCGCAGCCGATCTTTGCGCAAGAATCATTGATGGATGAAATTGCTTCCCGTTTGAACATGACGCCGGATGAAATTAGAAAAGTTAACGGATACAAATCAGGTTCTATTACCGCAACTGGTCAGAAATTACAGAACCATGAAGTAAATCTATTAACAGTTCTTGAAACTGCCGAAAAGAATACCGGCTTTAGAAAAAAATGGCTGGAGAACAAAAAGGATAAATCACAACTCATCGAGTATAATTTTTTTTCACCGATCATAAATGAATCGCAATTTATTTCACCGGATAGTTTAATTAAAAAAGGAATCGGATTGGCAGTTAGTTTCCGCGGATGTTCGCTCGGTGCCGAAGGAATTGATGCTGCCAGCGCTTACATCTCCATTCAAAACGACGGCAGCGTTTATCTTGATTGCGGACTTGCAGAAAACGGGCAAGGATTACGAACAACATACTCAATTATTGCCGCCGAAGTTTTCGGGATATCAACTGATCAAATAATTTATCTCGAGCTTGATACCGGAACTACCCCGGACAGCGGGCCGACTGTGGCGTCTCGCGCAACATTAATGGGCGGCGGAGCGGTTAAAACCACAGCAGAAATTTTGCGCAAACGTCTGGAAGAATTAATCCGCAGCGAATGGAATTTGAAACCCGATGACGAAATTGTTTTTCGTGACAATAAAGTATTCTCAATTCACAATTCGCAATTCGCAATTTTTTCTGATCTGTGCAAACTCGCTTATCAACGCGGCGTCAGTCTCGCAACGATCGGCTGGTATAAAAGTCCGTCTGTCGGTTGGGATGAACATGTCGGTCAAGGTGATGCGTACTTCACTTACGTTTACGGCTGTCAAGTTGCTGAAGTGAGAGTAAATATTGCAACGGGGGAGATTTATGTTGATAAAGTTACCGCTGTTCACGATGCCGGCAAAGTGATTAACATGCTCGGTGCCATGGGACAAGTTTACGGCGGCGTAACGCAAGGAGTTGGTTACGGAATCTTTGAGGAGGTCACCACTGATAAAGGTTTTATCCGAGAACTGAATTTTGATCAGTACACAATTCCGACGAGTAAAGATATTGGTGAGATCAATCCAATCTTCGTTGAGGGAAAAGATATTTACGGACCATGGGGCGCTAAATCTCTTGGCGAACCAACTCTGGAATTGACTGCCGCGGCAATTTCAAATGCGGTTTACAACGCCGTTGGAAAAAGATTTTTTAGTCTGCCGCTTAATTTGGAAGAAGTATTATTAGGTAAAAAACTTAGACCGGAAGATTTGAAGAGAGGCAGCAAGTGATTTCGCCTTTAGAAATATTGATTCCAAAAAATCTGAATGAAGCGTTAAGTCTTCTGGTTGAACGTAAGAATAATTGCCAAATTATTGCCGGCGGAACCGATGTGGTGCCCGGATTACAACAAGGTTCCAACCGTTTTGCAAATTCTGATTTGTTGATTGACATAAACAGAATTCCGGAGATTAAAAGTATAACCAGGACGAGAGAAAAAATTTCGATCGGTGCCGCTGAAACATTTTCGGATATTTTGCAAAACTCAATTGTTGAAAAGGAACTTCCTTTGTTATGGAAATCATGCAGTACAATCGGAAGCGTGCAGATTAGAAACCGGGCAACAATTGCCGGCAATTTTGTCAACAACGCTCCGTGTGCCGATACGGTTCCCTCATTGCTGGTTTATAACGCAACAATTGAAGTTGAGTCGCTCAGTTCGAAAAAAGAAATTTCAATCGGTGAATTTCTTCAAGGACCGTACAAAACGAAACTCGCTAAGGATGAAATTGTAACCCGAATTAATATTCCAATTCCTTCCGGCAGTTATCAAGGCGAGTTTTATAAGCTTGGACGAAGACGAGCAGTCGCGATAAGCCGGATAACATTGGCAGTTATGATGAAAACTCAAAGCCACATGATAAACGAGATTAGAATTGCATCGGGCGCCGTCACACCAATTGGAATCCGCTTTTTTGATCTTGAAAAATTAGCGAGAGGAAAAAAAGCCGACGATAAATTTTTGAAATTGCTTTCACAGAAACTTGGAGAACAAATTTTGAGTGTAACCGGCTTAAGATGGTCGAGTGCATACAAGCTGCCTGTTGTGCAGCAAATGTTTTATCAAATGTTAAAAGAAATAGAACGCGGATAAAATCTGATTAAACGGATTTGCACGGATATGACAGAACTAAGATTTATATTAAACGGAACAGAAGTAAAAATTGTTACCGAACCCCACATTCGGCTTATAGATTTACTCCGTGAAAAGTTTGATCTCACCGGCATGAAAGAGGGATGCGGCGTTGGCGAGTGCGGTGCGTGTACAGTTTTAATGAACGGTCATGCGGTTAATTCATGTTTGGTTCTAGCTGGTCAAATTGAAGGCAGCGAAATTTTTACGATTGAAGGTTTGGCTAATGGAGAGATTTTAGATCCGCTACAGAAGAATTTTCTTCTTCATGGCGCAATACAGTGTGGATTCTGTACGCCGGGAATGGTTTTGTCTGCGTCGGCACTTCTCGATAAGAATCCAAATCCTACCGAAGAAGAAATAAAAGATGCGATTGCCGGCAACTTATGCAGATGCACGGGCTACAAACAAATTATCGAAGCAGTGAGAAAGACTGCGGAAGAAATCAATTCAACAACAAAAGCACTTTAGACATGGCAAAACAGCTCGATAAAACCGAGTATAAAAAGTTCTTCGTCGAAGTAAAAGAGCGAATTCATCAAGCGCAATACGATGCATTCCGCGCCGTTAATAGGGAATTGATCCAACTCTATTGGGATATTGGAAACAAAATAGTTGAAAAGCAAACCGTTTTAGGATGGGGCAAATCTGTAGTTGAAACTCTTTCTGCTGATCTTCAAAAAGAATTCCCGGGGATTAGAGGCTTTTCTGCGGGTAATCTTTGGCGGATTAGAAATTTCTTTTCTGAGTATGCTATGAACTCAAAACTCGCACCATTGGTGCGAGAAATTGGATGGGCGCACAACGTAATAATCCTTGAAAAATGTAAGGACAACACTGAAAGAGAATTCTATATCAAGATGACCAAAAAATTCGGCTGGACAAAAAACGTTTTGATTCATCAAGTAGAAAACAAATCTTACCAGAAGTATCTGCTCAACCAAACAAATTTTGAGGAAACACTTCCGGCGGAGTTTAAACATCAAGCTAAGTTTGCAGTTAAGGATGAATACACTTTTGATTTTCTTGAACTCGGTGAAGAACACAACGAGCATCAATTGGAAAGTGCACTCATTAACAACATCCGCAGATTTTTAATTGAGATGGGCGGTAACTTTGCTTTCATTGGTAATCAATTCAAGATACAAGTCGGCAAGCAGGAATATTTTATTGATTTACTTCTCTTTCATCGCAAGCTACGTTGCCTCTTTGCTGTTGAACTAAAAGTCGGCGAGTTCAAACCAGAATATGCCGGCAAAATGCAGTTTTATCTTTCGGTATTGAATGATAAAATAAAATTAGAAGACGAAAATCCTTCTATTGGTTTAATACTGTGCAAGGACAAGGATCGTTTGATAGTAGAGTATGCCTTAAAAGACAGCAAACAACCGATTGGCGTTGCTTCATATAAAATTACAACTAAGCTTCCGAGAGAATTGAAAAAGTACCTTCCTTCGCCGAAAGAATTCTCCACTGTTGTTGATAAAATGAAATTGTTTGAGTCTTTCTCTTGGGTTGAGAAAAATAATCTCTCTAAACATGTTTTATAAAAATATAACTCAAATAATTCTTTGCGTTTTAGCACCTCAGTCTAAATACCTTCTGATGTAATACTGTTGGCAAGTTAGCTGTTTCTTCCTTTCACTCTAGGCGCGACGACGCTAAGGATAGGAGGTAACAAAATGAAAAGATCGATATTGTTATTTTTCGTTGTCTTTGCTTTTTTAGCTTTGAATTCGATTGCACAGACATGGACCCCTTCCGAATCATCACACTTCGGTGTAGATGGATTTGAGACGGCAGATTTCTTTCTTCTTACGCCGCAGCAATTGGACGACGCCTACAGATGGGAAGCGTCCGGTTTGAAAAACATGAACATGGCATGGAACAGAACTCTTAGTCCTACCGGGGGACAATTTAGATGGAATGTTATTGAAGCGGTTCAAGGAACTTACGATTGGTCAAAGCCCGATGCATTTGTCAATAGAGTTCAAGCCGAAGGACTGCACTTGCTTGTTCTCGTTCACCCGTATGCTCAGTGGGATCAGCCAACCAAAACAGATATGAATTACGACAAACCGAATAACATGACCGCATTCAAACGTTTCATTGCAAAATTAGTTGAACGCTATGATGGAGATGGCATCAATGATATGCCGGGGCTTTTATATCCGATCAAGTACTACGAAATAGGTAACGAGCCAGAATCACAAACTTTCGGAGATGCACCGGGAACGTATAATGATTTTATGGAGACTGTAAAAGCTGCCCGCGATACTGCAAAAATAGTTTATCCCGATGTTAAGATAGTTATTGCAGGTGCAACGCCAATATATGACTCGCGTGGATTTCTAAATCAAGTAGATTCATTTTGGAAAGGAGCTTTAAATCGCTCAAACGCCGGAAGCTATTTCGACATTTTTAATTTCCACTTTTTTGTCGGCGAATATTCACAGGATATTTCAGTTTATGTTGACTACTGGAAGCAGCTTTTATCTGCGTATGGTTTGTCGGGAAAAGAAATTTGGCTTACGGAAACAGGCACATACTCAGGTACAGCTTCCAATGTGGATGGAACTACCTGGCCCGTCCAAACTACAACATATCAGGCGGGATGGTGGATTAAGCAAGCTTCTTATGCGCTTGCGAACGGTGTCTCTAAATTATTCTGGGTATTCTATTATTCCGATCAAACGGATTGGAGAAGCAAGGTCGCATTCGTAAATATAGACAAGACAACTAAAAAAGCGGCGTACTATGCACACAAACTCATGGCGGATAAAATTGATGCTTATTCTTCAGCATTACAGAATGCATACGCTGAGTCCGGCCAGTACCAAACTTCCGGCAATTTTAAGTTTACAGTAGCAGGCAAACCAGTTTATATTTTATGGGATGATGCAAACGGTAATGTTACTCTGACTGGTATTTCCACAGCTAGTGTGAAAACTACAAAAGGGGTACCCAGACTCAATGGTGATGGAAGTGTTGCATTGGATAATTCCGGCAATCCAACTTTCGACACCGCGACTGTGTCAGTCACAAATGGTCAGGCAACTATCGTACTTTCTTCAGTTCCAATTTATGTTGAAGAAATTGCAGCTCCTCCATCAGCACCTACTTTAATTAGTCCAACAAATAACTCAACTGCAATAGCAACTACAACTACTTTAAGTTGGAATGCTTCTAATGGAGCTACTTCATACCGTTTACAAGTTTCAACCGACTCAAATTTCTCAACAACATTTTTTGATCAGAGCAACATCACAAATACATCTCAACAAGTAACCGGTTTAAGCTATTCAACGTTATATTACTGGCGGGTTAATGCAAGCAACGATGATGGGACATCGGATTGGTCAAGTGTTTGGTCGTTCACAACACAAGGTACTGCACCAGCGGTTCCAACATTATTATCACCGGCAGATGGTTCTACAAACATTCTAACAACACTTACATTAAGTTGGAATGCTTCCAGCGGAGCAGCTTCATATCACTTGCAGGTTTCAACAGATTTAAATTTTTCTACAACTATTTTTGATCAGAATAATATTACAAATACATCTCAACAAGTTACCGGTTTGAGTAACTCAACTTTATACTACTGGCATGTTAATGCAACAAACGTTAACGGCACAAGTTCTTATTCAAGCACGTGGAGCTTCACAACAATAAATGCTACCTCTGTTGAGCAATACGATTACGATAAACCAATAACATTTTCTCTTTCTCAAAATTATCCTAATCCGTTTAATCCAACAACAACAATTAGGTATTCCATTCCCGAAGAGACGTTGCATGCTCTACAACATGTTGTGCTAAAAGTTTATGATCTACTTGGAAGAGAAGTTGTGGTGCTTGTAAACGAAGAACAACAAGCCGGCAATTATGTAGTAACGTTCCATCAGCCTCGGCGAGACCGAGTCTCGACGGGTGGAACATCTTTACCAAGCGGAATATACTTTTACGTTATAAGAGCAGGCAATTTTACCGATGCTAAAAAAATGATGCTGCTCAAATAGTATTGAGATACAACTCTTAATTAAGAGTGATCAGTTTGGAAGAAGGAACGAGTAATTCTTACAAACTATTTTTATCCACTGAAATAAAGTGCTGATTTCTTTCTGTTCGAAATAAGAAGACTTAATTACCTCTCCATTATCATCGAAGGTAATTGACCCGCGTTCGTACTTCCAACGAATGAATACTGTAGTTTGATTTTTTGATTGAGAAACAAAAAATCCGTTGTTACGACTGTTGCCGAAATCTTCTTCATCGCTGAAAAGTGTTGGCTTCTCCTTGTACGGTTTACCTTGGTAGGGACAAAACGTTTCGCAGTTGCCGCACTCGTTGCATGAAGCGTCTAAATGCAAAATCTGGTATTTGTCTTCAAACATTCCATCGGGAGATTCTATCGCAACATTTGCGCGATTGGGACAAACCTCTACGCACTTATTGCAAATGAAATTGCAGCCGAGACATCTGTTTGTTTCGAGAAAAAGATCAGATGCATTTTGATTAACTGATTTTCCTTTTCTTCTTTTGATGTCTTCGAAAAGGTTCGGATCATCAACAAAATAATTTTTAGGTGGTTCTAATTGGAATTCGGGAAATTCTTTTTTGATTATAGTTTCTGCCGCTTTCTTTCCATCAGCAATAGATTCCACAACAGTAGATGGACCTCGCAAAGCATCTCCGCCAATGAAAACGTTTTTAACTTCTGTTTCATTCGTTTCGTTGACAACGGCTTTGTTATGCGCCACGCGTATTTTGTTGCGGTGCAAATACTCTTTATCAACGTGCTCGCCGATGGCGGCAATCACAGAATCAATTTGGATTATTTCAAATTCATTTTCGACCGGAACTACATTTCTTCTGCCATCGGCACCAACTTCACCTAGTTTCATTCTCTGGCAAGTGAGATTTCCATTCTCAAATTTCACCGGAAGCAAAAGTTCTCTAAATTCAACGCCGTCTTCTAGCGCCGCATAAAATTCTTCTTTATCGGCTGGCATTTGTTCTTTGGTACGACGGTAAATCAAATAAACTTTTTGAACTCCATCGTACTTTGTTGCAGCGCGTGCACTGTCCATTGCAGAATTTCCGCCGCCGATTACCGCGACGTTTTTTCCAAGACTTGTAAGCTGTGCATTATGGTAGTCTTTCAGAAATTCTATCGCACCGAAAACATTTTCGTACGTTCCTTCCAGCGGCATTTTGTTAGAGAGCTCGGCACCGATCGCAACATAGATATATTGGAATCCTTCTTTCTTCAATTTTTCAAACGGATAGTTAGGATCACTTCCGAAAATAAATCTCACTCCGTGTTTTTCAATAAAAGCAATATCCTTTTCGATTGCTTCTTTGGGCAATCGGAATCTTGGCAAAACATTTTGAACAATTCCCCCGGCATTCATTTCTTTTTCAAAGATGGTTACATCGAATCCCGCTTTTGCCAGAAAATATGCTGCGGATAAACCTGAGGGTCCGGCGCCGATAACGGCAACGCGTATTCCATTTTGATTGTTAAGAAATTCAGCTTTGAATTTTTCTAAATAAGAATCATAGCCTTTGAGCGCCGCTTCCTTTTTCAGATCGCGTATCAAAACCGGATCATCATAATCCCAACGTGTGCAATGATACTGGCACTGATGATCGCAAATGTAACCGGTAATATGCGGTAACGGATTTTTTGAAACGATTAATTCGTAGGCTTCTTCGTACCGTTTCTGCTCGACCAATTTTATGTATGATGCAACGTCCTGATGAATTGGACATGCTTCCTGACACGGTGCGATGTAACAATCAAATGCCGGCAAACTTTTGGGAATCTTAATCGACTTAATTTCGCGTTTCTCTTTGAAATAATTTTTATCAACTAGGGAATTTTTTGCCAACGACCGCAGACGATCTAAATTAATTTGATTGTTCTGTTCAATCTTGGAATTATTTTTCTCAATTGTTTCGGCAATCTGCGCTAAACGTAAATAACCGCCCGGTTTCAAAAGATCAGTTACAAAAGTGATTGGCGTGATTCCCGTTGAAAGGATTTCCACGATGTTATTGTTGTTCGCACCGCCGGAGTAAGAAATATTTATTTCACCGTTAAATTCAGTAGAAAATTTTTCAGCAAGAGAAATCGTTAATGGAAATAACGATCTGCCCGACATGTACATATCGTTTCCAGGCAAGGCATGCAACGAGTTCTTAACACCAAGCGTATTCGAAAGCTTTACTCCGAAAACTTTCCGATGTTCGTTTGCAAATTGCCGTAATCTTTTGAGCATCGGAATTGCATCTGTGTATTGCAAATCGTGATCGAACGAATTTTTATCAAGCTCAACATATTCGTACCCGAGACGATGGAGCGTGTCGTTCACAAAATCAAATCCGAGAAGCGTGGGATTGAGTTTTACATACGTGTGAAGTTGCTTCTCTTCAATTAAATATTTTGCAATCGCTTCAATTTCATACGGCGGACATCCGTGCATTGTAGAGAGAGTCACGGAGTTTGAAATGTTCGGAGTTATCTTCTCAATGTTTTGGATGATCTGTTCAAGTTTGCTCTCAGGTATAAAAAATCCTTTCAAAAGCAGATCACTCATTGATTGACTTCTGAGAAGATTTATTAATTCCGATTGATAGATTGAGAACAATTCATTCTTTGATGCGTCTTTCAACGCTTCGATAAATCCATCCATTTTTTCCGTCTTGATTCCATCGAGATCGTAACCGACGCTCATGTTGAAAACAAAACCTCTTTCGGAATGTGAAAGTCCCAGCAGATCTTTTAAAAGATGAATCAAGAACCAAGCTTTAACATATTCGGCGTAAGATTGATCTAGCAAAAGTTCTTGCGACCATTCAACATTGTAACCTTCGTCGGTTGCATCGATACACGGCTTATCGATTTTTAACTCGTCAAGTTGCTGCACGGTCTTCAGTTCAAAAAATCTTCCGCCGACTAAGTACGAACATATTATGTTTTGTGCTAACTGAGTATGTGGTCCCGCTGCCGGTCCAATCGGACTGTCGAGTAATTCGCCGAATATCTTTTCGCTGCCGTTGACGGCATGAAAATGAAATTTTTCAGAGGTGATTTCGAAAATGGTTTTGTGATTGCCGTACTCGGTTAGAATCCACCTGAGCAAGTTTTTAAATGGTACCGGATGCATCTTATCAGACATAGTAAGCCTGCTGGAATTAATACATAAAATATAAGACATAACCGTGTTAAGTGTGAATACAATTTTGTAATTTTAAAATAGACAGTGGGTAACAGAATAATTCTGCGACAAAGCAGCTTTATAATTTTAATTTGAATTATGATAGAAGGACTTTGGAATAACATTACCGTGTGTTGAATTATTTTTAAATAATAAATGGGAGCAGTATGGAAAAATCATTACAAGAAAAACTTTTCAATGCTGTGGAATCGGAGAAGGACAACCTTTTTTCTCTGATTCAAAAATTAGTCCAGATCAAAAGCTACAGCGGCGAAGAAAAAGAAATTGTCGAGTTCATCGTTGCAAAGATGAAAGAGTTTGGTTTCGACGAGGCATATCACGATGCATTCGGCAATGCAATCGGTCGCATCGGTGACGGACCGATAAAAATTATGTTTGATGCGCACATCGATACGGTGAAAGTTACCGAGACTGAAACTTGGGCGCATCCACCATTTGCCGGAGAAATTGTTGACGGCAAATTATATGGACGCGGAGCAGTCGATGAAAAACCCGCCATGGCGGGATTCATGATTGCCGGAAAAGTTTTGAAACAAGTTTACGGCGAGAATTTTCCATTCACACTTTACGTTGTAGGTTCTGCGCTGGAAGAAGATGCAGACGGTTATCCGCTCTACCACATCATCGCCAACGAGGGAATAAAACCGGATTACGTTGTGCTCGGTGAACCGACTGATCTGAAAGTTTATCGCGGACAGCGCGGAAGAATGGAATTGAAAATTACCACAACCGGAAAATCCGCGCACGGCGCGCACAATCATAAAGGAATTAATGCTATCTATAAAATGATGCCGATTGTTGCCGAGATTGAAAAGCTTGACAAAAAGTTGAAACCGAAACAGCCGCTCGGCAAAGGTTCGATAACCGTCAGCCAAATTATTTCCAAAGCTCCGTCAACATGTTCTGTCTCGGATTTCTGCCAGATTCATCTTGATAGAAGAATGACCATCGGTGAAAATAAAAATTCCGTTGTGAAAGAATTGAAGGCGATCATAAAAAAATGCAAGAGCGATGCAAAAGTTTCTATTCCAAATGTTGAAGGAATAAGCTGGAAGGGAACCAACTTTGTTCAAGAGGCATATTTCCCAACTTGGGTTTACGATGAAAAGCATCCGCTCGTTGATGCAGCAATGAAGACTTCCAAAGCAGCAATGGGAAAAGCAAAAAGCGGTGTATGGAGTTTTTCTACGAATGGTGTTGCAACCGCGGGACATTTTGGAATTCCGACAATTGGATTTGCGCCGGCTAAGGAAGAATTGTCTCATTCATCCAAAGAAGAACTTGTTCTGAATGATCTGCTGAAGGCAACAAAGTTTTATTCACTGTTTCCGTTTACAATGGTTGAAAATGTAGGGAAATAAATAGAACACGGATAACGCGGATTGAGCAGATATCCGCGGATAATCAGTGTAATCAGCGTTCTATTAAACAATTGGAGTCATTATGGAAACCCGTTTCAAAGGAAGACATTTTATAACTGAAGACAATTGGACAAAAGAAGAACTCGATATAGTTTTTGATACGGCATTTGATCTGAAGAAAAAATTTTACGCGGAAGAACCAACGCTCTGGCTTCCGCACAAAACATTGTTCATGATGTTCTTCGAGCAGTCAACCCGCACACGCAACTCAATGGAAGCCGGTATGACTCAACTTGGCGGACACGCGCACGATCTCACACCGGATAAAATGCAAATCACTCACGGCGAAGTTGCGAAAGACACGGCAATAATACTCAGCCGTATGGGACATGGAATTGCGTGCAGAAATTGTTTCTACGGTATCGGCAACAAATATTTGAATGAGCTCGCGCAATATTCGCGCAAACCGGTCATGTCGCTTCAAGATGATGTTTATCATCCGTTCCAAGGACTTGCAGATTTGATGACGATCTTCGAACATCTCGGCAGAAACACGAAAGGACAGAAAGTTACTGTGAGTTGGGCGTACGCGACCACGCATTCAAAACCGCTTAGCGTTCCGCAAACGCAAATTCTTTTATTTCCCCGTTACGGGATTGATGTAACGGTTGCTCATCCGAAAGAATTTCCGTTGAGTAAAAATATTGTTGAGAAGGCTCAGAAGAATGCACAAGAGGGTGGCGGAAGTCTCCGCTTCACAAATAATATGGACGAAGCATTCGAAGGCGCGCAAATTGTCATTCCGAAAAATTGGGGCGGCTTTGGTTTTTATGATGAAGAATATTATCTCGGTCATGAAGATCAATGCAAGAAAGAAATGAAAAGCAATCTTGAGAAAAGCAAAAGCTGGATTTGCGATGACAAGAGAATTAAGCTTGCAGATAAAAATGTAAAACTTATGCACGCGCTTCCGGCGGACCGCGGAAATGAAGTAACGGATGAAATTCTTGATAACCCGAATATTTCAATTGTGTTTGATGAAGCGGAGAACCGTCTTCATACTGCAAAAGCGATTATGGGATTAACGATGTGAGTATGAACAAATACAATTACAAATGTTTCGATTGCGGAAAAAGTTACGATAAGGATGGGATCGAAAAAAATCTGATCTATCTTTGTCCAACATGCGGTAAAGTTGAAAAGAACAAACCGTTGCGCGGCGTTCTGTTAATCAACTATGATTATGAATGGATCAAGAAGAATCATTCTGTTGATGAAATTCTAAAACTTCAGCCCGGTAAATTTTGGCAGTATGATTTTTTGTGGCCGCTTGAGTTTACGCGTCGTCATTCTGAGGAACGAAAAGACGAAGAATCTCACATAAATAAAGTTAGAGATTCTTCATTCGTCATTTCAGGACTCACTCAGAATGACCTGAACAAAATTTCTCTTTCATCGAATTGTTTATTGGAATATTCATTTAACGATCATAATTTTTTTGTTCTTGATGACACACGCAACCCAACTTTATCTTTCAAGGACAGGGCATCAACGCTTGTCGTTATGAAGGCAATGCAGTTAGGCATTAAGAAGATTGCAGCAGCATCAACCGGGAATGCCGGTTCATCGCTTGCCGGTATTTGTGTGCGACTGGGATTGAAATCGGTTGTGTTTGTTCCGAAGAACATTCCGGATGCAAAGCGAATACAAATTCAATCTTACGGCGCAGAATTAATAATTGTGAACGGTGATTACGATTTGGCATTCGATACATGTCTCGAAATATCGCAAGCGAGAGGTTGGTACAACAGAAACACAGCTTACAATCCATTAACTATCGAAGGAAAAAAATCTGCCGCGTATGACCTGTTCATTTCTACAAAAGGAAAGTTGCCTGAGATAATTTTTGTCCCGGTCGGCGACGGAGTAATCATTACCGGTTTGTACAAAGGTTTGTGGGAATTGAAAGAACTCGGCTGGATCGAAAAAATTCCGAAACTAATTGCGGTTCAGGCAAAAGGCAGTAATGCTGTCGTGAAATATTTTCGTTTGGGAAAGTTTGTTTACAAACCGGCGAAAAGTGTCGCCGATTCAATCTGTGCCGGGGCGCCGCGGGCATTGTATTTGGCGCACGATGCGATTGTGAAATCCGGCGGCGATGCAACTGATGTAACCGACAAAGAAATTCTTAACGCACAAAAATTTGTCGCACAAAATTATGGTATGCTGATCGAACCATCGTCAGCTGCCGCTTTCGCTGGTTACCAAAAATATTTTGCGTCAAAGAAATTAAACAGCATGATTCCGCTGATCATGTTCACCGGTAATGGATTGAAAGATTTGTCGGCGTTATCAATGTGGAATAGAAATAAGCACGCACTCATTTCAAAGCAGTTAAACAAATTGAAAAAGAAAAAATGAACAGTGGAAAGTTGAACGGGTTGTTAATTTCTGCGGGACTTTCCGGAAGAATGGGCGAGTTCAAACCGCTGATGCAGTTTAACCATGAACCATTTGTAACCGGAATCGTGAGAAAACTTCTTGAGGTATGTGATCGTGTTGTTGTAGTCACCGGCTACGAAAGTGAAAAGGTCGAATCGGTATGCCGGGCAAATTTTGCCGAAAGAATTACTTTTGTCTATAATCCTTATTACGAAAAAGAAATGTTCACCTCGCTAAAAGCCGGCATTGAACATCTTAAAGATTCCGAATGGGTGCTATATCATTTTGTCGATCAGCCATTTTTCTCAAATGATTTTTACAGAAAGATAATCTCGCAGATAAGCAGCGAATGCGATTGGATCCAACCGGTTCATAACGGCAAAGAAGGACACCCGGTAATGTTCAACAAAAAAGTAATTGATTTAATTTCAAAAAGTTCTCTCGATTCACATCTGCGCATGATTCGCGATTTACCTGACGTTAGGAAAAATTACTGGAACTGCGGTTATCGTGAAGTGTTGATAGATTTTGATACTCCCGAAGATTTGAAAAACTTTTACGAAAAAAACTAACCGGCTTTTACTGCCAACTGTCCGCATGCTGCGGCAATATCATCACCTTGTGTCTGGCGAATCATTACCGTGATGTTGTTGTTCCGAAGCTTGTCGGCAAATTTGAGAATGTTTTCGTGTGATGTCGGTTCAAGATGCGCAGAGATACCTCCCGGGTTCATATGCTTTATACTGTTGAATGGAATCACATTTATTTTTGAAGGAAGCGAACTGCAAAGTTTTGTCAGCGCCTTCACGTCTTCGTCGCGATCGTTCAACCCTTTAAGCATCGTATATTCAAATGTGATTCGTGTTTTAGTTTTCTTTGCGTAATATTTGAGCGCTTCGGTGTTTTCTTTGAGAGAATATTTTTTGTTGATCGGCATAATCTTGTTTCGAACATCTTCAAATGCAGAGTGAAGCGAGAAGGCAAGTTTAACACGCAAACCGTGATCAGCCAGTTCTTTTATTTTCGGCGCAATGCCGGCAGTTGAAACTGTGATGCGCGTACGGCTCAATCCTTTTGTCAATTCATGGGTAAATATCTCCGCTGATTTGATTGTTGACTCATAATTCAAAAGCGGTTCGCCCATTCCCATGTAAACAATGTTGGTAATATTTTCTTTTCCGTACTCTTTAGCTGTAAGCAAATATTGATCGACGACTTCGCCCGGCGTGAGATTTCTTTTGTAACCCATCAAACCGGTTGCGCAGAACTTGCAATCAAGCGGGCAGCCGACTTGAGTTGAAATGCAGAGTGTGTTTCTTTCCTTCTCCGGAATTACGACCGACTCAATTTTCTTATTGTCATGAGTAGAGAATAAATATTTTTTAGTCGAAGTAGTTGGAGAGTCTTGAGTAGCTGTTAAACTTAAAGTTTGCAGTTCACAGTTAGCAGATAGCTTTTGGCGAAGTTCCTTGGGAAAGTTTTGCATCTCACCGAAATCAAATGAAAGGTGATTATACATCCAATTGAAAATCTGCTCGCTTCTAAATTTCGGTTCTCCAATAGAAATAAAATATTCTTGCAGTTCAGGGAGAGTTAGTCCTTTTAAATTTATTTTTTTGTCGGTCTGAATCATGGTGTGCAAATATAGATATCGAGCGACAAATAGTCACCGATTAATCAGTTTGAAATTTGGAATGGTTTCAGTAGTTTTGAAACATAGTCAACTAATCAACAATCGTTCAAGTTTGAGGAAAGGATGAATTTTGATTTTACAGAGGAACAATTATTAATCCAGCAGACCGCACGCGAGTTTGCTGAAACAGAAATTGCGCCGAGTACAATTGAGCGCGATAAAGAAGCAAAATTTCCGGCAGACATAATTAAGAAACTCGCCGATCTTGGTTTTATGGGTATGATGGTTTCACCGCAGTACGACGGTGCCGGGCTCGATACCGTTAGTTATGTTTTAGCTATGATTGAGATTTGCAAGGTGGATGCAAGCGTTGGTGTGATCATGTCGGTTAACAATTCTTTAGTTACTTATGGAATGGAAAAGTGGGGATCTGATTTTATAAAAGAAAAATATTTGAAGCCGCTTGCGCGCGGAGAAAAGTTGGGTGCGTTTGCTTTATCCGAACCGGAAGCGGGAAGCGATGCGACTCAGCAGCACACTTATGCCAATAAAGATGGCGATCACTGGGTCTTAAACGGAATGAAGAATTGGATTACCAACGGTCATTCAGCAGATTATTTTTTGGTGATGGCACAAACCGACAAAGAGAAAGCTCATCACGGCATCACAACTTTTTTAGTTGAAAAAGGAACACCGGGATTTGGTCACGGTGTTAAAGAAGATAAACTCGGAATCCGAAGCAGCGATACGTCTTCGTTAACTTTTGAAAACTGCAGAGTGCCTGAAGAAAATATTATTTGGGAAGTCGGCAAAGGTTTCAACTTTGCGATGAATACTCTTAACGGCGGAAGAATTGGAATTGCATCTCAAGCTGTTGGAATTGCTGAAGGCGCTTTGGAAGCTGCACGCAAGTATGCTAAAACAAGAAAAGCTTTTGGAACCGAAATTGCTCACCATCAAGCGATACAATTTAAGCTGGCGGACATGTCAACAAAAGTTGAAGCGGCAAAACTTCTCACACTTCAATCGGCTGCTCTTAAAGATGCCGGAAAGAAATACACGAAAGAAGCGGCGATGGCAAAATTGTATGCGTCTAAAGTTGCGGTTGAATGTGCGCTTGAAGCTATTCAAATTCACGGCGGATACGGTTACGTCCGCGAATACCTTGTGGAAAGATATTTGCGCGATGCAAAGATTACCGAGATTTATGAAGGGACTTCGGAGATTCAGAAGATTGTTATAGCGAGAGAACTACTGAAAGATTAAGCGAAGAAGCTGAGTGACTAAGTAGAAAGTGACAAGGTTGAAATTACTTACAATTTGTTTTGTCTTGTTGTTTGCGTTCCAATTGCGAGCCCAAACCGATTGGGTGAAGTGGGACGCACAGACGGTTTCTTATGAGCTTACAAAAACTCAGCATCACGAGTACGTAATTGATAAGTCAAACTTCGGAAGGACGCTCATCTCATTCGAAAGGAATGTTTATTACTTTTTCATTTCTGACTTAGACGGTGATAATTGTCCTTTCAACCCGACATGTTCGCAATTTCTGGTTCAGTCGATTAAGGAAACAAATATTTTAGTGGGACCGCTAATGTTTGCAGATAGATTCACTCGGGATCTAAATTTTATTAAAGGAAGAGATCACTACCAGATACTTCCGAATGGAAAATTTTTCGATCCGGCTTACAACTATACTCTCAATTCTAAAAAGATAAAATTTTGATTCAATTGAAACTGTCTTCAGCTCATAAAAATAGAAGTTTGCAAATTACCATCCTTCTTTTCTTCTTGTTGCCGATCTTAAACTTCGCGCAAATCTCGTATAATAATTCCGGTTTGTTCTCTCCGGTTAACCGGTTGAAGTTCGGGAATTATTTATTTGCCGACAAAGACTACCTGCGCGCATCCGCGGAGTTCAAAGAATATCTTAAAAGTTTTGATGATGACACTGTGCGGTTCAAGTATTCGCTGTGTTTATTCAACGTTGGCAAATACGAAGAGGCGAGCGATAATTTCAAAACGCTTTTCTTTGGAAATCCTTTTTCCGAAAAAGCGAGATTGTATTTCTACGAATCGTATTTCTTTGGTAAAGATTATAAAGATTTAAGAGAACTTGTTGATAACCGGAACTATAAATCGACGCAATACTCAAAGGAAATCGATCGGCTGAAAAATATCAGCTACTTAATGGATGACTCTCCCGCTTCGACTCGTCCCCGCTTCGCTCTCGCGAAGGCGAGGCGAGGAAGGCAAGGCGAGCCGTTACCGGCGATGAATGCCTTTCTCAGTGTGTTTGACGATTCAGTTCAATCCAGCATTGCACACTTTTATTATCAGAAGAAAAATCCGAAGCATAAAAATCCTTTAACTGCGGCTATCTTTTCGGCAATTATTCCGGGCAGCGGAAAAATTTATACCGGAGAAATCGGCGACGGAATTACGGCTTTCATTGCGACGGCACTTTCTGCATATCTGGCTTATTCCAACTTTAAAGCAGATCATAATTTTAGAGGCTGGCTGTTCACGGGATTAACTGCGTTCTTCTACGCGGGTAACGTTTACGGCTCCGCAGCATCGGCTCAGATTTACAATGCGAGAATTCGATTCAATTTTGAAAACGAAGTGAAAATTTATTTCGGCGAACGAAATTATTTCTTACCTAAGAGTGATTATTGACATGAAAGCGAGAATACTTTTCATATTGAGTATGTTGTGGTTTGCTATCGTGTGCAAAGCTCAAGATCAGTTGGAAACGCAATTCAATTATGCAAACGAACTTTTCAAAGCCGAACAATACTACGACGCAATCACCGAGTATAAGCGCTTGCTTCTTTTCGATTCGACCAACACCTATCGGTACCAAGCCGAATATAGGATTGGTGAATCATACAAAGGCGGAGCGAAATATGACGATGCAATAAAATATTTTTCTCTTGCTGAAAAAGATGCACAAAGCAAAGACGAAATTTTTGCGACGAAGACTCAAGTCATAAGATCAAATATTTTGCGTCGCACAACCGATCGCGCACTGCAGCTTCTTGATGAACTTGAAAAAGATTCTATCTACCGAAGCGAAATTGACACAATAAATTATTGGCGTGGTTGGGCTTACATGTTTGCAGACGATTGGAAATCTGCTGCGAGAGCTTTTGCTGTAATAAGTCCGAATCACCCGTTGAAAATATTGGCAGATCAAACGGACAGAGCTAAGGTTTCTGTTACTTTTGCAAAGGTAATTTCTTATATTTTGCCCGGCGCAGGCTCTATTTACACGGGAAAAATATTATCGGGACTCATGTCGCTTGCATGGAACG
>JAMCSN010000064.1 GCA_023381535.1 Bacteroidota bacterium
GGTGCTCGATGGTTATTCTGTCGATACGGTTAACTCGGGTCCCGAAGCGCTCAGTCTTATTAAATCGCATCACTACGATTTTGTTTTCACGGATTTGAAAATGCCGGTGATGGACGGGGTTGAAGTGACAAAATCCGTTAAGTATCTCCGCCCCGACATCGATGTTATAATCATCACCGGTTACGCAACTGTGGAAACTGCGGTTGATTGTATGAAACTTGGCGCGATGGATTATGTTCAGAAACCGTTCACAGAAGATGAGCTACTTGAGTTCACTAAGAAATCATTGATCAAACGACAGGATCGAGTTCAAAAGCAGCTCAAGCCGCGCGTGCACATAACTCATCTTACCGAAAAAGAAAAATTGAACGTTGGAGAATTTGCAATTCCCGGCGGAGTATTCATTTCAGAAGGACACTGCTGGGCTTCTGTGTCACAAGACGGTTCAGTTAGAGTTGGAATAGATGACTTTGCTAAAAAGCTTATCGGGAAAATCGACGACATAGAATTTCCAAATCTTGGAATGAGCATTTCGATCGGACAACCGTTATTCATTTTGAAACAAGGCAAGAAATCAATTTCGTTCAACTGCCCGGTAAGCGGACAGGTGAAAAAAGTTAACAACGAACTAGGCGACAATCTGGACGCACTCGATTTTTCGACCTATGAAAAGAACTGGATTTGCATAATCGATGCAGATAAATTGGAGAACGAATTACCGCAACTCAAAATCGGCAACAGCGCCGTTTCGTTCTACCAAGACGAGATCGACAAATACTTGAAACAAATAAAAGAACTGCTTGGCAAAGAAAATCAAAAGAAAGAAAGCATTGAAATTCTTTGGGGTCAGTTGGAAAAGCTCGAAGAAAAAGATTGGTACGTCGTTACAAGTGAATTCTTTAAGAAATAGTAAATCTTCAATCTAAACTATCAAGAAGAGAAAGGAATTCGCCTTTCTCTTTTTGTTTTAAACGGCGTTGACAAATTCAGTCAATCTGAATATTTTGTGACCAGATATTAGTGTCTTTTATCTGATATTTTAGAATAAGCTTTCTCATTTTCGGTAAATTTTCTACAAAATTTGTTCATTGTTTATTGACCGATACGGATGTTGCTGAAATTTCAACATTCCTCAGAAGCATATTTGTGCACAGTTCTTGCTTGCCGAACACAATCATCAAGAATATATAAAATGAAAAAATCCGTAATCAGTTCTTTTTTTGTTCTCATTTTGGCCGGATGTCTTTTTGCCCAGAGTAAGAGTGATCAGGTTTGTCTTGAGTGCCACGGTGATAGAACCTTTACAACAACAAGAGACGGTAAAGTAGTTTCCCTTTTCGTCAATGGAAAATCATTTGCCGGGTCGGTTCACGAAGAAGTAAGCTGTACCGGCTGTCATGCGGATGTTAATCCAGATGAACTTCCACATTCGGAAAAACTGAGCAAGGTTGATTGCGCATCGTGCCATGAAAAACCAGTTCAGCATTACGATAGAAGTCTTCACGCACAAGCATTAAAAGCTGGCAAAGCGTTAGCTCCTACGTGCGTAACGTGTCATACCAAGCATGAAATTCTCTCTTCGAAAAATCCGAAGTCGAGAACTTTTGTTATGAATATTCCTTCGCTTTGCGGTCAATGCCACAAGGAAGGAACTCAAGTTTCTAAATTGGTTAATCCAGAAGAAAGAAAAGTTTTATCTGATTACTCGGAATCCATCCACGGCGAAGGTTTATTTAAAAGAGGTTTGATTGTTACCGCAGTTTGTACTAGCTGCCATACATCTCACGATATATTGCCGCACACAAATCCGGCGTCAACAATAAATAGAAATAATATCGCAACTACTTGTACTCAATGCCATAGAGAAATTGAGAAAGTTCATCTAAAAGTTATTCGCGGCGCGCTTTGGGAAAAGCAGCCGAACAAAATTCCGGTTTGTATCGATTGCCACGCTCCTCACAAAGTACGACGAGTTTTTTACGACGACAGTTTCCCGGATGAGATGTGCATGAAGTGTCACAGCGATAAAGAACTTCACAAAGTTGTTAACGGAAAATCCGTATCGCTGTATGTTAACTATGATGAATTTAAAACTTCCGCCCACACTGTTAACCAATGTATTAAGTGTCATACAAATATCAGTAAATCAAAGAACCCGGTTTGTTTGAACAGCGGCAAAGTTGATTGTTCTATCTGTCATACATCTCAGGTTGACGATTACAATATCAGTATTCACGGCACAAAACATTATGCCGGTGATACCCGCGCGCCATATTGCACGGATTGCCATTCGAAACACAACATGCAGGCGAAGAAAAATACAGACTCCCCTACTTTTGCACGAAACGTTCCAGAACTTTGCGGCAAGTGTCATCGCGAAGGGAAAAACATTGCAATTGCTATCGATGAGAGCAACAGAGGAATCGTTACAAGTTACAGAGAAAGTATTCACGGAAAAGGTTTGCTGCAGAGCGGCTTGCTGGTCACAGCAACTTGTGTTAATTGTCATTCAAGTCATAGAGAGTTACCGCCGAGCGATCCTCGTTCTACAATTAATCCAAAAAATATTGCAACTACATGCGCGCAATGCCATTTGGGAGTTTACGAGCAATTTCAAAACAGCGTTCATAGCCCCACTGTAACCAAAACGGATAAGAAACTTCCTGTTTGTAATGATTGCCATTTCTCACATGAAATTAATCGTGTTGACCTAAAGG
>JAMCSN010000071.1 GCA_023381535.1 Bacteroidota bacterium
CAACGCTTCCGTACATTGTTGAATATAATTTATCCTCGAAGCAAACCGTGTTTATGTTTAACTCGCCGTCGCCAGATCCGCCGCGTCAGCACATGACATTTATTGTAGGTGATAATATTTATATCTTCGGCGGCGTTACAAATGGAGTCATGAATTCCGTTCAGCGGTTTAACATACCGACGCAACAGCTTACAACCTTACCGAACAAACTTATTGAGGCAAGAGCCGGAGGAGCAGCTGTTTACAACCCTATCAGTCAAAGGGGATTCATAATCGGCGGTTACAACGAAACCAATAAAGCCTTGGCCAGCGTTGAACAAGTTGTAGTGAATCAAGACGGCTCTATTAGTATAACATCAGACCCCAAGTTAAAGTTGAATAAAGCCAGAACAAACTTGATGGCGGTTAATTACAAAGGAAAGGTTGCGGTATTTGGAGGAAAAGATGCAAACGGAAAAGTTGTTCCCGATGTTGAAATTTTAGAGGATACAACTGCGACAGGAGTCCACACCGAAAATGTATTACCCACTGAAGATAAATTGTACCAGAACTATCCGAATCCTTTTAATCCAAGCACAACAATCACTTTTCAATTAGCAAAAACTGCTTCTGTCTCGCTTGATATCTATTCTGTGATCGCTCAACACATTGTAACGCTGTCGTCCGGAGAGTTTTCCGCCGGAACATATTCTATTCATTGGAACGGCGAAGACAAATTTAACAATCTCGTGCCGAGCGGAATTTATTTTTTGCAGCTGAGAGCGGGAAATTTTATTCAAACAAGAAAAATGGTTCTTCTCAAATAATGAAAAAAATTCTCTTTACAATATTTCTGTTGACCGGTTTATCGTGCTCGTTTGCGCAAGAGACGTCATTCGATAAAGTTAAAAAGTTGTTCGAAGCTTTTGATTACAATAATGTAATAAAGTCATCCGAAGAATTGCTGCAGAAAGGAAACCTTAGCGATTCCTTGACTATTGAAGTCCACTTGATGCGGGCGATTGCATTTTATTCTAACGGAGACGAGCTTTCCACACGGAAGAGTTTCGAAAACATTTTAAAGATAAAAAAGAACTTTACGCCCGACCCGTCGAGAATTCCTCCGAAGCTGATCCAAATCTTTGGCGAAGTAAAAACCGAATACATGAGAAATAATCCCGACATTGAAGCACCGCGAGATACTACGCAGGCGAAACAAGAAATTAAACATGAAGACTTGGGCGCAATGAGAAGCGCGACTATAACCAATTTGCTTTTACCAGGCGCAGGTCAATTTCAAATCGGGAACACAAGCAAGGGATGGATCGTGTCGTCTGCCGCAGCTTTGAATCTTGGAGCGATGATTTATTTTATAATAGACACTAAGAAAAAAGAAAATAATTACTTGAATGAGTCGGACAGAACATTGATGGCGCAGAAGTATGATGATTACAATAAAACTTACAAGGTTAGAAATGTTTTGATTGCCACTTACGCTGCGATTTGGATTTACAGCCAAATCGATCTGCTGTTTTTAGATGGTCAAAACAGTGCCATAAACGGATCACAGAAACTGTCGTTGACACTTGAAAACTATTCAGCTATCAGTACAATAAACCTAGGTTTTAGGTTTAAGTTCTAATTAGATTGATGGAATAAAATTCGTTTGCCCCGAAAAAAATTCGTGGTAAAGCATTGCCCATGCAGTACTTCAAAGAGCAAAACTTTCCATGACGCATGAAAAACAAGCGAAATTTGGATATTCTTTGTTATAATTATCCATTCCAAAAAAAAGACTTCCTTTGGCACCATAGTTGAGTAATAAGAACCACACACACAAATGGACTCCGTCCTTAAGGTTGGCGAAGGGTGAAAGTTTGAAAAAGGTCCTTCGCCTTCTTTTTTTTAAACAAATCCCTCTTGAATTAAACAGTTAAACAACGCGCTTTCTTTAAAACAAATTCTTTTTCTACCTTGTCTGCGGAACCAATTAGTATATTCGTTCAGAAATTTTTTGTAATGGCAAGCTAATCGTCAAACACCAAGAGTTAATTCGGTTTTCTAATTAGGGATGGAATTCATATATTGCTTACAGTTAAATAGTTAGAACAAAACGAGTAATTACGCATTATGGATTTCAAATCGGAAAAGAACGGCGACATTGTAATCATACATGTTTACTTAACTAGAGCGACGTTAGCAAAAGCAGTTCAGTTCAAAGATTTTGTAAATGAGATTATTCAAGCGGGAACAAATAAGATTATCATTGATCTGGGTATTTGTGAATATATAGATTCGACCTTTCTCGGCGCGATGGTCGCTCTTCTTAAAAAAGTAAACACAATGAACGGCGATTTGCGACTGGTATATAATAAAGAGATGCCTTCATTGGTTTTCGTTCTTACAAGAATGGACAAGGTTTTTAAAGTGTTTCCTCTTTTGGATGAAGCTCTGGAAAGTTTCGGCAGGGGAAAACCAAAACTCTCTTGGAAGTAAATCAATTTTCCAGAAGGACAATTTTATAAACTTTGTCGTTTTCTCTTACTTTTGTATTGCACTCGAAAGTAATTGTGTTGCCTTTTTCTGCGGTTTGAAGTTCTAACCCATCAGGCATAAAGCGGGTTAGCTGCATTTCAACAACTCCCGTAGTGCTACCGATAATATAAATTGAATCGCCGATCGAAAGAGTTTCCGCTTCAAGTTTAACGTGTGCAATGCTGTTCTTCTTATAAAAGTT
>JAMCSN010000366.1 GCA_023381535.1 Bacteroidota bacterium
GGCGCCATCTTTTATTTGCGTTTGTATATCTTGAATTGTCTTTAATGCTTTGGCTGTATCAACTCCGCTTGAATCTCCGAATGGAATTAATATGTGCGCAACTCTAATGGAAACTCTTCGCGGATGTTTTTCGGTAACTTTTATAATGTGATAGCCGAACGGTGATTTTACAAGTTCAGGATAAATGTGCCCGGGTTCGGTAGCATAAACCGCGTCTTCGATTGAACGACTTGCAACAAGACCTGAAGTAAAGTAATAAACATCACCTCCGTTATCTTTCGAATATTTATCAACCGAATACTTTTTTGCCAACTCGGAAAAATCTTCCCCATTATTTATTCTTTTGATTAACTCGGCTCCCAATTCTTGTATCTGTTTATCATTATGAGTCGAATCCGGACGAAGGAAAATATGGCTCGCGCGGTATTCAGTTTTTCTTCTCTCGTATAATTTCTGCAAGTTTGGTTCATACAAAACATTTTCCAGATACAGTGCCGTGCCGATGTTTATTTTGTAATCGTGATATTCTCTCTGCATATCGGGATCTTCTGTATAACCTCTTACTTCGGCGTCGCGTAATTTCATTTTGTAGTTAACGTACAAATCCAGAAAATTCTTGTAAGCACCAATCGAATCATTCTTAGCTTTTTCAAAACCGCCCGAGTTCTTAGCATAAGCATTTTCAAAATCATCCATATAGATTTTATGATCGCCAAACTCGGCAACAACAATTTTGGATTGTTCCGGCGTGCATGAAATAAGTGCAATTAAAGGAAGGACTAATAGAAAAAGTGCTCCTCTGCGCATTAAAAACCTCCATCTGACATAAATTGAGTTTGCTATTTTACCCATTGAGGGTTTGAAAATCAAGGAATGAAAAAATTCCAAACATGCTGTAATCTACTTGTCCGCGTCTGCTGAAAAAGGTTTAGTATTTCTTTCCCAAAAAGTCTTATAATCATACCCCTGAATTCGAGTATCAGTTCCAGCCAACGCGAGTCGTTTTTCCGCCAAACATGCATAATACTTATCCATTTCGATGCCGAGATATTTTCTTTCCAACTTCTTTGCAACTACGGATGTTGTGCCTGAACCGAGGAATGGATCTAACACAACGTCGCCTTTTTTTGAGCTGGCTAAAATAAGTTTCGCAATCAGTTTCTCCGGTTTCTGAGTCGGATGTTCAGTGTTTTCCGGCATCGACCAAAACGGTACCGAAATATCATTCCAAAAATTTGAAGGGAACGTAAGTCTGTATTCGCCATGATGATTCGAATGCCAGTCTTTCGGTTTATTGTCTTCATCGCGGTAAGGCGCAAGAACACGTCTCATTAATTTCACTTCATCCGGATTAAAGGTGAACTTATTTGAAACCGTACAGAACCAAATGTCTTCCGAACTATTCTTCCAGTTTTGGGTAGCGCCTCTTCCTTTTTCTCTTTCCCAGGTAATTCTGTTTCTGAGTACAAAATGTTTTTCAAGAACGGCAGGGATTGAAATTGACGTATGCCAATCGCCGCAAAAATAAATTGACGCGGTCGGTTTAAGAGTACGTTTCAACTTAACGATAAAACTTTCTATCCACTCGGAATATTCTTGAATCGATTTTTCCCTAAACGTAAACTTGTTAAAAGCTTTTGATAAATTGTAAGGCGGATCGATTATCAGAAGATCTACAAACTTTGCCGGAAGAAACTCGATTGCCTTAAACAAATCCTGGTTAACAGTTTTGTTAAGAATTTCTTTCAAGGTTGGACTTTCATGAAGCTTTATGAGAGCCCCTGAAAAAAACGAAATTTCTTTTTTTGTTAGATGAATTGTTTTATTAAGGTCAGAGCGATTTTGCAATTTCATCCGATAAAAATTTGTTTTCGTGGAAAGTTTATTTAGCAAGAGTGCCGGGATTTATAGATTCATCGATTTCAATAATCTTAACTTTTCCTTCTTCTCCGGAATCAACCGCTAAAATCATTCCTTGCGATTCCAGACCAAACAGTTTAGCCGGTTTAAGGTTTGCAACAACTAAAACTTTTTTACCGATCAGCTCTTCCGGTTTGTAACTCTTTGCGATTCCGGCAATAACTTGACGTTTCTCGCTGCCGAGATCAATCTGCAGTTTAAGAAGTTTGTCGCTCTTCTTAACATTCTCAGCAGCTACAATCTTGGCAACCTTCATTTTTACTTTCTTGAATTCATCGATCGTAATTTCTTCCGCTTTTTCCGGAACTTCCGCAGAACCTGAACCAATTTTATTTACGAGTTCTTCGATCACTTTATCCTCAATCTTATTGAAAAGGATTTCGGCTTCGTTGAGCTTATGACCGGCTTCCAGTTCAACGCTTCCGCATTTTGACCACTCGGTTGGTCTTGCATTCAGCATCTTGAATATTTTCACGCTCGAAAATGGAATCACCGGTTCAAAAACTTCAGCCAATGTATAAATGGCGTTTAGGCAAATGTTCACTGCCGTTGCGCAATGTTCTTTATTCTTCTTAACGCTCACCCACGGTTCGGAATCATTAAAGTATTTGTTTCCGGCTCGTGCAAGATTCATCATTTCAAAAACAGCATCTTTTATTTTGTAGCGTTCAATCAACTCAGAAATTTTCTTAGGATACTCATTTATTGTTGCTAGCATCTCTTCATCAATTTTTTCAAGCTTGCCGCGTCTCGGTACCTCGCCATTAAAATGTTTATGCGCAACGGCAGTGA
>JAMCSN010000378.1 GCA_023381535.1 Bacteroidota bacterium
TTCCCATCGGCAAGTTGTAACGGAATCATGTTCATATCTCGTTCTTTCACATATTTCTTCGTTAGTTCACCAACCTCTTCTTTAAACTTCGTAAGTGCATTTTTCCATTTTTTTGTGTTATATATCTTTACAACGCTTAAAGCTGCTTTTGAAATAGCATAATGAGCCCGTGGACTATTTACCGGCAGAGTCGGATCATCAGGGTTGTAATCAGCTATTCTTGCATGTACGAATTGATGTAAAACCTGCCTCCTTACCGTCTCGCGTGTATTGGGAGCATAAGTTCGGTTATATTGCTTCGCCATAAAATTCATAATACCTTTGGTAACTTGCAAACTTATACGACGGGCATCGTTCCATGAATCGTTCTTTTTGATGCCGCATAATGCAAGCAACGTTAAGGCGGACATCTCATTTTGCTGTGCTGATGGCAGGCCAAGTTCCCGCAATATTGATTTTGCTTCCTCTATTTTACTCATACAAAGCTCGGTTCCTTATGCTGTTCGAAAAATCGGTATACAATCGAATCTACTATCGATGGGGCGAAGTTGTTGTTCAATATTAACGCATTTCCGATTTCTTTGATTGTCTCAAGTGGTGGTAAGGGCATCTCCCGTAATTCTGTTGCACTTACATTGATATTACCATTGAATGTCCTGAAGTAAATATCAAACAACGAGCTATTTAATAATGTAGATAGACCTAGAATTTCATTTCGATCAAGATGACCATTAGGACGGTAGATATAGTTGAGATGATTTTCTACACCAATCACATCGGTGTCCACCGAATCAGCAAAATACGGCGTTGCAATCAGTCTGCTTTTATCATCCTTAGAACTGAAACGGCGAAGGAGTATATAATTTTTGTTAGGAATCAATATCGGTTTCGTCTGGCCGCACACCTGAATGTATTGTCCTTTGCCATTTTTATCAACCGGCCACATCCAGCTCATTTTCGTAGTGTTATATAATAAATAGAGCGGTGCAAGCTGGATATCTTGCTTTGGTTCGGAATATATATATCGTTTCGCTCGAAACAACACGACGGGACCTGTTGAAATCTGAATGTTGTACGCATTCAAATTACCTTTCCATGATTTGAACAGACGAACAACTTTTGCCTCTACGTCGGAGACGGGCAGGTGAAGTATCTTTTGATGAGAAGTTTGGTCAAATAATTCATCCAGATAAAACGTTCGCTCAGATCGCTGTTCCAAGTCCCATGCACCATGGGATGATGAGACCACAACAGAATTTCGCTTCCCGTTTATCTTACTTCTCCGTGCAAAAATAATCACATTCTCCTGAAGCACATCATCTTTTTGAAATGCTTCCTTTCTAGACTCAAAAAGGTGTACGAAATCAAGTTGGACTAGTGAAAAGAATTTTTCTCGAAAGAGCCGGAAATAAAGCCCGGAAGTAAAACTTCTTGGAGTGATAAAAATAAGCTGACCGTTCTCTTTTAACAATGTCGCTGCGGTATATAAAAATATGGAGTAGATATTCGGCTGACCATGTACTATCGAATCCGATACTCTTGCCCTGCTATCTTTCGTTTGCATCTTAAAATATGGGGGGTTGGCGATGACGAGATCATAGTTTTCAACCTTACGATCTTGATTTTCAAGTGTATCCGAATTCGCAAGCACGAAATCGCTTTGGTGAAGTATGTAAGTAAACTTCACCCCTCGAACGTGAAGCCATTTTTTAAGATAATTGAGTGAAACCTCCGTGAAAGGTATCACTGTACGATCTGTTTCATAAACTACAATCTCAATTTCATCTGGTTGTTTTTGGGAATTGAGAACTGCTTCAATCACGGCACAAGAAAGCACTCCCGTTCCACACCCAGGATCAAGTATCTTCAACTTAGAACCAACACATTTATATAAACTCGCCATGAAAGACGCAATTTTAAGAGGGGTAAAGAATTGACCGTATTTCTTTTTATGAACAACTGTAACTAAAGAGCTATAATGTGCACTGAGTCTATCTGCAAACGAACTGGGTAATTCATTTTTTATTGGTGCAGTGTCAATAACATTTTTCATATGCAGCTATCAGTTAATTTTAACTACCGAACAAATGAAAGATAAAAAAATTGGTTCTTACAAAAAAGAAAGTTTATTCCAATTCTAATAATTATTAATGGCCCCACAATTCGCGGTCGAGCGAGCGGTATTGTATTGCTTCCGAAATATGCTGCGGCTGAATATTTTCCGTTCCATCCAAATCGGCAATAGTGCGGCTGACCTTGATAATCCTATCGTAAGCGCGTGCCGAAAGTCCTAAACGTGTCATCGCCATCTTTAATAAATCTTCACTCTGATCTGTTAACTTGCAGAATTTTCTAAGCTCCTTGGAACTCATGTCTGCATTTTTATAAATACTTTTGAGTCCTTCAAATCTTTTTTGTTGAATTTTTCTTGCTTGTATAACTCGTTCACGTATGCTTGCCGATTTTTCACCGCTTGATGCAGATGCAAGTTCTTTAAATTTAACCGCGGGCACTTCAATGTGAATGTCTATTCGATCCAGCAGCGGTCCGGAAATTCTTGCCATATATTTTTGAATCTGTGATGTGTTGCAAGTGCATTCTTTATTCGGATCAGTAAAATATCCGCACGGACAAGGATTCATTGCAGCGGCTAACATAAAATTTGCCGGGAACTCCAAAGACATTTTTGAACGGCTGACTGTTACTTTGTAATCTTCCAACGGCTGCCGCAAAACTTCCAAAACATTTTTTTTGAATTCAGGAAGTTCATCTAAGAATAAAACTCCGTGATGAGCGTATGAAACTTCGCCGGGTCGCGGTATCGTTCCGCCGCCGATCAATGCCGCATCTGAAACTGTATGATGAGGACTTCGGAATGGTCTTTCCGTTATCAGTGCTTTATCTTTTTGCAGAATGCCTGCTACGGAATGAATCTTGGTTGTTTCCAAAGCCTCTTCAAAATTGAGCGGCGGCAAAATAGAAGGCAGCCGTTTTGCAAGCATAGTTTTTCCAGAACCGGGAGGACCGATCATCAAAATGTTATGCCCGCCGGCAGCAGAGATTTCCAAAGCGCGCTTAACGTTCTCCTGCCCTTTCACATCCGAAAAATCGAGCATGTAAGTATTGATCTGCGAGAAGAGTTCATCTTTGTCGGTGAAGACCGGTGTAAAATCTTCATCACCGTTTAAGAGTTGTATCACTTCGTTCAAATTTCGCAACCCGTAAACTTCAATGCCGTCAACGATCGAAGCTTCTTTAACTGAATCAGCGGGGAGAATAATTCTTTTGGTTTTTTTTCTGCGTCCTTCAACAGCAATTGGCAATGCACCCTTTATTTTGCGGAGAGTTCCGTCGAGTGATAACTCGCCAAGAATAAATGTTTCAGAAAGCAAATCTTGATTAACAATTTCTGCTGCAGACAAAATTCCTATTGCAATCGGCAAATCAAACGAACTTCCCTCTTTCTTAATATCTGCCGGCGCGAGATTTATTGTAATTTTTTTGACTGGGAACTCTATTCCGGAATTCTTGATTGCAGCGGTTACCCTTTCGCGGCTTTCTTTTACGGTGTTATCTGGTAAACCGACAATTGTAAAACCCGGGATTTGTTTTTCGAAATGAGTTTCAACTTCTACAACGTACGCATCAATGCCGTAGGTCGAACCGGAAAGAACTTTGGAAAACATCTTGGGTTCCCCCAATTGTTACTTCAAACTAACAAAATTTTTCGTAAAACAAAAAACCCCGACAGAGCCGGGGTTAGATAGAAACTGAAAATCTTATTTGAACCTTCGTAGAAATTCCAAACGATCCCGTAAATTATCAACAGGAACTAAAAGCTTATCTTTGCCGTAAATTGCATCGCTGCGCTTCTGAAATACCAGCTCATAATCTTTACTCATCACAATCGCTTCCTCCGGACAAACTTCTTCGCAGAAACCGCAGAAGATGCAGCGCAGCATATTGATCTCAAATCTTTCCGGATATCTTTCCTTCTCCGCAGTTGTTTCTCCCGCTTGGACTTCGATTGCCAATGCCGGGCAAACTCGCGAACATAAACCGCACGCAACGCAACGTTCAACTCCGTTTTTCTCTTGTACTAAAACCGGGCGACCGCGATACGATGCTGGCGGCTCAAACTTTACTTCTGGATATTGAAGCGTAACATTCGGTCGAAACATATTCTTCAGCGTGAGCGCCATACCTTTTGCAATTTCCGGTATGTATAGCTTTCCTAAAATGCTTAAATCTTTTTCTCTTTTCTTAACCGACATTTTAAATCCTTCTCAGATTTTAAAGATGGAATATCATTATCAACGCGGCAACCCAAACAATATTTATCAACGCAAGCGGAAACATAACTTTCCACCCAAGACTCATCAATTGATCGTATCGGAAACGCGGCAAAGACCAGCGAACCCAAATAAAGAAAAATAGTATTGCGGCATTCTTAACAAAGAATGATGCAATTTGAATCAAGGTCGTTGCTGTAACTCCCAATCCTAATTTATCAATGTAAGGAACTTGCCAGCCGCCAAGATAAAGTGTAACAATCATCGCGCTTGCGATAATCATGTTGGCGTACTCGGCAAGAAAGAATCCGGCAAACTTGAATGAGCTGTATTCTGTGTGATAGCCACCAACAAGTTCAGGTTCTGCTTCAGGAAGATCGAAGGGTAATCTATTTGTTTCTGCAAATGCAGAAACGACGAACGTGATGAATCCTATCGGCTGAACAATTGCGTTCCACATCCAGCCGTATTGAGCGGCAACGATTTGCACCGGACTTAATGATTGCGACAACAATAAAACTCCGGCTATTGAAAAACCCATTGAGACTTCGTACGAAATCATTTGAGCCGAAGAACGGATTCCACCAAGTAAAGAATATTTACTTCCAGATGACCAGCCGGCAAATGTAATTCCATAAACTCCAAGTGATGTTAACGCAAGCACGTAAAGAATTCCAATGTTAACGTCAGCCATGAACAAATTAATTTTGTAACCGAAAAGTTCTATCGGAGGACCAATCGGAATTACGGCGTATGTTGCGAATCCAACAAATACAGCAATGAACGGAGCCAAAGTGTGAAGCACTTTGTTGGAAGCCGTCGGCACAATATCTTCTTTCAATAATAATTTAAAAACATCTGCAAAGGGCTGAAGCAATCCTAACGGACCGACACGATTTGGACCGACTCTGTTTTGTACCCACGCGCTAATCTTTCTTTCAAAGTAAACGAGATATGCAACCGTAAGCAGCATGGCTACAATTGTAATTACAATTTTAATCAGCGAGATAATTATGATTTCCCAAATGTTCATTAAGTCGAACTCCGGTTAAATTATGTTGACTGTCGTTCTCAATCCCGACAAGTCGGGATTCAGAGTGACAATACATTCTGATTTATTCTTAATTGAGCCCCTAGCTCACCAACATCATCGTAATCCAAACCTTTGAACGCTTCAACAGAATTTGAAATCTCCGCAAAAACATTTTCTGCCATTTCATATTTGAATTTATGTCCAAGCTGTGCAGAAAGAGATGTAAAAATTTTCCAGCTTGGTTTTGCATCGTATTTATGCCCTTGCATCCAGCGGTCGAACTTCGTTCCGAATTTGTCCCAGCGGCTCATGTTCATTCCGTCAATAGCTCTATCCATTTCAGTAGTTGATACTGCCGGACGAATACGCTGAACTCTTCCTTGGAAATTCACAAACGTTCCGTTCTTTTCCGCATACGCCGACACACCGAAAACAACATCTGCTAATGCCGTAGTTTTATTTTGATTCGTTGCATGAACGATCAATAGATCAAGTTTGCTAATTGCTTGTTCAAATTCTTCGCTGAACGATGCCGGATCATCTTCCATAACATAAAGCGCTTTTATCTTTCCATCTTTGATCGCTCTCAAAATTCCTTCGAGACGCATTCCGCCGGAAGAAGGTTTTACTCCAACTAATTCAGCGCCTAAAGAATTCGGCGTTTTATCTTCTCTGATCAAAATATCGTCTTGATCGCCTTCAACAACATGTTTCGAGAAATCGATACTTGTAACGCCAAGCGCTTTGGCAAGTTTTACCATCGCATAATTATCTTCACATGTTCCGTAAGCGGAACCAATGAAAGCGATTTCGCCGCTCTTAAATTCTTTGATTTTCCTCGTGGCAATTTTTATCGCGTCATCCCATTCGGTTTTTTGAAGCTGCCCTTCTTTTCTAATATATGCGCCGTCAATTCTGTCATCTGCATTTACATTTTTGAAAGTTTCCAATCGTCCTTTGTCGCACATCCAATAATTGTTTACTTCTTCATTGTGTCGTGGAGTTAATCTGAGGATCTGGTTATTGCGAACCCAAATTTCGGTATTGCATCCGCGCGCACATCCGATGCAAACGGAATCTGTTTTAGACATTTCCCATACACGCGACTTAAATCTAAAATCTTGATTTGTTAGCGCGCCAACCGGACAAATGTCGGTTGTGTTTAATGTGTATGGATTATCAAACGACTCGCCGGGGAAAGTTGTGATCGTTACATGATCTCCGCGCTGAACAAACGTGAGCTGATTTTGTTTTGCAATTTCATCAGAGAAACGGATGCAGCGTGAGCACGATATGCAGCGTTCGCCGTCAAATTTTATGTAAGGACCAAGCTGAACGCGTTTATCTTTTCTTACTTTAATTTCTTCAAACCGACTCTCGCCTGACCCGTTTGCGTATGCGTATTCTTGAAGTTTACATTCGCCGGCTTCATCGCAGATCGGGCAATCGAGCGGATGATTGATAAGAATAAATTCCATCACAGCGTTTCTAGCTTCATCGGCTTTCTGAGAATGTGTTTGAACTACCATTCCATCGGCGGCATAAGTTGAACACGCGATCGCAAGCTTCGGCATTTTTTCAATTTCGACTAAACATACACGGCAGTTACCGGAGATCGATAAACTCGGATGCCAGCAGAAATGTGGAATGTCTATCCCGGCATTTCTTGCGGCTTCAATTACTGTTTGGCCTTGTTTAAATTCGATTTGCTTTCCGTCAACAGTCAATGTCGGCATTTTTGCTATCCTTAGGCAACTTTCTGAAGAAGTAAATTTTTCGAAGACAAAATTACTCTTGTTAGAGTACCATTTTCAAATATTTCGTTAGATAAATTTCTGATTTCTTCCGGCGATACCGCTTGAATATCCTTAACTGTTTCTTCCACAGACTTAATCTTTCCAAAATAGATTACCGATTGAGCCAATCTCAACATTCTATTAGTAGTGCTTTCCAAACTCATCAGCATACTTCCGATCAGATATTCTTTTGCGCGGCTTAATTCAATTTGTCCAACTTTTTTCTTTTTGATTTTTTCCAGTTCTTCAAATATCAAATCCTCGGCTTTATGAACGGACTTATCGTTGGTTGATAAATAAACTCCGAACGTTGAAATATCAAAAAAGGAATTGACAAAAGTATTTATCTGGTATCCGATCCCGTGCTCTTCACGGATTTTCTGAAACATGCGCGAACTGCTCCCTTCTCCCAAGATATGAGAGAGAACACTCACAGCGTTTCTTTTTTTCTCTTTGATTCCGTATGTCGGCTTTCCCAAAATGTAATGAACTTGCTGAGTATCTTTTTCGACATAAAGATCAGTGGTCGGAGTGATTACCAGATCGCGCTTCTTGTTATTCTCAAGTTTGAATTTCTTTGCGACATATTTTTTTGCGTATTTGATCAAATCATTGTGTTCGATATTGCCGGACGCAACAATGAAGAATCTATCGGCAGTGTAATTCTCTTTTACGAAGTTGAAAAGATCTTTTTGTTTGAACGACCGCAGATTTTTTTCCGTGCCGATGATCGGCATGCCAAGTGAGTTGCCGGCAAATACATTGCTTTCAAATTTGTCAAATATTAATTCTTCCGGTGAATCCTCGATGTCGTACAATTCGTCAATTACAACCTTGGATTCTTTCTCAATCTCTTTTGAATTGAACACGGAATTCTGGACCATGTCGGCAAGAACTTCAAATGTTTTTTCGAGATGCCGGTTTAATCCCCTTCCGTAAAAACAAGTATGTTCTTTTGACGTGAACGCATTCAAATAACCGCCGAGCGATTCAATATCTTCGGCAATTTTTCTTGCCGAGCGTTTCTTCGTCCCTTTAAAAAACATGTGTTCAAGGAAATGACAAATGCCGCTGTTCTCCGGCGTTTCATCCCGCGAGCCGACATTAAACCAAAATCCAAGCGAGAAAGAATTAACGTAGTTTATTTTTTCGGAGATTATTTTTATTCCGTTGGGCAGTTGTGTGATCTTGATATTTTTCAAAAAGAAATGTCTTTAGATGTTTTAAAATGCGAAGCAAATATAGAGAAGGTTACTTTGGTTATCAAATGAGCGTTGAGTGAAGAGTGCTGAACGTAGAATGAAGAGCGCTGTTTTAATTCTACACTCTACGTTCTTCGTTCTAAACTTTCACTGCCATTTTCTCCACATACTTTTCATGGAAGCGTGCTATCGCTTTGTAAGCTTTCTCCAAAATATTTTCCGGCGGAAGGAATACAATTCTGAAATGCTGCGTGCCGGGCATTTGCCCGAATCCGCTGCCGGGAACAACAACAACTCCCGTTTCTTTTATCAGCTGCGTAGTCCAGTGCGCATCATCGGTGACATTGTGAAGTCTCGGAAACGCATAGAACGCTCCTTCCGGTGCAACACACGAAATTCCCGGAACGGCATTCATCATTTCAACAGTTAAGTTTCTCCGACTCGTTAATTTTTTCATTGCAACTTCCAGATGCGATTGATCTCCGAGCAGCGCCGGCGCTATTCCGTATTGCTCAGGATGATTTGCCGACAAACGCGCCCGCAGCAATTTGTTGATCGCTTCGATGTAATCTTTTAAAATAGATTTGTTTCCGCTAACAATTCCCCAGCCGATTCTGAATCCCGGTACCATATAATTTTTCGACAATCCTCCGAACGTAATCATCGGAACTTCGGAATTGAGCGCCGCAATCGATGTATGTTTTTTCCCGTCCATCAAAAGTTTATCATAAATCTCATCGGCAAAAATTACAAGATTATGTTCAATCGCGAGATCAATAATCTGTTTCAAAGTTTCGGGAGAAGAATTAGAGCCGGTAGGGTTATTTGGATTGATTAAAATTATTCCACGCGTCTTGCTGTTAATTTTTTTTCTAATGTCATCTATGTTCGGCTGCCATCCGTTGTTTTCGTCAAGGTAATAAGGATTTTCCATCGTTTGCAATTTACTTTGGATCGCAGTGTACAACGGATAACCCGGCGTAGGAGTCAAAACATTTTCACCGTCGTTCACCAAAGCAGTCAAACAAATGTCAATCGCTTCGCTTGCGCCGGTTGTTACAAAAATATCCTGAACGTTTTTTATTCCTTTCTTCTCTGCTTCTTTTTCAATTGCTTGAACGGCTTGCTTAATTCCCGACGAAGGCGCATAACCGTTAAAATTTTTCAGCATCGCTTTATAAGTTTCTTCGACCAAATGTTTCGGCGGCTCCCAATCAAAAAGATTCGGATCACCGATATTGAGATACAGCATTTCCTTACCAGTCTTCGCAACTTCGTTAGCCATCACTACAATATCCCGCACTGCATAGGTTATGTTATTGGTTCTCGTTGCGGGTTTAATCACAAAATTTGGCATTGGTACCTCGTTATAATCCTAATAATAATTTTATTTTGTATTCAACTTCTTCCAAAGTAGCCGGGCTTATGCTTCCAACATAACTCATCAATCTTTCTTTCGAAATTGATCGTACATCTTCACACTTTACAAAGCTTTCAACTTTTAATCCGGTCTCTTTGCTTGACAGCTGAACATGCAGCGGTATTCCTTTTTTCTTCGAAGTGATTGGTAAAACAATAACCAATTCTGCTGCGCTGTTGTTAAAGAAATCGTCGGAAATAATCAAAGCTGGTCTTATGCCCGATTGCTCTCTTCCTTTTGCGGGATTTAGATTAATCATCCATATTTCACCGCGGTTGGCAGTGTTCATTTTGATTTCTTATTGCCCATCTTTTAAAGTTTTAGCCCACAATTTTCGTTCGCTAAGCTCTTCACGCCATGATTTCTTATCCGTTTTCAGATTTTCATAAGCCGAATTGACTTCATCCCAGAATTCAACCTTTTTATAGTGTTCAAGAGCCTTTGATAAAATTGTTTGCATGGGCTCGCCGGATATTTTTTTTATTTCATGCAAAAGCTTATGTGTTTTTGCATCAATTCGAACAGTCGCTGATGCCATTTTATAAACCTCTTTTATTTACAGTTAAATCTACAAATTTGTATTCAAATCTGAAACACTTTTTATGGTTTAACAATCACTCCTTTGTTGCCGCGCCCATTTATTTTTATCGAGATTGGATTTTTCAAACAAACATGGTTGGTGAAATCTTTCTTTTCACAAATTTTTTGTTTCCGCAGCCAATCCCAATCTATGAATCCTTGCTTGGTGAAATTATCTATGGTGAAGTATCCGACCTTGAACGAGGTAAGATTCTGAAAAAAATGCGATCCCTGTGACAGCGAAACATTGAAATCTGTAAAGTTGGATTCTATGATTGCCTTTGCGCCGTTGATCTGTTCCCACGTTACCGGAATACCGAGCCATGGATCGAGCGTGCCCCATCTGCCGACTCCAACCAACAAATATGGCGTACGGCTGTTTATCATTTTTGAATTGAACTGAGAAATCTCGCGCGCAACTTCTCGTGTGAATTTTCGGTCGAACTTTTCCGGATCGACGTAAACAATATCTTTCACATCGTCAATTGCCCCGTGACCGAGAACTTGATTGCTTTTACAAATCAATCTTCCGACATCATAGTTGTCAAGTTCCAATTCTTCAATTTCACCGCTGATGACAAGCGGACGAATTTGCAGCAGCGCAAATTCTTTCGGCTGCCTCGGCGGGACTGTGAGGTTAACCGCAAACTCTATTTCGATTGGCGAACCTGTTCCCCATGTGCCAAGTTCAAGAAGCAAATCTAAAATTTCCGGTAGCGGAAATACTTTGTATTTTAAAATCGGCGCGAGAGTAAAAACTTTTGGCCCCGCTCTTCGTACGCCGTCATAGATTGTAAGATTATCGTTATCATAAGTGGAACCGACTGCATCGAGCGTTCCGTCTTTTTCCGCTTCGGTTAACGGATATTTTTTTGTGAGGCGTTCCTCATCAATATTTTTATCCGAGTATTCTTCATACAAATCCAACGCAAAAAAATCTTTCGGTGTGTATTTCAACAAATCTTTTATGCCGCCGGCATTGAGCTGCTGTAAAGGATACTTCGGACAAAATCGGAATGTTAAACCGCCTTCCACAATTGCTTTTCCTAGTCCAGGCGCAACCGCAGCGGTACCGTCTGTCGATTTAAGCGGCAGAGTAGGATAAAAATTGTACGACTTAGCAATTCCGGAAAAATCCGGATAATATTTTCCATTGTGTTCCGCGCCAACCATTTTTTGAATTATTACCGCCATCTTTTCTTCTTCGAGACGGTAAGTAGTTACCTTCATGTAGTCTTTCGATTTCTGAAAGAAGACTGAAACGAAAATTCTTTTTACGGCATGAAGCAGCTGCTTCAACCTAATATCAAGATTCGGGTGATTATTCGGTAACATGAACGTATCGTAAACACCGGCAAACGGCTGACCTTGCGAGTCTTCAAGCAGACTTGAAGAACGCACGGCAAGCGGTTCTTTTACCAATTCCAGAAACGCGCGCAAACTTTCTACCGCATACTGCGGAAATTTCTTTGCATCGAAGAATTTGTTTTTGAGGGCTTCATCATCTTCGCATGTAAGCGCAAACTCCCGAAGATTATTATCGCTGAGGAACTGATCGAAAATATCCGTCCCCAAAACAACTGCAGGCGGCACAAATATCTTTACACCTTCAAATTTATTTCGTATTTCAAAATTGCTGAGCAAACTGTTAACAAAGCCGAGACCGCGCGCTTTGCCGCCAAGCGATCCGCCGCCGATTCGCGCGAATGTTGTGGTAACATCAAAAGTCTCCTTGTTGAAATCGAGAATAACTCCAATCTGCCGCGATTTACGGAATTCGCGAACGTAATCGATCAACAGTTTTCTTAGTGCCGCAACAGATGGAAAGTCGCTAACTTTCTTCGGGCGCAACTGATGAGCCAACCAAAATTCGGTTCTCGCCTTAAGCCAATTTGAGAAATGATTTCGTGATGCGTGGTACATAATACTTTCGTCGGGAACTATAGCAAGCTGCTCTTCCAGTTCGGTTAAGTTTCTTGCTCGTCCAACTTCGTCACCGTTGTCTGTTCGAAAAACGAAATCACCGAAACCAAAATTATGAAGCATAAACTCTTTGAGGTCTTCCAAAAGTGTGGGGGAGTCTTTCACAAGAAACGACGTGCCGATGGCAGCGGCAATATTCTCATTACCACGATTGGTTGACTGCAATAAAATTGGTATGTCCGGCTGACGCTCTTTGACTTTTTGAGCAAAAGAGATTCCCGCATCGGGATCAGGCTTGCCGCTTCGTATGAAGTCAATGTCGGAAATTATTCCAAGCACATACTCTTCATACTTCTCAAAATAATTCCATGCTTCTTCGTAGCTGGAACAGAGCAAAATTTTGGGACGTGCGCGCATCCGTAAAAACTTGTGAGAAAGATTTATACCTTCCGAAATCAAACTCTGCGATTGCTTCAGTACCTCAGTATAAATTATCGGAAGATATGATGAGTAAAATCTAATGTTGTCTTCGATAAGAATTATTGTCTGAACACCGACACTCTTTGTGTCGTTTTCAACGTTGCGTATGTCCTCTAATGATTTGATAATACCGAGAACAATTCTGTAGTCCCCTTGCCATATAAAAACTTTGTCAAAAATTGAGATGTCTTTTGTAGAAATCAGATCCGTCATTTCACGATTGTCGTAACTGAGAAGCACAACTGGAATATCCAAGCCGCTCTCTTTCACCTTCGTTGCAAACGTGATTGCGTTCATATCTTCAATGTGAAGCGTCGTAATAATTAGATCAAATCTGCGTTCCTCTTTTGCAAGTCGAATTGCTTCCTCACCGTTAGATACTTGAACAAGCTCCGGTGAATGACTGAGGTTCAATCCTTGGTATTCTTGCCGAATGAGTTCGTAAAGACGCTCATCTTCTTCGAAGATGTATGAATCATACAGACTGGAAACGAGAAGAATATCCCGTACGCGGAACCGCATGAGGTTGTGGAAGTTCTGAAACTTCAGGTAACGGCTTTCCTTAAATGTTTCTTTATCAAACTTGATGACTTGGTTGCTCATAAGAATCACAATTGTGCGGTATTAAATTAAGGAACTGAAGATTTGCTTACTACAAAAAAATCCGTGTTTGAAGATAGATGAGCATAGAATTATCAATCAGCCATGAACTTATCGACGGTGACACCAATTTCGTGAATTATTGCTTTGATAGTACCCTTACGAATACTTTTACCTTTGTGATGAGGTACAGGAATTACCTTACCATCTTCATCCCTTACCCACAATTCGTGCGACCCCTTACCTTGCCGGTAAAATCTGAATCCAAATTTCCTTATTCGTTTAATAACAACTTGATAAGAAAGTTCGGTAAGCTTCGGCATTCTCAAACACCGATGGGAAATGCGAAGGTCATTCGCTCATTCTTTGTAAAATCAAATTCATTAAAGCCGAGCGATTCATTTCTCTCTTTGCGGTAATCGAAAATCATTTTTGCTACATCTATGCAATTAAAAACAGCTTCTTCAACAGTATCGCC
>JAMCSN010000066.1 GCA_023381535.1 Bacteroidota bacterium
ACGAACGGACAAGTCTAATAGTTACACATCCGCTTGGCGAAAATTTATGATTCCGTAGTTTTTTTCTTCCCGTACGAATATTCGAGAGGAATAAATTTCAGAATGAACAGCGAAGGAATTATTGTCAGTACGACATAAATAAAAAATGTTTTGTAACCCAGCGCTTCTTGAATCATTCCGCTGAACATTCCGGGCACCATCATTCCAAGCGCCATAAATCCGGTGCAGATTGCGTAATGAGACGCTTTGAATTCGCCGTCGGAAACATACATCATGTAAACAAGAAACGCCGTGAATCCGAATCCATAACTAAACTGTTCGCCGGCAACACATGCATTAATAATCCAATAATTTGTCGGTTGGGCAAACGCAAGGTAAACATACAGCAGATGAGGAATGTTGATCGCGAACATCATCGGCCAAAGCCAGAACTTTAATCCTTTTTTTGAAACGGCGAGCCCGCCGAGAATTCCACCAAGCATTAAGGCAATGATTCCAACCGTGCCGTAAAGAAATCCAATGTCCGTCAAGCTCAAGCCCAGTCCGCCGACATCTCTTTTATCCAACAAAAACAGCGGAGCCATTTTCACAATTTGAGATTCTCCCAATCTATAAAACAACATGAAGAGAATAATCAGCAGAATTTTTTTCTTTTCGAAAAATCTTAAAAACGTTTTGAAGAATTCAGTAAACAACGATTGATCCCGACTATACCCAGCGTGTTTGTCGTCTTTTGGATGCGGCAGAACGAACCTGTGGTAAATGAAAAATAGAACGAACAAAATTCCAACAACTCCAAAAGTAAAAATCCATGCAAGTTGAATTGTGAAACGAGTTTCTAAGAACCCGGCAAGAATTACAAGAAGTCCCTGCCCCGTTATCATTGCGATTCTATAAAACGTACTTCTTATTCCGACAAAAAATGATTGCTGACTTTCCGAAAGGGCAAGCATGTAAAATCCATCGGCGGCAATGTCGTGAGTAGCTGAGCTGAATGCAAGCAGCCAAAAGAATGCGAGCGTGAATTGAAAAAAGTTCGGCATTGGTATAGTTAGCGCAACACCGGCTATTCCCCCGCCAATAATTAACTGCATGGCATAAATCCAAAGACGTTTTGTTTTCAGAAGATCGACAACAGGACTCCACAACGGTTTGATAACCCACGGAAGGTATAACCAGCTTGTGTATAGTGCGATGTCGGCGTTCGAGATTTTCATTTGCTTGTACATGACCGAAGCAATAAACATTACGATTACGTACGGCAGTCCTTCGGCAAAATAGAGCGATGGAATCCACGACCACGGATTTCTTTTTTCTATTTTCTTTTCTTCTTTAGATTCTTGTTCGATCATTTAGTAGTATAATTTTTTATTGACGGAATTTTTTCGCAACAACTGCAGCCCCTATTTCAGGCGGATAAATATTCTTTTTAATCTCGATGTCTCTAAACACTTTTTTGATTTTTCTTCGCAGCAAATTAGAATAATAATTTTTTGATGACAACAATCCGCCCGACAAGCAAAGATTTATTTTCTTTGCGCCAAGTTGTTTATACAAGGTTTCAACGTGACATACAAGTTCGTCCGATTCATCCGCCAAAATATTGCGGGCAATTTTATCGCCAAGTTGAGCCGCCTCGATAACATGTTCGGCAAAACGCGCAATGTCGAAACCGGAGGAATAGACGGCGGTAATTAGATCATCTCTATTTTTTATTCCAAACTTTTTACGAAGAATTGTAGTCAGATGAGTTTTGCTTCCTCTGCCGTCAATTTCTTTTGATATGGACTGCAGCGCTTTTTTCCCGATCGAGTAACCGCCGCCTTCGTCGCCGATAACTTTTCCGAATCCGCCGGCACGGAACAGTTTACCGTTTTTATTTTTGCCGAGAACAATCGAGCCCGTTCCCGCAATCAAAATTATACCCGCCGCTCCGGCAAAAGCGCCTTCGAGAGCTATTTCAACATCGCTCAAAATTTTTATGTTCTTTATCGAGACCTTCTTCCGTTTTACCAAAAGCTTCAAACGGTTTTCAATTTCTCCGGCAATTTTTTTTCTTCCCGCGCCCGCTAAACCGATTACAACGGATTCGATCAAACTAACGGAAGTCTTTCTCAGAACATTTTGAATCAAACCAAAAAGGATTTCGGAAGATTTATCAACTCCAACGGCAAGCGGATTGGTAGGACCAGCTTCGGCTTCCGCAAGAATTTTCAATTGATCGTCGGCAAGAACACATTTGGTTTTCGTTCCGCCGCCGTCAATTCCAATATATAAACCCATTTGCAGCTTCTCAAAATTGGGTGTTAAGATATAGAAAATAGGATGAACTTAAAAGTTGTAATGTCTTCAGTTTCATTGAGTAATCTGACATATCATATTGCGGTTGAATCATGACAGATTAGTTACTACATTTTAGCGGGTCAAAAAAATCTTCTGAACTTCTTTGCGATATTAAAGGGAAAATAAATTCTCTACATTCTGCTTGATAAATTATTAGGAAACTGTTTTACACTTAAAATTGTGAGGTGCTTATGCCTTCAAAAATGTTAAAAGAGTTTTTGGATAAGAACAAGATCAAGTACGTTACGATCAAACATTCACTGGCGTTTACAGCGCAGGAGATTGCCGCTTCGGCTCACATCAAAGGAACCGAAATGGCAAAAACCGTCCTCATTAAAATTGACGGCAAGATGGCAATGTTTGTT
>JAMCSN010000392.1 GCA_023381535.1 Bacteroidota bacterium
CCATGCTGAGACCTGTAATGTAGATGCGGTTCGTATCAATCTTGTAATCTTTCACCGCCTCATCTAGTAATGCAATTAGAGGTTCTGTTTTCCATCTTGTGCCGTTCGGGCATTGCGGAGAAATTATTACAAATGGAAAGTCTTTCCCTTCTTCAACCAATTTAGGAGGACCGTTTCTTTTCACAAGTTCAAGATCGTTGCCGCGTTCTCCGGAACCGTGAAGAAAAATCATTAACGGCCACTTGTCTTTGGAATCATAATCTTTCGGAAGATAAAGAAGGTAATTCAGATTTATCTTCGCCGTGTATGTTGTTTGAATATTTTTTTCGATTTGCCGCTTCATTTTTATTTCAGTCTGCGCGGTGTTAAAACCGTTTACGAACAGCAGCAAAGATATTCCTGCAAAAAGAAATTTTATGGTTTTCATAAAAGCTCTCCATTTCAATCGATTGAAAAAGTTGATTCAAGCAGATCAACGGAATTGGTTCCGACAAAAATTTTGAAGTCTCCCGGTTCAACAGTAAAGTTCATGTTGATGTCGTAAAATTTCAGCTTGTCCGGCGTGATTGTAAACTCCACCGTTTTTGTTTCGCCAGGTTTCAAATCCACCTTTGAAAAATCTTTTAACTCTTTGACTGGTCGTGTTACGGTTCCAACCAAATCTTGGATATAAAGTTGAACAACTTCTTCACCTTCGCGGCTGCTGACGTTCTTTACATCGACGCTGACTTTCAACGGCTCGCCATTTTTTATTTTGCTTGAACTCAAAGAAAGATTGGAATACTCAAACTTTGAGTAGCTTAATCCGTAACCAAAAGGATAAAGCGGAGTATTCTGAAGGTCTTGATAATAAGAGGTGTAATGGTCATTTGGGTTGTATGGGCGACCGGTATTTTTATGATTATAATAGATAGGAACCTGTCCGACCGAGCGCGGGAAAGTAACCGGAAGCTTTCCGTTGGGATTGTAATCGCCGAACAGAACATCGGCAATAGCGTTGCCGCTTTGAATACCCAAGAACCATGTTTCAACAACGGCTGGAATGTTTTCAGAAATCCAGTTAATTGTCAGCGGTCTTCCGTTCATCAATACAACTACAACCGGTTTGCCGGTTTTGAAAATTTCTTCCGCTAATTTTTCTTGGACGCCTGGCAAATCAAGACTCGCTCTCGCGCTGGCTTCACCGCTCATGTTTAGCGATTCACCCAAGCAGAGAATTACCGCGTCTGCCTTCTGCGCCGACTTAACCGCACTTTTAAAACCATCTTCAGATGTTCCTGTAATAGTACATCCTTGCGAATACAAAATATTTGCAGCTGTGCCGAGTTTACTTTTTACTCCATCTAAAACCGTAACGACATGAGTTGAATCGCTTACTCCCGACCAAGGTCCCAAAGGATCTTCATGGGAATTAGCTAATGGTCCAATCACAGCAACGGATTTTATTTCTTTACTTAACGGCAGAATATTTTTTTCGTTCTTCAACAGCACGATGGATTCGCGGGCAACTTTGCGGGTCGCTTCAACTATTTCTTTGCTGAACTCGGTTTCTTTTTCTCTTTTCTCGTCGCAGTATTTGTAAGGATCGTCGAACAGTCCAAGCTCAAACTTCACGCGCAGAATTCTTCTTACGCTTTCGTCGATATTCTGTACAGATACTTTCTTTTCCTCGACAAGCGTTTTTAAATTTCTGATGTAAGCGTTCGATTCCATGTCCATATCAACGCCGGCTTTAATTCCAAGTTCGGCGGCTTGTTTCAAATCTTTTGCAACTCCGTGCGGAATAAGTTCGCCGATCGAATTCCAATCGCTCACAACGAATCCTTTGAATTTCCAATCATCGCGTAAAATTTTTGTCAGCAGTTCGTAATTTGCTGAAGACGGAACGCCGCCGATTTCGTTAAATGAACACATCAGCGTCGCCACGCCCGCATCAACCGCCGCTTTGAAAGGTCTTAAATAAATTTCATGAAAAGTCCTTTCGGAAAAATCGGCGGTGTTGTAATCTCTGCCGCCTTCAGCAGCGCCGTAACCGGCAAAATGTTTTGCGCAAGCCGCAATCGTATTATTTGCTGAAAGATCATTTCCTTGAAATCCTTTTACAGCCGCCGCAGCCATTACGGAACCGAGATACGGATCCTCGCCGCTTCCTTCAACAATTCTTCCCCAGCGCGGGTCTCGTGCAATATCAACCATAGGCGCAAAAGTCCAATGCACGCCGGCTGATGCAGCTTCGGTTGCCTGCCATCGTGTTGACGTCTCAACTAATTTTGGATTCCACGAACTGGCTTCTGCAATCGGCACCGGAAATGTTGAGCGGAAACCGTGTATTACATCCAAACCAAAAATTATTGGAATTTTAAGACGCGATTGTTCAACCGCGATCTTTTGAATTTTTCTTGTTAAATCTGCGCCGATCACATTTAAGAATGAGCCGACTTTTCCGGTTCTCACAAGTTCTTCACGGTCTCTAACGCTATTATCCGTTCGCGCCCCGGTTTCCCAGCCGCCGGAATATTGGTTTAACTGACCAATCTTTTCATCAAGAGTCATAAGGGTAAGAACTGAATCAACCCGCTGCTCGATTGTTTTCTGCTGCGCAAAAAGGATTGATGCGTAAATGATCAAAACTGCTGTAATGAATTTCTTCATACTTTCCTCAACTAAAAAAGGTTTATGAAAAATGCTGTTTATTATTTACA
>JAMCSN010000007.1 GCA_023381535.1 Bacteroidota bacterium
GTCGAAGCGGGAATTCAGTAAGTAGTACCAACCATATTTCTACCATACTCCAATTTTAATCATACCAAAAAGTTTAATACGCAAACAATTTGATCCTATAATTTTCATAGATGTTGGTCTTTGTTTATTCTTCATCCTGATTTCTTATTTCTGCATTTCATTTCCACAAATGCATGTACTTATGTCCGCTGCCCGTGTTGAACAAGACAACACTTTCATTTGGTTTGATCCATCGATTTTTAAGTAAAGATTTTAATGTCGCAAGTGTTGCGCCTCCTTCCGGTGCGGCAAATATTCCTTCTGTTCTACCGATCTCATTTGTGCTTTCAAAAATCTGATCGTCATCAACAGCAACCGCTGTTCCGTTGCTTTCTCTTAGCGCTCGCAAGATTAAAAAATCCCCAACCGCAGCCGGAACACGCAGTCCGTCTGCAATTGTTTTAGCGCCGCTCCACATTTCGGCAAATTCTTTTCCTTCATGAAATGCTTTTACCATCGGCGCACAACCCGATGATTGAACCGTAACCATTCTCGGACGTTTTGCATTTATCCATCCTAACTTTTCCATTTCATCAAACGCTTTCCACATTCCGATTAATCCTGTTCCGCCGCCCGTTGGATAAATTATCACGTCGGGCAATTCCCATTTAAATTGTTCGGCAACTTCATAGCCCATCGTTTTCTTCCCTTCGATGCGGTACGGTTCTTTCAAGGTCGATACATCAAATCTTCCAAACTTTTTTACGCCCTCAGCAGCAAGTTTACCGCAATCGGTTATCAATCCGTTAACCAGTGTGACTTCCGCGCCCAAAGCATTGCATTCGGAAATGAACGGCTGGGGAACATCTTTCGGCATGAATACAAAAGATTTCATTCCGGCAAGCGCGGCGTATGCGCACATAGCGCCAGCAGCATTTCCGGCTGATGGAATTGAAACTTCTTTGACGCCGAGTTCAAACGCTTTCGAAATTGCAAGACACAATCCCCTCGCTTTAAATGATGTTGTCGGATTCAATCCTTCGTCTTTGATGAACAAGTTTTCCATTCCAATTTTGCCGCCAAGTTTTTTTGCGTGAATCAACGGCGTGAATCCTTCGCCGAGAGTGAGTCTGTATTTGGAATCAACGACAGGAAGCATTTTTTCGTAACGCCAAAGTGAATTTATTTTAACATCGATGTTTTCTTTTTTGAATTCCTTTTTTGCTAGATCAAGATCGTATCTTGCCAGCAACGGTTTGCCGCAATCGGTGCATAGATTCCAAATTTTATTTTTATCATAAACTTTCCCACAGTAACCGCACTCCAAATGTGTAAAGTAGCCCATGGCGCTTTTCCCGGTTTAGTGAAACAATTTTCTCTCAAAGCAAAATATTGAAAATCGCTGTTGAATGGTAAGAAAAACGCCCGGAAATCCAATAGAATCGCGGTTTAGAGGGTGTGTGATAATCCGGTTTTGTTGAAAAAAATGTTTCGATTTTATTTTAAAAACGAAACCAAAATTCTCTTGACACACTATTTTCACACACCCTCTTTAGCAAGGTTCTGTTTTTTTGACCACAAATTCGTTTGCAAATACGAAAGGCGTCGTATATATTAATTACGAAACTTTTCGTAACCAATTGCGTCTTAATAACAGAGTTAGAAAAAGGAAAAATAAATGGCAAAGAAAACGATTCTGAAACCTACCGATGGAGAGTTGGAGATACTGCAGATCATCTGGCAGAATGGTCCTTCAACCGTAAAGACCATTAACGAAAAACTGAATGAGAAAAAGGAAGTTGGTTATACGACCACATTAAAAATTTTACAAATCATGTATGAAAAAGGATTGGTAACCCGCAACGAAGATGAAAGAAGCCACGTCTATGCTTCGGCGACAAAAGAAAATGAAATGCAAAAAGCATTGGTTAATAAACTTCTCGAATCCGCATTCAGCGGTTCTGCCGCAAAATTGGTTATGCATGCGCTCGGAAATTCTCAACCTTCAAAAGAAGAGCTTGATAAGATAAGAGAGCTGTTAAACAAAATTGAAAGGGATCAGAAATGAATTTTGTTTATCAATTAATACCGCATGAGATTATAAAAGCAATCGGCTGGACAATATTTCATTCCGTCTGGCAAGGAATTGTGATTGCCATTATACTTGGCGCGCTGTTATTGTTAACAAGCAAGAAGAGCGCACGGCTGCGTTACAACATTTCCGTCGCGGCAATGTTTCTCTTCTTTTTTATTTCGCTGGGGACACTCTTGCATGTTTATGAATCGCCGAATGTCCAATCAGCCGACAACTTAATAGTTGTTTCTAATAATACAATTCAAAGCGAACCCGCCGGCGACGGCATTTCGTCAATAATTGATAAAGCAAAAACAAATCTTCCGAAAATTTTCGAAACATATTTTGAGAATAACTTACCGTTAGTTGTAACATTTTGGTTTGTGGGATTTATAATTTTCTCGTTAAGGTTTATCGGCGGTGCACTCTATGTGCAAAGATTAAAAACAACCGGTTTACATTCTCTAGATAACACTTGGCATAACAGATTAAACTTTTTGAGCTCTAAGTTACACCTTACACTGGCGGTTCAAATTTCCGAATCAACACAAATTAATGTTCCAATTACCATTGGTCATTTAAAACCGGTCATACTTCTTCCGCTCGGAATGATAAGCGGTTTGCCGCAAGATCAGATCGAAGCGATT
>JAMCSN010000119.1 GCA_023381535.1 Bacteroidota bacterium
AGTGGTGATGGCAAAGGGTTAGTATTTAATGAGGGCGAACGCGTGGAAGGTTTTACCAACTTTTTGTGGGTTATGATTTTATCCGGTATCGGTTTTACCGCTAAGGTATTTCGTTTTCATGTTGCGTTGGAAAATGCCGCCCAGTTTCTTTCCGTCTTCTTCGGAGTTACGGTTTTAATAGTTACTTATTTTTTATCCCGCCAAATAAATTTTAGAAATGATGAAGAAGAACCGCTCATAGAACGTTTGCTGAATGAAACGGTGAATCTGCTTCCGGTTTTCTTGGTAGCATATTCAACTACAATGATTTACTGGAGCGTGAGCGGAATGGAAACATCGTTGTTTGTAACCCTTACTTTGCTGTCGGTCTTGATGTACCTCAAAAAGAGAGCGAGTGAGAAATTCTCTTTCTCATTTGTCGGGATATCTGTGCTGAATACTTTGGTTCGTCCGGAAGGAATGTTTTTTTTCTTCACAATTATTTTATATGAATTCGCAGAGAACTTCATTCGAAGCGATAAGCGATCATTTGTTCAAAGACTCAAAAAATCATTCGGCAGGAAAATTATATTAGAAATAACTTTTTACATCATCCCGATTTTGCTGCTCACAATTTTCAGATTGTTTTACTACGGTTACCCGCTGCCGAATACTTTTTATGCTAAGACCGAATTCACATTGCAATTCTTGAATCGTGGATTAAATTATTTTTTTGATTTTGCTTCTGCCTATCTAATATATGGATTGCTTTTGCTGACGCCGGTAATTCTTTTCACTTCAAGAAAACTTTTGAAAGAAGTTCCGCTCCTTTATTTAATTGTTGTTAGCTGGATAATAGTTGTGATCTTACTCGGCGGTGATGTTCTGCCGATCAATCGGTTTTTCCTACCGATCATGCCGTTGATCTTCATATTAGCAGTGAAGTCGTTTCATTTTTTGATCGAAAAATTGTTAAGCAAGCAGAAAGCATTTTGTTACTTAGCAACAGTTTTGCTTTCTACAGCCATTGTGTTTTGGTGCGTCCAAGTTTTTCACCAAGAAGAAACCACGATGTTGGAAAAGAGATCGTATGAAATGGGTCTGGTAACGAAGATGAAAATTTATGCCGATTGGGTAAACCATCAAAGTGAAATTCAAAAACGTAAAATGAGTGTTGCAATGTCAACCATCGGCGCGTTCTCTTATTTTTCTAATGCCCGTGTGATTGACATAGTCGGATTAACCGACGCATACATTGCACATCATCCAAAAGAAACTCCGGGCATAAATAACGAACTACCGTTATTGTGGAAGGAGAGGCACTACAACGCAGATTACGTTTTATCTCTTAAACCGGATTACATAATTTTTCCCGCCGGTGCTAAACCCAGCGCCTTTGCTGAATGCGCAATTTTTGTTCAACCGGAATTTCAAAAAACTTATTACACTCAAATATTTTATTCCGAGCGGTTGAATCAATTGCTGCCGGTCTTCACCAAACGTGCGGATGAGGTTGACGAAAGAAATCAGAATCACGAACCGTGCAATGTGAAATTCATAAAACATTATATTCTTGCTAACAATTATTTTCTAGGTCTGACTAACTCCGGCAGCAAGGACATTTTGAATTTGGTTCTTGCTGAATGTGACAGCATTTCGTTGTACTGTCCAATGAGATTAAGTGATGCGCTGACAATAAAAGGTTTGGCATATTATCATGCAGGTGCTTTGACCAAAGCAGAGGAAATTTTAAGTCAAGCGTCGGAATTGGACCTGGCAAATGCTATTTCACACTTTTATCTTCAGAGCATTTATGCAAGGGAAGGGAAGATGGGCGAAGCTGCGAGATTGATTGCCGAGATAAAAAAATATTCGCCGGATGCTTTCCCAAATTTTGTATTAAGCGACAAGGAAAATTTCTAACAAAACTACTTTGTAAGAGGTGTAAATATTTTTATTATTCACCTAGAAAAATAGAGAGAAAGGTAAAAATGGGAAATCTTGGTTTTGGTGAACTTCTTATCATCCTTTTTGTTCTTATTCTGTTATTCGGCGGCAAGAAAATTCCTGACCTTGCTAAAAGTTTGGGTGATGGAATCAGGCTATTCAAGAAATCAATGAACGAAGACGATAAGGATACTTCCGAAAAAAAATAATCTTGCATATAAGTCCTGCCGATTGAGTAAATCTTAACTGCTGTTTATTTTTGTAATGTCAATTAATTGATTACTAACTTTAACTTTTCACGAGTGTGGAGGGTAAGATGGGTGAAAAGATGCACGCCGAAAAATATGAATTCAAAGCTGAAGTAAAAAAACTTTTAGATATTCTTGTGCATTCGTTATACACAAGCCGCGAAATTTTTCTACGCGAATTGATTTCGAATGCGTCCGACGCTCTCGATAAATTACGTTTCGAATCAAACCGCGGGAGCGCGATTGTTGATAAAGACATGCCGCTAGAAATAACGATTGATTTCGACGAGAAGAAAAATGTTCTTACTGTGAGTGATACCGGCATCGGAATGACGCGCGACGAGCTGATAACAAACGTCGGTACGATTGCAAAATCCGGTACAGAAGAATTTTTGAAGTTGATCGCCGAAACAAAATCCGAGACGAGTAATATCATCGGTAAATTCGGAATCGGTTTCTACTCGGTCTTCATGGTGGCTAAAGAAGTCGTTATAACTACAAGATCATTC
>JAMCSN010000089.1 GCA_023381535.1 Bacteroidota bacterium
TAAAAGGTTGTTTTGTCCGGCGCTATTGTTCCGTTGTATTCGTACCCTTCAATTTTTCCGTCGGAAATTCGCAGCGTTGAAGTTGCATCGGGAGGAAATTTATTTCCGAAAACTTTATACGCCGCTTCACCCAGCATTTGATTTAGAACAGCGAGCGTGTTATCGTTTTCTTTGTATTCGGCGTCGAGATCGGCTCGCCTCTTGTAACCAAACTGAACCAATTTGATGAACGGATCATTCGAATTGAGAATTTCATCCGGCTTTGTCTCTTGCAAAAACTTCACAAACTTTTCTTTAGATGAACAATTTGACGCGGCCATCAAATAATTCACAGCAGCGTCCCCTTTCTTACCGGCAAATAGTTCTTTAGTAATGTAATGATCCGGACCAAGAGCCGAACTTAAAAAGTTTACCAGAGCCCGCAGCATTTTTTTATCTCTTAGCTGCTCATAATCTTTGGGAAATAATTTATCGATGGTTGTATTTAATGAATCCGGTTTATAAGCTGGCTCTCTTTCAGCAATTGGCAGTTTCATTTGATTTGCAAACTTGATTGCGTTTATTGCTGCCAACGCAAAAGGATTTCTGATTCGCTGTCCCATCATCAGACCGAAATACTCGTCTATATATTTGCTCATTTCATCAAGCGTTTCCTGAATCGAATTCCAAACGAATCCGTATTTTGCTTTCAAAGTGGAATCCGTGTTAACTTTTTCTATCAGTTCATTCTCGAAACTTTTCTTCTTAGTCACAATGTATTCGTCGCGAAGCGCCATATATCTACCGGCAAAAGATTTTCTTGCATTACCAACTCCCATAACCATGTTTAACAATTCGGAATGCTGTGCGGGATCAGTAACTGTCTGGAACAGTTCAAAATAAACTTTGTAGAGTTCGTTATAGAATGAGAGGAAATGATTGTACTCGTGATCTTTCAAAAATTCCATTTGAGCAACTGAAATTAATCTTTGAGTGCTGCCCGGTCTGCCGATTACAAAAATTGGTTCGCCTTCCTCCGCGCCGTTTTTACTCCATTTGAAAAAATGCTCGGACTCGACCGGCTTATCGTTTTCGTACGCGCGGAAAAACATGAAATCAAGTTCGTATCGCGGATATGTAAAATTGTCCCAGTCCCAACCAGTTGAGGCAATCTGAAAATCCGGCGCCATCACGAGCCGTAAGTCTTTATAACGTTTGTATTCATACATCGAATATTTATTTCCGTTATAGAGTTCAACTACGTCGCACACCAATCCGTTTTTTTTCGAATACTTCTCTTGTAATTCTTTGATCTTGTCATTTCTCAGCATAATTTTTTCGTTGCTGTCTTTGCCGGCTTGCATCGCATTCAAAACTTCTTTCGTTACATCTTCGATGGCAATTAGCTGATCCACGTATGCGTTCGGCACTTTAATTTCATCGCTCATCGTTTTGGCATAGAATCCATCCCGTAAATAATCTTCACCTTTGGGTGATAAACCGCGCAGCCACCCGCGCCCGCAGTGATGATTTGTCATTATCAATCCATCCGCCGAAACAAATGCCGCCGAGCATCCGTTCGTAAACTGAAGCGCTGATAACCTTACATCATCAAGCCATTCTTTTGTTGGGCGAAAACCGTATTCCTTTTCAAACCGATCGACCGGAACGTTGTCGAAAGTCCACATCGTCCCGAAATCGCTTGGTGACCATTTCACTTTTGATAAATCGCGCGGTTCATAAATTGATTGCGAATAAATTCCACTGGCAAGAAATAACAGTGAGACTAGGATGAAAAATAATTTAGCTGCGATTGCCGATATTTTCATAATTCACTCCAACACATTGAAAATATTTTTTTATTTACCCGTTATTATAATCATAGTTTTAAAAAAGCGGAAGGGTCATAGTGACCCTTCCCTGCTGATTTCTTAATACTGACTTCTGAATTCTGTTACTTCATCTTACCCGTTTTCAATTCATTCGCAAGTCGTTCGGCTTTGTACACTTTATCTATCGCAGTTACCAACGCGCGCGCATCAACTGCAACGCAGCGGTTGTTATGAGGCATGTAAATAAAGTTGCCGACTATGCTGTCCATATTGCCGTCGAATGCCAATCCGACAACTTCCGCTTTTTCATTTATGATTGCGCTGCCGGAATTGCCGCCGACAATATCATTTGTTGAGATAAAATCAAACGGTGTACTGAGATCAAAATCTGCCGGCGGTTTTTGCCAACGTTCATGAAGATCCCAAGGATATTGTTTAAAGAACGAATACCAGCGATTGTACAATCCGTAAAATGTTGTAAAGACCGGCGCTTTTGTTCCGTTGTAATTCCAGCTCTGCAAAACTCCGTCGCTGATTCTCAGCGTGAAATTTGCATCCGGCGGAATTGATGTTCCGTAAACATGATAAATGGCTTGACCAAGCATGTCATCGAATACCTGTTCAGTGTTGCCGATTTCTTTTGCACGATTCATCAATTCAGGCAGTTGATCCTGCGTTTCCTTAATAAAATAAATGAACGGATCGTTAGAATTCAAAATTGCATCCGCGCCTTCTTTAGCCAGCTTTACGAAAGCTTCTTTGCTGCCAACAACCGAGTTACCAAGCGCGTAGTTAGCGGCATCTTTTCCTCTTTTATCACCAAACATTTTTTGTACGATCGGATTATTGTCTCCAAGATT
>JAMCSN010000031.1 GCA_023381535.1 Bacteroidota bacterium
CAAAATGAGCAACGCCGCTTTTGGTAGCATGAGTTTCGGCACCACCAAGGTCTTCGAAACTTACCTCTTCATGCGTAACAGTTTTCACAACATTTGGACCCGTAACAAACATGTGACTTGTGTTCTTCACCATAAAAACAAAATCCGTAATCGCCGGTGAATACACGGCACCTCCCGCACACGGACCGAGTACCGCTGAAATTTGCGGCACAACACCCGATGCCAAAGTATTACGCAAAAATATTTCCGCATAGCCGCCAAGACTTACAACACCTTCCTGGATTCTAGCACCACCGGAATCATTCAAACCGATAATTGGTATCCCAAGTTTTAAAGCCATGTCCATAATCTTGCATATTTTTTCTGCATGCGCTTCCGATAACGATCCTCCGAATACAGTAAAGTCTTGACTGAAAATTGCAACTTGCTTACCGCTGATTTTAGCAAAACCGGTAACGACACCATCGCCGGCATATTTTTGTTTTTCCAAACCGAAATCAGTGCTGCGGTGAGTTACAAACATATCAATCTCTTGAAAACTCCATTCGTCAACCAGCAATTCAATACGTTCTCTTGCGGTAAGTTTATTCTTTTCGTGCTGAGCTTTAATTTTATCCGCACCGCCGCCTAGCTTTGCTTCATCACGTTTTTTCAAAAGCTGTTCGAATTTTTCTTTCATGTCGGAATCCTTTTAAATAGAAATGCCGCTCAAGCTTTGAGGTGTGATCTTTTTAAACTCGTTTTCGATTCGTATTCTCCAAGAAATAAATTCCTCCGAATCCATTTCGGAGACGCCATATTTCTTGATATCGAAATGAGTAACTACTTCACCGGGTTGTGACTTCAATATGTAAATTCTATCGGAAAGCAGAAGTGCTTCCGTTACGTTTGTCGTTGCTATAAAAAAACCAATTCGTTCCGATGAACTAACTTCTTTCAACAACGAGTAAAATTCATTTTTTGTTTGGTGATCCATCGAACGGAAACAATCGTCTACAACAATTAACGATGGCTTGTGCGCTAGAGACCTTGCCAACGATATTCTGAATCGGAATCCCAAACTATCTTTGTGAGGGTGAAATTTTTCATAACCTTCCAAACCCACTAATTTTATAAGCCGAACAATTTCATCTTTGTCGACATTTTTCAGCCCTAAAGTGACATTTTCAAAAACGTTTCGCCATGGGAAAGACGAAGGCTCACTGGGCAGATAAACAATTTTCTTCTTTGAATCTTTTCCAATTTCTCCGGAAGAAGCAACTTCCAAATCACAAATTATTTTACACAGCGTAGATAAGCCGGAATTTTTCGACGCAATTATCGAAGTGATCTTGTCTTTCTGAATTTGACATGAAACGTTTTTCAGCACGGCTTTCTTAAAACCGTCTTCTGTTACATATTCCTTCGATATGTTTTTTAATTCAACCATTACTTATTCCAAAAGATTAGCTTCTTCTTGATCACATTTAGAATTGCAGTAAAGCACCACATTACAAGTGTTGTAATCAACAAAAAGTAAAGCAGCGCGGTATAATCATTAAAAGCGAGTGCATTGCGGACAACAATTCCCAAACCATGGGCGTCACCGACAAATTCATAAACTAAAACAACCAACCATAAATAAAATTGGAGATGATTTATGACATCGAACAATCCGGGCTGAAACTCTTTCCAATATACTTCTCGATAAATCTCACCTTTTGAAACGCCAAGATTCTTTGCAACAAGTACATATTCCGGTTTGACGTGTTTAACTTCTGAAAAAATCCTATCGGCAAAATAAAAGATGACTAGAACTACCACAAAAATATACTCAGCAAGAATAGATGCCGGGAACCAGTACGAAAACAAAATTAACATCATGAATAGCGGGACATAACGAAACAACCGAAGCGTAAGAATAATTTGCTGGTATTCAATGATAAACCGGATTAACATTCCTCTCACCAGATAAACAAACAAGTAACTTAAGATCAACGAAGAATAAATCAGAGACGCGGTATAACCGATAGCAGTTAATAACTGATAATCTTTCAAGATATATAAAAACGATTCGGCGAATAGACTCGGTTTTGGCAAGAATTTATTCATCGGCAGGATAAATTGAAACATTACCACGTAAACAAAAAGTAGTGCTGCAAAAAATTTTATCCGATTTATCAAGATCGTCTTTTTATTGCTCATCAATCGCCGTTGGATTTTCGATTTCCTTTATTAATATATCTATTGAGTGCTCTTAAATCAATCGCGCTCAACGGAAAAAGGGATTATTCTTTTTCTCGTCGCCGATAGTACTTGCAGCTCCATGACCGGGATAAATCGTAACATCATAAGGCAGTGTGAAAAGTTTGTTTTCGATTGAGTCAATCAGAGTGTCGTAGCTTCCACCTGGCAAGTCCGTCCTCCCGATGTTTTTGTTAAACAGCACATCGCCGGTAAAACAGATTTTGTTTTTTTCGAAATAAAGACAAACCTCGCCGGGAGAATGTCCGGGTGTAAACAAAAATTTGCCTTCAGTCTTTCCTAACAGAAACTCCTGCTCGTCAAAGATTAATTCATCAGGCTGCGGTGACGGAACCAACTCTACTGCATACATCTTCGCCACATTCATCATCATATCAAGCAGTGGGACATCTTTTTCGGGCGCAAGAA
>JAMCSN010000052.1 GCA_023381535.1 Bacteroidota bacterium
AGGTTGACATAATTTTTTCCCGATCATGAACAGCATTACGCATCTCTTCAAGATTCTTAATACGCTCGTCATCTTTGAACAAATTAATTAGTTCATCAATTATTTCAGTTTTGTTTGTTCCTTCCATGGAAGAAAGAACTTTGTCAGCTCGAAGAATGTCACAAATCTTCATTGAGGTTCACCGGTTATTTTTCTTTATAAATTCGAATCAAAAATAAGAAAGGCAATTTCTTTAAGCAAAATTAAAGTTGGGATGATTGTGTCTATTTTTCTTGCGAGGTGTGTTATCAACTTGTAATTTTTCATTAAAGAAATTCTCTTAAAACTGTTGAAGAGGTAAAAATGGATATTCAGAACAAAACTGTACTGGTACTGGGCGGATGGGGACTGGTTGGAAATGCCGTCGTAAGAAAGTTAGTGCCCGAAAAACCGAAAAAAATTATTGTTACGTCATTAAGAAAGGATGAAGCTTTTGAAGAAGTAGAAAGACTTAAAAAAGAATTTCCAAATCTTTCAGAAGGTTATTTTGTTCCGTGGTGGGGAAACATTTTCGTTCGAAATGAATTCAAAGATCTTGACCGACTTGCATTGCTTGACGATCCTTCAAAAAGAAAAGTCTTGATGAAAGACACGATGGAAGAGTTAACAGATGAGATCCTTCATAGTTCTTCGATTTATCAATTATTAAAAGAACATAATCCGGAAATCATAGTGGATTGTATTAACTCGGCAACAGGAATTGCTTACCAAGATTTGTATTCAACTTATCACAGAATTAAAAAAACGATCGAAAGAAATTCTCCAATCGAAGATCTTACAGCCGAAACGGAAAAATTATTGTGCACACTTTACATTCCCCAGCTGATACGCCACGTGCAGATTCTCTTTAATTCGATGAATGAAGCTGGGACAAAAATCTATGTTAAAATTGGAACGAGCGGCACAGGAGGAATGGGATTAAACATTCCGTACACACACAGTGAAGAAAAGCCGTCGAGAGTATTGCTTAGCAAATCTTCCGTAGCCGGAGCGCACACGCTTTTGTTATTTTTGATGGGACGCACACCCGACGGACCGATAACAAAAGAAATTAAGCCGACCGCTGCAATCGCCTGGAAGAGAATTGAATTTGGTGATATCAAAAAACGAGGTAAGCCAATTGAAATCATAGATGTTTCTGTTGATGAGGCTGTTCCGCTTGAAGACAAATTTCTAATAGGAATCGAGAAAAAATTCAAACCGTCCGGCAAAACATTGAAGTCGGTTTTTATTGATACCGGCGAAAACGGAACATTCTCACGCGGAGAATTTGAAGCTATAACGGCTCAGGGACAAATGGAATATGTTACGCCTGAAGAAATAGCCGTGGACGCGATTTACGAAATCAAAGGTGGAAACACCGGTCATGATATTATTAATGCACTGGATAACGCTACACTTGAACCGACTTACCGCGCCGGATATATGCAGCATAGCGCTGTAGAAAAATTGGATGAGCTGGAAAAAATTCATAAAGTCAACAGTGTTGCCTTCGAATTGCTTGGACCGCCGAGATTATCCAAGCTTCTGCACGAAATTAATATTTTAAAATTAGTCTGCGGTGGTATGAAAGAAATCTTGAAAGAAACACCTGCCGAGCTTTCAAAAAAATCTTTCGAGTTAATCAAGAATAACAGAGACTTGAGCAATGAAATTATTTCAATAGGAATTCCAATTCTCTTACCTGACGGCAAATCACTTTTGCGCGGCAACGATATTAAGATCCCGCCTTTCCGAGGCGATAACGCATTGGATATATCCTCCAATACTATTGATTTCTGGGCGCATGACGGCTGGGTTGATCTGCGCGAATCAAATATGAAAACTTGGCAGAAAAGACTTCAGGCAATTATAGATGAAGCCGAGTCAATTACTCAAATCGATACCAGTTCCATGCATGTTAGAACAAGAAAATATTGGAATAATTTTGAAACAATCGACATCGGTAAAGTTGTAAGCTGGATTTTCATCAGAGAAGAAAAAGGCGAAAGAATGAAAGCGTAAGCTAAATTTTGATTTCACTTGTAAGATAGTCCCGTTACGGCGGGACTTTTTATTTTTCAAACTGAAAGTTGGTTTGCACATGTAGGCGACATCTAAGAGACATTTTTACTGCAAAGAGACTCCCAGAAAAGATTCACCCCCCCTCTGAATCTTTTCTGAAGTCGATTCGTAAATTCATTCAAACGAGGTACTGTAATCTTGAATTGAAATCACCGGCTAATTTTTGAGTCAGTTTTAGCCGAGTGTCCATTCATTACAATTGTCTCTTTTTTGCATGTGAAATTTATGAAGGCGTGTGCTTTTTCAAACCAGTAGAACTACTAACTTTTAGACGTTTTTTAGGCAGTAACAACAAAAAACCTTAGTAGATCTACTAAGGTTTTTAAATTATTTAGATTTGTATTGAATAAAATGAGAGTGAGATCATCAAAAATAGAAATTCATAGCTTTATGAGAACTTTTCTTCATTTGATCATTAACGATAGTATAGCGTGATGTTTTTGTTTTAGTCTTTGCAATTTCTTTCGCGTAATATTTCTCATCGCTAAGTCTGTCTGCAGAACTTCTCTTTCGAATAGTTTTAACTTCATG
>JAMCSN010000026.1 GCA_023381535.1 Bacteroidota bacterium
ACAACTGCGACGGAATTTGATCTCCAACGTCGCACGTTTTATACAGCGCACGCGCCAGTTCAACATCTTCATACAACGGCACATTATTTTCAAGAGCGACTTTTTTGATTCGCTGCGCCAATTCATCCATTCCTTTTGCCAAAACTTTTGGTGCGCTGTCTTGGTTGGATTCGTATTTCAGCGCAACGGCAAAGTGAGTCGGATTGGTAATGACCACATCGGCTTTCTGAACATCTTTCATCATTCTGCCTTTCGCTGCCTGTATCATCCTTTTCCGGATTTGCGATTTAACGTGCGGATCACCTTCGGTCTGCTTCATTTCTTCTTTTACTTCCTGCTTGGTCATCATCATTTCTTTTTTGAATTTATACTTCTGAAAAACATAATCCGTTGCTGCAATCACAAAAAAGAATAGAAGGATTTTCCAAATCATCGCGAACGCGGAATCCAGCATAAACTCAACCGTCTCTTCAATCGAAAGAGATACAAGCTGAAACGTATCTTGAATAAGTTTGGAGATTACCAGGTAAACGAACAACCCGATGATTAACAGTTTTGCCAGCGACTTTAAGCTCTCAACCATAGAATTGGTTGAGAACAATATTTTTTTAACTCCTGCGATAGGATTAAACCTGTTCAGATTCGGTATGAAAACTTTGCCCGAGAACTTGAAACCAATCTGGGTTATATTACTGACCAATGCGAAAACAACGACAGAAATAATCACAGGCGCAGATACGGTGAAAAAAAACAATGCCCATTTCAAAAAATAAGCTTGAATGACTGTTTGATTGAGCGCGTATGCATCCAGCCGTCCAAAAAGATCTATCGAAAATTCATTCAGCTTTTCACCGAAGAATCCTCTGGAAAAATAAATTGCCATTAGTCCCGATCCGAAAACCGCGAGCGAGTTTAGTTCCGTGCTTTTTGCAACTTGACCGCGGTCGCGAGCTTCGGAAAGTTTTTTCCCGGTAGGCTGTTCGGTTTTTTCCTGTCCTTCAATCTCAGCCATATTACACGCTCATCGCTCTTATAATTTCCGAAAGCTGAGTTTCATACCCGCTTAATAAATTTTTTATTGCATAGACATAAATCGGAATAAGCATGGAAATCATTAGGAAGCCGAGACCTATTTTTGCCGGCTGTGAAATAAAAAATATCTGGATGTTCGGAATGACGCGTGAAATTATTCCTTCGGCAATATGAATCAAGAAAAACGACGCGATAATAGGTGCGGCAATTTTCAGCGCGATCGTAAAAACGGCAAATGAATATTTCACCATCAATATCATTAGTGGCTGCGTTGCGGTAAATTTTCCTATTGGAACGATTGAGAACGAAGAAACCACGGCAGTAATTAAATGATGATGACCGTTGATCAGAAAAAATATCATCATGCTGGCGTAATAGATTAATTCTCCCACCACATTGTTCTGAATATTCTGCATCGGGTTCAAAATATCCGCAAACATCAAGCCCATATCGTAACCGATTAGGTGACCGGCGTAGGAAATTCCGTAAAACACAAAATTTAGCGCGAAGCCCATCATGAATCCCGTGACCAGTTCTGCTATGGCATTGGTGAATATGGAAATCATATTCACATCAAAAACAATTTTAGTTTTATCAATCGTTAAGAATGTTATGTACGCAATGACAAGTGAAAGAGAAACCTTAACCAATACTGGAATGGAATTATGCCCAAGCACCGGTGCGGAAATCATCATCGCGAGAATCCGCAGAAAGATGAAAAGCACTAATAAGAAATCAACAATTAATATCTCTGTCATTTGGGTAAGTTCTGAAACATTGTAAACATTCTAAGTGTTATGGCAACCATCTTATCAACTATCCACGGCAGAAGAATAATTATTACGATCGCGGTAACAATCAACTTGGGCACAAAAGTCAAAGTCATTTCTTGAATGGATGTAGCCGCTTGGAAAATCGAAATAAAAATTCCTACAATTAACGATACACCGAGAATCGGCAGAAGAATTATGAACGTAGTGTAGAAAACGTCTTTTAGAATTTGGATAATCAATTCTTCGGTCATTAATGAAAACTCCTTATTAGCGAGCCGACAATTAAATTCCAGCCGTCAACAAGTATGAACAAAAGTATTTTGAACGGAAGCGAGATCATCATCGGCGGCATCATCATCATTCCCATAGACATAAGAATGCTCGATACGATCATATCAACCATTATGAACGGAATGAAAAGAAAGAATCCCATCGTAAAGCCGGCGCGCAATTCGCTTAACACAAATGCCGGTATGAGAACGTAGGTTGGAACATCATTGCGTGTATTTGGACGCGCTTGTTTAGATAAGCCGATAAATAATTCCAGATCCTCATCGCGGGTATTTCTGAACATGAACTGACGGATTGGTTCAACGCCTTTATCGTATGCTTGCTGAACTGTTAGTTTATTATCCATTAACGGTTTAAGCGCTTCATCATTTACCTTAGACCACGTTGGAGCCATAATAAAAAAAGTAACGAACAACGCAACGCCGGCAAGCAGTTGAGACGGAGGCATCTGCTGGGTTCCAAGCGCGGTTTTCAAAAAACTGAAGACGATGATTATCCTCAAATACGAGGTGGTCATTATAACTAT
>JAMCSN010000072.1 GCA_023381535.1 Bacteroidota bacterium
GAAACCTCTGAAATATTCTTGATATTTTAAAAACTTTTTAGCGAATAGCGTTGTAAGAGAGTAAACAAAGTAGAGAAGAACATGCGAACCAACAAGATTAATAATATCGATTTGTTTACCCAAGCAGCCAACGACGGATTTGAGAAACACATAAAAACACAAAGTAAACGGGCATTAGAAACGATCAATCAGAAAATAAACTGGAACGATCTTATAGCTCCCATAGAACAAAAGTTGGAGATGAGTAAAAACAAAAACTCAGAAGCCCACCCCGGCGGGCAAGCTGGAAGACGTCCGTTTTCGCTAGAGGTAATAGTAAAATGCTTCATTCTCCAAACAATTTATAATCTATCAGATCCACGCTTGGAAGAAGAGTTAGCCGATAGAAGAAGCTTCCAGATATTCTTAGGAATAACCAGCGGAGATTCCATACCAGATGAAACGACACTTGTCCGATACCGCAAAACATTTTCTTCGTTGGGATTAGATAAGATGCTATTTGATGGATTTAACAAACAACTAGACGAAAAACAACTTATAGTAGGTAAAGGAACCATTGTTGACGCTACTATAAAACAAGCCCAAGCCACACCATTTAGCAATAAAGATCAGGATGCAAACTTCACAAAGAAACGAGGCAAGACTTATTACGGATATAAAGGGCATATCGCAATTGATGAGGACAGCAGGATTATAAAGCGACTTGAGTTTACAAAAGCAAGCGTTCATGATTCCAATGAATTTGATAATCTTATCGATTACACTGAAGAAGCAGTATTTGCCGATAAGGGCTATGCTAACAAACCAAGAAGAAAGAAACTCCAAGCAAATGGAATATTTGATGGCATCTTAGAAAAAGGTTATCGCAGCAAACCATTAAGCAAAATTCAGAAGAAAGTGAATCGATTACTCTCTAGTGTAAGGAACGAAGTTGAGAAGACTTTTGCATTCATGAAAAATGTTTTGGGCTATGACCGATGCAGTTATTATGATCTTAAAACAAACCGCTTTGAATTTACATTTGTTGCAATAGTTTTCAACATAAGGAGAATGATATCGTTGACTACTTAATCTCTGCTCAAATGAGTCAATTAATGGCTCAATAAAATAGATAACACTATTTCAAAGAACTAATTATTTTCGTAAAAAAGTTATTTATTAAAAAAAACAGCAATAATTAAAATTTTGTTTAACTAACTGAATTTTTCAGATGTCTCATAAATAAGCAAGAGGCAGAAAATGAAAGTTCGATATTTATTTCTCGTTTCATTTTTCTTCATGGGCTTAAGTATTATAGCGGCGCAGATCGATTATTCAAAACCGGAAGTTGTTGCTGAAAAATTTCTGGATCTTTATTTTAAGGGGGACTGGTTTAGCGCTTGCAAACTTTACGGATTGCATGATTGTGAAGATCAGATTTCGTTCATGTTAAAAAAGATGATGACCGACGACAATTATGTTGACGAAGGAACGTGTACGTTCGAAATTGACAGCTGCGTAGTTGATAAGTCAAAGATCACCGCAAAGTGCTACTTTACCAAAACTTGTTCAGCCGATACTACCCCGAGGAAGAACCATATAAAGTTAAAAAAAATTGACGAAAAATGGGTCGTAGAATACATTTACCGGCGCGATAAATATTTGTAAACCCTTGCAAGATTATTTTGTTTTAATATATTGAATTGTAAAAATTCCTTCGGATAGACTAAAATTTATGAAAGAGAATTTGCGAAACAAAAAATCTTGGTTTGAACATCGGAACGAACCACTTTTACCCCGCCCGCTTTTTTTTAAACGAGTTCTGAAACATTTTGCAATCGGTCTTCTGATTATTTTTGTTTCGTTGATGATCGGTGTCTGCGGTTATCATTTCTTGGAAAACATCGGCTGGATCGATTCTCTGCTGAATGCTTCAATGATATTGGGCGGGATGGGTCCGGTGAACGAACTTCGAACAGACGCGGGAAAAATATTTGCATCGCTATACGCTCTGTTTTCCGGTATTGTATTTCTCGTTACGGTCGGCATCATACTCGCTCCGGCTGTTCACCGCTTGCTTCATAGTCTGCATATCGATGAAAAAGATAATGACTAATGTTTCGACAATTTTTAAGATTGCCTCTTTATCATATAAGACAAAAGAAACGAACAACATAAATCCGGCTTCAAAAAAGGAAATACCAATATGAAAAGATTTTTTAATGTTGTAATCTTGATTGCAGTGGTTGGCGGACTGGCATATTTTGTTTGGCATAGATGCAATAGAAAAAACGGAACGGAAACCAAGGAAACAACTTTTAATATTTTTTTGATTGCAAATGCCGGCACCAACGTTGAAGGCGAAAAAACTATTTGCGATGACATCGTGACACCGGTATCAAAAACAGTTATAGTTGAAAAATCGGAAATTGAAGCAGCAATGAATGAACTGTTTGCCCAGCGGGACACGCTTCAACTGCACAACTATATTCAGGGACCCGGTTTGCTGCTTTTTAATGTTTCCGTTGCAGATAACGTTGCTGATGTTTATATAACCGGCGATTTCAGAATTCAGATAAAATGCGACGTTGACAGAATTCGTCATCAGCTTTACGATACCGCGAAACAATTCAAAGATT
>JAMCSN010000285.1 GCA_023381535.1 Bacteroidota bacterium
TAGCCGAAGAGCTAAAAGTTGCCGATCGCGTTTACTTTGAAGGAACGATCAGTCAAAAAGAATTGATCAATTACACCGCCGGTGGAGATATCGGTTTGTCGCTGATTGAAAATATCAGCGTTAGCTACTATCACGCGTTGCCGAATAAAATGTTTGAATACATTATGGCCGGACTGCCGGTGCTGGCTAGTGATTTACCTCAGATGAAAAAAATTATCGAGACTTATAAAGTTGGTGAGTGTATCAAAATTGAAAATGAAGATATAATTGTGACGACACTGAATGATTGGACAGATAATCCGGGCAAGCTTGATACATACCGGGTTAATTGCGCTAAAGCAGCCGAAGAGCTCAACTGGCAAAAAGAATATGAACGCGCGCGTGTTAGATTGTTAGTGACTTGATGAGATGAGCAGACAAAAGAGAATATTGATTGTCCGACCGGATAGGATTGGCGATGTAGTTTTGTCAACTCCGCTTCCGCGCGAAATCAAAAAAACATTCCCGGATAGTTTTGTTGCGGTCTTAGTCCGTAAGTACACGCAAGATATTTATGTGAACAATCCGAATGTGGATAAGATTCTTCTGATTGACGATTACGATGACGGTTCGCTCAAATCTTTTTTTAGGAAAGTTAGAGAAATCAGAGGATATGGTTTTACGCATTCGTTAACACTGCTTCCAACGGAACGTTTGAACTACCTGATGTTCTTTTCCGGAATTCTGTATCGCGTTGGAGTGAGTCACAAGTTTTATCAATTTATCACGTTCACACATTATGTCAGTCGAAGAAAATACATACCGTTGAAGCATGAAGCCGATTACTGCATGGACCTTGCACGTAAGATCGGTGTCAACACTACAAGTCTCAATACAGAAATCTTTTTGACAGAGGAAGAAAAGAAAAAAGTCTTACAAACTAGAAATCAACTGCTTGGTGGAAAAAAATATTTGATTGGTGTTCATGCAAGCAGCGGAAACTCTGCGCCAAATTGGGAAGCAGATGAGTACAAAAAACTCATCCAAGAATTATCTGCTGCCGTTGATTTTTCAGTCGTTGTTACGGACAATAAAATCCCTTCTGAGCTTGAAGGAATACCGAGTGTTTCTTATCCCAACATCGGTAAATCGCTTAGAGATTCTATCATCAATTTTGCTGCGTTGGATTTATTAATTTCCTCCAGTACAGGGCCAATGCATATTGCCGCTGCATTGAAAGTAAAAACACTTTCCATGTTTTGTCCGCTCACCGCGTGTTCTCCAAAGCTTTGGGGACCGCTCGGCAACGAAAGCAAAATTGTTCTTCCATCAGAAAATTACTGCCAAACAGTTTGTCCAGGCGATCCAAAGAAATGCAGCTTTGCCGGAGAGGGCGGAATTGATTCAAATAGAATTTTAGAAGAGCTGAAATTATTTTTATATTTGCATCCGCCTACCGGTAGGTAGGCGCAAAATTTTGCCAGGCTCTGATCGGCAAGTTTATACCCAACCCCGCCAGGTCCGGAAGGAAGCAACGGTCAGTATGTAACTTGGGTGATTAAGGGCTTGGCATTTTATTTTTCGTAGAGCGATTAGACTAATCGCTCTATAATTTGCGTCTCAAAAGTTTTTCTTGTATTATCTCAAATTATATTTTAAGTTATTCCATGATACCGAAGGGATGCATAATGAGGAAGGAGGAAAAGATTTATCGTCTCGTAAACAATTTCCAATTGTACTTCCTTTGGATTATCGCAGCACAAGTGTTTCCAACCGTAGTAATAATGTGAGCATAAAAATTTGTTACAAGGGTGATAATGGACACAATTAGTTGGGGTTTATAAATGGATAGCAGAAACATTATTCCGACAGAGAGAGTCATCGGCAAAATTCTTCTCATTAGAAATCAAAAAGTAATCCTCGATAAAGATTTGGCTCAACTTTATGGGGTTGAAACTCGTGTATTGAAACAAGCTGTTAAAAGAAATATTAGAAGATTTCCTTCGGACTTTTTATTTGCTTTGAACCGTAAAGAGACAGATATGCTGGTATCACAATCTGTGATACCGTCGAAAAGTTACTTTGGCGGCGCCGCTCCTTTTGTTTTTACAGAACAGGGTGTAGCTATGCTGTCTTCCGTATTGAAAAGTGAAAGGGCAATCGAGGTTAATATTCTTATTATGCGGGCATTTGTTAAACTGCGCAATATTATTTCTACTCACGAAAAGGTAGAAGAAAAATTAAAAGAGCTAGAAGAGAAACTTGAAGAACATAACGAGCATATAGTAAAGATCATTGAAATCATAAATCAGTTGTTGAAGCCACCTGAAAAACCTTTAAAGAAAATTGGTTTTGAGGTTAGAGATAAGTCAGCACCATACGTTTCGGTTAGAAAATGAATTGTTGCATCGAAAGAGTTATTTCTAAAATCGAACTGTGATTAAAAATTATCATTTATTTAAACCGTTCAAAGGTTGTGGCAGTGCTCAAATATGATTTTTGCTTTCGCCTCCCCAACAACTTCGGCAAGTTTTGCTTTGTCTGCTTTTTTGATCTCGTCCAAACTGAATTTACCTAAAAGTTTTTGCGCAACTTTTTCGCCGATTCCTTTTATCTCAATAAGTTCGCTTGTG
>JAMCSN010000036.1 GCA_023381535.1 Bacteroidota bacterium
TCTAATGATTGCGACAGTTTCAATTTTTTCCGAACTCAAGCGGAGATTATTGGCTGCGGCTACTACGCATTGTATTATGTACTGTTTAGCCAGATCCAATTTTTTTTCTGATGTCTGGGAACGATTAGTGATTAAATTTTTGCTTGCTAAATGTAATGAATTTTACAGATTATTTTCAGAACCATAAATACCCGGTTGAAGCTAAGAACCGAATGAATTATATGAACTTTCCGCTTCGAATCATAGTTTATAAAGGAAAAAATTCGCATGATTGGCTATCGATTTTCCGAATACATTCCTTCCTCTTCCGGCGGGAATGCCTTTGAACAACTGCTGAATATTTTTATGCAGCTTTTAAATATCACTGCCGGCGATGTAGCTCAATCATTAAATATCTTGAACGACCTTGATAGGAAATACAATCTTACCGGTGATGAATACGGCATCGGCGATTTTATTCAAGACTTGAAGGACAAAGGATATGTTAAAGAAGAAGAGAATGGCAATGGCAATTTTGTTATCACATCGAAAACGGAACAGCAAATACGCCGCCGGTCTTTAGAAGAAATATTTTCAAAACTGAAAAAGACCGACCAAGGCAGTCATCAAACTCCCTTTTCCGGAGAAGGTGACGAAAGAACCGCCGACCGACGGGACTATCAGTTTGGGGACGCACTTGATCAGATTGACATGACGGCTTCGATTAAGAATTCGCAGATCAAACATGGACTGAATGATTTCAAACTAACCGAAGATAATCTTGAAGTTGAAGAACGGGATTATAAAACTTCCACCTCAACAGTTCTGATGATCGACATTTCACACTCGATGATACTTTACGGTGAAGATAGAATTACTCCGGCAAAGAAAGTTGCCATGGCTTTATCGGAACTGATTACAACGCAATACCCCAAAGACACGCTTGATATAATTGTCTTTGGCGATGATGCAAGACCGATTGAGATAAAAGACCTTCCGTATTTGCAAGTCGGACCGTTTCATACAAATACAGTAGCCGGTTTGGAACTTGCAACCGACATTTTGAGAAGAAAGAAAACTAAGAACAAACAAATTTTTATGATAACCGACGGCAAACCGACGTGTTTGAAACTCGGCATCAAATACTACAGAAACAGTTTCGGATTGGATCGTAAGATTGTGAACAAAACTCTTGATCAAGCAGCAAGATGCAAAAAATTAGGAATTACAATCACAACTTTTATGATTGCGCGCGACCCATACCTCCGCCAGTTTGTACACGAGTTCACAAAAGTTAATCAGGGCAGAGCATACTACAGCGGACTCGGCGGATTGGGTGAATTCATGTTTGAGGATTTTGTCCGCAACCGCCGAAAAACCTTAAGATAAAGGGATGAAATGATGCTTCACAATTTTGAAAAAATAAAAACGTTCGGTGAATTGAAAAGAAGCGGTTACCGTTCCGTTCATATCAAGGACGAGATGCGAAACAATCTCATCGAAATTCTGAAGAATAAAAAGAGCTCGTTCGATAAAATCATCGGTTACGATGAAACGGTAATTCCGGATATTCAAACTGCAATCCTTTCACGGCACAACATTATTCTTCTCGGTTTGCGCGGACAAGCGAAGACAAAAATCGCCCGGTTGATGGTGAATCTGCTGGATGAGTTTATTCCAATTATTGAAGGTTCTGAATTGAACGACGACCCGTTTCACCCTCTCTCAAGATTCGGGAAAGATAAGATTGCCGAACTTGGCGACGAGACGCCGATTTCGTGGATTAGCCGCGACGAAAGGTACACTGAGAAACTCGCAACGCCGGACGTAACGATTGCCGATTTGATCGGTGATGTTGACCCGATAAAAGCTGCGTCTCTCAAACTTCCCTATTCAGATGAAAGAGTAATTCATTTCGGATTGATACCTCGTTCGCACCGCGGAATTTTTGTGATTAACGAATTGCCCGATCTTCAGGCGCGTATTCAAGTTGCGCTCTTCAATATTCTTCAAGAGAAAGATGTTCAAATCCGGGGATTCAAAATCCGTTTGCCGTTGGATGTTCAGTTTGTTTTCACTGCAAATCCCGAGGACTATACCAATAGAGGATCGATCGTAACACCGCTGAAAGATAGAATTGATTCTCAAATATTAACTCACTATCCTAAAACAATTTCTGTTTCCAAAAGCATAACTGCGCAAGAAGCAAAAATTGCCGACCATCAGAATGAAAGAGTTTTTGTACCGGAACTTATCAAAGACATAATTGAACAGATCGCGTTTGAAGCCAGATCAAGCGAGTTCGTCGATTCGAAAAGTGGTATCTCGGCACGGCTAACAATTTCGGCACTGGAAAATATTGTAAGCTTCGCCGAAAGACGGCTTCTAATTAACAACGAGTCCAAAACTGTGGTAAGAATTTCGGATTTGATCGGCGTAATTCCATCCATCACCGGAAAAGTAGAATTGGTTTACGAAGGCGAGCAGGAAGGCCCTTACAAAGTAGCAAACATTTTGATTGGGAAAGCAATCAAATCCCAGTTCATAAATTATTTTCCGAATCCAGACAATCTAAAAAAGAAGAACGGTGTAAATCCATATTCTCCTATCGTTAACTGGTTTGCAAAGGGACAAACTGTTGATCTGCTTGCCAAACTTAACGGTAAAGAATATAAAACAATTCTTTGCTCCGTCATCGGTCTAAAAGAATTGATTGATAGAACGTTCAGAAATCTTGATGAAGAGGACAAACTTTTGTTCATGGAATTTCTCTTGCATGGTCTCGCAGAGTTTTCGATGTTAAGCAAGTTTCATTTGGAAAGCGGCATACAGTTTAAGGACATGATGAGCAGTATGTTAAACTCTATCGACAACATCGAGATAGATGAAGAGGAATCTTTTCAGTAGGCAATTATAAAATCGGGTAATCTTTATAACACATTAGAATCAAAAAGATTACCCGTTATACTTCAATAAATCTGTCGTTTGTTAGCTCTCGTGTTTCGTCTTAAAACCTTTCATCATCCATTTCCGCGCTAGTATCAATCCTATAGGAGTTGCTATCGCAATGAATCCATAAATCAGCCACATTGTTTCCGTATGCATCTGCGATGGCGGTGTATCAACCGGACAATAGTGCATTAAGAACCATCCGGAATACAGACTCGTAATAACCTTTGTCAAGAACCATGGGAATTGTCCAATGCCCATGTAAATTCCGGTCATATTTTTCGGTGCTATTTCCGCAACCCACTGCAAAAATCTAGGTTGCCACATAGCTTCGCCGATCGTCATAATGATTATATAAGCCACAAGAGTATCAAAATTGGGACCTAATGCTAAAATAAATGTTGGTGAAGCCATAACAAATGTTCCAATAATCATCATTGTATAGGTATTCTTTTTAGAGGTCAGTGCTGCAACCATCGGTGCTAATATGAATATCAAGATTGGATTGAGATTTACAAAGAATTCAAAATTGTCCTGAACAAATCCATTGAACGCTCTGCTGGTATATTGTGGAATGGTCAGCCAATTATGAGCAAACAGTGTCTGCACCGGAATCAATATGAAAATAAAATATAAAAACCGGCGGTCTCTAAGAGGAAAGTTTTTGAAATAAAATTTCATTTTTTCTTTTGCAGTCATCTTCGAAAGTTCGTCATCATCTTCAATTTGTTTTTCACCTCTTTCGGCGCTTGCATCGGCAATCGCTTTCTCCACTGCTTTCTTGGTCATTATGAAATAGACAACGGCGATTCCGGCAACAGTTAATGCAACATAAACCCAAAAGACTCCCAGAATGCTTGTTGCTCTTCGAACAGGGGGTGAAATCAATCCGGGTAAATAACCGCCGAGATTCATCAATCCGTACAACATTGCATAACCCATTGCGGCGGTGTTTTCATTTGTAAATTTTTTCACTGCTGCATAAGCTGCCGGCTGATAAATTCCGTATCCCAAAACAATTCCTAAAATGCCGAGCATTGCATATATGTGAGCACCTCCCCACAATCCGGGCGCTCCTAAATGCGGAGCTACAGAAAGCAGAATTCGTCCGACAAACATGAACGATAGTGCGTAGAGAAGCGCTTTACGGACACCAATCCAATCAACCATTGCACCCAAGAAAAGCATACTTAACGTAATACCGGCAGTTAAAATACCTACCATGTTTCCAGCGCGTATGTCATCAAGTTTTGTGTAATCATTAAAATAAATAGCGAGTAGCCCCAGCACACCAAAATAAGTTAATCCTTCAAGAGTGTAAGAAATGTTTAGCCCGACAAGTGCACGCGATGTATGCATCAAATCTATGAATGGCTGTGTTATTTCATTAATAACATTGCCGAATGGTGTAACGCTTTCAGCGGCAACATTTTTCCTGCTCATAATAAATAACGAAATGATTACGGCTATCGGCGGCAAAACTAAAGCTACGACAAACATCAAAATCCCATTGAAACCCTTCCTAATAGCAAGTCTGGATGTTCCCAAAAGAATAACGAAGTACAAGATGAGAGCCAGACCTACATAGACAATTGTTAAATCCATAATTCACCTTTGATAAGTTGATTAGATTATGTTCACTTCAGGAGTTAATTTTATTCCAAACTTTGTATGTACCGCTTGAACAATTTGTTCCGCAAAATTGACAATCTCAATTCCATCGGCACTGCCAAAGTTGACAATCACCAAGGCTTGCTTGTTATATGTTCCGACTTTACCGCTCTTCTTTCCTTTGAATCCACATTTTTCAATCAACCATCCCGCGGGAATTTTATATGAATGCTCATCGACCTTGAAAAAGACTAGATCGCTAAAGGTTTTCTTCAATTCAGAAAATTTCTTGTTATCAACCTCCGGATTTTTGAAAAAGCTTCCCGCATTGCCCAGCTTGGAAGGATCGGGCAGTTTACTCATTCGAATTCGCTTCACCAGATCGCTGACTTCTTTAATGATAATCTCCGCACTTTTCTTTTTCTGAACGAAGTCTTGAAACGCGCGGTAGTTCAAGTCAAAACTCTTTTCTTTTTTTAGTTTCAACGTGATATTTGAAATGAGGAATTTATTTTTCAACTCATTCTTGAATACACTGTTACGGTAGCCAAAGCGGCACTGTTTATTTTGGAATGTAACTTTCTCTTTTGTTTCCAAATTAAAGCCTTCAACCGATTCGAGCACATCTTTCAGTTCAACGCCGTACGCACCAATGTTTTGTATCGGCGCTGCGCCTACAGTTCCGGGTATTAATGACAAATTTTCGATTCCGTAATATTCTTTATCCACGCAAAACGTAACCAGGTCATCCCATGATTCGCCGGCTTGAGCGTTCACAAAAACAAACTCCGCGTTTTCGTCAACCACTTTGATTCCTTTAGAGATTAACTTTACAACAATACCGTCGTAGTTTTTTGTGAAGAGGATATTGCTGCCTTCTCCCAAAATTAAAACGGGAAGTTTCTGAAATTCTTTTTGTGAAGTTAATTCAAAAATTTGTTCGGCAGATTCAAGCTCTGCATAGAATCGCGCGCTTACATCTATTTTAAACGTGTTAAAATTCTTTAACGAAAAATTTTCTTTAACAATCATTCGATATCCCGAATCCTACAATTGAATTTTAGCTTCTCTAAGACGCCAATCAATTTGATTAATTTTTTCTCCGTCCGAACTAAGCAGAACAGCTCCATGTTTATCAGTTCTCAAAATTTTGGCGCCGGCTTGGTCAAGTTTCTGAATCGTCTCCGTATTAGGATGCTTGAATTTATTCATCACCCCAGCGCTTATTACTGCGAATGACGGATGAACTTGAGCGAGAAATTGATCACCGGTGCTGGTTCTGCTGCCGTGATGACCGACGAGCAAAACATCGGACGCGAGAAATTTTCCGTATTCATTTAAGTAATTCTCTTCGATCTTAATGCTTGCATCTCCAGTCAGCAAAATTGAATTCTTGCCATACACTATTTTGACAATGCCACTTTTGTCATTTGAACTGACCGGTGGCGGATAATTATTTAATGCATCGTTCAAAACATAAAGACGGGCGTTTCCTATTGCAAATTTTTCTTTTGAAAAATATTTGAACGGAACATCATAACCCTTGAGCAGTTTTTCGAAATCTCTTTCAAGAAACGAAGATGTATCTGCTTCCGGTTTGAGAATCTGTTTAACCCTTTGATTCTTCACTAACGAAATAAATCCTCCGGAATGATCCGAATCTATATGCGATACGATGCCGTAATCAATCTGATCAATACCGAGTTTGTCCAATAAAGGGATTAGAATTCTCTCGCCGTTATCGAAGTAAGCCGTTGAATTACCGGCATCGATTAATGCGGTCTCACCATTTGGAAACTTAACCAGTATTGCGTTCCCCTGTCCGACATCAACAGCCATTATGGATAATTCATTTCGCGGCATCAGTTCATAATTATCTAACCGCATGAGAACCAACATGAGCATCACGGTGAATACCGACGCCACCGCTTTTGCCCGAACGTTTGCAAATGTTTTGATAATATATCCAACCATGATAATAGCCAGATAAAATATGATAGCGTCGTAAGCACTGAATTGATTAAACGAGATGTAAGAAAAACTTTTATTCCCAAGTAACTGGACGCACTTATACATAAAGTAAGTCAACAGTTCGCTCGCAGATCCAAAAACAATTCCTAAAAAATTTGAAATTGCACCTAATAGCTACAGTCAAAATTCCTAAACCAACAATAGCGCCGGATACTGGAATTACAATAACGTTAGCAAATAATGCCGAGACCGATAGTCGATGGAAATAAGTCAATGTAAACGGAAGAGTTCCTAATTGAGCAGCAATCGAAGTAACGCTAAATAGCGCAAACCATTTCAAAGCACTAGGACGGATATTGAGCCCATCAACAAATTTCTTCAGTGGAGGATAAATTAGAATAAGTGAAAGTATTGCCGAGAAAGAAAGTTGAAAACTTGGATTAAACATTTCTTTTGGACTGATAAGAAGAATAACAAGCGCACTTAACGACAAAGAATTCAAACTATTATATTCTCTGCCGGTTGCAGGTGCCGCTAAAAGAGCAAATGCCATTACTGTTGATCTGAACACCGGTGAATCCGCACCCGTTATGATCAGATAGAACAGTAAACCGAGAAATGTTAAAGTGTATCTGGTAAAAATATTGAACCGGTTAAACACTACGAGAAAGATCAAAACCACGAAACCGACGTGCAGCCCGGAAACTGATAGGACATGAACCACCCCAGCGTTAATAAAGAAATCATTGATTTGATAATCGATCATGCTTCGATCTGCGAGAATTAATCCTCGAAGCAGCGCAGCAGTAGTCTTGTTGTGAAGCGCGGTAATTCTTTCATCAATAGACTTTCTAATTTCAAAAATAGCGTTCTTGAAATAAGAAATTTCTTGCGAGACAACTTTTACACTGTCGGCATGATACACAGAAACAATTCCGCTAATACTTTTCGCTGATAGGTACTGCTGATAATCAAATTCGCCCGGATTTCTTTCGTCTCTCGGTCGCTGCAATGTTCCGGTTAACTTTATTTTATTCCCCACTCTCAGTTCATTGAAAAGTTTTTCTATCTTTTCATTATCATCATAAACTGAGCATAGGAAATTAAATTTACCTCTAAACAAATTTCCTTTTGAGTAAACCGAATCACATTCTAAGGTAAAGTTGATTCTGCCTTGCCGTTTCATATCAATTTTTTCAGCAGTGCCACTAATCTTCGCTTCAGAATATTTTGGCTCCGGGAACGGATATACATATTGTTTCTGTGTAAATGCAGAATAATAAGTTGAGCCGAATAAAATAACTGCTGCAATGACAATAAAATTTTTGAGAGCTATTGCTTTGTCACGCGCGAGTAGTGAATGAACAACTGCGGCAAATGTTGCAGCCAAAATTAGAACGAAGAGAAATATGTAAGTGAGGTGTAATATGGATTGGAGTACGATTCCGACTATAAAAAGAATTACAAATTTTATGAGCGGATAATCATTCATACACTTTCACGATTGATGGTTTGATTTGATATAACGCTTTGATTTTCTTCGCTAAGTATGCGGCATTTTTACCCGCTGCAATTCCTAACGCCGGATTAAAAGTGTGCATCTTGATTGAGAGGTCTTCAAAATTTCCGTGATCGGAACAAACTACCAGCGTCATATCTTTGGAAAGATTTGTAAACGTATGATAAAGAAATCTGTCAAGAACATGTGTCGTATACTCAAGCCATTCAATATTTCTTCCGTGCCCAAGATGATCTGTGTGAAATATTTCGAACAATGTGAAATGATTCTCCGAACCGATCCGCAAAAGTCTATTTGCTGCCGTTTCCGGTTTAATGATCGGTAGTTTATAGTTCAACCGTTCCACTAATCGCCGATTATCGATTTCGGCGCTAATGGCACGTCCACGGCGCAAATCTGAAATTTTGTTTAAGCGCATGCCGTTCAGAACGCAGCTTAGAGTGGTAACACTTAACCTTCTGCGACCGGAATTAACGTAATCGAAAAAAACTTGCGGGTAAGCGTTTATGAACGTAACCTTCTTTTTCAGTCGCATAAATTCCCGGAAAATGTTTTTCTCACGGATTACCGGTACAAGCGTTGAGTAAGGATAAGGACCGAAATGTTTTCCGATAATTTTTGGTGCGTTCACGCCGCAAAAAATTGATGTCTGTCCCGTTCCGCTTAGCGGGATTCCAGCGATGCCCATTCTTGCATCAACAGGAAAAAGAAATGCGTTTTCACCTTTTAATTTTTGATTCTCAAGATGTGGAATGCTTCCGAATATTTCCGTGAAAGTCTTGAACCCGAATTTGAAGAAGGGATTATTTTCATAATCTTTTTTACCGATTCCTACACCGTCTATGAAGATCATGATTGTTGAATGCAAAAGCGTTCCTTTCTTCTATTTCGATTCAACCAAAATCGTTACAGGACCATCATTAAAAATCTTTACCATCATCATCGCGCCGAAAACACCCTCTTTAACTTTTTCATCACCAAGATTCTCTTTCATCCTTGCGACAAATTTTTTGTACATAGCTTCGGCAACTTCCGGGCGGGCGGCATCCGTAAAACTTGGACGGTTGCCTCTGCGTGCGTCGCCGTAAAGTGTAAATTGTGAAATCACCAGCGCTTCACCGCCAACATCTTTTATCGACAGATTCATTTTTTGGTTTTCATCTTCTCCCGCTCCAAAGGGATCCCTTCGGGAAAACACGCGCAAGTTCGCACACTTATCGGCAACAAAAATTAAATCCTCTTCGGTATCGCCTTCTTTGATCCCAAGAAGAATCACCATTCCATTTTTTATTTCGGCGTAAAGTTTCGGTTCATTGATCGTAACAGATGCTTCCGAAACTCTCTGCACAAGCGCTCTCACTTCAACTCTCCGTAAACAATTCTATCAATCTGCTGATAGTCTTTTATGAAATATATGTTTCGTACGCCGCATTCTTGAAGGATGGCAGACACGTCTGCGGCTTGTCCCATGCCGACTTCAAGATAAATCGAACCTCCCGTCTTCAAGATATTATTAAGCCGGGATGATATCAATTTATAAAATGTTAGTCCGTCTCCGAAATCAGTTACTGCCGTTGCCGGTTCGAACTCGCGAATTTCTCGTTGGGTCTCCGAATAATCCGCCATACTGACATACGGAGGATTTGAAACTATTAAATCGAACGGTACTCCATCGGTAGAGTAATTATTCAAGTCTGCTTTGATAAAATTTATGTTTGCACTAACGTCGATTTGAGCAGCATTTTCTTTGGCTAACGAAATAATCTCGTCGGAAGTATCAATCGTTGTAACCGAGCATTTACCCAAAGATTTTGCCAATGTGACAGAAATATTTCCCGATCCGGTTCCGATGTCAAGGATTCTTAATGACTCATTGAACTTGAAACGCTCAATAATCGCCTCAACCATTAATTCGGTTTCCGGTCTTGGTATTAAAACGCTTCCGTTAACCTTGAAGGTCAATCCGAAAAACTCTGCTTTGCCGGTTATGTATTGCAGCGGTTCAAACTTCCCCCGCCGTGCAATAAGCTCGCGGTATTTATCAACTTCGTTTTCCTTGAGCGGCTGGTCAAATTTTAGATAGAGATCAAGCCGTTTGCAGTTCAGAATTTCGGCAAGAAGTAATTCGGCGTTCAAACGCGCTGATTCAATTCCCTTCTTTTCAAGATACTCTGTTGAGAGTTGAAGCGATTCAAGAACAGTTAACATCAGTTTCCATTTCTCTGTTAAAGGTTTGAGGTTGTCTAAAAAGTAATTAACAATTTCAAAATCTGCGTAGATCGGTTAAAATCTGCGCGATCAGTGTTCCATTGTTCAAAAAATATTACTTTTTAGACATCCTCAGAAAGCTTTTAACGAAAGATAAAAAAACTTTGGGATTGATTAAGAGGTCATTTCATTTTCAAATTCAGTTCCATACAAATTGCTCCTTCCACCGGATTAGCGCGGTACGGTTCTATGTTGTAGAAGCCGAGCGATCTGTACAACTTTTGAGCCGTCTGCATACTTGGTACAGTATCGAGACGCATTTTTTCATAACCAATCTTTATCGCCTCGGTTATGAGTTCTTGTGTTAACGCTCCACCGATATTTTTGCCCCGCTGAGAGTTTTTAACGTACAGCCGTTTCATTTCGCAAATATTTTTTTCCAGCTTTCTGAGGGCGATGCAACCTACCGGTTCATCCTCCCAATAGGCAAGAAATAATATTCCGTCCGGAGGCGAATACTCACCGGGCAAATTTGCCAATTCTTCGTTGAAATTTTGAAAACAGAGATCGAAATCCAACGACCGTGCATATTCCAGAAATAGTTCGCGGATAATCTCTATCTCTTCTTTCGTTTCGGCTTTCTTAATTTTCAGCATTTCATTTCACTTCTATGATTAGACTTCCACGCTGCTTCCGTTTTCATTAACCCAGTATGCCCATGCGGTTAACAGCTATTGAAATAGACCAACAATTGCAATAACATTTACCAACGGCGGCGCGGAACCGAAAAGGTTCATCAAATAAACGACGGCGAGAAATACCAGCAGTCCCCACATTCCAATCTCACCTTTTCTGTTTTTGGCTTTAGTTGAGTTGACAGAAAAGTAAGCGCCAACACAATTTGCTTTTAACGGCTGTGATTCTCAGAATTTGACTTCAGATTTCTGTCCAATATAGAATCGTCTTGTAATTGAAATGTATTAATCCGTTTGTTTGATGCTTGTTGAATATACTTTGCAATTCATTCTTCGTTTCGAAAAACTGTTCGCTATTTTCGTCCGGGCAAAATGAAGACGAAAGAAGTCTGCCGATCAAACTTTCAAAATCAAGAATTTGAAAATGAGAGAACGCTGCCGTCTTGAACTGTGACGGCGAGACAAAGGAACTGATCTTGGCTTCATCAATATTTTTGTGAGTCACTTCAGCATACTCCGGCAGCTTCATAAGAACGGCTTCATACTCGATCTGAAATGGATCGTGTTCGGTGTCCCGGTCGTTCCAGATCAACGCAACCTTACCGCTGTTGCGCGCAATTCTTTTAAATTCTTTTTTCGTCGCAACTGGTTCGAACCAATGGAAAGCTTGTCCCGCAATCACAAAATCGACCGAACCGGATTCAAGATTTGTAGTCTCGGCAGTCCCATCGATGCTGACAAAGTTCTGATAATCTTTCAAAAAATTTTCACCTGCTTCACGCATAGCTTTATTCGGCTCAACACCGTAAACTTTATTACCGTTATCTAAAAACAGTTTGGTAAGCAAACCGGTACCGGAACCGATATCGGCAATAGTGCCTTGCGATGTAAGCCCGGCTTCACTTTTCAAGTAATCAATTAATGCTTGAGGGTAGGAAGGACGATACTTTACGTACGCTTCAACACGTGAAGTAAATCTTTCTGTCGGTTTAAGTCTCATTTGGAATCGAACTATTAAAGAACATCTCTTTTCCCTTTCAATGATGTTCATGATTTAATTGTGAAAATTGACTCACAACAAATTCTTCATCGTAAACCGACTTGTATTTTATTCTAAAAGTCAGCCGATTTAAAAGCGAGGAAATCTTTTTCTGTTCTTCAGCGTTAACCGGATTTGCTTCAATCAGTACGCTCGATTGACCCGCGTGTATCAGTTCTCCTTTCGACGGGACATAACAGATAATATCGTAGCCGCTTAAACCAAGATGCGACAATGCATTTTCCACTGTACTTTTTATATCGGCTGGAATTGTTAATCCGTCCACAAATATTTCAACTTGTTCAACACACGCATCGCCAACGCCGGAGTTGTGCAATATTATTTTAAGTGCGCGTCCTGCAATTTCTTCCCTTCTAATTTCCAGACGAGGTAGAACTGCAAGACTATTCACTTTTCCGGCAGATATTCTTTGCATCGCATTTATAATTATTGCAGCCAAAATAATTGCAACTCCAAATACTGCCGCCATTAATTCGGGATTCATCAAAATTCTCTAATTATTTAGCCAGATACAATATGGTTAAATTTGCGATGCTAAAAAATGTAATTCTTGTTCACACCTTTCTTTACATTTCCCCAAAAATTTATGTTGGGGAAGATGCTTTTCCTAAGCAGAGCTAGAAACAGCAGTGTGAAAACCACATCAAGCGTTTGTAGGACCAGCATACCGCTGAACGGGTAAACGATCCAGCCGTGTATTACTAAAAATAGAAAAAGCGAGTAGAGAGAAACTGCTGTTGTAAAGTAAGCCAATTTGTATCGGAGAAATCCGACAATAAATAAAATGTGAACGACATAGAACAATGCTGAAAGAACCCACACTGCCGTTATCAGTTTTTGAGGTGGCATATTTATAAAAGTGAGTAAACCGAAAAACATATCAACTATCATAGAGGCAACTAATAAGTAAACCGGAAGCTTGTTCTTGCGTTTGATTTCGTCACTTACAAACGCGGAGATTCTTAACGCGAGAGCGTCCGGATTGAATTCCGAGTAACGATTTTTTACGGAACTGAAAATCTCATCCTTTGGGACGGCGTTCTTGATCATTCTGGAAATTGTTTCGATTACATCTTTTTTCGGTACGGTTGAGTCGAACATTTTCCCTCCATTTTGTTAAAAGAATTTTCCCGGGATCCTTCAGTTGTAATTTAACATTATCTCGATCAAATTCAAGATACATGAATGGAAAAATTTATTCACGGATTGCCTCAAAAAAAAACTAACCGTAGATGATAGAAAAAATAGTCATTGCCTCAAAAGTAAATCTTACCATGGGAAAGTGAAAACAGCTAATCTAAACTGGTAAATGTCTTATCTAAGGTCACT
>JAMCSN010000282.1 GCA_023381535.1 Bacteroidota bacterium
AATGATCTGCAAATGATTGAATCAATATCTACATCTTCCATTATATATCTTATTTCAAACTTACCGATTAATTCTTAATTCATACCGTTTATTTAATCATAATAACCGCATACTTGTTTGCCGTTGTTGTGGCGAGCTTCACCGCGTAGATTCGAACCAAAATCTTATACGAGCAATGAAAATTCTGAAAAAGTTGATGGAACTATTCTCAAGAAAAGATTCCGGAACCGTCCCTCTCTTAATTATCAGAAAAGGTACGGATGAAGAGAACGTAAAAGAATATAAATCAATTGAGGATGCAATCGCAGATCTGGAAAACGATCCAAACGTTCCGTCCGATAAAGTAAAAAAACTAAAGTCTTCATTTAAGAAACTGAAGAATAAGAACTCAATCAAGATTAAAGATGGAGAATTGTTTAATTAAATCAAGGGAGCTTAAGATGAAAAGAATATATGTAGTAAGTATCGTTCTTTTCTGCATATCCGGGAATACAAACTTATTTGCACAAGCGGCTTCAGCAACATGGCCGCTTACAAGCAATCAAAATCCAAATACACCAACAGGGAATATTCAGGCCTCGCAGCAATCAATCGGCGCCGGTTCTGCATCACCATATATGCAGCTATATCCACAAACTCCTTACAACAGCGATGGTCAACATCTGGTAACGGGTTATCAGGGCCCCGGTTGGCCGGCAGGTCCGGTGGATTATTCACGCTACATTCAGTTTGATGTTACTCCTACTTCGGGTAATACTTTTACTGCCCAGTATATTTCTTTCAGATATGGCGACAATCCTTTGCCCAATAATTTTAATCTCTTAAAAGCAGAAGTCTGGTATGCGATTGATAATAATTGGAATAGCAGTGTTCAACTTAATTCAAATCCGTTAGATTACTTGAATACTACAATGCAGACATTTTCGAAAAGCATTAATGTACAAGTAGCAAACGGTCAAACATTTTCTATAAGAATCTTTCTTTATACGCCTAACGGAAGCAGGGGAATGACCCCCACACTTGCCATACATAAAAATGTGATTATTGAAGGAAGAACATCTCCAGTTGTAACTACCGGTTCAATCTGCGGAATGAAGTTTAATGACTTGAATGGCAATGGAAGTAAAGACGAAGGTGAACCGGGAATTTTAGGATGGACAATAACTTTATCAAGCGGCGCTGTTCCTATGACTAGAACAACGGGCGAAGATGGAACTTATTGCTTTAACGATTTGCCAGCCGGAACATATACACTTTCCGAGACACAACAAGATGGATGGGACCAAACATATCCGACAAATCCATCAACACACACAGTAATACTTCCAGCCGGGCAAAGTGTTTTGAATGTAGATTTTGGCAACAAGCAATTACTCGGCTCAATCTGCGGAATGAAGTTTAATGACTTGAATGGCAATGGTGCTAACGATAATGAACCCGCGCTTTCAGGTTGGGTTATTGAATTGACCTATAATGGATCAAATGGAGTTGTAACTTTGCGAGATACAACAGATTCAAATGGAGGTTATTGTTTCAACAATCTTTCATTTGGTAACTATACGATAACTGAAGTAAATAAATCCCCATGGACTCAAACTGCACCAGCTTCTGGCAGTTACACTGTAACAATTAATCAGGAAGTGAATCTCATCGGAAAAGATTTTGGAAACAAAGAAGTTCTAAATCCAGACTGTACAGACTTTGAAAACAACTCAATGAACGGCTGGCAGGCAAATAATATTTCTACTTCATTCCAGCAAAATGGAAATAATCATTATATCCAGACAACCGACCAAGCCGGTGTATCTACATTTTATACTACCAGCAAACCATTTACCGGCAATTGGACAAGTTTATTTGCAAACGGCTGTGGCTCATTGTGTTTTGATATTACTTTTATTTATGGCGGAGATGTTTATAATGGTGTTACTCCACCTCAAACATTAACTCCATACATCGCACTTGAAGGAGCGGGATTTAAAGCATCATTTATTGTTAATCAATCAATATCAGTTGGAGATGGATGGCATACATACTGTGCACCTTTGAGTTTTCTAAATTCTGATGGAACTCTTCCCTCAAACTCTAATGGTTATTGGATTATGACACTTGGTACCGCGAGTGATTGGAATACACTTTTAACCAATGTTACAAAAGTCCGGCTTCTGGCTGATCCGACCAGTTATCAAGGTGAAAAAATCGGATATGATAATATTTGCCTTAAGAATACAGGCGATTGTAATTCTCCTCTGCGGCTTGGTTCAATCTGCGGATTCAAAATTCTAGATAAAGATGGCGATGGTGAAAGAGATGCTAATGAAGATATTATTCCAAACTGGGGAATAACATTAACTATTGGAAATACAACTTATACGGCTACAACTGGTGCCGATGGGCAATATTGTTTCGAAAATCTTCCCGCCGGTACTTATACTGTATTTGAAGAACACCGCACCGGCTTTAGACAAATATTTCCTCCAAGTCCAGGAGTTCATACAATTACTCTTTTACCGGGAGAGAATAAAACTAATATAAATTTCTCCAACGTCGAAGATATTTCTGTTA
>JAMCSN010000171.1 GCA_023381535.1 Bacteroidota bacterium
TGTTGTAGAGTCAACAGTTGCTTTTGCCGGATATAAAACTTTCCGTTTATCGCCCAGAATGAACAATTGCTTCTTTAGTATGTTCAGCATAACTACTTTTGAACTCCGGTCAACAATCTTGGAAAAATCCTTTACGTTCATTTTAGATGACTGGTAAACACGGCCGAATAAACGGTTGGCTTCGGCTTTTTTCAAAACTTTGCCGTACGGTTGGGCTAATGTGGAACTCCCCACTCCAAAGAGGAACAAACAGAATAATACTGCGCTTAAAGCAACTTTTTTCATGCACGCCTCCGAAATGAAAAATGATTTCAAAGTTAACTTGCTTAAAATTAATCTATTAAAATACAGTACAATTACGAAATCATTTCTATTTACTCTTTTATTTTCGAAATATTAACGAAATAGTTTAGCGGTACAAGCGGGTGAGGTGTGGCTCGCCTCGCTGTAGTTCTGTCGAAACGGGTTCACCAAGCTTTATCTTTTTGAGCGTAAATAAAATCTAATGCAAACCGGATTAACTTAGGGAGAGTTTCAATCCCCATTTTCGACATAATGACCGAGCGATAAGAATCTACCGTCTCCTTGCTAATCTGCAGCTTATCCGCAATTTCGCTGCTAGAAAAACCTTGCCCGATATACGTTAACATTTCTTTTTCTCTTCTTGTCAAACCGGAGAATTCCGAATCGTGCCGTAAAGTTTCGAGAGCGTCGAATTTCTTTTTTAACAGTTTTAAATCCTCTTCCGTTTTACCAATAAAGTACTTCTTACCGGAAGAAACCGCTCTAATGGAATCTATCAGTTCGTCTTTCAATACTATTTTAGGAATTAGTCCCACCGCACCGATCTTGTAAGCGTTGTAAATATAATCGTCGGTGTTATGGATAGTTAAAAAAATGATTTTTGCTTTGTTATCTTTAGTCAGAATTCTGTTGGCGGCGGTAAGTCCGTCCATGTGCGGCATTTCAATGTCGCACAAAACAACATCCGGTTTGAAATCGAAATATTTATTGATCATAGTCTGTCCGTCCTCAGCTTCGGCAACCACACTAATGTCGTCGCATTGTGAGAGAAGATTTTCTATTCCCTGTCGGACTAAATTATGATCTTCGGTAATCAGCAAGCGAATTTTCTTCATTGCTATTCTTCACTTTTGGAATTTTAACAAATATGCTGGTTCCTTCATTCGGATTAGAATCAATTTCAATTGTCCCGTGAAAAAGATCCAGCCGTTCTTTGATACTAAACAAACCGATTCCGAAGTTCCTAAGGTCTTTCGACGAGAAATATTCTTGCGGTATGCCTTTCCCGTTATCATTAACAAATATATCAATGCATTCTTCACTGTTAACAAGTTCTACCGAAAATTCGGTTGCCCCGGAATGTTTGAGAATATTGCTAAGTCCTTCTTGAATAATTCTATAAATACTCGTGTCCAAGTCCTCACCGAATCTCTCCTCTTCTCCGTAATAGACGAACGCACCTTTCATTGAGGCGCTCTCATTTATTTTTTGAACCAGCACTTCAACGGTAAATTTCAATCCCATTTGTTCGATGTCTGTCGGTCTTATGGAGTGAGAGAGATCGCGTATTCTGTTGTATAGTTCGTCAAGATCACTTTTAAAGTTATTCGGCGTTTCGGTTGGAACGTTATGATCCAATTTCATTTTCAGCAGGATTAATTTCTGGCATATATCGTCATGCAATTCCGAAGATATATATTTTTTTTCTTTTTCAAATTTACTTTCAAGCGTATGGGCGAGTGTTTTTAATTTGTTCTTGTAGTCCTCCAACTCAAACTCATAATCTTTTAGCTTGGTGATGTCGTGGAAATAAATATTGGCAAAATCAAAGGCGCTGTTTCCCTTCATTATAACGGTGAAAATGTTACCGTTAATGGTCTCGATAGAAGATTTTTGTTCATCATTTTCAATTAGAAGCTTGAAGTCGATGTCTAAATTTTTAATGCAATCGGTTATTCTTGTCCTCTGCAATTCTACATTGTAAAATAGTCTTCGTGAAGCGTCATTGGTTTGAATTATCTTGCCTTCCGGATTGACTCTCAACAAAGGATCCGGGTTCAGTTCTGCAAACAACGCCATAAGTCTGGTTTGTTTGAGAACCAACGCTTCTTTTTCGTGAATGAATTTTATTCTCTGAGGAAAGATTACTTTTAGGAAGATCAGCACAATTATGGAAACAGCAATAATGCTGAATAGTAGAGAATATATTATGGGTCCGCCGAAAGAAAAAAATTGATTTATAAAATGATCAATACTGTTCATACCTTGGGATCTCAGTGAAGATTTACTTACAGTAATTGTATTGAGTTACAAAATACAGAAATAATTTATGCTAAGGTGATAGCCTTCAACAAAAACTTGAGAAGAATAAACTCACAGATTATGAATAAGCCCAAAAGCGTTCGTAAAATATGATATTTAATTAGAATCCTCTGAAATATTATTTAGATTTTAAAAACTTTTTGATGAATAGCGTTGTAAGAGAGTAAACAAACCAGATAAGAAGATGCGAACAAATAAAATTAATAACATAGATTTGTTTACCCAAGC
>JAMCSN010000344.1 GCA_023381535.1 Bacteroidota bacterium
TTTGAAGAGACAGCTTCTAAAAGTTTTACGCCGTTTACGCTTATGGGCGAAACCGGCGGAAAGGATTTGTGCATAAACGATCAGTACGATTTCACTCTGAATCATCTAATAGATTTATATTACACTTCAATCCCGAAGAGAATGATTCACTCAAAAGGCTGATGGATGACGCGATTTAAAATTCTAAAAAAAATCGGTACGTTCATATCATTATCAAACTTTCGAAAAGTTGTGGATTTCCTAAAGCATTATGTCCTTGGCGTATTCAAAAGGATGGACGAGCACAACTTATTTCTTGCAGGCGCTGGAATTTCTTTTTCACTCTTCATAGGAATTATTCCGTTCATTCTTCTCATGTTTTCACTTCTTGGAAATGTTTTCGACCAAGCGACGATTGAAATGCAGATGCACGGATTTATCGATCAAATAATTCCGTATCCGTCATACGCCAACTACGTGAAAAAAATTATCAGCACACGTTTGCCGGAAGTTATTCAATACAAAACAGCCGCCGGTTATGTGGGCGCTTTAGGTTTGCTTGTAACTTCCACGTGGATCTTCAGCAGCATTAGAACCATTCTTAATCAAATCTACAGCGTTAAAATTCAGCGCGGAATAATTTACGGTCTGCTTCGCGACATCTTGATGGTAATTCTGATGTTGATTCTTGTTACGGTCGCAACATTCATCGCTCCGTCAATCAATATTATTTATGAGTTGTTTAAAAATTCCGACTTTGTTTTGGTCTATACCCATAGCCCGCTCTGGAAATTTTTTGTTTATCTACTCTCGTTTGTTCTGTTGTTCGGAATGTTCTTCGCACTCTACTATTTGATTCCGTACGAACAATTAGGTAAACGGGTCGCCGCAATCAGCGCGTTTTGGAGTACTGTGTTTTGGGAAATTGCGCGTTTCATTTTCGGATATTACGTGAACCACATTTTGGGCACAAGCCCATTCTACGGCGCATTTGTTTTGATTATCGCTGTTATGTTCTGGGTGTTTTACTCTTCATGTTTATTCATCGTCGGTGCGGAAATCGGGCAGTTGTACCGCGAACGTCACCGGTACGAATTGAAAGTTGAAAATGAAACGTTACAATAGTCTTATAAAACTTTCCAAAGATCATCATCAAGGATTGATAGTTGCGCAGTTTGTAAAAAGAAATGCGCCGTCATATCACGGATTGCCGACGGATACCGAAGGCAAAAGGAAATATGTTTTGTCTTTTTGGAAAGATGAATTGCAGAATCATTTTCGTGAAGAAGAGAATATTTTGATTCCGGCACTCTCCGGCGCGGATGAAATGCTCGATCGGTTAAATAAGCGTGTGATCGACGAACACCGTCTCATCGAGAAAATTATTGATGAACTGAAGCAAAGCAGAAATTCCGAGGATGAACTTGATAAATTTGGAACGGCGTTGAATGATCATATACGGTTTGAAGAAAGAGAGTGGTTTGAAAGAATTCAGGAAACATTTAGCACCGATGAGTTGAATAAGATAGAAGAAAAATTAACGGGTGCGTCACATTAATTTAGGAGTACTAATGATGTTGAAAAATAATCTACTGTGCAGACTGTCCAACGAATTTTTTGTTCTTTCTATCAATAGTAATTTTCGCTGTGCTTGTGTTTAATGTTCAAGCAGGCGCACAAACAAAATCCAAACAGAAAAACAATTCCCAGATAATTGATCAGGAACAGAAAGAAATTGATAAAGCTAAAAAGCTCCACGTGAAAGTCCGCACTAAACATGTTGCATTCTATACCAATACCGGTACTCTTCCTTCAAAAAGGACTCTTACTGAGAAAATAATTTTTGATAGAAACGGCAACAAGAAAGAACAAATACGTTATACAAGCTTGGGCAAGATTGAAGTTAAATATGTTTATAAATATGACTCCAAAGGGAATGTTGTGTCGCTAGAAAATTTTGACGGCAGCGGAAACGTGGTAACCAGGAGAGTTTCAAAGTACGATAAAAGTGGCAACGAAATTCAAAGGACGGTTTACGATAACCAGCATCACGGAGCCAATGAAGCGTACTTCACATACGACAAGAATAATAATCTCATCGAAACGAAAAATTATTCCGCTAAAAACGAACTACTTGCAGATATCACTCTGAAATACCAAAATGATCTTCCTGTAAATGCAGTTACAAAGGACGGGAAAGGAAATGTTAAAGAAGAAATTAATTCGTCATATGATTCCGCCGGCAGACTGATTATGGAGAAGAGGATATCGCAAGGGAAAGGTTACGACATAAATTATAAATATGATGGTAACGGCAACCTTATTGAGATGAGTAATCCCCAGTATCATAGATTTTATGATTACGACAAAAACAATAATTTGATTGAGGACAAAATGTTTATGGCAAACGGACCACGGCAATTCAGAGTAAGGTTTACCTATTTGCCGAACGGACTTCAGAAAGAAGAAATCCGTTATGATAATAGCGACAAACCGGCGTTCTATGGCGAATACAAGTATGAGTATTACAAATAAATTTTATGATAAAGTTTCTTCCGCTAGGCGGCGCGGATGAAATTGGCGCCAGCTGCTT
>JAMCSN010000014.1:0-335 GCA_023381535.1 Bacteroidota bacterium
ACAGCATTGAAGACTCGGCAAATTTACCGGCACCGGATGTACTAGCACAAGAAATAGCAGAAAATTTGGAAGACGCCCTTGAGCAGATGAGGGGAATAATTAATTCATTTGAAAGTAATAAGTAAGTCGTTCACAAAGAAAGTAATCTTAAAAGGCGACTTGAGACGGGACAAAAATAGGATCGTTGACTGGGGAAGTGCATTTGTTGTCAAAGACTTCTTTATCAAGCTTGGATGTTTCAAAGGATTGATAGACGAAGAGATCAAAGAACGCATTCGGCTTCTTGAGAAGAAACAAGTGCCAGCGGATTTTCTAATCAAAGCGATAAAGAAAAA
>JAMCSN010000014.1:414-139968 GCA_023381535.1 Bacteroidota bacterium
GTAGACGCCGATCCAGAGCAGCTTAGGAATGCATTCAAGAAATCAGTGGCAAAGGGATTCCCGTTGAACTATAAACCGGATTTAATGGATGATGCTATTGACAAAAACGAAGCTGTTGTAGCGGTACCATCAGATGACGATTTCCCATTTTAATAATAGCGGAAGATTTATAGTCTTCCGCACTTTATAAGGAATTCCAAAATGAATACTAGTACAGCATTAAAAACAGATCACAAGCAAACGCTGAATGATATGCTGGTGACGAAAAATATTTTGTTGGACTCTATCTATGAGAACAACGGTGAGGTAAACGATCAGCAGGAAGAATCACTTAAATTGTTAGAAAATAATCTTCCGGTTAAAGTTGACGGGTGGGCGTGGACTCTAATGAAGAACGGTGCTATTGATAAAGAGATCGAACTCTGGCAGCAAAGAAAAGATTTCATGGATGGAATTATCAAGACTCTTAGGAATGGTAAAGACATGCTTAAACTACGAGCACATCAGATAATGCTAATGAATAATCTTGATCGATTAGATGGAACTCAATTCTGGATTAAGCGAGATATCAGCAGAGCAAAATCTTTGATGATGGATGTAGTAGAAGACGAATACAAGAAGTATGAGTTGCCGGTACTTAGCAACAATCAATACAAGTTGCTACTCAATATGGTAAAGCATTTCAACGGAACGTTAAGGAACGATTTGCCTTTTGATAGTATCTATACAGCCGTTGAACTGGAAGAGATGATCGAAAAGCAAAAGACGGAAAAATGTAATGTCACTAATTTACCAGATGGACATTGTGCAATTGTTATCGAAGAAAAACCGACTGTTAGGATTTATCCTAAAAGATGACATTAAAGGAAGTGTTGAGATTTAATAGTCTCAGCACTTTCTATGTTTCAAAGCAGTTTATCTGTACATGTAAGTCGAGCAGACTGCTCGACTTACAAATTAGCGCTTGCAATCGGCCACTTTTCAGTTGATTGTAATTAGCTATTATTTTAAGTTGGACTTGGAGGATGCGGAATTGAAACTTTTTACTGAAGGGAATTTAGCCACAAGCACCATTGACCAGCCCGGTCATTCCAGCACAAAACACATGGGGGAAAGCCGCTTAGGTAAGCTGGATGTACTCCACAATTTAGAACCCGTTTTGTTAAAAGATAAAACTAATGAAGTCACCTTAACTTGTTTTTGTAGATGGAATGTTATCACGCAAAAAAGTGAAAATAAATTAACTAGACTAAATAAACGCTAGTAGATAAACAACAACCGCCATGAAGTCCGTTGGCGGCTTAATTAATAGTTAGGTGCATCACATAGGAGGAATATTTAAATGGAAATATTCTTAATAATACTGTTCCAAGGAATAATATTCGGTTCATTTTGTTCGTTCATTGCAAAAGAGAAAAATAGGGATGCACCTGGTTGGTTTATTTTAGGATTTGTTTTTAGCTTTTTGGCAGTTCTCGCATTAGTTGCCATTCCAAAAGTTGTTGAAAATGTTTCCAGAATAGAAACATATGTTGAATTCAATCCTTCTGAACAATTAAAAAAATGTCCAGATTGTGCTGAGATGATAAAACTAGAAGCAAAAGTATGCCGTTTCTGCCAACACAAATATTCTGATGAAGAGGTGGTAATTGAAATTGATGAAGCAAAGAAAGCATTCTATTCTGCTGCAAATTTAGTTGATGATTCTAAAGTAAAAATGAAATGTCCGCATTGTAGTAAAAATGTATTTGTTGAAAACTTGGAGTTGAGAGCACGAAGATATACGTGTCCATTTTGTGAAACGATAGTCATGTTGTAAAAAATAATTAGAGTTGAATCAATGGTAAAAAGAATTACGATTGTATTACTTGCATTGTTTATTGCAACCACAATCTCATTTGGGCATGGTGGTCGAACAGATAAAAATGGTGGACATTATAATAGAAAAACTGGTGAATACCATTATCACAACGGTGGTTCAACAGATAGTGATGGCAATGTAGGTATAGTAGTCGTGGTTGTTTTAGGAGTAGCACTTATCTGGTTAGTTGGTTACAATTTGAGCAAGAAATAATTTATGATCACGTTAGTTTTTCTAAGTAATTGAAGCAGAAGAATATTATAAAATAATTTTTCATAAATGCACCTAACCAGCGTCTCAGCCCGACCGCTTCTTCGAATCGGTCGTAGTGAGTTTTTTCGGGTTTGGTTTTTCAAAGTAAGTTGTTCTTAAAAGTGTGATTGCAATACAAAACTGATTTTAAAAATAAAGTTGCGTTAATAGAACCGTCATTGTTGTTATGGGCGGCGGGCTAAACGCAACGTCGTTATATGCTAAAAATTATATGGTCATTTTATGAAAAGTGATAATTTTCTAAATCTAAATCCGAACGAAGAAATTCTTTATAACATAAAAACTAAAACCAAAAAATTTACTTTGACAAATCAGCGTATAATAGATGTAAAAATAAGTCTATTTGGTAAAGTATCTGGATTGGATCAATTTTACTTAGAGAATTTAGATTCGATAGTTTTCCGAAAACAGTATCGATATATATTAATTTTCATTGCTTTTTTATCCAACATTCTTCTATCAGTGACTAATCCCCCTGGTCCATTAATTGGGAATGTCTTATTCTTATTATTCATTGCTTCCATGTTTATTTTTCGTAGAAAGTATATCAAACTATCTTCTGGTCATAGTATTATTAAAGTTAACACCAGATTGTTTCATAAGAATAAATTGAATGAGTTTATTTCAATTGTTGAGCGAGCGAAGATGAATCGATTAAACAAATGATACAAATTCTATTAACAAACTTTTTCACGGATATATTTAATCTAAAGACTATAATCAAAATAATATTAATAAAATTTTAGGTCTCAAATGTTTAGAAATGTGAAGAATCATATTGTAGAGATAATATCAGCAGTAACGCTAAGTGCGTTAGCAGTTTTATATTTATTAGCTGAAAACATTCTACTCAACTTTGGAATATCTTTGAAACTTTCACCGCAAACTATTCTAAAATTAATTTTTGCAATTCTATGGCTTGGATTAGTCACATTAGCCTTATATCTCCATGAAATTTATAAACACCATTTAGTGGTTCACTGTAATTTGTATTGGGATAAAAAGAAAAATCCATTTTGTCCATCATGCAAATCGCCAGTTTCTTATTATGCGGAATACAAGGGTACTAAGTGTTCGTTGTTTTATTGCCCTAAATGTAAAGTAGAAATTGAAGCCACTGATGTAAATGGTAATATTCTTTCTATGTCAGAGATTCAAAAACGCATATAACCGCCGCTTAACACGGACAGCGTTTTTCAGTGCGGCGTTTGTGTAATTATAAAGTTTAGTTTGCAAAACCAAGTTGCTCTTTAAGGTAAGTTGTTCTAAGTAACATTTTTATAAATAAAAGTTAGTTGCAACTATTCGGCATTGTAGTTCTGGGCTGTCGGTTAGCGGCAACGTCGACCGTTATAATAATCTTGATGTTGTCGTAATATGGGCTTATATTTAGTCCAGAATAAAGACAATATAAGGATACAAAAATGAAAAATATCTTAGTTTCAAATGACATAATTCCAGTTGGTCAATTCAAATCCGGTTTGGCTAAATACCTCAAAGAAATCCAGAACAAGCGTAATTCTTTGATTATCACCCAAAATGGTAAACCCGCTGGAGTATTAATCTCTCCATCAGAATTTGATGATTTGAGACAAACTAAACTCTTCATTGATTCAATTTCACGTGGTTTATCAGATTCTGAAAAAGGAGAAGTGCTGTCCACTTCTCAACTTCGAAGTGAACTGCAAAGAACAAGAGTCGGAAAAGAAAGATGAAAATATTCTGGACAAAAGAAGCATTACTTCGATTACAAGATATTGAAGAATACATCTCAAGAGATAATCCTGTTTCTGCTATCGAGTTTGTTGACAAGTTAATATCACTTGCTGAAACATTAATTGATAATCCAGAAAAAGGTAGAATCGTGCCTGAATTGTCAATGGAGAGTATACGAGAGTTGTTATATAAAAATTATCGAATCGTTTACTTGGTTAAGAAAAGCTCTTTTGATATTCTTACTGTATTTGAGGGTCATCAATTATTGAAGAAAGAAGAAATATTTAAAAGAGAAAATCGAGAACCGCATATAACACACAACTCAAAGCGACTGCTTTAAACGTTGCGGCGGTTGTGTAATTATGAAGTTGCTTTGTAAAAAAAATGTTGCATGTTAAGTTAAGAGTTACATGAGGATACATTTAATGCTACTCAATTTTTGAAACTCCAACGAACATGTTTTATAAAAGTATTTATGTGTTTCATGAAAAATTTAGTCGTCATTTTTTCAGAAATTTATTCAACAGATGAATGTAGTCGGAAATTTAAAAATTGTTTTTTTTACTGAAAAAATATTAACTTGTTGTACGCTAATTAACTAATCACAAATTTAAATAAGCAAATTACAGTACAAAATTTTTGTGGTCGTTGTGTACTCAAAATTTGTTGATTTATCATTTGAAATCGCAATTCTTACACTGGCTTTATTGATGGTAAGACCTTCAGGAGCTAGTGAGAGCAATCTCGTAGGGGTTCGAGTCCCCTTTTGGGCACTAAATAATAGTGAAGGTTCGATCCGCCGTGGCGGACAGTTCCGGGCACAATGAAGAATATTTCAACCGACGGAAATAAATCGCTGGATTCGACCTATCTAAATGCTCTCAAATTCACAAAGTCTCACTACGAAAATTTTCCGGTTGTCTCGCTCTTCTTACCCAAAGTATTAAGAAAACATGTTGCGGTCGTTTATCAATTCGCGCGTCAAGCTGATGATATAGCTGATGAAGGAATTACGAATTTAGAATTGACCCGCTTCGACTTGCTGAATGCGAATGATGCGAGGCGAGGAATTGAGAATTTAGAGCGATATGAAGAACATTTGAAAAACAGCATCGCCGGAAAATTCGAAAACGATTTCTGGTTTGCACTCAACAACACAATCTCAGAATTCAAACTCACACCAAATAATTTCTTCGATTTGCTGAAGGCATTTAAGCAAGACGTAATTAAAACTCGCTATGATTCGTTCAATGAGGTATTGAATTACTGTGAGCATTCGGCTAATCCGGTTGGGAGAATCATTTTGGAATTCTTCGGCATAAGGGAACCGGAAGCTGTTAAGTATTCGGACTCAATTTGCACTGCGCTGCAACTCACAAATTTCTACCAAGACGTTTCAATTGATTTCCTAAAGAATCGAATTTATATACCGTTGGATGAGCTTAAAGCATTTGGGGTAGAACTAAATCAGTTTGAGTTAAAAAAAAATAATGCTAACTTTAAGATGTTGTTGGAGCATCAGGTCAAAAGAAATAGAGAGTTGTATGCTGAAGGGAAAAACCTTTTGGCATTAATTCCCCGCGGATTGCGAAGACAAATTTACATGACAATCCTTGGCGGAGAAAAAATATTGGAAAAGATTGAAGCGATAGACTATGATGTTTTGAATAAGCGTCCTTCACTTTCCAAAATGGATTACACAAAGATCTTTCTAAGATCGGCGATTTTATCAAATGATTGATTTATCAAAACAAATAGCAAAGGAAAGCAAGAGTAGCTTTTATTACGCATTCTCATTGCTTAAGCAGCCCAAGCGCGATGCGATGAACACGGTTTACGCTTTCTGCCGCAAGACCGATGATATTATCGATGAGGGGAGCGACACCGACGATCTGAAGTATGAAAAACTTCGCAGATGGAGAATCGAACTGGAAAAATCTTTGCGCGGAACTTCCGAGTATCCGTTGCTGAATAAACTATCTGCTATCATTAAACAGTTTAACATTCCATTGGAACCATTTTTCGAGTTGATTGCTGGAATGGAGATGGACTTGCAGCGGAAACGCTATCTCAGTTTTGAAGATTTGATGCAGTATTGTTATCTCGTCGCTTCAACGGTTGGATTGATGTGCATCGAAATTTTCGGTTACAAAAATAAATCTGCTAAAGACTACGCCGTCAATCTTGGTTTGGCGATGCAGTTAACAAATATATTACGCGATGTAAAAAAAGATTCCGAGAAGGGAAGAATTTATTTGCCGCAAAAAGATTTGGCTGATTTCTATTATACCGAAAACGATCTCATGAATCATAAGTACGACCCGAATTTTGTTTCGCTCATGAAATATGAAGCAGCCCGCGCTGAAGAATTTTTTGATAAGGCTAACCAATCGCTTGATCTCGACGATAAACCGGCAATGTTTCCGGCTCGCGCAATGCAGCATATCTATCATAAACTTCTTACTAAAATCGAAGTCGAAAACTTTGATGTGTTCAGCAAAAAGATCAGAGTTGGGACCTTCGATAAGTTATATATCTCACTTGGTGTTTGGGCAAAGTATAATCTAGTTTATTAATGAAGCGTGTTTTAGTTGTTGGCGGTGGACTCGCCGGATTATCCTCATCGGTTTATCTCTCTGGTAATGGATTTGAAGTAACTCTCCTGGAAGCATCACCCAAGCTTGGCGGCAGAACTTATTCTTTGTATAACGAACGCTGCGAAGATTACTTTGACAACGGTCAGCATATTTTAATGGGCTGCTACGATTACACTTTTGATTTCATAGACAAGATCGGCGGAGAGGATAAACTTTACTTTCAAGAATCTTTGGAAATTAATTTTGTTAAACGGGGAGGTGATTTATTTCATCTTAAGGCGAGGAAATATTTTTATCCGCTCAATCTTCTTTTTGCCATTCTAAAATTCAAAGTGTTAAAACTTAAAGACAGATTTAAAATAATTGATTTCTTCCTCGATCTAATGTGCTGCTTAGATGAGGACTTGCGGGATAAAACGGTCAATGAGTGGCTGCAATGCAAAAAGCAAAGTGATGATAGCATCAAAAATTTTTGGGAGATTCTTGTAGTAGGTGCTCTGAACACCACAATAGAAAAAGCTTCGGCGGAAATGTTTGCTGAAATTCTAAAAAGAATTTTTCTGCAAGGAAGCAAAGCATCCACCATTGTTGTCCCCCAAACTGGTTTATCGCAACTCTTTAGCGAATTGGCAGGTAAGTTCATCGAAGCAAATCACGGTCAAATAATTCTTTCGGAAAAAGTTTTAGAGATCGAGGTTAACGACAAAAGGGTTGCATCTGTAAGTACTGACAGAAATGTTTACAAGAATTTTGACGCTGTAATATTAGCAGTCCCAACTTTTGCTTTGTCAAAAATTCAAATGAACGGAACAGCAGCTCAACTCAACGTGCCGGACTTACAATTTTCGCCTATTGTAAACGTCCATCTATGGCTTTCGGAAAACCCATTCAAAGAAAAATTCTACGGGTTAATCGGTTCGGATATTCATTGGTTGTTCAACCATGGGACGCATATTACGCTTATGACCAGTGCTGCAGAAGAAATAATTGCTCTTGAAAATAGCGAGATAAAAAGACATTTTTGTTCGGAGTTGGAAAAATATTTTTCTATATTTCACTGCGAAATGATTTTGGATTTCGTCGTTATTAAAGAGAAACGAGCAACTTTTATCCCGGATATCAATTCAAACCGGAAGAGGAAAGAAAAAGTTAGTTCGCAAATTGACAATCTTTTTTTTGCTGGTGATTGGACAGATACGGATTTGCCCTCGACTATTGAAAGTGCAGTGATGAGCGGTAAATTGATCTCTGAACAAGTAATTCCTTCTCTTAAGTAATTTTTTGCTAAAGAGAAATTATAGACAACAGATACTGTCAAAATAAACATGGAGGAAGAATGTCCATCCTAAAAGAAAAGCTACGTGAGAAAATAGTAGCCGAACGTCCGAGAACTGAGAAGCTGATGAAAGAGTTTGGAAATGTTAAGGTTGATGAGGTAACAATCAGTCAAGTCATTGGTGGTATGCGCGATATCAAAAGTCTGGTTACCGACATTTCCTATCTCGATCCATTTGAAGGAATTCGTTTTCGCGGTTTAACGATTCCGGAAGTTTTTACAAAACTACCAAAAGTACCAAATGCTGAAATGCCTTCGGTTGAAGGATTCTTTTATTTCTTATTAACCGGAGATATTCCTACCGAAGCAGAAGTTGCTGAAGTAAGATCCGAATTTGATAAGAGAAGAGAAGTTCCGTCTTATGTATTCACTATTCTTAAGTCGATGCCGATCGACTCACATCCGATGACAATGTTTGCAACTGGAATTATGTCGATGCAGAAAGATTCCATTTTTGCAAAAGATTATCATAAGGGTTTGAAGAAAGCAAACTACTGGGAAGCTTATTATGAAGATGCTATGAATCTTCTCGCCAAACTTCCGGAGATCGCTGCTTTCATTTACAGACTTAAATATCGTGACGGCAACATTATTCCCAGCGATCCAAAATTAGATTTTGGCGGAAACTTTGCTCACATGATGGGAATCGACAAACCGTACGATGATGTTGCAAGAATGTATTTCATTCTTCACAGTGATCATGAAAGCGGAAACGTGAGCGCGCACACCGGACATTTAGTAGCAAGCGCACTTTCTGATATGTATTATGCAATAAGCGCAATGTTGAATGGTCTTGCCGGTCCGTTGCACGGCTTGGCAAATGAAGAAGTTCTGAGATGGCTGCATGGCGTTATGGAAAAGATGGGCGGCAAAGTTCCGACCGAAGAAGACATGAAACAATTTGTTTATGAAACTTTGAAGACCGGGGTTATTCCTGGATTTGGTCATGCAGTTCTTAGAAAAACCGATCCGCGATATATGGCTCAAAGAGAATTTTGTTTGAAACATTTACCGAATGATTTATTGTTCAAATACGTGGATATGCTTTTCAAAGTTGTTCCTCCGATATTGTTGGAACAAGGCAAGGCTAAAAATCCATGGCCAAATGTTGACGCTCAATCCGGCGTAATACAATGGTACTATGGAGTTAAAGAATATGAATTCTACACAGTTTTATTTGGTATTGGACGTGCACTTGGCGTTTGCTCGAATATAATTTGGGCAAGAGCTTTAGGTTACGCGCTGGAGAGACCAAAATCTCTTACTACCAAAATGCTGGAAGATATTGCATTCGGTAAGAAATAATTTACCGTTTATTTCTGTTTACAAAGCCCTCGCTTAAAACGAGGGCTTTTTGTTTTTAGAATGTTATTTTTGCTAAAACATTTTGATAGTAATGGATAAGAAGAAGTTAATCCTCATCGCAAGTATCGCCGTTGTGTTTGTTGGTTTGGTATTTCTTTCGGCGTACTTTTATATCAAGAGTGAAGAGAATGCCCGCCATGTCCCAATCATTATTACCGAAAATGAAAGAAGAATTTACTCACCGCCGATTCCTGATACTTTAGAATTTTGCGGAGAACGTGTTCCGCTTGAAGACTTTGATGTTCGTGAAAGAATCGATCGTGAATTTCTTGTGAATACTTACTGGCATTCGGCGATGCTGCTTTACATCAAGCGCGCGAACCGATGGTTTCCACTCATAGAACAAATTTTGAAGAAGAACGGCGTGCCTGATGATTTCAAGTTTATGGCGGTTGCTGAGAGCGGGTTAACAAATGTTGTGTCGCCTGATGGCGCAACCGGTTTCTGGCAATTAATGGAAGCGGCTGCAAAAAAGTACGGACTTGAAATCAACAATGAAGTTGATGAAAGATACAACGTTGCAAAATCAACTCAAGCAGCTTGCGACTACCTTAAAGAAGCGCACGCAAAATTTGGGACATGGACTTTAACGGCGGCATCTTACAACAATGGTATTAATGGAATAGAAAATCAAATTGGAAGACAGCAGACAAAAAATTATTACAATATGTACCTCAACGAAGAAACTTACCGGTTTGTCGCGCGGATCGTGAGCATAAAGGAAATTTTCAAAAATCCTCACAAGTACGGATTCTATTTCTCACAGAGCGATCTTTATCCCCGATTTGATACTTATGAGGTGAAGATTAACTATCCGGTGAAAGATTTTGCGCAATTTGCCAAGAATTACGACATCAACTACAAAATTCTTAAAATATTTAATCCGTGGTTAAGAGATAACTTCTTAAAGAATAAAAACCGGAAAAGCTACACTTTGGAGTTGCCCCCAAAAGGTGAAGTAAAAATTGAGCCAGATTCACATTAAATTTTGTTTTTTGAATCATCCATTTTACTTGTTCTGATATTGATATTTTTTTTTATCTTTGGCAAACAAATTGTCCAACCATTTATTTTCTTAGCAAATGCCTATCAAGAAAAAAGTTAAGTATGTTTTTGTTACGGGAGGAGTTGTATCATCGTTGGGAAAAGGTATAACTGCCTCTTCAATCGGCTTGTTGTTAAAGCTGCGCGGCTACAGCGTCACAATCCAAAAATTTGATCCATATATAAATGTTGATCCCGGAACGATGAACCCGTTTCAGCACGGAGAAGTTTATGTAACTGATGACGGCGCAGAAACCGATCTTGACTTGGGACATTACGAAAGATTTTTAGACGTTGACATGACGCGTGCTAATAACACAACGACAGGTCAAGTCTATGATGAAGTTATTACCAAAGAAAGACGCGGCGATTACCTTGGCGCGACGGTACAAGTTATTCCGCACATCACAGACGAAATAAAGAAGCGAATGAAATTTCTTGGCGAGACGGGTAAATACGATATCATCATTACCGAAATCGGCGGAACAGTTGGCGACATAGAAAGTCTTCCGTTTATCGAAGCGATGCGCCAGATTATGCTTGAGATGGGAAGAAAAAATGCGATAAGCGTTCATGTAACGCTTGTACCTTACATTTCTTCGGCAGGGGAAATGAAAACAAAACCAACTCAGCACAGCGTAAAAAATCTGCTCGAGCTTGGAATTCAACCGAATATTTTAGTATGCCGATCGGAAGAGAAACTCTCAAAAGATATTCGCGAAAAAATTGCGCTTTTCACAAATGTGAAAACGGAAGCGGTTATTTCGGCGTATGATTGCTCAACAATTTACGAAGTTCCAATAGTTTTGTATGAACAAGATTTGGATCAAATCATACTTGACAGACTCAAACTTCCGGAGCTCAATCTTAAACTTGAAGAGTGGGAAAATTTTGTTAACACGATAAAAAATCCTTCCGGTACAGTGAAGATTGCGGTTACCGGAAAATATATCGAGAATAAGGACGCATACAAAAGTATTTCCGAAGCGTTTATACATGCAGGCGCTGAGAACAATGTAAAAGTTGTAGCAGATTTCATCAGCTCTGAAGAAGTTGAATCGAAAGGCGCCGAAAACCTTCTCAAAAATTATGACGGACTTCTCATTCCAGGCGGTTTTGGTGAACGAGGTATTGAAGGCAAGATTCAGGCAATTAAATACGCGCGGGAAAACAAAATTCCGTTCTTCGGAATTTGTTTAGGTCTGCAATGTGCCGTAATCGAATTTGCACGGAATGTCTGTGGACTTAAAAAAGCAAATAGTCAAGAATTCGTTAAGAACGCCTGGAGCGTAATTCACATCATGCCCGAACAATTGAAAGTAAAAACTAAGGGCGCCACGATGCGTTTGGGCGCTTATCCGTGCGTTCTGAAAAGAAATACAAAATCTTTTGAAGCATACCGCAAACCGAAAATCTCCGAGCGTCACAGACACCGTTATGAAGTGAATAACAAGTTTGTAGAAACTCTTGAAGAACATGGAATGATAGTCAGCGGAACGTCGCCCGATGAAAAGCTTGTCGAGATGATGGAGGTAGCGGATCATCCGTGGTTTGTAGGATGTCAATTTCACCCTGAACTGAAATCCCGGGCAACAAAAGCTCATCCGCTCTTTCGTGAATTTGTAAAAGCTGCTGTCCAATATTCCCAGAGGTCAGACAAAAATTGAAAACAAAATATTCGATCCTTGTTTTTCTTTTAATCAATTCATATTTATTTAGCCAATCGCAAGTTCAAAGTTTAGTTCAGCAAGGAATGAATCAAGCTTACAACATGGAGTTTGATTCTGCTGAAAAAACTTTTAACCGCATCATTGAATTAAAACCGAATTCGCCTCAAGGTTTTTACAGAATAGCCGAAATTCATTTCTGGATTTATCTTGGTTCAAAAGACCCCGGCGAGTATCAAGTCTTCTTAAAGTTTGCCGATCTGGCTCAAGAAAGAATCGACAAAGTTTTGGATGACAACTCAAAAGATTATCAGACTATGTACATTGCCGGAAACTTAAATTCTTTCCGGGCTATGGCACAGGCTACAAATAATTCGTCGGTAGACGCATTTTGGTCAAGCAAGAAAGCAGTTAATTATTTCGAAGAGACTTTAGAGCTGAATCCAAGATATTACGATGCGTACTTAGGATTGGGTTTGTTTGATTACGCCATGAGCTTCGTTCCCGATTTTTTGAAGTGGGCTGTTAATCTTACCGGTTTGACTTCGGATAAAGCGCGAGGATTCCGTTATATCAAAACTGCATTCAGAAAAGGTTCTTCCGATAAAACCGAAGCGGCATTTCATCTTTCAAAAATCTACACGGATTATTTAGCGGAGTACGACAGCGCGTCGGCACTATTGCGGAATCTGATCTCAAGATATCCAAACAATACGGTTTTCAATTATCAGTATGCCGTTAACTTGATTAAGGACAAGCAATTTGATCGTGCTAACGGACTTCTTAACCGCGTGATTAAACTTAACAACAAGAAGCTGCCTCAAGTAACTGCGTTGGCATACTACAGAAAAGGTGAAATACTTTTCAAGAGAAATCAATTCAAAGCAGCAATTGCTCAGTATGAAATATTTCTTGAACTTTCGAAAGACCTTGATTTCATTGGGAATGCTGCACTTAATACAGCGCTGTGCTATAAGTTTCTTGGCAATGAAACGGAGTTTAAAAAGTATTTGCTTCTCGCTAAAAACGGGAATCAAGATATCTTTGAAGATTCATATGCGGCGCAGAAGAGCGACCGGTACTTGAGTAATGGTATCACTCCCGTGGAATTAAAATTAGTCAAAATGAAGAATGATCTCGACGCCGGTTTGAACAAAGTTGTTTACGACAGTCTGAAAACGATGCTGGATAAAATCAATAATCGTGAAGACCAGGCGCTTGCGTACATATATTTTGGCGAGGCGTCGTTTGAATTGAGAAGGTATGCCGAAGCAACTTACTCGGCGAGTCAGGTGATCAATCAAAGACTTTCGGCAGATAAGTGGATGACTTCGATGGCGTACTTGATTGAAGCCAAAATAAAATTTGCAAAAGATGATTATGTTGATGCAAAAAAACTGCTGAAGGAAGCTGAGGATCGGAACAGCTATGAGTTCAAAGATTACCTGCAGTCGCAAATAGAATGGCTGAAGCGTCGGCTGCCAAAATAGACCGAACAATTTCTTGTAAAACATTGTAAAATCTCGTCTTATTAATTGATTATTTATCCTCATTTAGATAATTTTTTCACCAAAATTTGCAAATTATGTTCAACATCGCTGTTTTTGTTTCAGGCAGGGGCTCAAACTTAAAATCAATTTTTGAAAAAGTTTCTGCGGACAAAGCAAAAATTTGTGCAGTCGTTAGCGATAAAAAAGATTGCGGCGCGGTTTCATTTGCAACAGAAAATGAAATTCCCGTTTATCTGGTAAGTTCGAAAGAGGTTCCGGAGTTTTACTCTTACGAAAAATTAGCGGCGCAGCTAAAAAAAATTCAGATCGATTTAATTGTTCTTGCGGGATTCTTGAAAAAAATTCCCGATAGTTTTGTTGATGAATTTGAGTTAAAGATTATAAACATTCATCCGGCGTTGCTGCCATCATTCGGAGGAAAAGGAATGTACGGGATGAGTGTTCATCAAGCGGTGTTCGATTCTTCGGCTAAAGTTTCCGGTGCAACAGTTCATTTTGTTGATAAAGTTTACGATCACGGTAAGATAATTGCTCAAAGAGCAATCGATATTTCCAACGTTGAAAATGTTGAACAAATTGCAAGTAAAGTGCTTGAGGTTGAACACGAAATTCTTCCCTTTGTAATTACTAAATTTGCAGAAGGAAAGATTACTATTAATGGAAATCGCGTAGTAATTTTATAATGACGGGACGGTGTGTGTGAAGAAATATGCTTTAATCAGCGTGTCTGATAAAACCAACATTGTAAACTTTGGGCATGAGCTGAATTCTCTCGGGTATCAAGTTATTGCAACGGGCAATACATCCAAACTCCTTCAACAAAATAATATTGATTGCATTGAGATAAAAGATTTTACCGGCTTCCCGGAAATTTTCGACGGACGCGTGAAGACGCTTCATCCAAAAATATTCGGTGGAATTTTGATGCGCCGCGATAATCCAACCGATCAATCTCAAGCCGAACAAAACAGTGTTAATCCCATAGATGTAATTTGTGTAAACCTTTATCCGTTCCCGCAAGTCGTTAACCGAAACGATATTTCGTTGGAAGAAAAAATTGAGAACATCGATATCGGCGGACCAAGTTTAATTAGAGCGTCGGCAAAAAATTACAAATATGTTTCGGTGCTAACCGATCCTTCGCAGTATAACGGTTTTATTGCCGAATTGAAGATGGGAACCGTTAGTCTGGAAACACGAAAAAAATTAGCGTACGAAGCTTTCAGCTACACTTCATATTACGATACATTAATTGCAAATTATTTTGAGAAAGAATTTGAACAGCCGGCAAAGGCAATTAGACTGAACTACAAATCGTCTTTCGGATTAAGATACGGCGAGAACCCGCATCAGAAAGCTTATCTATTCGGCGACTTTGATAGTTATTTTGATATACTGCACGGGAAGGAACTGTCGTACAACAATTTAGTTGACTTAGCCGCCGCAGTCGAACTTGTTAACGATATCGATGAAACTGCAGCCGTAATAATCAAACATACAAATCCTTGCGGCGCCGCTACGGGAGAAAATATTTACGAAGCTTACCTTCGTGCTCTTTCGTGCGATCCGGTTTCAGCGTACGGAGGAATTGTCGCTCTCAATAGAGAAGTTGACGAAAAATTAGCAGAAAAATTAAACGAAATTTTTCTCGAGATAGTCTGCGCCCCCGCTTATAGCGAAGGTGCGCTTGAACTTTTGAAAACAAAAAAGAACCGGAGAATCGTCCGGCTGAAGAAATCACCGGATGCCGATCAGTTGCAGATGAAAACGGTGCATGGCGGCGTGTTGGTACAGGAAAAAGATAATTCGAAAATTGATTCATCTTCTTTGAAGTCTGTTACGAAAAAGAAATGTTCAGACACCGAAATTGAAGATTTGAAATTTGCGTGGGTGATTTGCAAGCACACAAAATCCAATGCAATCGTTTACGTGAAAAATAAGAAAGCGGTCGGTGTCGGCGCCGGACAAATGTCTAGAGTTGATTCGGCGAAAATTGCGGCTTCCAAAGCAAAACAGTTTAGCCACGATCTCAATGGAGCGGTTGCCGCTTCAGATGCTTTCTTCCCGTTTCCAGACGCGCTTCTTGAAATTATATCTAATGGAATTACTGCTGTTGTTCAGCCCGGCGGTTCTGTACGCGACGATGAAGTCATTGCTGCTGCTAATGAGAAAAATATTTCCATGGTATTTACCGGAATCAGAAATTTTAAACACTAAGAGGAATTATGGGAATTCTGGATTTTTTTTCAACCGATGTTGCTATTGATCTTGGAACGGCTAACACTCTAATTTACATTAAGGGCAAGGGCATTGTTCTAAACGAACCTTCAATCGTTGCATTCGACAGAAATACAAAAAAAATTATTGAACTTGGAAATAAAGCGAAGGAAATGCAAGGCAGAGAACATCGTGAAATACGTGTTACGCGACCGATGCGCGACGGCGTGATTGCAGATTTTGAAATTGCCGAAGGAATGATAAGAGCATTCATCAAAAAAGTTACTCCGAATTCCGTTGCAAGCAAAAGAATTGTAATTGCAGTACCGAGCGGTGTTACAGAAGTTGAAAAAAGAGCTGTGAGAGACGCAGCAGAACATGCCGGCGCAAAAGAAGTTCATCTAATTGCCGAACCGATGTCTGCCGCAATCGGAATCGGTATCGACGTTGAAGCTCCGGTCGGAAATATGATTATAGATATCGGCGGCGGCACAACAGAAATTGCAGTAATCGCCCTTGCCGGAATTGTAAACGAAGAATCAATACGAATTGCCGGTGACGAAATGAATAATGCTATCATGCAATTCTTCAAAAAGAATTATAATCTCCTAATCGGCGAAAGAACTGCCGAAGCAATTAAATGCGAAGTTGGTAGCGCTGTTCCGTTGAAAGAAGAAGTAACAATTCAAGTAAAGGGGCGCGACCTCGTCGGTGGAATTCCAAAAACTTCTGAAGTCAGTTCGGTTGAAATTCGCGAGGCGCTCAATGAAAACATTTCCCAAATTGTTGAATCGGTTAAACAAACTTTGGAAAGAACTCCGCCGGAATTATCAGCCGATATTCTGGATAGAGGAGTAATGCTAACCGGAGGCGGCGCACTGCTGAAAGGTTTGGATGAACGAATCAGAATGGAAACTAATTTGCCGGTTCACGTTGCAGATGATCCGTTAACGGCGGTTGTGAGAGGTGCAGGTAAATGTATTGAAAATCTTAACAAGTATTCCAAGGTATTTATTCGCAAAAGAACATACTGATGTTAAACTTAATTAAAAGATTTGTCGGCAATTTTAAGGAATATGTTTTATTTGTAGTACTATCTATCATTAGTCTCTCCGTTTTATCTGCCAATGAGAAACCACAGGCGAAACATCTAAAGACATTTGCAATTGCCAGCTTTGCTGTTTTGAATCAACTTGCAAATTCTTTCACATCAATTTTCCAGCCCAATCCATCGGTTGAAGAATTGAAAGCCGAAAATGCCCGTTTGATGCTTGAGCTGAACAAGTTAAGACAATACGGTTTGGAAAATGAAGAACTCCGTTCGATGATTTCTTTCAAGGATACAAGCAAATTCCCGTTAGTGCCGGCAAAAGTTATTTCGAAACTTGTTGCCAAAACCGAAGGTAATTTTATCATCAATATTGGTGCGAAAGAACAAATTCAAAAAGGAATGCCGGTTATTGCCTCTCAAGGTTTAGTTGGAATTGCATCGGAAGTATCGGAAAATTTTACTTTGGTAAAGACGCTTACAAACAGCATGCTCAGTATTGCGGTTACAATTCAGCGAATAAATGTTCAAGGAATATTAAACTACGATGGATCGAATCTAGTTATCAAAAACGTTCCGACAACATACGATGTGCAGATAGGCGATAGAGTTGAAACTTCGGATTTCAGTTCGTTGTTCCCGCCGTCTGTGCCTGTTGGTGTGATTCAGAAAAAAGAATCAAACGTTTACGGGCTGCTTCACAATCTGATTATTAAACCGTTTGCCGATATTGCCGCCGTGAATAATGTTTTTGTTATAAAAGTTGTTCCAAGTAAAGAGATCAATAACCTTGAAATGAATTTGATGAAGTGACGACTCATGTTGGATAATTATCTAAAACCGGTTTTGTATTTTATTCCTCTCGCTGTAATTCAGCTTGTTTTGGTACCGTTGATTTCCATAGATAATGTAGCGCCGAATTTTATTTTAATACTGGTTATTTATTATACACTTCGTAACGGACAGATTTTCGGTATGCTGCTTGGTTTTGGTCTCGGGTTCATTTTCGATTTGATTTCCGGCGGCTTATTAGGTGCGTTTATGTTTTCGTTTACGGTTTCCGCTTTTGTAACAGGCTTCTTCTATAATGAGAATAAATTTGACATAAATCTTGCATCATATTTCTTTTTGGTGATTCTTTTCGTTTCCAGTTTTGTATGCTTGTTCATCTTCGGCTCAATTTCAAATTCCAGTACGAACATCGGTTTTCTCTTTCTCATAGTTGAAGAAGGAATTTTGCCGGCAATTTATACTACGTTATTTGGGATACCATTGGTTGTGTTCAGTTCCAAGAAAGGGCTGCAATGAACGATACGATTTTTGGTTCGGTATTTCGGAAGAGAATTTTTTTCTTGATGGTGGTTGGATTTTTCGCTGCGTGTGTGATGCAATTATTCAACATGCAGATCATCGAGCATCCCATTTATTCCGAGAAGTCGGACGAAAACAGTGTTAAGCCGATTCATCAAATGGCTCCACGTGGAATTTTTTACGACCGCAATCATAAAGTGCTGGTCGGTAACAAGCCGTCGTTTACTTTGCGCATCATACCGGCAGAGTATGATAAGAAACTAACTCCGTATCTCGAGGCAATACTCGGAGTCCGCCCGGGTTACATCAAACGCATTCTTAAACAAAACGAATCTTATTCGAAATACATGCCGAGGAAAATTGCAAAAGACGTCAACTTCAAGGTGATTGCCTGGTACGAAGAAAATTCTGCCAAGCTTCCCGGTGTAGATTATGTGATGGAGACCCAGCGCGATTATTCATTTGGCGTGATGGGCGCTCACATGTTCGGTTACTCGAAAGAAATTCCGTCTGAAGTTCTTGAGCGCCGAAAGAATGAATATGACATAGGTGACGAAATCGGTTTCAATGGAATTGAAAAAACTTATGAAGGTATTTTGCGAGGCAAGAAGGGAACCAAATATGTTCTCGTCGATTCCAAGCAGAAAACAATCGGTCGTTACAAAAACGGCGCCGAAGACCAATCCGCGGTTAAAGGCGATGATTTAATTTTAACAATTGACAAAGATGCTCAGGAAGTAGCTGAAGAGGAATTCAAAGACAAGAGAGGTGCGGTTGTCGCTATCGATCCAACGAACGGAGACGTCCTTGCATTTCTTAGTTCACCGGAATACGATCTGAAAGATTTTGCTACCGTCACTTCAAACGATGTTTGGAAAAAGCTGAACAACGATCCCGATAAACCAATGTTCAACCGGGCTTCGATGTCGATCTATTCACCGGGTTCAACTTTTAAAATGATTTCTGCTGTTGCTGCTTTGGAAGAAGGTGTTATCGACACAAACTTCACGGTTACTTGCCGCGGCGGTTTGCAATTTGGAGACAGATTTTTCAAATGTCTGCACGTTCACGGAACGGTAAACGTGACGACTGCGATCGAACATTCATGTAATACTTTTTTCTATCAATTAATTCTTAAGCTTGGTCTCGACCGCTGGTCTCAATACGCGCGCAAGTTTGGTTTCGGAAAAAAATCCGGGCTTGATATTAGTGAAGAGTCATCAGGCATCGTTCCTTCGACATCATACTACGACAAAGTTTTTGGAAAAGGTCGATGGACCAAAGGTTTGCTTGTCAGTCTCGGCATTGGTCAAGGAGAACTCAGCGTTACGCCGCTTCAGCTTGCTCAATATATTGGATTGATTGGCAACTTCGGTAAATCTGCCAGACCACACTTTTTGAAAGGTTACGTTGACGCTGAGACAAATAATTATGTAGAAGTTAAACCTCAGTATTACGATTTGGGAATTAGCCGCAAAACTTTTGACATAGTTCGCCACGCGTTGTATTTAGTTGTAAACGGTTCAGGAACAGCGACGAACATAAAGATGCCTGACATAACAATTGCGGGCAAAACGGGAACGGCACAGAACCCGCACGGTAAAGATCATTCGATCTTCATCGGATTCGCTCCGTATGATAATCCCAAGATTGCCGTTGCAGTGATTGTTGAAAATGCCGGATTCGGCAGCGTTGTTGCAGCGCCGATTGCACGGGATATAATTAAGGCTTATTTGCAGAAAGATAAGAAGGATGAAAAAGTAAATCAGAACCTTGCGAATGCGGTAGCTGCACAAGGAGACAAGAAAAGTGAGAATTAACTACAAGCCGCAAGATAGATTCGACTTTGCGATTTTCCTTCCGATGATTTTTTTGATCATCGCCGGCTTGCTTGCAATTTACAGTTCAACGGTCAATCACCCGACTGCGCGCGGAAATTTTCAAAAGCAATTGTACTGGGCGGTGTTTTCGGTACTTATCTTTTTTGTCATTTACTATTTGCCTCAGCAAACTTTCCGGATGTTTGCCATTGTCACTTATCTTGCCGCCATATTTTTTCTGATCGCAGTTCTTGCAATAGGTAAAACAGTTTACGGATCCAAAAGCTGGTTCGGTTTCGGCGGCTTCGGTTTTCAGCCGTCAGAATTTGCAAAATTAGCAACCATCTTAATGCTCGCTTATTGGCTAACATATAAAAGCCGCGACATAAATAATTTTACGGATATTGGCGTGGCTCTGCTCATCGGTTTTGTCCCGGTTATTCTGATATTGTTGGAACCGGATACCGGTACGTCATTCGTTTTTATTTTCATAACTATCGCATTGATTTTCTGGAGCGGGATCAGTCTTTTCGGCATGTTCGTTGTTCTTTCCCCAGGTGTAATGGTTGTTGCCTCCCTATTCGGGTTGCATGTTTTTCTTATCGCGTTAATTCTGGTTGTGATAGCTTTATTCTTTTTCAAAAAAGATTTGTTCAATAGCATAACTGTCTTTGTGATAAATCTTTCGGCTGGATTTTTTTTCAACTATGCTTATGCAGTTTTAAAACCTCATCAGCAGAAAAGAATTTCTTCGTTTCTGAATCCATATTCAGATCCGCTTGGTGCCGGTTATAACGCGCTTCAGGCAAAAGTTGCGATTGGTTCGGGAGGTTTTTTTGGCAAAGGATTTTTGCACGGCAATCAGACACAGCTCAGATTTATTCCTGAACAGTGGACTGATTTTATTTACTGCGTTATCGGCGAGGAATTCGGTTTCATCGGAAGCGTAATTGTCGTTACACTTTTTTTTGTAATATTCATGCGGCTGTTGAAACTTTCTTCGACCGCCAAGGATAAATTCAGCGTTCTGGTTATTGTTGGAGTTCTTACGTTATTGTTTTCGCATTTTGCGATTAATGTTGGTATGAACATTGGGATTGCGCCGGTAATCGGTTTGCCGTTGCCGTTTCTAAGTTACGGAGGAAGCTCGCTGCTTGTTGATGTTGTGTTGCTCGGTATCGTGCTGAATATTTACCGGAATAGAAAACTTCACACATAAAAAAGAATTGAAATGATTTCTGCAGCATCAAAACTTGCAAATAAAACGAACAACGGATTGCACATCTGCGTGGGCTTGGATAGCGACTTAAAAAAAATTCCGCCGCATCTCGTCTCAAACAAAAATCCGTTGCTTGAGTTTAACAAAATAGTTATCGAAAACAGTTACAAAGATGCCGCTGCATACAAAATAAATTTTGCCTTCTACGAAAAATTCGGCTCGCAAGGTTTTGATATCATTTCGCAAACGCTGGAATTCATTCCAGACGACGTTCTAACGATTGCGGATGCAAAAAGGGGAGACATCGGCAATACTTCGCAGATGTACGCCGAATCGATTTTTGATCATTTCGATTTCGATGCAGTTACTTTGAATCCTTACATGGGGCACGATTCACTGAGCCCGTTTTTAGAATACAAAGACAAACTTAATTTTATTCTCGCGCTCACATCCAACAGCGGCTCTGCTGATTTTGAAAAACTCCGCTTGGAAGGTGGAACATTCCTCTATCAAAATGTCATTCAAAAAGTTCATGAGTGGGACCGACATAAAAATTGCGGAATTGTGTTCGGCGCAACTAATTCGGAAGAACTGAAAATGAATGTCAATTCGTTCGGCGGATTGCCGGTACTTCTGCCAGGTGTCGGCGCTCAAGGCGGAAGTTTGGATGAGATCGTTCAAATCTTTTCAGAAGCAAAAAATCAAAATTATATTGTTAATGTTAGCCGTGCGCTTATCTATTCGGATTCAACCAAAAACTTCGGCGCAGTTGTAAACAAAACTCTCAAAAGCTACAATCACTCCGCTCAATCGCTAAAATAAATTAGTTAGCAATAGCATTTAGATTCATATTATATTAATTTAAAATCAGAAGTAAGAGTTCTATCATTATTTCCTTTACGTTAAGTTCGCATTCAATCGCGGATTAAAATGCATAAAGAGCCCAAGGTAAGCGAAAGCTCACTCTACCAAGTATGGAAAGACCAAAGATTCAAATCCTCTCTTAAAACCGGAACCGGCGAGGAAATTACAGTACTTGATGCCGGTAATCACAACGACTCTACAAGCGGTCCCGATTTCAAAAACGCACGGATTCGAATCGGCAACCTAACGTACGTCGGCGATATAGAAATCGACAGTAACTACTCGGATTGGAAGTCGCACGGACACAACATAGACAGCAAATACTCCAAAGTTGTTTTGCACGCCTCACTATTCAATAGAAATCATTACGGATTTGTTTACACGCGAGACGGAAGAAAAATTCCTTCAATTTGTCTTTCGGAGTTCATCGATCCATCGATCTTTGAGAATTTCCGTAAAGAGGTGAACGATGATCATCCCGAAGCAAAATCGGATTTGAAATGCAGCGATGCCATTGAAGCAATTGAAAGTGCGACGAAAGAAAAATTTTTGTATCAGCTCGGCGCTCAAAGGTTCGAAAAGAAATGCAAGAAGGTTTACGACCGTTTGAAGGAAATACAGTTTCTGAAAGAACTTAACATTAAGGAGCCGGTCGTTTCGTATGAATTGACGAGTAAATTTCATGAGAAAGAATTCAAGCATTCGGATTTTGTCTCGAAAGAAATTTGGATGCAACTTTTTTACGAACTTGTGTTTGAAGCGCTCGGTTATTCGAAAAATAAATCTCAGATGATGAGTCTTGCACAAGCCGCAAACATTCCGTTTCTGCTGAAGATCGAACAGGACGGCGTTATTATCGAAAAATATGAATCGGCGCTTCTTAGCATAAGCGGTTTGGCGAACAGCAAGGAAAGCGTTACCGAGCAGAAATCGAAAGAATACCTGGATAGAATTTCGCTGCACTGGAATTCAATCCGTTCGTTTTATGACGGAAAAATTTTCGATGAGACTCTTTGGCATTTCTTCCGGCTGCGTCCGCAGAATTTTCCGACTGTTCGGATCGCAGGCGGTGCGAGGCTTTTGAAAGAGCTTATTCATAATAACCTCATTGGCACACTCGCCAAAAAGATTGTAGAAATCCATAATCTTACAGTGCTTATAAATTCTTTGAGATCACTGTTCGTAATTAGATCCGACGGGTTTTGGAAAAATCATTACGTGCTTGATCAGCATGCAAACGGAGAGATTAAATATTTTATTGGAGCTTCGCGTGCCGATGAAATTGTTGTGAACGTGATTCTGCCTTTCTTCGCCATCTATTTCGAAGTTTTCGGCAACCAGAATGTTTCGAAAAAAATTCTGAAGATATACGGAATCTATCAGCAGAAATCCGAGAACCAAATTATTACAGACGTTGCCGAAGCTCTCGATCTAAAAGATTTGATGAAGCGGACAATTTATTCTCAAGGAATGATAGAGTTGTTCAGAAATTTCTGTTCGAAGAATAAATGTTTGGAATGTGAAATAGGGAAGATGGTTTTTAATTAATTTGTATTGCCTGTAAGCCTGTTGATTTCGTCCCGTAATTTTACCGCCCGTTCGTAATCTTCTTTTTCTATTGCCTCTCTCAACAAATCCTGTAATTGAGCCAAGCGTGTTTCCGGCGTGCTTTTTTTTGGAGTTTTATGTTCTGTCCCGGGAGTATCGATAGCCGGATTAAGTTCTTCTTCTCCTTCTTCGCTTGATGGTACAAATGCGGCGATCTTCATAACGTCTTCGGATACAAAAAGTGGTGCACCGGTGCGAACGGCAAGCGCAATTGCATCGCTTGGGCGCGAATCGATTTCATTCGTCATAGAAGAAATTTCCAAGATGATCTTTGCGTAAAAGGTATTTTCTCTCAGTTCGTTAATAATAACTTCCGAGATTGTGCCGCCCAAATTTTCGATAACATTCTTCATCAGGTCGTGAGTAAGCGGCCGCGGCGGTTTAATACCTTCCATTTCAAGTGCAATCGATTGTGCTTCGAACTGACCTATAATAATCGGCAATCTGCGAACGCCGTAAATTTCTTTCAGCAGCAAAGCATAAGCTCCGCCAGCCGACGGGCTGGCGGATAATCCTAATATCTCAACTTGAATCTTATTCACAACACTCTTCTATGATTTAATTTTCTTTATCTCTTCAGTTAATACAGGAACTACTTCAAAAAGATCTCCGACTATTCCGTAGTCCGCGACTTGGAAAATTGGTGCATCTTTATCTTTATTGATGGCGACAATATACTTAGAAGAACGCATACCGGCTAAATGTTGAATCGCTCCGGAAATTCCGAGTGCAATATATAGAGTTGGCGAAACAGTTTTGCCTGTTTGTCCAACTTGCTCGCCGTGCGGGCGCCATCCGGCATCAACTGCTGCTCTTGAAGCGCCGGTTGCAGCGCCGAGAACATTTGCCAATTCTTCAACAAGATGAAAATGTTCCGGTCCCTTCAAGCCGCGTCCGCCGGAAACAATTATATCTGCTTCGGCAACATCTAATTTGCCTTCAGCCTTCTTAATATCTGTGACTTTGACATTTAAGTTGGGCGCATCAGAGTTAACAAGATTGATTTCAGCTTTGTTCCCGCCCGCTGTACCGGCGTTGAAAACATTCGGTCTAAGCGAAAAGATTTTCTTAGCCGAAGTGATTTTTAGATCGATCAAAGCTTTGCCGGCATAAACCGGTCTTGTTGCAATGATCTCTCCGTTCTCAAAATTCAATGCGGTGCAGTCCATCGCCAAGCCGGCATCAATTTTTGCACTTAATCTCGGGGCTAAATCTTTTCCCAAAGATGTATTGCCGAAAAACAAAATATCGAAGCCGTTATCGTTTACAAATTTTGTGATTAGCTCAGTATAAGCGCCCGGTGAATAGTTTGCTAAATCGGAATTCTTTAGATGCGTAACCTTGCCCACTCCGTAACCGCCGAGAGAATCCAAATTGCCGATCTCGTTGCCTAGCGTTAATGCTTCTGCGTTTCCGGAAAGTTTTGATGCGAAGTCTGAAGCAACCTTAGCAGCTTCGAGGGATGATTTTTTTATTTGTCCGTCTCTTTGTTCGATGAAAACTAAAATTTTATTTGCCATGTCGCCCTCTTAAATTACTTTTGCTTCTTCTCTTAATAAACGAACCAATTCCGGAACGACAGTTGAGTCAGATCCGAGAATTTTTCCAGCCTGTTTGGATGGCGGTCTCTTCATTGCAATAACTTCGGTAAAATTGGTAGCGGCAGCCGGTAATTTTTCGGCGATTTCTTTTTTCTTAGCAGCCATTATACCTTTTAGCGAAGCATAGCGCGGTTCGTTCAGACCTTTCTGAGCAGTAATGAGAGCAGGCAGCGTTGTTTCAACTATTTCTTTGCCTCCTTCAATTTCTCTTTCGCAAGTAATTTTGTTTCCGTCGAGCGCAAAACTTACTACGACAGAAACGCAATTGTAACCTAATAACTCGGCGGTGATTTGTCCTACAGCAGAGTTATCATAATCAACCGATTGTTTGCCGAAGAAAACCAACTCTGCGCCTTGGGCTTTGATTTCTTCTGCAAGAGCTTTTGCAACCGATAAGGAATCGCGATAACCGCCGTCTTTAAGGAGAACGGCATTATCTATCCCCATCGCGAGGGCTTTCCTTAATGTTTCTTTATTGGCATCCGAGCCCAAACTGATTGCAACCGTCTCGCCGCCAAGTTTTTCTTTAGTCTTCAAAGCTTCTTCAATGGCAAACTCGTCGTAAGGATTAACAACATACGTAACACCGTTGGAGTCTATTGTTTTTCCATCGCTTCCGATGTTAATCTTTGCCGCAGTATCAGGAACATGGCTGACACAAACTGCAATTTTCATTACACCTCCGAGATTTCAAAAAGATTTGTGGATTATTTTTTTCCAAATCATTACCGAAACAAATATAATTAAAATTTATTTTTGTGAGGCAATTTTATAAATTGAATCAGAACTCAAGTAGTTTTTTATGAATGATGAACTACAGACCGGAAAAATCGTTCCGGAAGAAGATGAAGAAGTTACCGTTGCTCTTCCTTACAAAGTTGTGTTGTTCAATGATGATTGGCACAGTTTCGATGAAGTGATAAATCAGATTGTTAAAGCAGTCAAATGCAGCTATGAGGAAGCGCGTTCATTCGCATTTGAAGCGCACGTGAAAGGTAAAGCGGTTGTATTCAACGGTGAACTTAGCAAATGTTTGAAAGTCACTTCGGTTCTTGAAGAAATTAGTTTACATACCCAAATAGTCTCGTGAAAGGTCTATCTATTCATTAATCTTTTTCCTCTGGATTTTATATATATTTTGACAACAAATTGATTCCTCTAATTTTCGAGAGAGTTTATGCAGATAGGTTTAGTTGGTCTTCAATATTCAGGTAAAACCACTTTATTCCACACACTTTCCAAGAGCAGTTCGGCATCTGCGGCAAAAGAAGAAGCCGCGGTAGAAGTTGTAAAGGTGCCGGATGAACGGCTCGATAATCTCACAAAAGTTTTCAATCCCAAAAAACAGATAAACGCAACAATAGAAGTGTTTGATCTTCCCGGGCTGAAAATGTCCGACGACAATAAAGTTAAAATTACTTCGGTATTTTTAAACGGGGTCCGAAATAACGACGCACTGTTTTATGTTGTCCGCTCATTTGCAGATGATTCGGTTATCCATCCGATGAAATCGATCGATCCGTTACGCGACATAGAATTTCTAGAAACGGAATTTCTTCTTTCCGATTTGGCATTTTTGGAATCGCGTATCGAAAAACTAAAAAAGGATTTGTTGAAATCGAAAGATGAAAAACTGAAACGCGAATTGCCCCTCCTTGAAAAGTGTATGGCTCACTGCGAACAAGAGATGCCGCTGAGAACCATAGTGCTTGATGAAAACGAGAAAAAGCTTTTGTCCGGCTACCAACTTTTAACGCTTAAATCTCTCGGCATCGCTGTAAATTTCGACGAGAGTTCTATCGCCAACGTTGATTCCGAAATAGAAAAAATAAAATTGAAACTGGTTAAGAACGGCGCGATTATAATTCCGTTTTTTGCCAAGATTGAGTTGGAACTCTCAGCACTTGGTACGGAAGACCAAGAAACTTTTATGAAAGATTATGGTATTAAGGAATCGGCTTTAACAAAAATTTTGCGAACGTCGTATGAACTGCTTGGGCTTCAATCATTCTTTACCGTCGGTGAAGACGAATGCCGTGCATGGACTATCAAGAAAAATTATACGGCACAACAGGCGGCTGGAGTTATTCATACGGATTTCTTTAATAAGTTCATTAGAGCTGAAGTTGTTCATTACGAAGATTTTATGAAATACGAATCGTTTAGCAAATGCAAAGATGCCGGCGTATGGCGGCTTGAGGGCAAAGAATACATTGTTAAAGACGGCGATATTCTGAATATTCGTCATAATTAAATTTAGTCGGGAGGAAAAAATGTCAACATCTGTAATTGAAGGACTTGTACCGCAACTCGTTTGGAAAAGGTTTTACGAAATCAGCCAGATTCCGCGTCCATCCAAAAGTGAAGAACGGATACGTTTATATTTAAGAAATTTTGCTGGTCAAAATAATCTTGATATGAAAGAAGATGACGCCGGCAACATTGTAATGTTTGTTCAGCCGAGTTCGGGATTTGAAAACGCACCGACCGTTGTTCTTCAAGGTCATATAGATATGGTTTGCGAGAAGAACAAAGAAACCGATCATGATTTTAATAATGATCCGATTAAACTAAAACGTGACGGTGAATGGATAACGGCGGATGGAACAACACTCGGCGCAGACAATGGAATAGGGGTGGCGGCAGCATTAGCGGTTTCTCAAGATGAAGATTTTGAACACGGTCCGCTCGAATTATTATTTACCGTTGATGAAGAAACCGGTCTGACCGGTGCGAATAATCTTCAGAAAGGATTCATCACCGGGAAGACTTTGTTGAACCTCGATACGGAAGAAGACGGTGCGTTTTACGTTGGATGCTCAGGCGGAATGGATACTGTTGGAACATACAAACTTGAAACCGAGAGCACCGTTGATGGTTATCAAGCGTATTCAATTTTTATCAGCGGATTGAAAGGCGGGCATTCCGGCTTAAACATTCACGAGGGCAGAGCAAATGCAATTAAACTTCTCGGGTATCTTCTCGACCATCTAACAAGTTTGAACTATCAGTTGATCGACATACAAGGCGGTTCCAAAAGGAATGCCATACCGCGTGAAGCCGAAGCTGTGATAATGATGAATCCCGATTTAGATTCCGATGCACGCGAAATTATAAACGGATTTTCTTTGGGAGCTATCTTAGAATTCAAGGGCATTGATGAGAACATCAAAATAACATTTGAGAAAAAAGATTTGCCGGAAGGCAATAGACGCACATTGCGTAAACAGTTTGCTGAAAAGATTATCAATGCAGTTTTGGCGATGCCGCACGGCGTTTTGGCAATGAGTAAAGAAATTCCCGGTCTGGTTGAAACATCTACAAACCTTGCTACAATAAATATCGAAGGTAAAGAAGTAAGAATCGGCACCAGTCAAAGAAGTTCTTTGGAGAATGCTAAGAAAGAGATTGCGCGAACTGTCCGCGCTGTTTTCGAATTATCCGGCGCAAATGTTAAAGTTGGTGACGGGTATCCTGGATGGCAGCCTAAAATGGATTCGAAAATTTTGAAACTATCCAAGAAAGTTTTTCAAAATCTATTTTCCAGCGAGCCGCTGGTCAAAGCCGTTCATGCGGGACTTGAATGCGGAATTCTAAGCGACAAATATCCCGGTCTCGAAATGATTTCTCTTGGACCGACAATTGAAGGCGCTCACTCACCGGACGAACGAGTTAACATAGCTGATGTTGAAAAATTTTACCAGTTGTTGAAAGGTATTCTCACAGAGATCGCTAAGAAAAAGTAAAAACGTTACGTGACTTAACAGAAAGGAAGAGCTATAACTAAATAAAGAAGAAGAAAATGAAAAAAGAGATTAAGCTTTATCCCGTCACGAGAATCGATTCGATACAGGATATGGTTCTGAAGTCTGCAAAGAGTTTTGGACCAAAACTCGCCCTCGAAGATTTGAATGACACGCCCATCAACAAAGTAACCTACCGCGAATTACTCGATAACATTTTAAGATTCGGCAGAGCGCTTCAAGAGTTAGGCATCAAAGAAAGAACTCACATTGCGGTTATTGGCGAAAACCGCGTGCAATGGGCAATCAGTTATTTAACGGCGATGTGCTTTAATTATGTCGTCGTACCGATTGATAAGAATCTCACAACGAATGAAATAATGAATATCCTCCACGAGTCGGATTCAGAAGCCATTATTTTTTCTGGCAATTACTCCGGCATTATGGCTGAGGGAAGAAATTTTCTGAAGAAACTGAAACACTATATCTGCATGGATGAAACGCGTGAAGAGAAATCGTTTTACGAAATGACTGAACTGATTAGAAAGACAGAACCGAAAGAAATTGATGAACTGCCGAAAATTATTCCGGATGATCTTGCTGAAATTATTTTTACGTCCGGTTCTCTAGGAAGAGCAAAGGGAGTTATGCTTTCTCAGAAAAATCTTGCCACAAATCTTGTTGATATGGTGAGCATGGTTTTGATTACCGAGAAAGACCGTTTCCTTTCCGTTCTTCCGATGCATCATACTTATGAATGCACTTGCGGAATGCTTTGCCCGTTGTATTCAGGCGCTTCCGCTCATTATGCAAGATCGTTAAAAACAATTGTGGATGATCTTCAAACTGTTAAAGCAACAATTTTGCTTGCGGTTCCTCTTCTTTACGACAAAGTGTTTAAGAGAATTCAGAAGGGAATCAAAGAAGACAAAATGAAATCCAAAATTGTTCCGCCTCTTGTTAAGGTTACTAATTTGCTTACAACGGTCGGGCTTAAGGATGTGAAGAAAAAAATATTTCATGAACTGCACGCGAAGTTCGGCGGTTCCGTCAGGTTATTTATTGCTGGCGGCGCTGCGCCCGATCCGATGGTTGCCAAAGGTCTCCGCGAGTTCGGTTTCAATTTCATACAAGGATACGGTTTAACGGAAACGTCTCCGATACTAACACTCAATCAAGTAGATAATTTCAAAGATGATGCAGCCGGCATTCCGCTTCCGTCGGTTCAAATAAAAATTAATAATCCGGATGATAACGGCAGCGGCGAGATTTGGGCAAAAGCACCCACAGTGATGATCGGTTACTATAAAAATGAAAAAGCGACAGAAGACACAATGGAAAACGGATGGTTCAAAACCGGCGACATCGGTTATATTGACGAAGATAATTTTTTGCATATTAACGGCAGAAAGAAAAATGTGATCATCTCAAAAAGCGGCAAGAATGTTTTTCCTGAAGAGATCGAGGATGTACTCAACCGCAGCCCGTTCATTTTGGAATCGCTTGTATCAGGTGAAGAAGATCCTAAACAAGGAGAAATTATTTCCGCTCAAATTGTAGTTGATGCGGAAATGTTTATTGAACTCGCCGAGATGAAGAATATCAAGATTAATGAAGAACTTCTGCATAAGACGGTTGCCGAAGAAGTTGAAAAAGCGAACAAACAATTGCCTGCTCACAAACAAATAAAGAAGTTTAGCATCCGTGAAAAGGAATTCGAAAAAACAACAACGCAAAAAATAAAAAGGTACTTGGTTAATCACGGCAACTAAACGACTACCGGCTTGAAATGCAAAAGCTCCAACTTCGGAGCTTTTGTTTTAAATTAGCGATGCAGTAAAATAAAAGGTATTTCATGAAGAAATGGATTGCTGTTCTGCTTGTAATATCAATCTCAATTGTACGCGGCTCCGGTCGCGGAGACAAAAATATTATGGCTGGACAAATTGATGTGTTGAGCTACACGATTAGTATCACGATCATGGACAACTCGGATTCCATAAATGCGACAACGGTAATTGCATTCGATACAATAAAGGACTTGGATACACTTAAATTAAATTTTAAAGGCATGAACATTTCGAAGTGCAGTCTGGACAATCAAAAAATATTTTTTCAAAGAAGCGATGGGCTTCTAAAAATCGTTCCCGAATCGCTCTTAGTGAAAAACTCGACTCATCAAGTGAGCATTAAATACAGCGGGTTGCCCCAAGACGGTTTGTTCATTGGAAAAAATAAATACGGAAAGTTTTGCGCGTTTGCAGATAACTGGCCTAACCGCGCAAGTTATTGGTTCCCGTGCATAGATCATCCCTCCGACAAAGCCAAAGTTACGTTTCACATTGCCGTGCCGAAAAAATATGAAGTGATTGCAAACGGCGATGAAACAGAATTTGCGCCCTCTGATCAAACTGCAACGTACTCATTCTCAATGTCCGTTCCGATTACCACATATTGCATGGTGTTCGGAGTTTGTGATTTTTCAATTTCCAAGACTCAAACATCGTCCGGCGTTCCGGTTTATTATTATACATTCCCGGAGGACAGTCTTACTGCGGCAAAGTCATTTCAAAACGTTCCCGATATAATAAAATATTTTGAAAGCGTGATTGGTCCATATCCGTATTCCAAACTGGCTTTAGTCGAATCATCAACAAAATACGGCGGGATGGAAAACAGCAGCGCGATTTTTTTGCCGGAGAGAAGTCCGTCTTTTACCGGCAGAAGAAATAACGATGAGACTGTCGCGCACGAAATTGCTCATCAATGGTTCGGTGATGATGTATCGATTTCCAATTGGTCTGATCTCTGGTTAAGCGAGGGATTCGCGACATATTGTTCTGCGCTTTATTTCGAATCGCGCGACGGGGAAGAACGGTTTAATCAACTGTTGGAACGAATCAAAGAAGCATATTCTAGAGGTCATCAGGATGATGCGACTGTGGTAACAGATAGCTATTCAAACTTAGAGGAACTGTTGAACGTAGAAAACTACGACAAGGGCGCTTTGTTTTTAAACGCGTTAAGAAAGTTCATTGGTGATGAATTCTTTTTCAAAGGGATCAAAGAATATTACAAAGAGTTTAAGCACTCAAATGTCTCAACGGACGATTTCAAGAAAGTCATGTCGTCGGTTTCAAAAAAAAATCTTGACCCGCTGTTTCATAAGTGGCTTTATGAACCCGGGTCGCAATCTCTATCTAACTAACTCAGCTGAAAAGTTTTAGAAACATCAAAGCTGCACCAAGCAAAACTAAATTTTTCAAGAAGTTGACTTGTTCGCCCATTTTTGCTGAGCGTCCTGCACCTTCCAAAAATTATGCATGATGAATGTTGTAGGCACAAGGAAAATTATCAGAAGAATGCTTCCGTACATTATGTGATAATTGAAAATGACGCTTAGCCCTCCAAGTAAAAGTAATAGTCCGGTAATGTAAGCGACAAAAATATGGATGTTAGAAAGTTTAGCCGGCTATGGCATAAACGGCTGCATCATCAATCAACTTTCTCAGATCAATCGGCTTTCGCATAAATCCTGTTGCACCGGCGTCGATTGATCTTTGTTTTTCAAATATAGCTAACTAACAACTTCTTGAAACTTATGGTTCCAACTTTATAAGCATCTTAGATAAAGCTGACTGCACTATGTTAACTTTTTAAGACAGTGACTATTTGTTTTTATCCATCTGCTAAATTCTTCCTATATTTATCATGACTGAAAAAATTATTTGAGCAGGATGAAAAAAACATTTTTTTTCACTTGTGCCTTTTACCTTACAGCTTATTCCTTTTTAATTCATGCTCAAACAGACGAACCCGATACAATTGATGTTTACCTTGTAAAAGAAAGCTGGCACACCGGTCTAATGTTCGGTATTAATGATTTCACAATCCGCTCGCTTCCGGTATTAAAATATTTTGAAGGTTTTGAGTATGCCGATATTGGGTGGGGCGATGCCGATTTTTATCAAAATCCCGGATTTGATCTTTATCTTGCGGCTAAGGCAATATTAATTCCTACTCCAACCGTTATCAGAATTGACGGTTATAAATTCCCGATTGAAAAAATTATTGAATGGCGAGAGTTTGCAATAAAATTTAAATTGCCCAAAGAAAGATTTCTGTTGTTGGTCGGTTACATAAATAACCACATACGATATGATAATGATAACGAACCGATAATTTCGAAAAGGGAAAAAGATAAGCCGATAATTTTTTTCAAATCTTTTGGTGAATATTATTTGTTTAGAACATGCAATACATGGGCGGCGGAGGCATTGCAAGCAACTGGAATTGATGTAGATACTTTTTGTTTGATTACAGCCGGACAGTTGTATTCAAAACTTGCTAAATTTGGAAGTATTGTTAAAGAGTTTGACTAGATAATATTTGAGGCGCCGGTCGGACTTGTCCGGCTTAGACGGATTCGCCCGGCTAATGCCGGGTTGCAGACCTTGCGCAAAATTAATTATTTACCAATGAAATCGAGAAAATTTCTTCCGGTTTGTGTCTTAAAAAAAATCTCTCTTCTCATAGCTTCATTCTTATGAGTAAAATTTTCCGAGTATATAAGCTTAAGCGGTCTTCGGTGTTTTGTGGATTTAACTAAACCAGAATCATGCTCGGATAGTCTTCGTTCAATATTGTCCGTAAAACCAACATAACGCTTGTTATCTTTTTCACTAAGTAAAACGCAAACAAAGTACATTTTAGTTAGATGTATACTTGAGGCGCCGGTCGGATTCGAACCGACGAATAAAGGTTTTGCAGACCTTCCCCTTAAGCCACTTGGGTACAGCGCCATAAAAATTTAGAATTCAGAATTATCCCTTCTTAAAAATTTCTATTCAAACTGATTGAAAAGAACATTGAAAAAAAATCCCGATGAGTATCGGGACTGTAGAGCGGGAAACGGGACTCTCCCAAAGGGATGCCTTTGGCAGAACCCGCGACATCCCCGCTTTTGGCGGGGCGCTCACAATCCAACAAGTTATAAAAAAACAAAAATCCACTTTGAGTGGATTGACATAGAGCGGGAAACGGGACTCGAACCCGCGACATCAACCTTGGCAAGGTTGCGCTCTACCAACTGAGCTATTCCCGCATCAATCTTTTTAAGAACTCTAAATTTGCGGTGTAAATATAATAGTATTGAATAATCCTCGCAACTTGGCAATCCAAAAATTTTCTAAACTCTCGGTCCGTGGACGTAACCTCGGTAAGGACGTGACTGCTGCACAGTAATAAAAGCTTTTTTATCAATCGATTCAATCATTTTGATCAGATCATTCAGAAATTTTCTTTTAACGATCACAATCAAAATTGAAACTCCGCCTGCGCTTCCTTCCGCCGGAAGAATGGTAACACCGAATCTCGATTTCCTTAACGCCATTGCAATGTCCTCGGTATTATAACGAGAAATAACATTTACTTGAGCGTAACCAATAGCGACGCGTTGTTCCAATGTTATTCCCAGAATATTCCCGAGTGCAAATCCAACCGCATAGCCGATCAGATTGATTGTATGATCCATGTGTTCGACAATATACCGCATCGCAAAAATCCAGATCAATACTTCAAAAAAACCTGCTATAGCCGCATGGTATTTTTTTGATTGAACGACAAGAATAGTCCTGAAAGTTCCAATAGTTACATCACATATGCGCATGAACATTATCAGTACAGCACCCGATATTAACGTAAACATTTTGTTCTCGCTTCAGATTATTTACAAAAATACTTAACTAATTAAATTTTATCTTTGCGATGCGAAATTTAACATCATTCATGAAAATGTACGAATCAGAACGAAAAGAACTTGTTGAAATTTTAAGATCAAGAGGAATCACAAATCAGCGTGTGCTGGATGCGTTTATGAAAGTTGAGCGCCACATGTTTGTTCCGGATATTATGAAACAGCACGCGTACAAAGATGTTGCTCTGCCGATTGGAATGGGACAAACCATTTCTCAGCCGTACACCGTTGCGTTCATGACACAAGCTCTGGACCCTCAGCCGACCAAAAGATATTTGGAAATTGGAACCGGTTCCGGTTACCAAGCAGCGATAATTTATGAAATGGGAGCGCGCGTTTTTACAATCGAACGGCATAATGATTTGTACAACTCCGCACTGAAGATTTTTGACAAACTAAATTTGAAAATCGCCGCGCGATGCAGCGACGGAACAATCGGCTGGGAAGAATTTTCACCTTACGACGGAATTATCGTAACAGCTGGCGGTCCAACCGTTCCATTGAATCTTAAAAGACAACTTGTTGTTGGCGGGAAAATGGTGATCCCGGTTGGCGACAAACAAATTCAAACGCTGAACGTGATCACAAAAATTTCCGAAGATAAATTTGAAACGCGCGAAGTTCCGTATTTTGCTTTTGTCCCACTCATAGGCAAAGAAGGATGGAACGGAAAGTAATTGTAATAGTTGGTCCGACATGTTCCGGTAAAACCAGAGTTGGAATTTCCCTTGCAGAAAAATTACGAACCGAAATAATTTCTGCCGACAGCCGCCAGATTTACAAGAAGTTGACAATCGGCACCGCCAAACCGACTCAAGTTGAACTCGCCAAGATCAAACATCACTTCATTGATATTTTGGAACCGGATGAAGATTACAATGTGAGCCGATTCGAAACCGACGCGCTGAAAGTTATTGACGAATTGATTGCAAAACGCAAAATGCCGATTGTCGTTGGCGGTTCTGGTCTATATATAAAAGCTTTGACGGAAGGAATCTTCGATTCTGTTGATGCCGATTCGGACTACAGAAAAGAACTGCACGACATGCGCGAGAATTTTGGGAACGAATATTTGTATGACGAACTGAAAAAAGTTGATCCGCAGAGCGCTTCCGGTATGCTTCCTCAAAACTGGAAACGTGTTATGCGGGCGCTGGAAGTTTATCACCTGACCGGCGAACCGATCTGGAAATTTCAAGAGACGTACAAACGGAAAAACGATTTTGAGTTCAAACTGTTCGGATTAAACTGGCAGCGGGAAAAATTGTACCGTAACATTGAAAACCGCGTTGATGAAATGATAACTGCCGGTTTGGTGGACGAAGTCAAAAATATTTTGTCGCTCGGTTATTCAAAAAAAATAAACGCGTTGAATACCGTCGGCTACAAAGAAATTATTTCCTACCTCGAAAATGAAATTACCCTTGAACGCGCGATCGAACTTATCAAACGGAACACCCGCCGTTACGCAAAAAGACAGATGACATGGTTCAGAAAAACAAAAGACATTAGCTGGCTCAATTGCGATGAAAATACTTCGCCAGAACAACTCGCCGCTTTAATTTTAAAAAAAGTGTAGAAAGTTGATTAATCAATTCCTAATTTCCTTTCGGAAACAATTTGTTTGACTAAATACTATTCCGGTTATCCTCGGAAGTTTTAGCAGTTGTTAATAGATGATCAGTAAAGCAGAAAAAGTTTGTCGAATGTTCCGCTCGAAGCTGGGGAGGGAATTTATATTGGCAAACCTTGCAAGTGACAACTTCTAATTTAACAATCAGACACAAACCAGAGGATAACATGATTGGAATAGTTGGTTACGGCTCTTACCTGCCTCGTTATCGAATCAAAGTTGATCTAATCGCAAAACAATGGGGCTCTGATCCAGAAGCAATTAAGCGCGGATTGATGCTCTACGAAAAAACCGTCCCCGGACAAGATGAAGACACTATTACAATTTCTGTGGAGGCGGCGCGTTACGCATTGCAGCGCGCACGAATCGATCCGCAGAAAATCGGCGCGGTGTACATCGGTTCGGAATCCCATCCTTATGCAGTAAAACCAAGCGCAACAATTTTGATCGATGCACTCGGCATCGGTCCGCACGTTCACGTTGCGAGTTATGAATTTGCATGCAAAGCCGGAACGGAAGCGATGTACGTCGCTTACAGTTTGGTGAAAGCCGGAGAGATGGAATACGCTCTTGGAATTGGCGCAGATACTTCTCAAGGCGCGCCGGGCGATGCGTTGGAATATTCCGCATCGGCTGGCGGTACTGCTTACATAATGGGAAAAGAAAAAGTTGTTGCCGAAATTCTTTTTACAAACTCGTTTACATCGGATACACCGGATTTCTGGCGGCGCGAACATGAATTTTATCCTCGTCACGCGGGAAGATTTACCGGTGAACCGGCTTACTTCAAACATATTCACAATGCTGGAAAAACTCTCTTGGAAAAATCCGGAATGCAGCCGAAAGATTTTCAGTTTGCAGTATTTCACATGCCGAACGGAAAATTTCCGCAAGAAGCCGGAAAGAAATTGGGATTCACAAAAGAACAAATGGAAGTCGGTTGGATTTCTCCTTGGATGGGAAACACTTATTCCGGTTCTTCGCCAACGGGACTTTCTGCCGTACTCGACGTTGCAAAACCCGGCGACAAAATTTTCATGGTGTCGTTCGGTTCCGGCGCCGGAAGCGACGGATTTATTTATCAGGTAACAAATGAAATCGAAAATGTGCGGGACTTGGCGCCGAAACTAAGAGACATGCTTGACAACAATAAAATTTATTTGGATTACGGTGAGTACGCAAAGTTCAGAAAAAAAATTATTCTTAATGAGTAGGGAGGAGACGATGAAGGACGTAGCAGTAGTTGGTGTTGGAATGACAAAGTTCGGCGAGCTCTGGAAAAAATCCATGCGTGATATTTTTGTCGAAGCATCGCTGAAGGCAATAGAAAATTCGGGAGTAGATCATATCGATTCGATGTACGTCGGAACGATGTCGGGCGGATTGTTTGTGGGACAAGAACACATCGGTGCGGTGATGGCTGATTATCTCGGCGTTGCGCCGGTACCCGCAACAAGAGTTGAATCCGCTTGCGCATCCGGCGGTGCGGCATTTCGCCAAGCATATTTTGAGGTTGCATCGGGACAAAGTGAAATTGTACTTGCCGGCGGAGTTGAAAAAATGACCGACGGCGCGGACGTTACCGATGCACTCGCAACCGCTGCCGATCAAGAGTACGAAGTTTACAACGGAATTACTTTTCCGGGTTTGTACGCGATGATCGCGCGTGCGCACATGCATCAATATAAAACCACACGTGAGCAGCTTGCGCATGTTGCGGTGAAGAATCATAAGAACGGTTCGATGAATCCCAACGCGCAGTTTCGTTCCCCCGTAACGCTTGAGCAAGTTATGAAAGCGACAATGGTTGCCGATCCGCTGCGATTGCTCGATTGCTCGCCGGTAAGCGACGGCGGTGCGGCGGTAATTGTTTGTTCGGTTGATTACGCCAAGACATTGAAAAGACCATACGTGAAAGTTATCGCTTCGGCGCAAGCATCCGATACAATCGCGCTTCACGGCAGAGAAAGTTTGACCGCGCTGAAATGTGTTTCCGTTGCGGCTGAGAAAGCATATAAACAAGCCGGACTAAAACCATCCGATATAAATTTTGCCGAAGTACATGATTGTTTCACCATCGCAGAAATTGTTGTCGCCGAAGACTTAGGATTTTTTGAAAAAGGAAAAGGCGGCGCGGCGGCAGAAAACGGATCAACGTCAATCGGCGGAAAAATTCCTATCAACACAAGCGGCGGATTGAAATCCAAAGGTCATCCGGTTGGTGCAACGGGTGTTGCACAAATAATTGAACTGTACGAACAGTTGACCGGAAATTCCGGTGAGCGGCAAGTTAAGAATGCAAAGTACGGACTTGCACAAAACATGGGCGGTTCCGGTGCAAGTTGTATCATTCACATTTTGGAGGCAGTATGATCAGTCCGAGATATCATAGAGAAGTTGCTCAGCGTTACCGTCTTGAAGCGGGTAAATGCAAACAGTGCGGAAACATTTCTTTTCCGCCGAGATTGGTTTGCCCAAAATGTAAATCGAAAAATTTTGAAACGGTGCAGTTGTGCAGGGAAGGGAAAATTTTAACGTTCACAATCATTCGTGTTGGACCGGATAAATTTTCTAAAGAAACTCCGTATGTTGTAGCGATAATTGAATTGAACGACGGCGTTCGTCTTACCGCTCAAGTCGCGGATTGCGATGTTGATAAAGTTGCAATCGGTGATAAAGTAAAATTGATCTTCCGCAAAATACAAGACGAAGGAAAATCCGGTTTGCATTGTTACGGGTACAAAGCGGTGCTCAAATAATACGAACGATACTGACGAGATGGCAAAAAGTCAGTGCATTTGAAGTTACTTTTACAGAAATTTAGATTAACATAAATATATTAATATTGAAACTTGGTTGTCATTTGCTTTATTAGAAAATGGATTGGTTCGATAACTCTTTTTTTTTGTAAATGTACCATCGTTAAAAAAGTGATTTCTATCGCAGCAGTAGTTACTTTTAACAAATAGAATGGAAAAATGAATTTTCCTATTGCAGCTGTTGATATTTTTTGTGGTGTGGGTGGACTAACCTATGGTTTAAACAAATCTGGAATCAAAGTCATAGCTGGTTATGATATAGATGAGAAATGTAAATACGCGTACGAAAAAAATAATGACTCATTGTTCATTCAAAAAAATGTGCAAGACATTACCAAAGAAGAAATATTGAATTTGTATCCTTCCGAAAGCGCAAAAGTGCTTGTCGGCTGTGCCCCATGCCAGCCTTTTTCAACACACACACACAAGGAAAAAGATAGACAAACAAGAGAGGACTGGGGATTACTTTATCATTTTTTGAATTTGATTCGTGAGACACAACCAGAAGTTATTTCGATGGAAAATGTGCCCGGAATAATTAGACAGCAAGTTTTTGCCGACTTTACAAATGGTCTTATTGAGTTAGAGTATAAAGTAAGTTGGCAAGTCGTATACGGCCCAGATTATGGAATTCCACAGCGACGACGAAGGTTAGTTTTATTAGCTTCTAAATTTGGAGAGATTAAACTAATACCACCTACGACTAAACCAAATAGATACAAAACTGTAAAAATGGCTATAGGAAATCTTGAACCAATTGATGCTGGGGTCTCATCAAGAAAAGATAGGCTCCATCAGTCAGCGACCCTAACGAAAATAAATCTTGAAAGAGTGAGAAAATCAAAACCAGGTGGTTCTTGGCGCGATTGGGACGAAGATCTAAGAGCGGAGTGTCACCGCAAATCGTCTGGGAAAACTTATGGCTCTGTTTATTCAAGAATGGAATGGGATAAACCTTCACCTACTATTACTACCCAGTTTTTCAATTTTGGTACTGGTCGCTTTGGTCATCCTGAACAAGATAGAGCGATTTCGATAAGAGAAGCAGCACTTCTTCAGACTTTCCCCAAAAAATATAAATTCATAGCACCAAGATGTTTTGTAGAAATGAAAAGGCTTGGTAAACACATTGGGAATGCGGTCCCACCTCGATTAGGTGAGATAATTGGAAAAAGTATCATTAAACATTTCGAAAATTACTATGAATAAGCAAACAAATAAGATGCATTTTTCATTTGAAATATCCCTAAGCGTTTTGAATCATTTGGGTAGGCATTTATACAGAAGTTTTGTAACTGTTCTCGGTGAAGCAATCTCAAATGCTTGGGATGCAGATGCTCCAAATGTTTGGATTTATATTGATAAGAAAAATGGAAGTTTTTTTATCAAAGATGATGGAATAGGAATGACAGAAGAGGATTTTCAAAAAAAATTTTTGAAAATCGGATATTCAAAAAGAAAGGATGGACAAGAGAAGTCGCCAAAAGGTAGACCGTATATTGGAAGAAAGGGTATAGGGAAATTAGCCCTTTTGTCGTGTGCAGAAAAAATTACAGTTATATCAAAAACTAAAGACACAGAATATATAGGAGGAGTAATTGATAATTCAGATTTGGACAAAGCAATAAAGAATGATTTAGTCCCAGACCAATATCCGTTGGAAGAACCGAATTTAGATTCTTTTTCTAAATACACAAAAAGTCACGAACAAGGAACAATTATCTACTTTGAAAATATTAAAGAGGGGATAAAGAATAGCTTAGAGCTAATAAAAAAAATTGTTGCTCTATATTTCAGATTTTCTTTACTAGATGAGAGTTTCAACATATTTATTGATGAAGAAAAAATTACTTACAAACATCTCAAAGGCATTGCAGAAAAAACTGAATTTTTATGGAACATTAATAATTTGGATGACCCATATATTCAGAATGAACTTACAAATCTTAAAAAGACAAAAAATATTACACTCAAAGGCAGTAAAATTAAAGGGTTCGTTGCTTCTGTAAAAAAATATAGCGACCTAAAGATTATGAATATTGATGAAAGAGTAAGCATTGACCTTTTTGTAAATGGAAGATTGCGCGAAAAGGACATTCTAAAACGCATTTCAAAATCAAGATTAGTTGATAATTATTTGTATGGACAAATTCACTATAATGAATTAGACGACAAAACAACAGACAGATTTACAAGCAGTCGAGAGGGTGTAAATGCAGATGATAAAAAATATCAAGCTTTCTTAAAGAAATTAGAAGATGAAGTCATCAATATTATTATTAATGATTGGGATAAATGGAGAATAAAATTGAGAGAAGATGGCGATCCTGAAAATACAAGAATTTCAAAAAAGGAGAGAAAATCTGGCGAGTTGTTTAATGTTGTTGCTGGTGAGTACTCCCCGCCAAAGGGCTCAGCAAATAAAGATAAAATTGATGGGTGGGTTGATAGTTTGTATGATGATGCAAAATATAATTTCGGCTCTTATGGAGAATGTTTTGTTTCTGAAAACTTAGTTAGAAAATATGTTGAAGAAAAGGAATTACTATTGTCCCCCGAAGCTAAAACCGAAGCAAAAAAATGGAAAGATGAAGAAGTGAGGAGTAAAGGGGTAGGAAATATAAGCATAGATATTCGACGGAAGAATAGTGATTTGAGTTACTTATCTATGACCTATCTTGCAAACTTAGTTGATAAGAAAAATCCAAATGGTACAAATAAAGATATTAATAAGGAAGCTTTCCTCGTAAGAGATGCAAATGAGTATAAACCGATGAGAGATGCAATTGCTCACACAGCTCTTTTAACTGATGTAGCAAAAAGTAAACTAACATCTGTGTACGAAAATATAAAAGGTAGAGTAAATAAGCTTCTGAAATGAGAAAGCAAACGACTGAACAAGTCAGAAGAAAGATGCAAGCTGTTAAAAGTTCAGGTTCTAAAATTGAAACTGCATTAGCGAAAGCTCTTTGGGGAAAAGGTTATCGTTACCGTAAAAACAATAAAACTGTTTTTGGCACACCCGATATAACATTCAAACAACTCAAGATTGCAATTTTTGTTGACAGTGAATTTTGGCATGGGAAGAATTGGGAAGTTCGTAAATATGATCACAAAACAAACAAAAAGTTTTGGTACACCAAAATTGAAAATAATATTGCTAGAGATAAATTAGTAAATCGCACATTGAAAAAAAGTGGTTGGCAGGTTCTTCGATTTTGGGGCAATGATATTGAAAACAAGTTAGAATTTTGTGTTAAAAAAATTGAGCAGCTGATAAAAAATAATGTGGGCTAAAACATAAAAATATAGATAATTAACAATCTTGTTAATTCAGTGTATTTACAAGATTGCACTTCATTTTTATTCCAAGCTTACCATTCGTGCCTTTGCGTTCTTTGCGCGAATTTTCTTTGTGCCCTCTGCGGTTAAAATCCGCCGCGGCGGATTACCGCAGAGAAAAGATATTTGGCAAGCTAGAGATCGGCATCATGTAGTAATTAACTTTCTATTTATCTCTTCTTTCAAAAGCTTGAATCTGTTTTCCAAATAAAATTTTCTTTCTTTTTCATCCAGGATAGAACCAAGCGTTACTTTGTAATCGCGCTCCTTAAACGACTCAATTATTTTTTTTATTTCACCAAGTTTTGTTTTATCTGCTGGTAATTCAACTCCGCGCATCAAAAGAAATTCGATATCGAAGCAGTCGCGGATAATCTTTCTTGAAAGCATTGCTTCAATTTTATTCTTCATCATCTGCGTCAGAGTCAACCCCTTTACGGTTACCTGCTTATTGGTAAATCTTGAAAAAGCGATTTTCCGTTCCCACTCAAAATCGGTTTGCTCTTTTCTAATTTCAATTTTCAGATTGCGTTTGTAAACGGCGGACTTTATCTCGAACAGCAACGTGTACTTTTTGTTTTCGGCATCTACAATTTTGTATCTATTCTGAAACGCTTCTTGCAGCTTTGAATACAATGCCTTTGAATCGAGATTAATGTCCAGCCAGAAATCCAAATCGGTTGAGTAGCGGTTCAAATTGTGGCAAAGTCTAAGCATTGTTCCGCCGCCGAAGTACAGTTTGTCCAAAACCTTCAAACTGTTTAGTACCTCAAGAACTTCTATCTCAAATACTTCTAGATTTTGTAAGTCTTGCATAACTTATCCCAAAACAATTTAGTTCTTTTGTTAGTCAGTTGAATATAGCTGCTCACTTTTTTCTTGTCTAACCTTTTGAAATTGATTGCGGTGAAATCGCATCTGTATTTCCCCAAGTAAGTGAGATAGACAATATCGGCGAAAGCTTTGTCGGGTGTTGCAATAAAAAAGTTATCTTCAAGTGTAAAGCCGTTGTAAAAATCTTTTTTTACAAGGAAGAAATTAAACTCAACGTTTTTCACCCGTGCATTTTTTGTTCTCTTTAAGGCAATCGATTCGTAAACATTTTGCATCTGCTGAGTGGAAATATTGTAATAGCTTAATGCGGAGACCAAAGAGATATAGGAAGGCACCTGGAGAATGTTGGCGGCTCTAAAAAAATCTTTTTCCGTGAATTTTTCGAACTTGTTTAACGGGATATAAAAATCCCTCTTCAATCTAACAAGCAAACCTTTTTGCGTGTACCTTGCAGCTGTCACCTTAGCGGATTCTTTGCCGATGGAAAGTATAGTCGCAATATCGGTTGTGCTTATTATTGGTTTAGGAGAATTATTTAGTGTCAGGGCTTTCATATATCAAATATAGATAATTAACACTATTGTTAATCTAGTGTATTTATTAAAAAAATCAAAAAATCATTTTAATTGCTCTCTGCGGTTAAAATCCGCCGCGGCAGATTACTGCATAGAACGCTAAGAAGACGCAGAGTTCACAGAGAAATAATCACTTCATTTTTATTCCAGACTTACCTTTTATATCTTTACGCACAAAATTTTTGGAGAAGGTTTGAGAGAAATAATTCTCTCGCTTAAGTGTTATATTTATTATAATTAAAATTTTATACATGATTCAAAAAGATCAAATATTGCAATTCATAAAAGAAAACAAATCTTTGTTTCGAAGCCGGTATCATATTGTTAAGCTGGGATTGTTCGGTTCATACTCTAGAAATGAGCAAAGCGAGCTGAGCGATATAGACTTGATTATTGAATTTGAACCTCAGACTGAGAATATTTTTAGAATAAAAAATGAAGTTCGGGAATTGTTTAGGCAAAAGTTTAATCTAAGCGTAGATATTTGCAGAGAAAAATATATTAAACCGTTTTTCAGAAAACAGATCTTGCATGAGGCGACATATGCCTAAAAAAGAGTTAGAGAAAGTAATCTGACTATCCAACCATGTTATTAATGATTATTAGTTCTTGAAGGATTTATGAAGGACAAAATTCGCATCGCATCCGGTTCCGGTTTCTGGGGCGATCTTCAGTCAATTCCGCTTCAGCAAGTAACCAAAGGTCAGATCGATTACCTTATGATGGATTTTCTTGCCGAGGTAACTATGTCCATCATGCAGAAACAGAAGAAGAGAAATCCGGCTGCTGGATACGCAAAAGATTTAATCCAAATAATGAGAGATATACTTCCTCACATTGCCGAAAAAAATATAAAAGTTATTACAAACGGCGGCGGCGCCAATCCGGAAGGTTGCGTTGAAGAAATTGTTAAGTGCGCGCACAAACAAGGCATCAAGGGATTGAAGATTGCTATCGTTACCGGCGATGATATTTTGAATTCGCTCGACGATCTTCTAAAACGCGGCGCGGGGTTGGATAATATGGAATCCGGCCAGAAAATTTTCGATGTGCAAGATAGACTGATCAGCGCAAATGTTTATTTTGGCGCGCGACCGATTGTTGAAGCATTGAAGAAAAGCGCGCAAATAATTATCACTGGACGAACGACGGATACGTCGCTAACTTACGCGCCGATGATTCACGAATTCAAATGGTCGTGGGATGATTGGGATAAACTTGCGGCGGGAGTAATTGCCGGACATATTTTAGAATGCGGCGGACAATCAAGCGGCGGAAATTTTCTTGGTGACTGGCGATCTGTGCCGGATCTCGCGCATATCGGTTTCCCGATTGCCGAAGCTTACCCTAACGGAGAAATTGTTGTCACGAAACATGAAAACACCGGCGGGATGGTTTCGGTTGACACAGTGAGCGAGCAGCTGATGTATGAAATCGGCGATCCGACAAATTACATCACGCCGGAATGTGTCGCGGATTTCACTTCGATAAAATTGGAACAGCTGGAAAAAGATCGCGTTAAAGTTTTCGGAATCAAAGGCAAGCCGGCTACTGACTTGTATAAAGTTTCGATGGCGTACAATGACGGTTACACCGCAATTGGAAATTTAACTTACAGCTGGCCCGACGCGTTGGAGAAAGCAAAGAAGGCGGATGAAATTCTTCGCACGCGTCTTTCCGATCTCGGATTGAAGTTCGATGAAATCAGAACAGAATTTCTCGGCGTGAACGCTTGTCACGGTCCGCTGGCATCGGAACAGAATGAAGTTAATGAAGTCGTTCTTCGCGTTGGCGTTCGAAGCGGCAATCATCATGATATCGAAGCATTCAGCAAAGAGATTGCGCCGTTAATTCTAACAGGTCCTCCGAGTGTTACCGGATTTGCGGGCGGTCGTCCCAAAGCGAACGAAGTAATTGCTTACTGGCCTGCGCTGATGCCGAAAAAACTTGTTCATCCAAAAGTTGAGATAATAACGACATGAGTAAAATAAAATTAATAGACATTGCACACGGACGAAGCGGCGATAAAGGTGATGCTGCAAATGTTGGTATTGTTGCTTACGACGACAAAGGTTATGAAATAATTAAAAAACATTTGACCACTGAACGCGTGAAAAAACATTTTGAAGGAATCTGTTTCGGTAAAGTTGAACGTTTTGAAATGCCGAACATTCGCGCGCTGAATTTTTTGCTGCACAACACGCTCGGCGGCGGCGGAACGGTTTCGCTTAAACATGATGCGCAAGGCAAAACATTAGCCGCGGCGTTATTAAAAATGGAAATAGAAATTTAAATTTGTAGCACAGAATCCTATTCTGTGCATCTATAATAAAGCACAGATTAAGAATCTGTGCAACAAATGAATCGAGAGGATAAAATATGTTCGAAGATCAATTGAAACGATTAAACGATTACACTCAGAAGATCAACAATCTACGGGGTTATCTTTAAGTTAGCCGACAAAGAAAAACAGATAGAAGAAATTCGAAAACAATCCGAAGCGCCGGGATTCTGGAACGACCAGAAGAACGCGCAATCAGTATTCCAAAAATCAAAATCACTTCAAGTTTGGGTTGATGCGTGGAATAAAATAGACGCGCAACAGAAAAACCTAAGAGAGTTCATCGAACTCGCCGAAGCCGAACAAGACGAAAAATTGGTCGGTGAAATCGAAACAGAATTGGAAGCGCTGGCAAAAAGTTATTCCGATCTTGAACTTAAAAGTATGCTTAGCGGTAAAGACGATGATAAAAATTGTATTCTGACAATTCATTCCGGTGCGGGTGGAACGGAATCTCAAGACTGGGCGCAAATGCTGATGCGCATGTACTTGCGATGGGGCGAGCAGAACGGTTACAAAATGAATTTGGTTGATTGGCTCGACGGCGACGGTGCCGGAATCAAAAGTGCGACGATTGAAGTTGAAGGCGAGTTTGCGTTTGGATATTTGAAAGCGGAGAACGGCGTGCATCGTCTCGTTCGCATTTCACCTTTCGATTCGAACAAACGCCGCCACACATCATTCGCATCGGTGTTCGTAATTCCGGAAGTTGACGATACAATCGAAATAGATATTAATCCCGCTGATTTGAGAATTGATACATTCCGTTCCGGTGGTAAAGGCGGACAGAACGTTAACAAAGTTGAAACCGCAGTGCGAATCACTCACATTCCAACCGGAGTAGTTGCGGCATGCCAAACGGAACGTTCGCAGCTTCAAAACAAAACCAATGCTTTCAAAATGCTGCGCTCGCGACTTTACCAGATTGAAGTAGAAAAGCAAAATGCTGCGGCAGATGAAATTGAAAAAACCAAAATGAAAATTGAATGGGGAAGTCAAATCCGTTCCTACGTTTTTCATCCTTACAATATGGTTAAAGATCACCGCACCAATTGGGAAACGTCGGATACACAAGGTGTGATGAATGGCGACATCAACGGATTCATCAAAGAGTATCTGCTGAAATTTTCTCAGAGTTAATTGATCGGTGCCGCAATGAAAAGTCACACTGAATATCTTTGGTTTAACACTTCAAAGAAACGTGAGTACATCAACATCACCGGCGATGTTGAGAAAGTTTTGAAGAAAAGTGGAATCCAGGAAGGAATGATTTTGGTTTCCGCGATGCATATCACTGCCGGAGTTTATGTTAACGATGCGGAAAGCGGATTGATACAAGATATTGATGAGTGGTTGGAAAAACTCGCGCCGTTCAAATCGGATTACCGTCATCACCGCACAGGTGAAGATAACGGCGACGCACATTTGAAAAGCATGCTCGTTCATCACGAAGTAATTATTCCGGTTACGAATGGCAAGCTGGATTTCGGTCCTTGGCAGCAAGTTTATTACGCCGAGTTTGATGGACAACGTAGAAAAAGAGTTTTAATTAAAGTTATTGGTGAGTGATAATCTGTAACGCAGAATCGTATTCTGCGGAAAAATAATAATTGCACAGATTACGAATCTGTGCCACGAATATGAAAAGCATAAAAAGGAATATTGATTTTTTTGATCGAGTATATAAAGTCGTTGCAAAAATTCCGAGAGGAAAAGTTACAACTTATGGAACGATTGCCGAAGCTTGCGGAATCAGATCGTCGGCAAGAACAGTTGGTTGGGCTTTGAACGGCACAAAAGAAAGCGGTTTGCCTTGTCACAGAGTTGTAAATAGATTCGGCGCGTTAACCGGAAAAATTCATTTCGGCGATTTTCACTTAATGGAAGAAATGCTGCGCTCGGAAGGTGTTGAGTTTGATGAAGACGGCTGTGTGAATATGGAAAAACATCTTTGGATTCCCCCGAAACTAAAAGCCAAAAAGAAAAAAACTAGTAGCGCCGTACGGTCAGCGAAGAAACCCCGCCCTTCACGTCGATAAGAATTCGTTTCGTGCTGTTTTCAAAATTATCTGTTATGTAATGCCCGCTGCCTCTGCTCGAGAATCCCTCAATGTGTTTCGATGCCAGCGCCATATCGGATTGAATTTCACATCCTACGTTTTGCGGAACTTCCAGCGTTAAACTTGCAGCGCCCATATCAACGCTAACATTTGTCGTTTGGTCGTACTTATCGCCCAATTTTATTTTTGTACTGGTTGCCCCCGTATGAAGATCGAGATTCTTCACTTTAAAATTTGATAAATCAAAATTTGATTTTGATGCGCCGATGTTCAGCGTTATATCCCAAATTGGATTTTGATTTAGTGCAATGTCGAGTTGATTTCTAAATCTTCCGCGGAAGAAATTTCCGTCTTTTTTATTCAAATCAAATGTAACGTCAATGCTGGAATCGGTTTTGTCGGAATGAAAATCGTATTCCGCCAAACTTCCGTAAGCTTTGCCTTCAATAAGTTTATCCGTGCTATTGACGATCATAAACTTGCCCGCGCCGGAGTTAATCTCCAAACTGGCGGATTTGTATGAAGGATTATAGTCTTCATAATAATAATCTGTGAATTGACCTTTGTCACCGTCATGAAAATCAAATCCCCAAAAAGTATTCTGAATGATACCGAAAACTAAAACTGCAATAAAGATCCCAAACAACGCACTTACCAGCGGGCGAACGAAAGAATGTTTAAAGATCACCATCGCGCCCCAGAAGACAAACAGCAGCGGCCAGATATTCCAAACGAACTCGAATGAACTTTGAATCATATCATACTTGGTGAACAAGAATAGAGCCCCAAGCGTTAAAAGAAAAAAGCCCCAAAACATTTGTCCGCATTTCATTTTAGCTCTCCATTACTTTTTCATTGAATTCCATAACAACAAAGCGCCGACAATTATCAACGCAATCGGAAATACATCGCTTAAATCGAAAGATGGAATTATTCTATCTGCAAAAAATATTAATCCAATTCCAATAAGAATTACGCCCGCAACAATTCGCCCGGTTCCGTTAGATTTTGTCTGCGGAGGAACTGTCGCATCGAAATTCATGTTGGATTGAGTATTCGGTTCCGGACTTTCTTGATTTGGCGAATAAGCAATTTCGAACGGCTCTTCCGGAACTACAATCCAAAGAATGACATATAAGAGAACACCGAAACCGTGGAGAATGGTGATGATGACAAATAGAACTCTAACAAGAATGGGATCGAGATTGAAATACTTTGCTAATCCTCCGGCAACTCCTCCTAACACTCTTACGCGCCGTGACCGATATAATCTGTCTTTCATAACGTCACCTTTAGTTTGTTTCTGTCAATTAAGACGTGTGTGATTTGAAAAGGTTTAAAGAATTCACGTCCGTTCGTTTGAAAATACTATGGTTCTTACTAATTTTAGTCAAAAGATAAAATGATTATGCGTAAATGAAAATAGCCGTTTGTCAATATAATCCTATTATCGGCGATTTGAAGGGGAACTCCGAAAAGATTCTTGAAGGATATGCGAGAGGAGTTAAGGATGGAGTTGATCTTGTAGTTTTACCGGAACTCTTTCTCTGTGGTTATCCGCCTCTTGATCTCGTTGAGAAGAAGGAATTCCGCGACGCAGTAAGCTCCGCAGCAAAATCAATTGCCGGTCAAACTAATTATGTCGGATTGTTGTTCGGAACAATTACCGAAGACTACGAAGACAAAATCGGCACCGGCGTTTATAACTCGGCTGTTCTGTGTTACGATGGCGAAATAAAATTTGTTCAAAGCAAAACACTTATTCCGAACTACGATGTTTTTGATGAAGTCCGGTATTTCGAATCTGCTAAGGATGTCTCCGTTTTCGAATTCAGAAATGAAAAACTCGGCATTTCTATTTGTGAAGATATTTGGAATGACGCCGATTACTGGAAGCACAGACGATACACGGTTGATCCTGTACAAAAACTTGTTGATAACGGTGCAACGGTTTTGATCAACATTTCTGCAAGTCCATACGCATACGGTAAACGAAAAGAAAGATTCGACATGCTCTCATTGTTGACACGCACAGATAAAATTCCTTTGGTTTACGCGTGCACAGTCGGTGTTCAGACAGAATTGATTTTTGACGGCGCGAGCATGTGCTTTAACAAAGAAGGAAAACTTGAGTTGCTTGGGAAAGCATTTCAAGAGGACTATTTCATTTATGATACGCAAAAAAAATATACAGAGATTAAGAACTACGAATCATCTTTCGAAGAAGAAGTTTTAAGCGCTCTAATACTTGGTGTGAAAGATTATGCAAAGAAAACCGGATTCAAAAAGGCTCTTGTCGGTCTCAGCGGTGGAATTGATTCGGCTGTTGTAACTTACATCGCTGTCAAAGCATTCGGCGCCGAAAATGTTCATGTTATTTTAATGCCGTCAAAATATTCCAGCGCCGGAAGCGTGGATGATTCACTGAACCTCATCAAGAATCTCGGCATCTCATATAATGAAATTTCAATTCAGCCTGTTGTTGATAAAGCTTTGGAATTGCTGAAACCGATCTTTAACGGAAAGCCTGAAGATGTTACGGAAGAAAACATGCAGTCCAGGATGCGGGGGATGTATTTGATGGCTGCATCGAATAAACTTGGTTACCTGCTCTGCACAACCGGCAACAAATCCGAAATTGCAACCGGTTACGCCACGTTATATGGCGACATGTGCGGCGCGCTTGCTGTCATTGGTGATGTTTATAAAACTCAGATTTATAAAATTGCCGGTTACATTAATCGCAGCAAGGAAATCATTCCGCAGGAAATAATTGATAAAGCCCCGTCAGCAGAACTTCGTCCAAATCAAACCGACCAGGATTCGTTACCGCCGTACGAACTGCTCGATCGAATTTTGAAAATGTATCTTGAAGAGCAAAAAGAATCGGAAGAAATCTCAAAGGTTATCGGTGATGCCGCTATTGTGAAAAAAATATTGCGTCATGTCGATCTCAACGAATTCAAACGCAAGCAGGCAGCTCCGGTACTCAGAGTTTCTACTAAAGCGTTCGGTTACGGTAGAAGATTCCCGATAGTTCAAGGCTGGAGAAAGTAATTATCCAAAAATCAAATCAAGGTTTCATCATGTTGAAGAAAATTTTATTCCCGTTTTTAGTTCTTGCTGCAATTTCATTTACTAACTTGTCTGCTCAGTTTGATCAAAACCAAAATATTGTTAAGATCAAATTAGAAAGCGGTCAGAAAAAAGTCCAAAGAAATTCGCAATTCAAAATTGCAGTTAAAGTCGCGGTTGAAAACAGCTGGCACATTAACTCAAATAAACCGCACGAGGATTTTCTAATTCCCACCAAGGTTGTTTCTACCGACAAAAGGTTTCCACTGGCAAATGTTGAGTATCCTAAAGCACAGGACATAACGCTTGGCTTTTCAGATCAACCGGTCAGTGTTTTTGAAGGAGACGTAGTCATTAATCTCCTTGTAAACATTGACAAAGAGTTATTGCCCGGCATCTACAAAATTCCGATAAAGGTTGAATACCAGTCATGCAACAATCAAACTTGCATGCCGCCCACGAGCGTTTCCGATTCGTTCGAAATTACTGTTACCGATGAGGTTGCTGCCGCAAATCAAGCTGATAAAGAAACGATCAAAGATGTTGCACAAGAACAAGCTCCGGTTGTTCAGCAAAAAGATGATAACGCAATTGCTTCGGCACTTGAAAATAGCGGACTGTTTTTCAGTCTGTTTATTATTTTTCTCGGCGGACTCGCGCTTAATTTGACTCCATGCGTCTATCCACTCATACCAATTACTGTCGGTTATTTCGGCGGACAAAGCGAAGGACGAACCGGCAAATTATTTTTGCTGGGAATACTTTATGTGCTTGGTATGGCTCTTACATATTCTGTTGTTGGTGTAGTTACAGCGCTAAGCGGAGCAGTATTCGGAACACTTCTCCAAAATTCTTTTGTGATCATCGGGATAGCGCTCTTATTCGTCGTGCTTTCGCTCAGCCAATTTGGAGTCTATGAATTTAAATTGCCGGACTCATGGGTTGCCAAAGCCGGAGGTGCTAAGAGCGGTGCGTTCGGCGCTTTCTTTATGGGTTTAACGATGGGAATTGTTGCGGCGCCATGCATCGGTCCATTCGTAATTGGATTAGTAACCTACGTTGCCGCCAAAGGTGATCCTTATTACGGCTTCTTAATGTTTTTTGTGATGGCGTTAGGATTGGGAACACCGTATTTGATTCTCGCACTCTTCTCCGGAAAAATTAAACGGCTTCCAAGAGCTGGCGATTGGATGGAAGGCGTTAAACATGTTTTCGGTTTCTTGCTTCTTGCAATGGCAATTTATTTTGTCGGACCGCTTCTGCCGAAATCGGTTAATCATTTTGCGCTGCCGGTTTTCGGAATTTTAGCCGCGTTATTTTTGTTATTCATAGATAAAATGGCGAACAACATAAAAGGATTTCGGGCGTTCAAAATAATTTTTTCAGTGATCATAATTGCCGTGTCGGTGTACGCTTTGATTCCGGAAAAGAAAAACGAACCGGAATGGCAGAGGTTTACTCATGCCAAATATCAAGAGTCTTTAAAGAATCACGAAAGAATGATTGTTGATTTTTATGCTGACTGGTGTATTCCATGCAAAGAATTAGATGCAAACACATTTTCCGATCCGCGAGTGGTTGAAATCTCTAAGCGGTTCACACCGTACAAAGTTGATATGACAAAAACACTTTCAGATGAAACCGAACAATTGCGAAATGAGTTTAACGTAGTAGGAATGCCGACGGTTCTGATAATCGATTCGAACGGGAAGGAGGTTCACAGATTAACCGGTTTTGTTGATGCTGATGAGTTCTTGAAGATGATAAATGAAATTAAATAAAGACAAATAGATTGATAATCCTTATTAGCTTTCATATTTTTCATCGCTAAAAATTAACTAATTATCATAAAAATTAAATTTGTTGAGTTAGAGTAATGGCACAGGAAACAGAAAAAGTAGTACGTGATATTGATGAGGTAACGATTCGATTCGCGGGTGACTCCGGTGATGGTATGCAGTTGACGGGCTCACAGTTTACGGATACAACTGCAATTGTTGGTAATGATTTAAGCACGCTGCCGGATTTCCCGGCAGAGATTCGCGCCCCCGCCGGCTCGCTTTCCGGTGTGAGCGGATATCAGTTACATTTCAGCAACAGCGATATTCAAACGCCGGGTGATTCGCCCGATGTTCTAGTTGCAATGAATCCCGCTGCGCTGAAAGTAAATCTTAAAGATTTAAAAACAAACGCCACAATAATTGTTAACACAGATTCCTTCGACACGAAAAATTTAAAACTCGCTAAGTTTGATTCCAATCCTCTCGAAGACGGTACGCTTGCAAAATACAATGTTATTCCGATTCCTTTGACACAGTTAACTATGAATGCGCTCGAGGGCTTAACTCTATCGCTTAAGGAAAAAGAAAAGTGTAAAAACTTTTTCGCATTGGGAATTATGTATTGGATGTACAACCGTCCGGTTGAAATTACACTTAAGTGGTTGGAAACAAAATTCAAGAAGAAACCTGATGTGATGGAAGCGAACAAGCGCGTTCTTCAAGCCGGTTATAATTATGGCGACACCACAGAAATTTTCACAACGCGTTACGATGTAAAGCCGGCGAAACTTCCGAAAGGAATTTACCGAAACGTTTCCGGCAATGAAGCTGTTGCGCTTGGTTTTGTTACAGCATCTTTGAAAAGCGGGTTGCCGCTATTTCTCGGTTCATATCCGATCACGCCGGCATCAGAAATTTTACAAGAACTTAGCAAATACAAAAACTTTGACGTTGTTACGTTTCAAGCTGAAGATGAAATTGCCGGCGTCAGCTCCGCTATCGGTGCTGCGTTTGCCGGTGCATTAGGAATTACAAGCACATCCGGTCCTGGACTCTCACTTAAAACAGAAGCAATCGGTCTCGCAGTTATGACCGAGTTGCCGCTTGTTATCATCGATGTTCAGAGAGGCGGACCCAGCACGGGACTTCCGACCAAAACCGAACAAGCCGATTTATTCCAGGCAATGTTTGGAAGACACGGTGAATCTCCGGTAGTTGTTCTCTCCGCTCAAAGTCCGGCAGATTGTTTTTACATGGCTATTGAAGCCGCGCGTATCGCAATAAAGTTTATGACCCCGGTAATTCTATTAACCGACGGATATTTGGCATTCGGTTCTGAACCGTTGAAGATTCCAAAGTTCGAAGAGCTTTCCGATATACCGGTTAAATTTAGAACTGAAGTTGAAGGATTTTATCCATACTTGCGTGATGAAAACTTATCGCGTCCTTGGGCTATTCCGGGCACACCTGGTTTGGAACACCGCATCGGCGGTCTGGAAAAGAAAGACATTTACGGCAATATCAGTTATGAACCGGAGAATCATGAAATAATGGTTCATAAGAGAAAACAAAAAGTAGAGAATGTGAAGTTTGATGTACCGGAATTGGAAGTTGAAGGCGATCAAGAAGGAGAACTTTTGATTTTAGGATGGGGAAGTACCTACGGTTCAATCACTGAAGCAATCAAAGATGCAAAAGCAAAAGGTTACAAAGCATCGCACGCTCACTTACGTTACCTCAATCCATTCCCAAAGAACATACAAGATGTGCTGAAGCGATTCAAAAAGGTTTTGATTCCGGAACTCAACTTGGGACAATTGGCATTCTTGATTCGCAGTACGTTCTTAATTGATGTGATTCAGCTGAACAAAGTTCAAGGACAACCGTTCAAGATTCTGGAAATCGAGAACAAAATTATTGAGGTGTTAGGAGGAAAAAATGGAAAATAAAATAGATGAAATGGTGCCGGAAGTAAAATACACAGCGAAAGATTTTTCATCCGGTCTCGAAGTTAAGTGGTGTCCGGGCTGCGGCGATTATTCGATACTCGCGCAAGTTCAAAGAACTTCGCCAGATTTCGGTGAGAGAAAAGAAAACATTGTTTGGGTTTCAGGCATCGGGTGTTCAAGCCGCTTTCCTTACTACATGAACAACTATGGATTTCACAGCATTCACGGAAGAGCTGCTGCAATCGCATCCGGCGTTAAACTTGCAAATCCAAAACTTCAAGTTTGGGTTGCAACAGGCGACGGCGATATGATGAGCATCGGCGGTAATCATTTTATTCATGCTTGCAGAAGAAACGTGAACTTGAAAATTGTAATGTTCAACAATAGAATTTACGGATTGACTAAGGGACAGTTTTCGCCGACATCGGAAAAAGGAAAGATCACAAAATCTTCTCCTTATGGAACGGTTGATTTTCCTTTTAACGCGATTAAAGTTGCAACCGGTTCCGGCGCAACGTTTGTCGCGCGTTCACTCGACCGCGATCCGAAACACATGCAAGAAATGATTTCGAGAGCGGCAAAACATAAAGGTCTCGCGTTCATCGAAGTTTATCAGAACTGTCCGATCTTTAACGACGGAGCTTTCTTCCCGTTAACTGAAAAAGAAACTAAGCCTGATAACGTTGTTTTACTTGAACACGGCAAACCGTTGGTATTCGGAGTGAATAAAGACAAAGGAATTATGTTAGACGGATTGAATCCGGTGATAATTGATTTGAACGACGGCAAACACTCGATCAATGATTGCTGGGTACATGATGAATTTGACGACAACCCGACGCGTGTTTTCTTGCTCGCAAGATTTACCGATCTGCCCGGATTCCCGACACCGATCGGAGTCTTTCGTCAGTTCAACAAACCAACTTACGACGACGATTACGTACAACAGATTGCGCAAGTCAAAGAACAGAAGGGCGTCGGCGATTATAAGAAACTGATGTTTGCAAACAACACGTGGGAAGTGAACTAGTTGCTGGATTCTAGATACTAGATTATAATGACGAAGGCGAAGACGAAACTCTTCGCCTTCTTTTTTAAGTTTCAGTTGCCTAATTTCAATAATGAGTTTTGCAATATTGTCAAAATACATGAGAGTTCATGGATCAATTTGTACAATTGAAAAAAATAATTGAAGAAAATAATTCTTTTCTCCTTTCTACTCACGTAAATCCCGATGCGGATGCGCTCGGCTCCGAATTGGCGTTTTATCTGATCTTAAAAAAATTCGGCAAGAAAGTCCGCGTAGTGAATCACAGCGCAACTCCGTATAACCTCGAATTCATGGATGAAGAAAAGGTCATCGAGAAATTTGATCCGGCAGTTCACGAAAATATTTTCAACGAAGCCGAAGTTTTTGTACTTCTTGATCTGAACCAAGCCGGACGAATCATCAAATTGGAAAATGGATTTCGTTCATTTGGCGGGATAAAAGTCTGCATCGATCATCACCAGGATCCGGAAAAAGTTTTTGATCTTTTCGTTGGTGATACCGGTTACTCTGCCACATCCGAAATTATTTATGACTTCTTAAAAAATACAGGCATCGTCGAAATCGATTACTCGATTGCGCTGCAGCTTTACGCCGGGATAATGACCGACACGGGTTCTTTCCGTTTCGAGCGCACCAGTCCAAATATTCATAGAATCATTGCGGAGCTGCTTGAAAAGGGAATCAATCCGACCGACATATACGACAAAATTTACAACCAATTTAGAAGCGGACGGGTGAAACTTTTAGGCGAAGCGCTTAGTACAATCGCCATTGATTCTACCGGACAGATTGCGTACATGGTAATCACTAAAGAGTCGCTGCAAAGAGCTGGCGCAGAGGAAGCCGATATTGACGGCTTTGTTAATTATTGTCTTACCATTCAAGGCGTTCGATTGGGAATTTTATTTTACGAACTGAAAGACGGAGTTAAAATAAGTTTTAGATCGAAAGAACAAATTCCCGTTAACAAGCTGGCTTCGGAGTTCAATGGTGGCGGCCACATTAACGCCGCAGGCAGCCGTCTTTTTGGCGTGAAGGTAGATGAAATAAAAGATAAAATAATTTCAGAGGCACAAAAATATTTATAATCGTATCGGAGAGAAAATGCATTTCAAGTTAAAAATTGTTGCGGAAAAAGACGGTCTAAGTTTCAAACCGGATTCGGCACTGGTAAAATTTTTTGTTGAATCCAAAAAACTTGAAAAGTTGGTCACGGAATTTTTTCACTCATTAAAACTTCCTCTCGGCAAAATTCAAAAAAAAAGTTTTCTCGATAAGAAATCAAATGCCATGGTTTATCACAGCTCATCCGGTGAACCTTCGGTAATCTTTCTGAAGAAAGTAAAAGTTGACGATGATTTCACAGTAGATTTTTTCAGAAACTATTTTGCCGGATTAATCATGTCATTGAAAAAACAAAAAGTTAAAGCCGTTCATCTTGTCGTTCCGTCGTACGAGGACTACAAGAAATATTTTGGCGCATCAGCATATTTTATTCAAACCATGCTGGAAGGTATTCATCTTGGTAATTACACGTTCGATAATTATAAATCCGAGCAGCAGAAACCGGAACAACTCACCGTTTTCGTTCATTACTCTGATCAAAAACTTCTTAACGCGGTAATTTCATCAACGGAAAAATTAATGAGCGCCGTTTACTTATCACGTGATCTCGTTAACTATCCGGCGATAACGATTACTCCTGCTGTGCTTGCATCTAAAGCAAAATCCGAACTGAGCAAACTTGGAGTGAAAGTAAAAATTTTCGAACGGGCAGAATTGAAGCGGCAAAAAATGAACGCAATACTTGCAGTTGGTGACGGAAGCGATAATCCGCCGTGCTTAATTACAATGCATTATAAACCGCGCGTTAAAGCAAAAAAGAAAATTGCGCTCGTCGGTAAAGGCGTTACTTACGATTCCGGCGGACTCTCAATCAAGCCTACATCGGGCTTGTTGGAAATGAAAGCCGACATGGCGGGCGGTGCCGCAGTTATTGGAATGATAAAAGCCGCAGCGATGATGAAACTGCCGATTGAACTGATAGGAGTTATTCCAGCAGTTGAAAATATGATCAACGGGAAATCTTACAAACCGAGCGATGTGATTATTTCCGCTTCCGGCAAATCGATTGAAGTGAAAGATACCGACGCGGAAGGTCGCATTGTTCTCGCCGATGCGCTTCATTATGCATCAAAACAAAAGCCGGATGAAATTTTTGACTTCGCAACTTTGACGGGCGCATGCGTTGTTGCTCTGGGAGAAATTGCCGCTGGCGTAATGACGAAGAATGATAAACTTGCCGATGAATTGGTTAAGTCCGGCAGCGAAACATTTGAGCGTGTTTGGCGTTTACCGTTCTGGAACGATTACAACGATATGATCAAGAGCGACATAGCGGATGTCAGCAATCTCGGTCCGCGTTGGGGCGGGGCAATAACAGCCGGAAAATTCCTAGAACACTTTGTCGATAAAAAAATTCCGTGGGCTCATCTCGATATCGCCGGTCCGGCAATAAAACATAAATACAACAACTACACGGAAAAATTTGATACCGGTTTTGGTGTGCGGTTGATGATAAATTATTTGCTGTCTGCATGAACGTAATAAATTGATTGGCAAATAACATTGTAACAAAGAGGGGAAAATGAAAAAGTAACTCATTCCGTCAGAAGTAATTGAAAACAAAATCTTACTTATCAGAGGACAAAAAGTTTTACTCGATAAAGATTTAGCTGTGCTTTATGGTGTGGAAACTTTCAACCTAAATAAGACGGTTAAACGAAACATTGATCGTTTTCCAAATGATTTCATGTTTCAGTTAACAAAAGCAGAATTCAATAACTTGATATTCCAATTTGGAATATCAAGTTGGGGCGGTACGAGAAAATTGCCGTATGCGTTTACGGAACAAGGTGTCGCGATGCTTTCTTCCGTTCTAAAGAGCAAACGAGCCGTTCAAGTTAATATCCTAATTATGAGAGCTTTTGTAAAGTTGAGAGCAATTATTTCTTCTCATAAAGAGCTTGCAGAAAAATTGAAAGAACTGGAATCAAGAGTTGAAGCTCATGATGAAAATATATCCGCAATTTTTGAAGCCATCAACCGATTGCTTGCTATAGAAGATAAACCAAAAAGAAAAATTGGTTTTGAAGTAAAAGAGAAGCAACAGCGGTATAAAACTATTAAGCATATTTAATCAATGTCCGCGCCTCTTTCTTTTAGAAATTATTTTGTCGTCAAGGTCCATACCTTGACGATCGAGTGAAGAGAATAATTCTTATAAAAATCTAAAAACATAAAAAAATAAAATAAGAAAAATGGTCGCTGAAGAAATTCCGATTGGGAACCACACCGGGGCAATCCAGGGACGCGGGATTAGAAAAAGGACATCGATTGTTTTCAAATTAGGCGGCCACTTAATAAGAACATAGAGAGACGCATAATAAAACAAATCCCAGAAAGCGAATACCCAGAGAAAAACAATTAGTTTATCCAGCCATGTTTCTCCAACCAGAAAAGACAAAGTTACAATCATGATAATTGTTGCGGCTTCTCTTGTCCGCTCAATATTAATATAGCGCTTGTCAAATTCTCCGAGCAATTTCTTATTGGATTCTGGTTCTGAAATTCCAAGCGTCTTGCGAAGGTAAACCACAACAACACCTTCTACATGCGCCATTGCGATTCCAAATAAAGTCAACAAGAAAAATTTTGTAATCATATCATCTTTCTAAATGTCTCTTTCAAGGAGTGGTACTTACAGCCGTGTTGATGTGCCGGTTTTATTTTACGTCCGCGCCTCTTTGAATCAGAAGCTCTTTTAAGATTGAGCGGTGGCAGCGGTTTTCGTTTTTGCAATAGCAGCCGATTGATAAATTTGATTGATGAGAAAGTGCAGCTAACAAATCCAAATCTTTACTAGCAGTGGACGATTTCAATTCGGCTAGGAATTTACGCTTGAATGTGTTCCACGATTTTTCATCTTTGGAAGCTTGAGCTTGCTTGACCAATGCGTCGCTTGGTGAAAGGTTGGGGAACCAAACGTCGTAGTAATTCAGTTTCGAAAAATCTTCCTTCCGCACTCCGCGCGGAGGACGTCTTACTGTTCCGATTCGCAAACCTTCATTCTTTTCTCTCGGTGTTCCGAGTTGGACTATTTTAATTGCCATACATTTTCTTTCGTTGAGAGATTTTACTTCACTTTAACGACGTTGCGCCTAACACGCCGCCCAGAATAACAATGCAGCTTTTGTCAACGCAACTTTATTTTATAAATCAGTTCTGTTTTACAAATCAACTTTACACAAGCAACTAATTCTGAAAAACCAAACCCTAATGCGACTCAATATGACCGCATCGAAGAAGCGGTCGTTGTTGAGGCGCTTGTTAGCTGCTATTTTATAAATTCTATGTATTTATTATAAAGTGATAGACTATCTGTGCCTTCAAACCTTACAACGTGAATTTTCGCATCATTATATTTGATTAAATTACTGTCAATCATATTAAGAAATTTTTGAGGTAATTCTTTTGTGAAAACCTTAAACAAAGTATTGCTAATCCAATCGACAATTTGTAATTGAAAACTATTTTCTGAATATTCGAATAAAAATTTGTCTTTAAACATTTCATTTAAGATTAGTCTGTCCTCTTGCCCATCTTTATATTTTCTTAAAACAGGATGATTTCTCTCAGACCAGTAAGGGTCAAGTTCAATAGGGTTTTTAGAATTATAAACTGTAATCAAATTTATAAATTCGCGATTTACCCAGTCTTCCATTCTTGTAATAATGTTTTTATCTTGACGGTCAAAGCAAAGAAAGAAGGTTTCCCAATCATCATCATAAGTTTCTTCTGTAAAATATTTTAAGGAACCAATTAGTAAAGAAAATAAAGTATGCATTAGTAAGAGGCCTTTTACGACGTGAACATCACTTAACCCTCCTTTTATATTAATATCATTTATTAGTTTGTTTTGGAGGTCTATTAGCTCAATTGATTGATTTTGAAAATCAGGGTCTAATAATTGTTTTTCGTAAATATCTACTTGCTCAATTCTATATTGTCTAACTTGATATTCAGAATTATATTCTGAATCCGTGAGACAAACACCAATCCTTAGCCAAGAATTATCATTAAGAAAAGAAAATAATTTTTCTCTTGATTCAAGTAAAAGTAATCGTCCCTTTGGTTCCCCTTTCTCAAATTCGTCTGGAATTAGATTATCAATAAAATCATCATAAAAAGTCCTTAATCTTTTTTCAAATACATCCGGATAAACTACACCCACCATATTATGAGGTCCCGGATTTTTTACCGCAAAACTACCGCTTTCATCAAAAAAGTATTTCATATTATATTTTTAGCAGCTAACGTAGCTGCAATAAAATTATAATTTCTTTCTAAAACGATTTTTATAAAAACGAATTATATCGTTATTTGGTATTTCCAAACCTTTCATAAGATAAGGGATTGTAAGTTCTCTAAAGCGATATTCGGCATCATCTTCTTTCTTGAATATCTCCATAATATGAGTTTTTTTACCTATAAGATGCTCTGTATCTTCAAAAATCAAAATATATTCTTCATCACTAAAACTATTTTCATCTTTTGTAATAACTTCTGATATTTCAAAATATCCATCATCGTGATAATAAATATCTACCGATGTAAATGGATTAATTGTCATACTGATAGTGCTCGCTGAATATTCGGGCTCAATCTTCTTAGAATAACTCAATGATGTTGAATATTTATCGAATTCATTTATTTCAAGAATATTTCCAAGTATTTTCAAAAAGCTTTGAATATTATTTGTATTGTCACCATTCCATACTTTGTTTATTTGAAATAAATCCTTTGTATATCTTATGGGGAGTTCGGGGAGATAATAAGTAAAATATAGATGACCAATTGTTCTCACTGGGATAGAAGTATTATTGCTAGCTGAACCAGATTCTTTGTAAATATTGTAACAAAGATAATTTTTAAGAGTATCTATACTAATATGATATTGAGGCTGGGTAAATTTTTTGATAACATATTCAAGACTATCGCCAATCGATACCTCAATATTGTCTAGATTGATTGTTTGACAGTGATTCTTGTTGGAAAACAATAAGAACATAATTAGAAAAAGGAAGTTGCTGAATAAACTTATTTTTTTCATAATCCCTTACCACCCTAATTTAGCAGCTAACTATTAATTATACTGCATGAAATTGTTAGTTAAGGAACGTAGATATGCGCTCAACTGCAGTTCTATGTTCTATTTTATTGTAAAACAATCCAGATTATTATTTTTCAAAAATAGCTCGTGCATATCTATCATCCCATGCACAATCGGCTTTCTAATCTATTAATCTTTGAAGAAATCTATTTTCTTGTCCATTCATTCAAACAATGTACCCCATTTTTAGAAGCCGTTCGGTACTAACTCAACTTAACGTAAAAGAAAATTGTTGTCAAATTCTTTTTTGACCTTCCTCTGTGTCCCCCTCCTTAGTAATGAAGGGGAATGAAAGGGGGTGGTCAAGAAATTTTTCCATCTTTCATTTCAAAAACTTTGTCGCCGAGTTTTACCAGCTCTGGGTTGTGGGTAACAACTAGAAAAGTTACGCCTAATTTTTGTTTCAGCTCAACAAAAAGTTTGTGAAGCATTTCACTGTTAACGGAATCTAAATTGCCGGTTGGTTCGTCAGCAAAAACTATATCGGGATTATTTGCGAGTGCGCGTGCAACCGCAACGCGCTGCTGTTCACCGCCGGATAGTTCCGATGGTTTGTGGTGAAGGCGTTCGCTTAGACCAACCAAATTGAGAAGTTCATTCGCGCGCGAAAAAGATTTTGTTTTGGATTCGCCGGAAATCATAACGGCTATCGCTACGTTTTCAAGTGCATCGAACTCCGGCAGGAGATGATGAAACTGAAATACAAATCCAATGTGCCGGTTTCGGAATTTGGAAAGTTTATCATCGCCTAAAGAAAAAATGTTTGTGCCTTTCAAAATCACATCGCCTTGGTCGGCGTTATCCAAACCGCTCATAATGTGAAGCAGCGTGCTTTTTCCGGCGCCGGATGCACCGACAATCACGCTGATCAAACCTTGTTCAACTTGAAGAGAAACACCTTTTAAAATTTCAAGCCGCTGCTCGTCCTTTTTCAAAAACGCTTTGTGAATGTTTTTTGCTTCAAGAATAATTTTGTCGTTCGTCATTATGAACCTTTTGTTATTCGTACTTAATAGATTCAATTACGTTTGTGTGCGCGGCGCGTTTAGCCGGGTAAAGAGCCGCCAAGAATGCAAGCAACATAGACATTGCGCCGATTGCGAAGATATCCGAAACTCTAACTTCAACTGGCAGCGAACTGATTATGTATTTCGTCGGATCGAGCGGATAGAAATTATATTCGATCTGCAAATAGCAAACAAGAACGCCAAGAAGAAGTCCGAGAATTGTTCCGATGACGCCGACGAAAATTCCTTCAAACATGAAAATTTGCCGGATCGATTTTCGGTTCATTCCCATCGAGCGCATAACGCCGATATCTTTTTTCTTTTCGATGACGGTCATTGTCAGTGATGCAAAAATATTGAACACAGCAACCGCGATGATTAGACAAAGTAGGATGTACGCGCCCCATCTTTCGATCAGCATTACGTTGTAAAGTTCTTTGTGAAGATCATACCATGTGTTCACTGAAAACATTTTTTGATCGAGCTTGCTTTCCAGTTCGCGCTTCACTTTGTCTGCGTTGTGAAAATCGTTTAGCCGCAATTCGTATCCGGTAATTTTGTCTCGCAATCCGAAGAGTCTCTGAGCGGAACGGATTGATGTGAACGAATACGCTACGTCATAATCGCGATTGTTGGATTCAAAAATTCCAGTTACAATAAATTTTCTTGTCTGCGGAATTGCAAGCGTTGTGATAGTCTTTTCTATGTTGTATGCCGACGTAGCGGTGATTGTATCTCCGACACGTGCGGAAAGTCTCAGCGCCAACGGCAAGCCGAGAAAAATTTTGTCTCCGTTACCTGATAAATCGGCTTTGCCGCTGAAAATTTTTGATGCAACTCCCCACGTTTCGTTGCCTCTCGGTGCTTGAATACCAGTCATGTTCACAATTTCGTAAGAGCGCTTGTTGAGCAGAATCGCTTTGCCGTCAATGAAAGGGGAATAGGATTCAACTCCGGAAATGTTTTGGATAACTTTTTCAACGCCGGAGAGATGCGCATAACCGGATTCATCAATCACAGAAATTTTTACGTGCGGATCGAAGTTGACTAGAATAGATGTAACAATTGAACCGAATCCATTGAAGACAGACAGCACAATCACAAGCGCGGCAACCCCGATAGTAATTCCTAACGTTGACAGAATTGAAATCACCGTGATGAAATTCAATTTCCGTTTCGACCGCAAATATCTTTTGGCAATGAAGAATTCTATCATGTCAGTCGAACCTAATTGCAGAGATCGGTTTTATTCTTGATGCGATGAACGCCGGGAGAAGCGAGGCGGCTAACGCAATAACTAATGTAACGCCGGAAACGAGGAGATAATTATCGCCGCTGATGGCAATCGGAACTTTTGTAACAAAATAAACTTTACCGGGAAGAGAAATGATGTCGAATCTTTGCTGTAGATAACTCATTATGAATGCAAGAAAGTTGCCGGCAGCAATTCCGATCACAGTTAAATAAACGGCATGATAAAGAAAAACTTTCATAATTAATTTACGGTTACCGCCGATTGACCTTAAAATTCCGATCGCGTTTGTACGTTCAAGGACAAGCATCAGAAGAGTGCCAACGATATTAAAAACTGCGACAAAGATTATTAATCCGAGAACAATTGGAATCGGTTTCTTCTGCAAATCGAGCCACGTAAAAATATTTTGATGCACTTGAAAAATTGTTCTAACGTAATATGGATAGCCGAGAAAATCTTGCAGCTCGCCGCTTAATGTTTTTAGGTTGCCGATGTCCTTCACCCTTATGTTGTAACCGGAAATCTGCGATCCCATTCCAAACATATTCTGTGCAGTCGAAATATTTATGAAGGCGTTAAGATCATCGTATTCCGATAACCCGCTTTCGTAAATTCCGGCAACTCTGAACTGAACAATGGATGGCGGGTTATCCATCGACGGAGCTTGATCGTTTCGCAAACCAAAGACGGTGATTTTATCGCCGACTTTCACAAACATTTTTTCAGCAAGTTTTTCTCCAAGCAAAATTTTGGACATGGAATCGGTATCGTTAAGATCAAAAGCGCCCTGCCGAATAATATTATCAGTCTGAAGACCGGAAGAATTCGGGTCGATACCTATTAGCGTTACCCCTTCGGTCAAATGCCGAGATTTAGCTATCGCAAGTTTCGAAACAAAAGGTTGAATGGAAACAAATTCGTTGCCAAATTGTTTTTGGATTTCTGGAATCACTTCATTTGGATCCGGCAGATTTCGATTGCCGAAGCTTATTACTTTAATGTGTGAATTGAACTCAACAATTTTTTCAGAGACAACTTTTTGAAAGCCGTCAAGAATGGTTAATGCCATTATTACGACGGCAACGCCTAGAGTAATTCCTAAAATAGTTATAGTTGAAATAACCGAAATGAACCGGGAATCTTTCTTTGACTTTAGATATCGCTTTGTGAGAAATCCGGCTAAAGACATGTGCAGTTTTTTTGTGTAAAGATATAAATAAATTAAAAGAACCGAAAACTGAGCGTCAAAATTGACATTTCAGCTTCAATAATATATTTTTGAAAGCCAATTTTGGAAATCATTTTTGTTCTAAACGTACGGGGAGTAGCTCAGCCCGGCTAGAGCGCTTGGTTTGGGACCAAGAAGTCGCAGGTTCGAATCCTGTCTCCCCGACAGAAAAGACTAGAAATCGTTCGAAAGGTTGTTTGAAATTAGGTGAGATAGAGCGTCCCGATGAAATCGGGAAAGTCGCAGGTTCCTCCGAAGGAGTCCCTTCGGGAGAATCCTGTCTCCCCGACAGAAAAGGATTAGAAATCGTTCGAAAGGTTGTTTGAAATTAGGTGAGATAAAGCGTCCCGATGAAATCGGGAAAGTCGCAGATTCCTCCGAAGGAGTCCCTTCGGGAGAATCCTGTCTCCCCGACGAAAGAACTTGTTCATTACATTTTGTTGAGATATGCGCCCATAGCTCAATCGGATAGAGCAACAGCCTTCTAAGCTGTAGGTTAGTGGTTCGAGTCCACTTGGGCGTACATACATGGTGAGCATAGCTCAGTTTGGTTAGAGCATCTGGTTGTGGCCCAGAAGGCCATGGGTTCAAGTCCCATTGCTCACCCAAAGTATTATGATGGCCCCATCGTCTAATGGTTAGGACATCGCCCTTTCACGGCGGTAATATGGGTTCGAATCCCGTTGGGGTCACTAATTTCAAGTTATTTTTTTCCATCAAATGTATTTCCATTTTAGCAAGTTCCTCTTAGCTAGCGGAATATGGGTTCTCCCGAAGGGATGCCTTTGGCAGAATCCCGTTGGGGTCACTAATTTCAAGTTATTTTTTTCCATCAAATGTATTTCCATTTTAGCAAGTTCCTCTTAGCTAGCGGAATATGGGTTCTCCCGAAGGGATGCCTTTGGCAGAATCCCGTTGGGGTCACTAATTTCAAGTTATTTTTTTCCATCAAATGTATTTCCATTTTAGCAAGTTCCTCTTAGCTAGCGGAATATGGGTTCTCCCGAAGGGATGCCTTTGGCAGAATCCCGTTGGGGTCACTAATTTCAAGTTATTTTTTTCCATCAAATGTATTTCCATTTTAGCAAGTTCCTCTTAGCTAGCGGAATATGGGTTCTCCCGAAGGGATGCCTTTGGCAGAATCCCGTTGGGGTCACTAACTTTCAAATTCATTTCATCAGCAAGTTTTTGTTAACGAACTTCACTTCAGAGCCCCCACACTTCATAAAATTTCATGAAAGAAATATTTTTTGGAAACTTGGATTACATTTTATAATTTCTCAAAAAAAATCTGGTGAGATGGAAAAAGAACTAAAATATTTCAAGCACTACGCCGAGCAAGATGAATATCATACAAGTCCTGCAAACAAAAAGCCGCTTTTGCCTATACCGTTAGTTTTCTTTTCCAACCTTCTCCGGATTATCCTTTACAGCAACCGTTTTGCCAGAAAAAAAATCTATAATGATATTCGCTGGGCGAACTCGTCGATTGACATTGTCCAAAGTTTAGAACGTGCCGGCATCACAATGAATTTTTATGGAATGAATAATCTGAAGAAAGTAAATGCGCCGGTTGTATTTGTGTCCAATCACATGAGTACCCTCGAGACAATGGTGCTGCCTTCCATTATTCAACCAGTGATGAAAGTAATTTATGTAATTAAAGAAGAGTTGGCTCGCTATCCGTTGTTTGGTACAATTGCATTAGCAAGAGATCCAATACTTGTCGGCAGAGAAAATCCTCGCGAGGATTTGGCAATTGTGCTTGAAGGCGGCAGCAAAAAAATTCGAGAAGGTAAATCGATAATAATTTTTCCTCAGAAAACGAGAACAGTTTTTTTTGATCCTACTCAATTCAACTCTTTAGGAATTAAGCTTGCCAGGAGAAACAAAGTGCCCGTAATTCCTGTTGCATTAATCAGCGATGCATGGGGAAACGGAAAATTTATTAAAGAAGTTGGCAAAATTGATCCAACCAAAGAAGTGCACATTGCTTTTGGTGAGCCGATCACTGTAACGGGCAACGGTGCCGAAGAACATCAGAAAGTTGTCGATTTCATTTCGTCAAAATTCCGTGAATGGGGACGCACCGAACTACTCAGATAAAATTCAAGAGTTTCAGAAGCCAATTTTGAACAAGCGAGGATGCGAAAATCGGTAATTTTCGCTGGTTTTGAAATTACAGTCAATGTCCTTGTTTTGCAATCGCATGACTTGTTAAAACTTCCATTAATCTTTTGCTTCATATAACTCCTTTTGCTATATTGAAAACAAATTCGTTCACTTGATTTTTCTTAATGAGAATAATCAAACCTAAAAGATTAAAACCGGGGGATGTTATTGGGATTATCTCTCCTGCTTCCTCATCAGATGATATCACAAAAGTCAATCGTGGTGTTGAGTATTTAGAAAAACTCGGCTACAGAGTTGAAGTTGGAAAAAACGTTGGGCAGCAATCCGGATACTTAGCCGGTTCTGATGCTCAGCGTATTGCCGATCTTCACGAAATGTTCAAGAACAAAAACATCAAAGCAATTTTTTCTATCCGCGGCGGATACGGTTCTGGGCGACTTCTCGATAAAATCGATTACAAAATAATTTGCAACAATCCCAAAATATTCGTTGGCTACAGTGATATTAACGCGCTGCAGATGGCATTCTTTGCGAAAACAGGATTGATTACTTTTGCCGGTCCAATGGTAGCTGTTGATTTTCATGATGAAGTCAGCAAATTCACAGAAGAAGTTTTTTGGCGAACGATAACTTCAAATAAGGCGATCGGTCGAATCAAGAATCCAAGAAACGAAAAAATCTATGTGTTGAACAAGGGGAGAGCCGTCGGAAGAATTTTTGGCGGCAATTTAAGTTTGCTCACTTCTCTAAACGGCACAGAATACTTCCCGAAATTGAAGGATGCAATTCTACTTCTTGAAGATATAAACGAAGCGCCGTACAGAATTGACAGAATGCTGAACCAGTTGAGATTATCGAAAGTATTTAAGCAGATAAGTGGAATCATACTTGGGCATTTTGTTGACTGCATCGAACCTGATCCCAACAAGAGAACTTTCACATTGAACGAGGTGATCATCGAATATTTTCAAGGATTAAAAATCCCAGTCGTTTACAATCTAAAACATGGTCATGTCAAAGATAACATAACCATTCCTTATGGATTGAAGTGCGTTCTCAATGCTTCACGCGATTATGTCGAAATTCCCGAGAACGCCGTTTCGTAAGTAATAATTTTCCTCTCAACGTTTAACCTCTAAGTACAAAAATCAGTTATAATCGTTTCTCTTTTTTAAGAAAAAACATTCCACGAGTTGCTAAATCATTTGGATTCGGTAAGAATTATCTGGAAAATCTGCTGGTATATTTATTGTTTAGGAGTATTAACGGCATTTGAATCACCGGAGATGGATTGGATTTTATCAACGAAAAATATATCAGCGAACTGCTTGAAGATACTAGACTGAACGATCGGTCGCTTCAGAAAGATATTCTCAAGAGGTCGAGGGAAGCAAAAGGATTAACGCTGAAGGAAAGCGCATCGTTACTTAATATAACCTCGCCTGATCTGCTTGAAGAACTTTTTCATACGGCGAGGGAAGTGAAAGAAAAAATTTACGGTAACCGACTTGTTTTGTTTGCGCCGCTTTATGTAACAAATTCGTGCATCAACAATTGTCTTTATTGTGCATTCAGAAAAGATAACACTTTGTTGAAGCGGAAGACGTTAACAATCGATGAGATAAAATCGGAAATCGAATTCTTGGTGAGACAAGGGCACAAAAGAGTTTTACTTGTTGCCGGAGAGCATCCCAAGAAATCAAATCTTCAATTCATTCACGATGCAATTGACGCAATTTATTCTGTTCATATTAACGGCGGGAATATACGAAGGGTAAACGTTAACACTGCACCATTAAGTATCGACGAATTTAAAATTCTCAAAAGTTTTGGAATTGGAACGTACCAGTGTTTCCAGGAAACTTATCATTACGAAACGTATCAACAGATGCATCCCTCCGGACCGAAACATGATTATTCGTGGCGATTGTATGCGATGGATCGCGCGCTTCAAGCCGGAATTGATGATGTTGGAATCGGCGCACTATTCGGATTAACCGATTACAAGTTTGAAACTTTAGCTGTATTGAATCATGCGTTTAATTTAGATGACCGGTTTGGCATCGGTCCCCACACAATTTCTATCCCGCGTCTCGAACCGGCATTCAATGCGCCGCTTTCTCACAAACCGCCTTTTGCTGTTGATGATTCCTCTTTCAAGAAATTGTTAGCGGTAATCCGATTAGCCGTACCGTACACGGGAATTATTTTGACGACACGCGAACGGGCAGAGTTAAGAAGAGAAATGTTTAGTCTTGGTGTTTCGCAAATAAGCGCAGGCAGCAGAACATCGCCTGGCGCTTACAAAGAATCACAAGACAGTATGGAAGAGTACGAGATGGAACAATTTCAACTCGGGGATCACAGAACATTGGATGAAGTTGTGAAAGATTGCTGCGGACTTGGATTCATGCCCAGCTTCTGTACTGCTTGTTACCGTTCTTCGAGAACCGGCGACCGTTTTATGGAACTGGCTAAGTCGGGCAACATCGGCAAACTTTGTGTGCCGAATGCTATCTCGACCTTCGATGAATATCTGATCGATTATGCATCAGATTCGACAAAAAAAGTTGCGGCTGATTTTATCACAAAAGAAATGGAAAAACTTGAAGGCGTAACTAAAACTAAAACTTTGAAAATGCTGGAAAGAGTTGAAGCCGGCGAACGGGATGTTTATTTCTAATCCATGATGAACCTTGATAAAATATTGTACAAGGATGAACTGACAAAGGAAGAAATAATTTTTCTTCTTAACCTTAATGATGTGGGAAGTCAGCAGAAACTTTTCACGCGTGCCGATCAGGTTAGGGCATTGAACTGCGGCAACGAAGTGCACCTCCGCGGAATTATTGAGTTCTCAAATCACTGTGAGCAAAATTGTTTGTATTGCGGTTTGCGTGAGGATAATTTGTCACTTTCTCGTTATCGAATGACGTCGGAAGAAATTATTGAGGCGGCAAAAGTAATTTCCAATCTCGGAATTTTTACTATTGTTCTTCAATCCGGCGAAGATTTTTTCTACGACACTCATGAGATTTCGTACATAATATATCAGATCAAACAGCATGCTGATGCTGCCATTACTCTTTGCCTTGGCGAAAGAGGATTTGATGAATACCGTGAATGGAAAATTGCCGGCGCCGACCGATATTTGCTGAAGCATGAAACTGCAAATCCGAAATCCTATCAAGTATATCATAAGAAGCAGCGACTGATTGAAAGACTGAACCACCTTCGGTATTTAAAAACATTGGGGTATCAAATCGGTTCCGGAAACATGATCGGACTGCCGATGCAGACGGTTAATGACATTGCCGACGACATTCTCCTTTGCAAAGATTTGGATCTTGACATGGCGGCATTTGGACCGTTTATTCCGTCGCCGCACACTCCGTATCAAAACAAAGATGCCGGCGGTGTTGATCTCACTTTGCGGACAATCGCTGTTGCGCGTTTGGTTTTAAAAAATGTTCACATCCCGGCAACAACGGCTTTGGCAACACTTGATGAAGACGGCAGGGCAAAAGGTTTGAATGTTGGTGCGAACGTTGTAATGCCGGATTTAACGCCGAATCCGTACAGACAGTTATACCAAATTTATCCAGATCGAAAATGCATCAATGATAATCCGCTGCACTGCAAAGCATGTCTGCAATTGCAAATCGAATCGCTCGGTAGAAAAGTTTCGGATGGGCGTGGCGACTCCTTGAAACTCAGCGGCGAACCTTCGCGTCCACTCTCCAAAATTAATTAAGCTGTTTCTTACTTCTTCATTTGATTGTATATTTCGCAACAAAATTTTTCAAAAAAATTGAGTCAGTGCTATGGTTCGCAAATTACAGAGATCATTTTTAGTGTTCGCTTCTCTCATTTTAGTTTTATCGCTTACAAACTGTTCTTCGCGTCAAGCGCGGGAATCGTATGAGTCGGCAAAGAAATTATTAGACGAAAAAAAATATTCAGAAGCGGTAAAGGAATTCGAAACTGTCGTCAAAGATTACCCGAAAAATGAATATGCCGCCAAGTCGATGTATGAACTTGCAAATATTTACGGTCATCAAAACCTACCTGATGTTAAAAAGGAAGACGCTTATCAAAAAGCTGCCGATTATTACCTTAAAGTGGTAAATGGATTTCCCGATTTGCCGGAAGCCGGAAAGTGCGCGATGGAATCCGGGAAACTTTATCAAAGTTTGTTGGTACCGAATGTGACGAAAGAAGAATCGTTGAACAATGCGGTGACTCTTTACAAAAAAGTTGTCGAAAAATATTCCGATTCACCTGATGCTGAGCCGGCTTTGTTCATGATTGGATTTATTCAGGCAAATGAATTGAAACAAATTGATTCAGCCAAAACCTCTTACCAAACTTTTCTTCAGAAATATCCAAACAGCAAATTGGCAAATTCGGTTAAGTTGGAATTGAATAATCTCGGAGTTGCACCGGAAGAAATTCTTAAAAAGCAGACAGAGCAAAAAGCGAGTGGCGGTTCAAAGTAAAGATTTCAAAAAATATTTAGACCCGGTCGTAATATCGAAACTGAAAACCCTCGAGCTGCGCGCTCGCATGGTGGTTGAAGGTTTTATGGTCGGGTTACATCGGAGTCCATACCACGGATTCAGCGTGGAGTTCAGCGAGCACCGTCCTTACATGCAAGGCGATTCTCTGAAAAACGTTGATTGGAAAGTTTACGCAAAGAGTGAAAAATTTTTCATTAAGCAGTTCGAAGAAGAAACAAATCTTGTCAGCCACATTTTTATTGATGCAAGCAAGTCGATGGATTACAAACACACCTCGAAAGTGACTAAGCTCGATTACGCAATAACTCTTGCCGCCGCGCTTTCTTATATTATGATCAATCAGCAAGATTCTGTTGGACTTTCAGTTTTCTCCGATACAATTCATAATTATTTACCGCCCAAATCGAATCGCGTTTATCTGAAAACTCTTCTTTCGGCATTAAACGAAATTCAACCGAAGGGAACGACTACAACTTCCAAATGTTTGGATTCGGTTGCAGAGAAAATTAAGAAACGTGGATTGACGATTATCATCTCGGATTTTTTCGATGACATCAATTCGATAATGACTGCTCTCAAGCATATTTACTTCAAGAAGAATGAAGTGATAGTTTTTCAAATCTTGGATCCGATCGAAAAGAGTTTTGGTTTTGATAGAGATGCAATTTTTGTTGACGTTGAAACCGGCGAACAGATAACCACGCAGCCGCATCAGATCCAGCGTGCTTACCAAGAAGCGATGCATGAATATTTGAACAAACTAAAGAGCGAATGTTTGAATTACGGAATCGAATATAACCTTGTCGAAACCAGCCAGCCGTTTGATAAAGCACTGATGAGCTATTTCTCGAAGCGAAGTAAGCTTAATTAAATAATCTCACCCACATATTTCTCAGCTAAACTTTCTGCAAGCTCTTTTGTCCCGGCTTCAACTATGCAGCGAATTATCGGTTCAGTATTCGATTTGCGAAAATGTACCCAGTGATCGGTGAAATCGATTCGCAATCCGTCCTCCAAGTAAATCTTTTCTGACCTATATTTTTCGATCAGCAAACGTATTACATCGTCTGGATTTTTTGAACCCAACTCAATCTTTTTCTTCACAATGAAATATTGCGGCAATAATTTTTTCAACTCGCTCATCTTTCCGCCGAATTCGAGAAGATGCTGAAGCATTATCACGGTTCCCGTTAATGCATCTCTGCCGAAAACTACCTTTGGAAGTATAACACCTCCGCTTCCTTCACCGCCGATTACCGCGTTAACCTCTTTCATTTTCTTCACAACGTTAGCTTCGCCAACCGGTGAGCGGAAAACTTTACATTGAAATTCTTTCGCAACATCATCAACCGCACGCGTTGTGGAAAGATTCACAACAACGTTTCCTTTTTTCTTCGAAAGGTAAAATTTCACGGCTTGCGTAATCGTGTTCTCTTCGCCGAACGGTTCTCCTTTTTCTGTGATGAGAACTAATCGGTCAACATCAGGATCAACAACAATTCCAATATCTGCTTTATGTTTTTTTACTGCGCGCATCGTTGCGGTTAAATTCTCCGGTATCGGTTCCGGCAGACGGGGGAAAATTCCGGACTTCTCGCAATTCATTTCGATCACTTGACAACCTAATTTCTTCATCAGCTTCGGCATCGCGTAAGAACCGGCGCCGTTGACACAATCGAGTAGCACTTTGAACTTTCTTCTCTTGATTTTAGGAACATTGATGTAATTCATTTTCAGTACAGCATCTATGTGATCTTCCAATCCTTTCACATATTTTGTTGTGGTGCCAAGCTTATCCCATGCAACAAATTTTCTATTCTGATCGTCAAGCTTTATCATCATCTCAACATTTTCTTCAGGTGTCATAAACTCGCCATGCCGGTTCAAAAGTTTAAGCGCGTTCCATTCATTTGGATTGTGACTAGCTGAAAGCTGAATTCCTCCGGCGGCTTTCAATTTCTTCACGTTGAACAAAACTGTTGGAGTTGGACAAATGCCGATATCGATTACATCGTTGCCTTTTGCCATTAGTGTGCCGATTACAATGTTGCGAACCATTTCTCCGGTAATTCTTCCGTCGCTTCCGACCACAATTTTTCCTTTGCCGCAAAAATCAGCATAAGCAGAAGTATATTTCACAAGCACATCCGGATCCAATCCGTCGCCAACTATTCCGCGTACACCGGAAATACTAACCATCAAAGTGGGCATTTCTCCTCCAGAACTTTTGTTTCCCGGAATCAAATTTAGTTATGCAGATGCTAAAAAGTAACATAAAAGGTGTGAAAGTCAGATCGGAATTATTTTCCGAATACTGCTTTACTTTGAAGGGTATAGATTAATTTTTTACGAACGCAAGAATTTGGAAATTGCCTCGTTAAGTTGATCGAACTCTATCAAGAATGCATCGTGTCCGTGAATGGATTTTATCTCAAAGTATTCGGTACCGGGTATTGCGGCTGCTATTTCTTTTTGTTCTGTTGCCGGATAAAGAATGTCGGTATCAATCCCGATGCATAAAGTTTTAGCTCGAATTTTTCTCAATGTCTCATCAATCGTCCCGCGTCCTTTGGAAACGTCGTGCAGATCCATGGCGCGTGTTATATAAACGTATGTGTTCGCGTCAAATCGATTTACAAGTTTCTCACCTTGGTAATGGAGATAGCTTGCAATCTGGTATAAAGGTTTAGCAGAATTGCGGCTGTTTGTTTTTATCTCTCTGCCGAATTTTTTTTCAAAACTGATTTGAGAACGGTACGTCATCATCGCTAACATTCGTGCGGTTGATAAACCGTTTGTTGGTTGATCGTCATAAAAACCGTTTTTGTATTCCGGATCATCAAAGATTGCTTTGCGTTGGATTTCATTCAACCCAATTGCCCACGCAGAATGTTTTGCCGAAGTGGCGATTGGAATTATCGTTTCAACAAAATCTGGAAACAACAGCGCCCACTCGAGCGTTTGCATTCCGCCGAGCGATCCGCCGGTAACAGTTAACAATTTTTTCACGCCAAGGGACTTCAAAAGTTCATGCTGAAGTTTTACCATATCGCGGACAGTCATTTGCGGAAAGTTGGCTGCATAATTTTTGCCGGTTTCCGGGTTTATCGAAGTTGGTCCGGTTGTGCCGTAACAACTGCCCAAAAAGTTTGAGCAAACAATAAAATGTTTCGACGGATCGAACGCTTTGCCTTCTCCGATAACGCCGTCCCACCAGCCAGGCACCTCTGAAGTGTTGTTATAGTTCGATGCATGTGAGCTGCCGGTCAGCGCATGACAAATCAAAACTGCGTTTGTTCCATCGCTATTTAGCGTACCGTACGTTTCATAGGCAACATTAACCGATTTTACCTCTGCGCCGGATTCGAACCGAAATTTTTCCAGCTCAAAAATTTTGTATGTCTGTTGAGAATTAATTTTTACTGCTTCCATGTTATTATGCAACATTTGTGTTTATAAATTCGTTCAAGAAAGTGCTGTGGATTGCGCCTACAACTTTTTCCACTTCCGTTTCCGCAAATAGGAAGGAGTGATTTCTTCCTTCCGAACATGAGAAGAATAAAATATTTTTGAAATGATTTGCCTCAATCGTTCTAAAAATCTTGTTCATCGTTTCAATTTGGTTATCGCTGTTGTTGCCGATAATCGAAACTAGGCAGAGACTATTCCGCAGATTAATGTTGCCGATCAGTCTATCATCCAATTCGTTTTTCAACTTGTCGCGAATTTCGTCAATCAGCCCGATGGATTTTTTTGTATGCGTGAGAACGGAAATGCTTCTTTGCGAAATCGAATAATTGAAAAAGATCGACGGCCATTTCTGATGTTTAAGAATCCTCACAATTCTTTCAAGTAAATGAGTATCGGAATCCAATGCAAGATTGCTGAGCGTAATCAGCGAAAGATCTTCCATGTGAGTGACCGACTTAATGCTGTATGGATTTCCTTCCGGTTCATTGTTTATCAGCGTTCCTTCAAACTCCGGCTGAAAAGTATTTAGCACAAGCACCGGAATATTTTTAAACTTCACCGGCTCCATCGCTTTTGGAAAAATTACTTTCGCACCGAGGAATGCAAGCTCGGCTGCGTCTTGATAGCTCAAAGTTTTGAGAGGAATTGCATCTGAGACCAGACGCGGATCGGCAGTTAAAATGCCGTCCACGTCCGTCCAGATTTCAATCACGTCTGCGTTTAATGCACTGCCGACAATCGTTGCCGTATAATCCGAGCCGCTTCTGCCGAGAGTTGTAGATTCGCCTTTTGAAGTTGAACCGGTAAAACCATTCAGCACTTCAACACAATCTCTATTCGAATCTCTTAACGCTTTCGCGAGAAGTTTGCCGGTTGTGTCATAATCGACTTCCGCCTGACCAAAGTTATCATTGGTCCGGATCAGTTTACCGGCATCAACTATTTTTGATTTGATGCCGGCGCTGTTCAAAACGGATGCGAGTATTATTTGCGACAATCGTTCTCCGGTTGATATTATGGAATCCGAAACACGCGCAGAGTATTCTTGCAGAAAGAAAATGCTTTCAAGTTTCAACTCAAGTTCGTTAAGAATTAGATCGATCTTCGATTTTGTGTCGTTCTGAAATTCTTCCACAACCAATTCGTGAATGAAATCATAATGCCGCGACTTAATTTCTGCAAAGATTTTTTTGTATTCGGGATTTCTCTTGCTCGCGTATTCAACCGAATTTATAAGCTGATCTGTTACATTTGCCAACGCCGAAATCACAACAACGATTTTATCTTCCTTTAATTTTTGAGAGATTATCTGTACAACGTTTCGGAAACTCTCAACTGTTCCGACCGATGTTCCGCCAAATTTTAATACTCTCATTTTTTTCTCCTCGTTAACTTTTTGATAAAGCTTGTCCGAAATCTTCGATGATGTCGTCGATATGTTCTAGTCCGGTTGAAACTCTAATTAATCCCGGAGTAACGCCGGCTTGGTCTTGTTCAGTTACGGAAAGTTGGCTGTGAGTTGTTGATGCCGGATGAATAACCAAAGTTTTTGCATCACCGACATTTGCTAAAAGGCTTGCAAGTTGAACATTGTTGATGAATGATTTGCCGGCTTCGAATCCGCCTTTCAATTCAAATGTTAAAATCCCGCCGAACAAATCTTTTCTGAAATATTTTTTTGCTGCATTATGATCGGGATGATCTTCGAGACCGGGATATGTTACGCTGCTGACTTTCGGATGTTTCTTCAACCATTTTGCGAGTACAAGTGTATTCTGACAGTGTCTTTCGATTCGAAGCGAAAGAGTTTCCAGCCCTTGAATAAATAAAAATGAATTGAACGGACTTAATGCCGGACCGATATCACGCAGCTGTTCAACACGTGCGCGAATGATGAACGCAATATTTCCAAACGGACCGCCTTCACCGAAAACTTTCCAGAAATCCAATCCGTGATAGGATGGACTTGGCGTTGTGAAAAGTGGAAATTTTCCGTTGCCCCAATTAAACTTTCCGGAATCAACGATAACGCCGCCGATTGATGTTCCGTGTCCACCGATCCATTTTGTGGCGGAACTGACGACTATATCGGCACCGTGTTCGATTGGTCGTACAATGTATCCGCCACCGCCGAAGGTGTTGTCAACGATTAATGGAATATTGTATTTATGAGCAAGCGTGGAAAATTTTTCTAAGTCGGGAATATTTAATCCCGGATTGCCGATCGATTCAATGTACAATGCCTTTGTTTTTCCATCGATTAGTTTTTCGTAGTCTTCTGCTTTGTTGCTGCTGACAAATTTTACTTTGATACCAAGGCGCGGAAAAGTTACTTTGAATTGGTTGTAAGTCCCGCCGTAAAGAAAACTTGTCGAAACAATATTGTCTCCGGCTTCTACAATTGTGGAAATAGTAATGAACTGTGCCGCGTGACCGGATGCAGTTGCTAACGCTGCAACGCCGCCTTCTAGTTTCGCAATTCGTTCTTCAAATACCGCTGTGGTAGGATTCATGATTCGTGTATAAATATTTCCAAACTCCTTCAGTCCAAACAGATTTGCTGCATGGTCGGCATTATCAAACGTGTAAGACGTTGTTTGATAGATTGGTACGGCTCGCGATTTTGTCACCGCATCCGGTTGATGTCCCGCATGCAACTGCAATGTTTCAAAGCGGTAGTTTTTGTTTTGTGTGCTCATTTTATTTATCTCCTTTGTTATTGTTTTTGTAAAATGAAAAAACCCTTCAGGTTTTTACCGTGAAGGGCTTTTTGATTGTTTAATTATTTTGTCAATTTTACCCATCACGGTTATGATATAGCATATCCATCATGCACATCATTATGTCCATCATGGTATAAATAATCGGTAATATGTTTTTTGCTGTGTTCATTGAATCCCTATAAAACAAAAAAGCCCTTCAAGTTTTTCCTGAAGGGCTTTGAATTTTTTATTTTCGGTCAGTTATAAAGCATTGCCCTTCGTATTAAACGACATCATCATCATCATAGCCATCATACACATTGCGATTTCTTTGGCTGATATATTTAATACGAAGTTTTTCATTGTTCTGTTTTTTCAGTTGCGGCAAATATAATTTGCGAAAGTCCGTTTGTCAAATGATTTTTTTGAATATGCAAAATTTTTATACGATTTTCTGATTGGATAAATTTTACGCTTAACCGAAAGTTTCAAATGCAGCAGAAAGAAACGTTAATGAAAAGTACGCTCATCAAAAGAATAAATGCTCTGTTGGTCAAAAAGTTTGGATTTCCGAAGCGTAACGGACTTCCGAATCCGCTTGATCTTTTGATCGCAACGATTCTTTCGCAGAACACAAACGACAATAATTCATACAAAGCATTTCAGAATCTAAAGAGCCATTACAAATCTTGGGACGAACTTCTTGACGAAAAACGTTCCGTTATAAAGAGCAGAATCCGAGTTGCCGGATTGGCAGAACAGAAATCCGCCGCAATTAAAAATCTGATTACTGAACTTCACAAGAAAAATGATCTAAGTTTGAAATCGATCGAACGTTTGGAGAACGAACATGCGATAGAGCAACTGACCTCACACAAAGGCATCGGAGTAAAAACTGCAAGCTGTGTTCTACTTTTTGCACTCGATAGAAATGTTTGTCCCGTTGATACTCATGTTCATCGAACGACAAACCGAATTGGAATTGTAAAAGAAAAAACTCCCGACAAAACTTTTTTTGCGCTCAATCAAAATTTCCCCGAAGGGATCGCGCATTCATTCCATACAAACCTTATCAGATTAGGTCGCGAAATTTGTAAATCAACCAATCCTAGCTGCGGGATTTGTCCGTTGCTGAAAATTTGCAACTTCCCAGATAAGAATCTAAACGGGAAAACCACCGGGAAGAAAAGAGAATTCATGCTGCTGGATAACGTAAACCTGAAAAGTGAAAGGTGAAAAGTGAAACGTGAAAGGTGAAACGTGAAAGGTGAAAAGTGAAACGTGAAAGGTCAACGTTAATTGAACAAAAGAGGCTTCCGGCTTGTTTTAATATTAAAGCGGAGCTCATGTTTGTTTTCAAAACTGAGTTCTTTATATTTAAGCCCACAAACAATCAAGGTATTTGGTGCAAAAATCCTATGATATTGCCATTTTGGGCGGCGGACCGGGCGGTTACGTTGCCGCAATCCGAGCCGGTCAGTTAGGACTTAAAACGGTTTTGATTGACAAAGATAATCTCGGCGGTATATGTCTTAATTGGGGATGCATTCCTACTAAATCACTTCTGAAGAATGCCGAGATTTATGATACTATGAAAAATCATTCCGCCGATTTTGGAATTTCCGTTCAAGGTTTGAATTTTGATTTTGGAAAAATTATAAAGCGCAGCCGCGATATTTCAGACCGCATTACAAAAAATGTTGAACTGCTGATTAAGAAGAATAAAGTTGATCGCATCCGCGGATTTGGTAAACTCGTTTCGAAAAATCAGATTGATATTTATGATGATAAAAAGAAGACCGATTCAATCACTGCCGATAAAATAATTGTTGCTACCGGTGCGCGTCCTAAAACTTTTCCATCAATACCGGTTGATCATAAGAATATTATCACATCAACCGAAGCGATGAATCTTCCGGCTCAGCCGAAAGATTTAATCGTTATTGGTGCCGGTGCAATCGGAGTTGAGTTCGCTTACTTTTATAATGTGTTCGGTACAAAGGTAACGATCATTGAAATGTTGGAGAATATTCTTCCGATTGAGGACAAAGAAATTTCTGAGACGCTGGAAAAAAGTTTTAAGAAACGCGGAATAGATGTTTACACTTCAACAAAAGTTGAAAAAGCTGAAGTGAAGGGAAATCAAGTTGTAGTTACGATTGAGAAAGATGGAAAGAAAGTGGAACTGAAAGCTGAAAAAGTTTTAAGTGCGATTGGAGTGACGGGAAATATTGAAGGATTTGGTTTGCAAGAACTTGGTGTTGAAATAGAAAAAGGTCACATCAAAGTTGATAAACAAAATTATCAAACAAACGTTTCCAGTGTTTATGCAATCGGCGACGTGATTGGCGCTCCATGGCTTGCACACGTTGCATCGGCAGAAGGAATACATTGCGTTGAGACTATCAAAGGGTTAAATCCGCATCCGGTCGATTACAGTTCGATTCCGGGATGCACTTATTGCCAGCCACAAGTTGCGAGCATCGGATTAACAGAAAAGAAAGCCCGAGATGCCGGTTACGAATTGAAGATCGGAAAATTCCCATTCATGGCAAGCGGCAAAGCATTTGCTGCGGGCGAAAGGGAAGGATTTGTTAAAATAATTTTTGATGCAAAGTACGGTGAACTTCTCGGCGCCCATATAATCGGTAACGAAGCAACCGAGTTAATTGCCGAAATCGGAATTGCGAAATCGATGGAAGCGACTTATGAATCGATTATCAAAACTGTTCACGCTCATCCGACTTTATCAGAATCAATAATAGAAGCAGCGGCAAACGCTTATGGCGAATCAATCCACATATAGAAATCTAAATTACTGCGATCTCGGTTTAATCGATTACAAACAAGCCTGGGATCTGCAGTACGATACATTTGCAAAGCGACTGAAAGACGAAACGGAAGACATATTGTTTCTGCTTCAGCATCCGCATACTTACACGCTGGGTAAAGTTACCGATAAAGAAAATCTGCTTTCCAATGATGAGCAGCTAAAAGAACTTGGCATAAACGTTTATGAAATTGATCGCGGCGGAGATATTACGTACCACGGACCGGGACAAATAGTTGGCTATCCAATTCTGAAATTGAGCAACTGGAAAGAAGATACTCACGCATACTTGCGCGGACTCGAAGAAGTTATCATTCAAACTTGCGCTGAATATGGTTTGAAGACGGAACGGAATCCTAATTATACCGGTGTCTGGATTGAGAACAGAAAAATTGCGGCAATCGGAATTAAAGTGAGCCGATGGGTGACGATGCATGGTTTCGCATTCAATGTGAACACCGATCTTTCATATTTCGGTGGAATCATTCCGTGCGGCATTAAAGATAAAGATGTGACGTCGTTGCAACGCGAGCTTGGAAGAGAAATTGATCTGGATGAAGTAAAATTGAAGTTGGTGTCAAACTTCAAAAATGTTTTCGGTTATTCGGGAATAAAAAACGTGCGTAAAGAAAATTTTCTGCAAACTGTTTTGCAATCTTGATGAAAAGGAAATTAGGATGACAAAAAACGGCAAGGTAGAAGAAGCAGTACTTGATACAAAATCGAACGGCAATAAGCCTACGGGCAAGATAGATTCTTTCGGCGGAATGACAAAAGACGAATTGATGAATGTTCTTCGTCTGATGACGCTTTCGCGAACGATTGACCACAAAGTAATGAATCTTCTGAAGCAAGGGAAAGCATTTTTCCACATCGCCGGCTCCGGGCATGAAGCAACACAAGTTGCGTTCGGTCTCGCGATGAAAAAAGGAATCGATTGGGCATTCCCGTATTACCGCGACATGTGTTTTTCAATTGCTGCCGGAATCAAGATCGAAGATATTTTCCTTTCGTTCCTTGCTAAGGAGGACGATCCATTTACTGGCGGAAGACAAATGCCGTGTCATTGGACATCGAAAGAATTGAACATCCCGACACAATCAAGTCCGACCGGTACTCAGTTTCTTCAAGCAGTCGGTGCCGCTCTTGCAATGAAGAAAAAAGGGATCAACGGAGTTGTCTATGCCAGCAGCGGCGAAGGAACGACTTCTCAAGGCGAGTTTCATGAAGCGGTTAATTGGGCTTCGCGAGAAAAACTTCCGGTTGTATTTGTTGTTCAAAACAACAAATGGGCAATTTCCGTCCCGGTAGAAAATCAAGCCGGCGGAAAAAATTCATCTGTGGTAGAGATGATGAGCGGTTATGAAAATCTTTTAAGATTGGAAGTTGATGGAACCGATTTTTTGCAAGTCAATGCGATCGCTCAATCGGCATTTAAGTATGCGCGTCAGGGCAAAGGTCCCGCTTTGGTTGAAGCGCATGTTGTAAGATTACTTTCTCATTCATCATCAGACGACCAGAAAAAATATCGTCCCGTTGAATCGCTTAAAGAAGATTTGAAAAAAGATCCGATAGAAATTTTTTCCAATCAACTTATCAGCAAAGGGATTCTTACTAATCTCGCTTACGAAGAATTCAAAAAAGAAATTCTTCAACACGTGAATGAAGCTGCCGATTGGTCGCTGAAACAACCGGAACCGAAAGCTGAAACTGCACTCCGATATGTTTTGGATGAATCTGGTAAGCGCGATAGACTTGAATACGAAAAAATTACTCATCAAGGCAAGCCGATTGTAATGGTTGATGCAATCAATCATGCACTCAAAGAAGAAATGGACCGCAACGATAAAATTTATGTTTTCGGCGAGGACATTGCCGATGGCAAAGGCGGCGTATTCACCGCAACAAAAGGATTATCAACTACATTTGGCAATGAAAGAGTTTTCAATTCTCAACTTGCCGAAGCGAGTATAGTTGGCGTTGCAATCGGAATGGCGTTAGCCGGTTTAAAACCGTGCGCAGAAATTCAGTTTGGAGATTACATCTGGCCTGCTTTCATGCAGTTCCGCGATGAGCTTGTTATGTACCGTTATCGTTCAAACAATTTGTTTGAAGCCCCGGCGGTTATTCGCGTGGCGGTTGGCGGTTACATCCACGGCGGTTTGTATCACAGCCAAAACATAGAAGGATTTTTTTCACACATGCCGGGATTGTTAATCGCATATCCATCAAATTCTTCCGATGCAAAAGGTCTGCTGAAAACCGCTCTTCGAATTAACGATCCGGTTTTGTTCTTGGAACACAAAGGTTTGTATAGACAAAGTTACGCCAGCACTCCCGAACCCGATGCGGATTATCTCGTACCTTTCGGAAAAGCAAAAGTTGTTAAAGAAGGTAATGATGTTTCGATCATCACCTATGGTGCGATGGTGCATGAATCAAACTTTGCGGCAAAGAAATTGGAAGAAGAAGGATATTCAATCGAGATTATCGATCTGCGAACGATTGCACCTTTGGATGTAGAAACGATTTATAAGTCGGTAAAGAAAACCTGCAAGGTTATGGTAATTCATGAAGACACTTTGACTGCCGGATTCGGAGCGGAAATCGCAGCAAGAATTTCCGAAAACTGTTTTGAATTTTTGGATGGACCGGTTAGAAGAATTGCCGGAGCCGATACACCGATTCCATATGCACCGAGTTTGGAAAATTTTGTTCTTCCGACAAGAAACAAAATTTATGATGCAATAAAAACTTTATTAGAATACTAAACTGTAGCGCAGAATCGTATTCTGCGCGCAAAAATATGCGCAGATTATGAATCGATGCTACATTACTTGGAGAAGAAATGAAAGTTGAAATCGTAATGCCGCAAATGGGTGAAAGCATTACCGAAGGCACGCTCATTAAATGGCACAAGAAAAAAGGCGACACGGTTAAGAAGGATGAGATTATTTATGAAATAGCTACCGATAAAGTTGACACGGAAATTCCAAGTCCGGAAAACGGAATCCTTGTCGATATCAAAGTGTTTGAACAGGAAACCGTTAAGGTTGGAACAGTGGTTGCGGTTATAGAAACTAACGGCGAAGCAAAAATTAGCCCGGCTGAAAAAAAGGAAGAAGAAATTCCATCAACTACACAAGTCGGCGGAGAAATGATTGATATACCGATGCCGAAGATGGGCGAGTCTGTTATGGAAGGAACGATTATCAAGTGGCACAAAAAAGTCGGCGATAAAATTGAGCGTGACGAAATAATTTTTGAAATCAGCACTGATAAAGTCGATACCGAAGTGCCTTCACCGGTAGAAGGAACGCTCGTTGAAATACTTCATCAAGAAAACGAAACGGTTGCGGTTGGAGTTTCTGTTGCAAGAATTTCTACAAGTGGTGGGATCGTAAAACCAAAGACTGAAACAAAGAAAGATCAAGAGCAAGATCAAGAGCAAGAGCAAGATCATGAGCATGATCATGAACGAAAAGTAAAGACGCAGCAGCCGGTTACATCAAACAGATTTTATTCACCGCTGGTGCTTAACATTGCACGCACTGAAGGAATTTCGATGAGCGAGCTTGAAACAATCCCGGGAAGCGGAATCGGCGGACGCCTATCGAAAAGTGATTTGCTTGCTTACGTTGAAAAAAACAGAACAGGCTCTTCGATGTTTTCAAAAAGCGAAAAAATTTCTGGCGAGACAAAGAAAACAGTTCCGGGTCAGCGTACAGAAGTGATTCCTATGGATAACAATCGTCAGCGGGTTATGCATCACATGCTGAACAGCCGGGACACTTCCGTTCATGTTACTGCAATGATTGAAGTTGATATGACCAAGGTTCACAATTTCATCGAGAAGAACAGAGAAGCATTTGCTGCGGAAGGAATAAAATTGACTTACATGCCGTTCGTTTCATTCGCTGCAATTAAAGGACTGAAAGAATTTCAGTTGATGAACGCATCGATCGATGGCAATAACATCGTTCTGAAAAAATATATCAATCTTGGAATTGCCGTTGCTGTTGAGCCGAATGGTCTTATCGTTCCTAACATTAAAAACGCAGACGAAAAAAATATTCGCGGACTGGCAAAATCAATTGCAGATATCAGTAACCGGGCGCGCAATAAAAAACTTGTACCGGATGATGTTGCCGATGGGACGTTTTCAATAACAAATTACGGTGTGTTCGGTTCACTGTTTGGAACGCCGATAATCAATCAGCCTGAAGTTGCAATTCTTGGAGTCGGAACCGTAACTAAGAAACCGGTTGTCATTGAAGCAAACGGTGCCGAAAGTATTTCGATACGACCGATGATGTATTTGTCACTGAGTCATGATCACCGGTTAGTTGACGGAATGCTCGGCGGTAAATTTTTGAAATTCGTGAAAGAAGTTTTGGAAAATTTTGACACAAGCTTGGTGTAAAACACAAATCTCTTACTCTTTGCATAGATTAAAAGCTCGCCTCGTCCCGATAAGATCGGGATCGAAGCGGGCAAGATCATGAAAAAGAGCAAGATCAGGAAAAAGAGCAAATGGGAAATAAAACGATAAATCAACACCAGAAAAAATTTGCAGAAGTGATTGAAAAAGAACGACCGGAATTGGGTAAGCGTCCGGATTGGCTGAAGGTACGGTTGCCAAGCGGGCAGAACTACAAAGAAGTTTTTGACTTGATGCGCAAATCGAAATTGAACACGGTTTGCGAAGAAGCCAAATGTCCAAACATTGCCGAATGCTGGAATGCACGAACTGCAACTTTTATGATTCTTGGCGATACATGTACACGGAGCTGCGGATTCTGCAACGTGAAAGTTGGAATACCAAACGAACTTGATCTTGATGAACCAAGAAGAGTTGCTGAATCAGTTGAGGCTTTGAATTTGCGTCACGTCGTCATTACATCAGTTGATCGCGATGAACTGAAAGACTGCGGTGCATCAATCTTCGCAGAGACAGTTAGGTTGATACGAGAAAAGATGCCATCAACCACAATTGAAATTCTTATCCCGGATTTCAAAGGCGAAGAAGAATCATTTGAAATAATTTTACAAAACCCGCCTGATATTCTTAATCATAACTTGGAAACTGTTAAACGATTGTATCATGCCGTTCGTCCCCAAGCAAAGTATGATCGCAGTCTCAAATTAATTAGATGGTTCAAAGATCACGGGTTAAGAACCAAGAGCGGTATTATGGTAGGAATCGGTGAAACAAAAGAAGAAGTCGCCGAACTCATCAGCGATCTTCACGTTCACGGCTGCGACATTATGACGATCGGTCAGTATCTTCAGCCAACGAAAATTCATCTGCCGGTTCATCGGTTCGTTACACTTGATGAGTTTAACTACTACAAAGAATTTGGATTAAACCTTGGAATGAAAGCGGTCGAGTCCTCACCTTTGGTAAGAAGTTCCTATCATGCCGATAAGCACGCCGAGTTAGTCTAAGAAATAGATTAAATTCAAAAAGAAAATTTTTTTTGCATTAATCTTTCCCTTGTACTTCCATAATTTTTTTTTATTTTTGGAGAAGACGGTCTTAGTTAAATAATTCTTATTGAATCAATTTAATTTCTCATAAATAAAAATCTAAGCCGATGGTTCTTCTTATTTATTTTCAGCGATAAAATAACTCAAAAATTTCGACAAAAAGACGGTGGTTGAGACTTTTCACCAATTAAGATTAAGAAAAGTCTGGCACGTTAGTTAGGAGTAGTTCATAGGTTCGATTAATTGAAATGCATAGAATTCTGATCGAAATATATAAACTAATTGTAATTAACTTTTAAAAGGTTATGGCATAAGCTATAACCTTTTTGTTTTAATGAAGAGGTATCAATATGGCAAAAGTAAAAGGCGATATTATAATTGACATCGAGAAATGTAAAGGTTGTGAACTTTGCAAGGCTGCGTGTCCACAAGATTCGCTGGAACTATCTCGAAAACTCAATTCAAAGGGTTATCATTACATTGTTAAGATTGAAGACAATTGTACTGGCTGTATAAATTGTGCTCTCGTTTGTCCTGAAGGTATAATTAAAGTTTATAGAAAAATTGATAAGAAAAAAGAACCGGTTGCGACGATTTCAAATGTAACTGGTGATATAACTGTAACGGTGCAATCATGAAAGAACTAAAATTAATGAAAGGTAACGAAGCTTTAGCAGAAGCAGCTATATTAGCCGGCTGTGATGCATACTTTGGCTATCCAATTACTCCTCAGTCAGAAGTCCTTGAATATTTGAGCGCCGAAGCCACTAAAAGAACCGGAATGGTTGTTCTTCAAGCAGAGAGTGAAATTGCTTCAATCAATATGGTTTATGGAGCTGCTGGAACCGGAAAAAGAGTTATGACTTCTTCATCATCTCCCGGAATTAGTTTAATGCAATCCGTCATTTCATATATCGCTTGTGCTGAACTTCCTTGTTTGCTGGTAAATGTTCAACGCGGAGGTCCAGGATTAGGTACAATTCAACCCGGTCAGGCAGACTATTTTCAAGCAGTAAAAGGAGGCGGACACGGAGATTACAAACTTATTACTCTGGCTCCTTCAACAATTCAAGAGTTTGTTGATTTTGTTGATCTTTCATTTGAACTGGCATTCAAATATAGAAATCCGGTTATGCTATTAGCTGATGGTGCGCTCGGGCAAATGATGGAAAAGGTCAAATTGCCGGAACAAAAAGAAAGAACAAAAGAAATTCCGGATTGGGCAACTGTTGGTAAATCTAAAGACCGCGAAAGAAATATTATTACATCACTTTCTTTAGATCCATATGTCATGGAAGATATAAATTTACACTTGCAGGCTAAGTATCGTAAAATTGAAGAAAACGAAATTCGATATGAAATGACGGATTGCGAAGATGCTGATATTGTACTTGTAGCATTTGGATTGGTTGCAAGAATTTGTCAGAAAGCAGCGCATCTAGCAAGAGAAAAAGGGATTAAAGTAGGAGTATTCAGACCTATATCCTTATATCCTTTCCCATATGAAGCACTTAATAAATTAGCTGATAATGTTAAAGGATTTATGGGTGTAGAAATGAATGCCGGACAAATGCTTGAAGATGTAAAATTAGCTGTACTTGGTAAAAAACCGGTTAAATTTTATGGAAGAATGGGAGGTGTTATTCCCTTACCGGATGAAGTTTTTCATAAACTTGAAGAAGAATTTGTAGGAGAATTGGTATGAACGAAAAAATAATGACTGAAGAAAAACACTTTGAAAAAATGATCGAAGAAGAAAGTATTTGTATAAGGGAGAACCTTGTTTATGAAAGACCTGAAACACTAACTGATACACCAATGCATTATTGTCCAGGATGTGGGCATGGAGTTGCACATCGTATAATTGCTGAAGTTATTGCCGAACTCGGTATTCAAGATCAAACTGTGGGAGTTGCACCGGTTGGCTGCTCTGTTCTAGCATATAATTATTTAAATATTGATATGACAGAAGCAGCGCATGGCAGAGCATCTGCAGTTGCAACCGGTATTAAACGGGTCATTCCCGAAAAATATGTTTTCTCCTATCAGGGTGATGGTGATTTAGCAGCTATCGGAACCGGTGAAACAATTCACACATGCAACCGTGGTGAAAATATTTTAATTGTATTCATCAATAATGGAATCTATGGTATGACGGGAGGGCAAATGGCGCCTACAACTCTACCCGGAATGAAATCTACTACTTCTCCATATGGAAGAGATGTAAAAGTTATGGGCAATCCTTTAAAAATTACAGACCTCGTTGCTGCTTTACCCGGTACATATTATGTAACAAGATGTGCAGTCAATACGCCGGTTAATGTTCGTAAAGCGAAATCCGCAATAAAGAAAAGTTTTGAATATCAAAAAGAAAATAAAGGACTTTGCTTTGTTGAAATTGTTAGCAATTGTCCTTCCAATTGGAAGATGACTCCTTTAGAAGCAAATAAATGGCTGGAAGAAAATATGCTTCCTTTTTATCCACTTGGCGATTTAAAAAAACCTTCTAACTGATAAGGAGATTTTAATATGACTGAAGAAATTGTAATTGCCGGATTTGGCGGACAAGGTGTGCTTTCGATGGGACAGATACTATGTTATAGCGGAGTAATGGAGGATAAAGAGGTTAGTTGGATGCCTTCGTATGGACCTGAAATGAGAGGTGGTACTGCTAATTGTATAGCAATAATAAGCGATGAAAAAATTAGTTCTCCAATTCTTACACGGTTTGATACTGTTATTGCACTAAATCAACCATCGTTAGATAAATTTGAAAAATCTGCTAAAACTGGCGGACTCTTAATTTATGAAGCAAGTACAATCATTAATCTACCAACAAGAACTGACATCGATATTCTACCAATCGAAGCTTCTAACGAAGCAGCAAAGATGAATAATATTAAAATTATGAATATGATTATACTTGGTGCGTTCTTAAAGAAGAAACCAATAATAAAATTTGAGAGTGCATTAAAAGGGTTAGAAAAAGTATTACCCGAAAGATACCATCACTTAATTCCACTTAATAAACAAGCGTTTGAGAAGGGTATGGAGTTAGCTGAAAAGTTTCAAGTAACTGTGTAGCTTTTGAGAAATTCAAGTTAAAAAGCCTGAGAAAGTTTCTCGGGCTTTTTCTTTTTCATAAACTCTAATCTTTGGAAATAAAGGCTTTTGTTTTTAATTTTACGCACTTAATTTTGAAACTAGGGAGTAAAATGGCAAACAATGAAGGGCTTATTGCCCAAGTTATTGGACCCGTAGTGGATATCGATTTTCAAGACGGGCATCTTCCAAAAATTTACAATTCGATTAAAATTCCAAGAAAAAGTCTAGAAGGTGCAGAAGAAGTTTTGATTGTTGAAGCTCAGCAGCATCTTGGTGAAAATAGAGTTAGAACGGTCGCTATGGATTCAACAGATGGGCTTGTAAGAGGAATGAAAGCATACGACAGCGGCGAACCGATTTCTGTTCCGGTTGGACCTGAAACGTTGGGAAGACTGATAAATGTGATTGGTGATGGTATTGATGGGCTGGGTACTGAAATCAAAACAAAGCAGAGATACGCAATACACCGCCATTCACCAAAGTTCGAAAACCTTACAACTAAACAAGAAATGTTTGAAACCGGCATCAAAGTTATTGACTTGTTGGAACCATATACAAAAGGCGGCAAGACAGGTTTATTCGGTGGCGCTGGTGTTGGTAAAACAGTTATTATCCAGGAGCTCATTCATAATATTGCAAAACAACACGGCGGTTATTCAGTTTTTGCCGGCGTGGGTGAACGAACCAGAGAAGGCAATGATCTCTGGTTAGAAATGAAAGAATCTGGCGTATTATCAAAAACTGCATTGGTTTTTGGGCAGATGAATGAACCACCTGGAGCTAGACTGAGAGTTGGTTTGACTGGTCTTACAATTGCTGAATATTTCCGTGATGAAGAAGGTAGAGATGTTTTGTTGTTCATCGATAATATTTTCCGTTTTACACAAGCTGGTTCAGAAGTATCCGCGTTGCTTGGTCGTATGCCGTCAGCCGTTGGTTATCAGCCAAATTTAGCTACTGAAATGGGGGAACTTCAAGAAAGAATAACTTCTACTGATAAAGGTTCTATCACGTCAGTTCAGGCGATTTATGTACCAGCAGATGACTTGACGGATCCGGCACCGGCAACAGCCTTTTCACATTTGGACGCAACCACAGTACTAAGCCGTCAGATTTCCGAACTTGGTATTTATCCTGCAGTTGATCCTCTCGATTCAACCTCAAGAATTCTACAACCCGACATAGTTGGCAATGATCACTACGCTGTTGCAAAGAAAGTGAAAGAAGTTCTACAAGCTTATAAAGATTTGCAAGACATCATTAATATTCTTGGCATGGATGAACTCTCTGAGGAAGACAAGGTAACTGTCCGCCGTGCAAGAAGAATTCAAAGATTTTTGAGTCAGCCTTTCCATGTTGCTGAACAGTTTACAGGATTCCCAGGCAAGTATGTTAAGTTGGAAGATACAATACGAAGCTTCAAAGAAATCTTAGATGGCAAACATGACGATTTGCCGGAACAGGCGTTTATGTATGTAGGAACCATTGAAGAAGCAGTTGAGAAAGCCAAGACATTATAATTATGAAAGAATTGAAATTAGAAATAATCACTCCAACAAAAGTAGCCTTTACTGGAAACATTAAGTCTTTGACAGTTCCAGGTAGTCTTGGTTCATTTCAGGTATTGTTCAATCACGCCCCACTAATAAGTACTTTTGAAGTTGGCAGCATTAAACTTGAAAATGAACAAGCTGAAACAAATGAATTTGCTACCGGCGGCGGGACAATCGAGGTAAAAAATAATGTGATCCTTGTGTTGGCGGATAGTTTGGAAAGTAAGGAAGAGATTGATGTTCGCCGTGCACAGGGCGCTCTGATGAGAGCTAAACAGAGGATTAGCAATAGGAACAAAGAAGAGATTGATTTGATTAGAGCTGAGGCAGCTTTAGCAAGAGCAATTAACCGTCTCAAATTTGCAAATGCATATAGCTCGAGTTCTTCTGATTAAATTGTTTATATGTAATGAATTATACATTTTAGCTGAATCAACAAAAAGCCCCATCAAACGGGGCTTCTTATTTCTTAGCACACATCTTTCCGCAGCTACTTCGCCGAGGAGAATCTTTTTGCAACTTCATCCCAGTCGACCACATTCCACCATGCTGATATATAATCCGGTCTGCGATTTTGATAATGCAAATAATAGGCATGCTCCCACACGTCCAGCCCCATAACTGGGAAACCTTTCACTTCAGCAAGATCCATTAATGGGTTATCTTGGTTAGGGGTTGAACTGACAGCTAATTTACCGTTTGATAGTACCAGCCAAGCCCAGCCAGATCCAAAACGGGTAGCTGCAGCATTATTAAACTGTTCCTTAAATTTGTCAAAAGTACCGAATGTACCGTTGATAGCATCCAAGAGCGCTCCTGACGGTGAACCTCCTTTGTTTGGTCCCATAATAGTCCAGAACATTGAATGGTTGTAGTGGCCGCCACCATTGTTCCTAACTGCGGCAGGAAGTTTGGAGATATTCTTAAATAACTCTTCTAAGGATTTTCCTTCTAGGTCTGTACCTTCTACGGCTTTGTTTAGATTAGCCACGTAAGCAGCATGATGCTTTCCATGATGGATTTCCATGGTGCGAGCATCTATATATGGCTCTAGAGCATCGAAGGCGTACGGCAAAGCAGGTAATTCAAATTTGCTCATTATCTTACTCCTAATATTAGATTGATTTATTCTATTGTTTATTGCTTCAATTTTTTTGAGACTGCCCGCCACAGATAATAGTCCGAGCGAGGATAGGAAATTTCTTCGTTTCAAATTCTAGACCCCAAAAGACTCGCCGCAACCGCAAGTCTTTTTCGCATTAGGATTGTTGAATACAAACCCCTTACCATTTAATCCGTCACTAAAATCCAAAATTGTACCGGATAGGTAAAACAAACTTTTACCATCAACGAAAAGTTTTATTCCATCTTTTTCAATTACCATATCTCCTTCTTTCTGTTCACCATCAAAGCCCAATTGGTAGGTTAGGCCTGAACATCCGCCTCCTTTAACGCCGACACGTAAACCGTACTCATCAGGAATATTGTTCTCGGATTTAATCTTTTTTACTTGTTTGATTGCTTTTTCGGTAATATCTATTTCATTTTGAACCGCGATTTGCTCGCTCACTGTGTTACTCCTTTCATACTGAGACCGAACTATCGGTCTTAATTTCTGTAACACTTTTTTGGAAAGAAAAATTCACTTTCCATGAATTATTGGACATTCGCTTTAATTCGCCGCTTTTTTCAAGCTCTGTAACGAAATTTTTCGCAATTATTTCAGCAGCTTGCCGCTTTATGTTTGTGTCTTTCTTTTGATAATAGCTGATAATGGCGTACTGAATATCTCGGAAGAATATGTTTGAGTTATAAAACAACGGATATTTTTCTTTCATGAAATTGAAAAATACTTCCCGATTAGCTAGTAAGTCTTCTAAATGATTCATTGTGTCTCCAATATTAACGCAAAATTGATAGATATAGTTCTCTGGAATGCGGTGTACAAACTATAAAAGGTGTGTAATAAATTCAAGAAAAGGCTGGTTCAGATCATAACCCGAGAATTAATAAACATGACTTCGCGAAGTTAACCAACGGTTCAAAATAAATTCCGAAAAAGATTACCGGAAGCATCAGCACTGAAACCAAAACCGTGTTTGAAAATGAAGTAGTAATTGCAACGGGTTCTTTTACCGGTTTTACCAAGTACATATGTTTCAGAACGCGTATGTAATAGTAAAGTGATACTACCGAATTGAGTAAAGCAATCACGGCAACAGCGATCATCTTTGCATCAACAAGAGCGATAAACAAATAGAGTTTGCCAATGAATCCGGCAGTTGGAGGCAAACCAGTCAAAGAGATTAAAAAGATTGCGAGCGAAACACTTAAGAAGGGAGAGGTATGACCAAGTCCGTTATAGTCGTCTATGTCTTCAGAACCGATTCGATTAGCGATTAACATTACGACAAGAAAGGCGCCGAGATTCATTAAAAGGTAAACTGAGAAGTAAATTAGTATTGCAATCAATCCTTGGTTAGAAAATACAACCAATCCTAACAAAAGATAGCCAGCATGAGCGATGGAGGAGTAAGCCAGCATTCTTTTCATGTTGTTCTGCCAAAGAGCTGAAAAATTTCCCAGGGTCATTGTTAGAATTGATACGGCAATAATTAGAGTCTTCCAATCAAAAACATTTATTAAGTGCCACCAACCATTTGGATCTACATAAGAAACAAAAGTTGTCTTGATGAAACGAATCAGCAACGCGAAACCGGCTGCTTTGCTTGCAACAGAAAGAAATGCAGTAATTGTAATTGGTGCGCCTTCATAAACATCCGGTGTCCAGAAATGGAACGGAGCCGACGAAATCTTGTAACCGATTCCGGCGAAAATTAAAATACACGCAAAAGCGAGAGTGAAAAGGTTAATCTGGGGAGCTTGGATTAGCGAATTAATTATGTACAAATTTGTTGTTCCTGTGAGACCGTAAACCAAAGATATTCCAAACAACATCAATCCCGAGGAAACGGCGCCGTACAATAAATATTTTAACGATGCTTCGCTGTTTCTGTCACGAAGTTTTGTGAACCCGGCTAAAACGTACGATGAGAGAGACATCAGTTCCATCGAAAGATAAATGAGAATCAAGTCAGTAGCAGAAATCATGAAGAACATTCCCAAGATCATACCAAATATCAAAGCGTAGTACTCACCAATTCGGTCGCTGATTTTTTGAATTTCTTCCGACGAGAATGAAAAAAGTATAATCAGAAGGGAAGATATGAGAACAATGACTTTGAAAAATATTCCAAACGAATCTACCGTGATCATTCCGTAAGAGGAAAACATTGATGCGGAATTTTGGAAAGCGAAACCGCTCATTCCGAATTGAGAAATAGTTAAGTAACCGGTTCCGATTATTCCCAGAAGCGCGATGTATGGAATTAATTTCTTATCCTTGTGAAGTACCAAATCTGCTAAAACCAATACGATTAAAGCAACAGAAAGAAATATTTCCGGAGTTATAAGACTAAGCGAGTGATATAAATTTGTATTTGCCATTTCTAATTTTATAATCCGCCAAGTGAAGTTGAATGAATTGTAGTCGTTACAAAACTAACCAGCGAGTTCACAGATGTATTCATAATATTCAGCATGCCGGAAGGATAAACTCCTAAGAAAATTATTATGATAGTAAGAGGAATGAACATTGCATATTCTCTGCCATCCAAATCTTTTAGCGAAGCCCATTTTTCATTTAATGGTCCAAAGAAAATTCTTTGAAGAGTCCACAACATATAACCGGCACCCAATAAAATTCCCAAAGTTGAAATCATTGTAAGAACGCGAATCAGTTCAACACCGAACGCGCCGAGAAATACCAAAGCTTCGGAAACAAATCCGCTCATGCTTGGCAATCCGATAGCAGCAAAGAATGCGACAGTTACAAATCCAGTGTAAACCGGCATTTGAGTTGCAAGTCCGCCGAAATCATTAAGACCTCTTGTGTGAGTGCGGTCGTAAATTACGCCGACAATCAAGAAGAGCATTGCAGTGATTGTCCCGTGGTTGAACATTTGGAAAATTGCGCCGTTAATTCCAACCGTTGTTAGCGAAGCCATTCCTAAAAGAACATAACCCATGTGAGATACTGACGAGTAAGCGATCAGTTTCTTAAAATCTTTTTGTGCAAGCGCAACGAGCGCGCCGTATATAATGTTGATCATTCCAAACAAAGCGATGTACCACATCAGCTGACGAGTAATATCGGGAAAAATTGGGTAACTGATTCTGAGAATTCCGTACGTACCCATTTTCAGTAATACGCCGGCAAGGATAACGCTAATCGGAGTCGGAGCTTCAACGTGTGCATCAGGCAACCAAGTGTGGAAAGGGAACATCGGAATTTTTATTGCGAAGCCGGCAAACAATGCAATGTAAGCTATCAACCGTAAGTTGTTTGGATTGAGCGCCGAAAGAATTCCATCGGGCGAGTAGTTTGCCGGATTCATCAGCGCAAGCATGTTGAATGTGTGCACTCTCGCTCCATCTTGCAACAGCTCGGTCGCGCTGAAATATAATCCGATCATAACGAGAAGAATGAAAACGCTTCCGAATAATGTGTAAATGAAGAACTTAATAGCCGCATATTCTTTTCTTGGACCGCCCCAAATACCAATCAAGAAGTACATCGGCAGCAACATCAATTCCCAGAAGATATAGAACAAAAAGAAATCGAGCGCAACAAACACGCCCATCATTCCGGCGTCTAAAAGAAGGAAGAGAGCAAAATAACCTTTAACGGATTTCTCAATTGTCCAGGAAGACAATGTTGCAATGAAAGAAATAAGCGCGGTTAACAAAACCATTGGAGTGCTTAAACCATCAATTCCCATGAAGTAATCAATCTTAACGGTTCCTAACCATGAAATACCTGTTATGTTAATCCATCTGAACTTCTCAATGAATTGAAACGATTTCTCATCGTAAATTCCCGCGGCTGAGTAATTATAATTTGCCAAAAGAATAATTGCCAGCACAACCTGAATTGCCGTGATGGCAAGAGTCAGATATTTTACATTCTTCGGCTGTTCTTTCGGTAGCGCGAGTATGATGAACATTCCCACTATAGGAAGAAAAGTTATTAACGAAAGTATCGGAAATCCAATCATGTTTAACCTATATTATTAATTTTTATGTAGGGAAGGGTTTGAAACCCTTCCTAAATTTATATTCGGAACGGTCACTCGCCTCGCTTTCGCGAGAGCGCCCGCCTCGGCTAGCCGAAGGCGAGACGGGAAGCGGGCAGACAGTTCCCTACATCAATCAAAATGGTTTGAAGATCAACAATAGAATAATTATTGAGAACACTACAAAAACAATGTACGTCTGAACTTTTCCCGTCTGCAATCTTCTAAAAGACAAACCGATAAATCCGCTGAAGAAAGCGGTAAAGTTTACAAAGCCGTCAACAACATAAGTATCGAACAAATTGCTGAACTTTGAAACAAGTTGCGTTACGTACGCCGAACCGTTCACGATTCCATCAACAATTTTATTATCGAACCACGCAAGTATGGAACCAAAACCTAACGTTCCCGAAACTGCCGTTGCATCGTAAATTTCGTCCAGATACCATTTGTTGAGAGAGAGTTTATACAATGTTTTTAATTTTTCTGCCAGTTTATCAGCGCTAATCTTCTTCCATTGGTAGAACATAAATGCTATTAAAATTCCTAGTCCGGCAACTATAAGCGATAATAACATAGCCGGGTAGTGCGCCCAATGCATTGTCTCCGTATATTCAACTGAGTGAGTTATCTCGCCGTGCACTTCGGCTTTCGCTTCTACTGTGCTCGGTTTCATGAATTCAAATCTTGTTTGAACCGGTGTTACTTGAGCGGGAGTCTTAATCCAATTTTTTAAGAACCAACCGTCTGCCGGTGCAAAAGGATTTGGCGTGTACCAAATAAAAATCGATAAGGTTGCCAGAACAACAAGCGGTGCTACCATAACAAATGGTGATTCGTGAGAGTGTTCGTATTTGTGATGATCTCTCGGCACGCCATGAAATGTTAGGATTACCAAACGGAACATGTAAAATGCCGTCATTGCAGCAACAAGAAATCCCATTGCGGGAATCAACCAATGACCGGTTAACTTTCCGAATGCAAGTGTGCCGGCAAGAATTCCGTCTTTACTTAAGAACCCTGAAGTAAAAGGCACTCCGGAAATTGCAACCGTAGAAATAAGAAATGTGTAATATGTTATTGGAAGTTTCTTCCTCAATCCACCCATGTTGCGTATATCTTGTTCATGATGCATCGCATGAATTACCGAACCTGAACCTAAGAACAAGCATGCTTTGAAAAACGCATGGGTAACTAAATGGAAGAAAGCAAAAGTATATGCACCGACACCAACCGACATTACCATGTAACCCAACTGCGAAACAGTTGAGTATGCTAAAACTTTTTTGATATCGTTTTGTGTGAGTGCGATTGTCGCCGCAATTAATGATGTGAAAGCTCCAACAATAGCGATTACCAGCATTGCATCTGCGGTTAGCATTACAAAAATTCTAACGCAAAGATAAACACCGGCGGCAACCATTGTTGCGGCATGTATCAAAGCACTAACTGGTGTAGGACCTTCCATTGCATCCGGCAGCCAAACATGAAGAGGGAACTGTGCAGATTTTCCAACAGCGCCCATGAATATCAAAATACCGGCGGCAGTTAACCAAGCAGTGCTGTTGAACGGAAGATTTCCCGAACCGATCTGTTGAAAGATTACATCAAAGGTAAAAGTTTTATACTGAGTGAATAAGATTAGAATACCGATGAACATTCCGATATCGCCGATACGGTTTACGATAAATGCTTTCTTTGCTGCGTCGGATGCGGATTTCTTTTCGAACCAGAAGCCGATCAACAGATAAGACGAAAGACCAACCAATTCCCAGTAAATGTACATCATCAGAAAATTATGAGTCAGAACGATTCCTAGCATCGAAAATGTGAAGACGCCCAAATAAGCGAAATAGCGTGTGTATCTCTTATCGCCGCGCATGTATTCGATGGAGAACATGTGAACGAGAAAACTTATCAGATTAACTACAACAAGCATTATTGCAGTTATGTTATCAATTTTAATTCCGAGTTCTATGTTTATGTTGCCGATTGCCGGCGCATTTCCCATCGAGATCCATGTGAACGCCGCAACAATATCTTTCACGTTATAGAACGATAACTTTGCATACATCACAACAATTGAAAGGATTAACGCGAGCCCAAGAATGAAAACTTCGAACAGATGCAGTTTCTTTACACACTTGCCCAAAAAAATTAATGTTGCGAATCCGAGTAGCGGGAGGAAAAGAATTATGATTGATAGATTTACAATTAAACTTTCGTTCATGACCTATTCTTTTAGTTTATCTATTTCGTCAACGTTGACGTTTGCAAATGTCTTGTAAATATTGAGCACGATTGCCAGTGCAATTGCGGCTTCTGCAGCAGCAAGAATTATAACAAACAGCGCAATGATCTGACCGCCTAATCCGTAGTTGCCGTACTTAGCGAATGCTACAAAATTAATATTAGCGGAATTGAGCACGAGTTCTATTCCCATTAAAACCATTACAGCATTTTTTCTTGTTACAATTCCGTAAATGCCAAGCGAAAAAAGTATGGCGCTTACAACAAGAAAATGAGTTAATCCAACCTGTAACAAATTGACTGCTCCTTCAATTAAAACATGATAGTCGTCAATGGCTAATGACCATCGACAAATAGTCGACGACTACTAATAGCTATTCTTTCTCCCTTCTTGCAATTGACGCCGCCCCGATAAGAGCGATAAGTAAAAGAATTCCAAGAAGTTCGAAAATTAAAACATATTCGTTTATTAAAAGATTACCCAAACTTTTTGCAGTAGTAACCGGATTGGCAGCAGGCTGAGATTTCCAGTCGGTCCATATCATTACGGAAACAACTGCACCCATAAAAACTCCTACACCAATTGCAGCGGGCAATAGATGCAAAGTTCCGGTTCTGATTTCAACGTTTGTAATTGTATTTGTGAGCATAACGCCGAAAATAAGTAAGATCAATATTCCGCCGATGTAAACCATAATTTGCACGACGGCTAAAAAGTCTGCGCCAAGAAGAACATAAATTCCGGCTACTCCGAAGAAGGTGAAAAGCAAAAAGAATGCAGAATAAATCACGTTTCTGGTTGTAACAACAAACACAGCAGAACCAACGGTGATTATGGCGAAGAGATAAAAAATAATGTCGTAATAATTCATTTTTATTTTAACAAGTTACTTTCAGTTCGTAGCAGGCTGAGCTGGCGGTTCCGGCTTCGGCTTTGCAGCCGCAGCGGCTTTCTGCGCTTCCTTCTCAGCTTGGAATTTTTCGTAATTAACTTTCTTTTGTGCAGCTTCTTCTTCTGTTAGTGTTGCGAATTTGTAAAGTAAATTTCCCCGTTCATATTCAGCAAACTCAAATACGTCCGTCATGTAAATACATTCTGTAGGGCAGGGGAAAACGCACAACTGGCAATAGCAGCATTTTGCAAAATCAATATTAAACTTTGTAACCCACAAAGCTTTTTTCTTGCCGTTCGAAGTTGTTCCCAGATCTTCCCCGGGAATACTTTTCACGGTTTCGATATCAATACAACTTACGGGACAAGCGCGTGAACATTGGTCGCAGCCGATGCAGTCATCCATGTTAACGTAGAGACGGTTACGTTCCCTCTCGGGCAACTTCAATCTAACTTCGGGGTATTGTATAGTAACAGCCGGAACAAAAAGATGCTTGAACGTAACGCTCATTCCAACCAGAACGGTGTATATACCTTGCCAAGTATTTTTTAGATAAGCTTTCATATTTCAGTTTGCAGATTGCTGTCTGCAGTTTTATAGTAAAGAGATTATGCCAATTATTATCAGATTAACAAATGCATAAGGAATTAAATATTTCCAGCAGACGGACATAAGTTGATCGACACGCAACCTTGGAAGTGTCCATCTCAACCACATCTGAACGAAAATAAAGAACCAGCCTTTTAACAAAAACCAAAAAACTTGTTCGTACGGAATCAACCAATGAATGTTCAGTGTGTTACCGATATATCCGAACGGTGATTGATACCCGCCGAAGAATAAAATTGTTACGATTGCCGAAACGGCGAACATGTTTCCATATTCTGATAGCATGAACATCGCCCATTTCATTCCGCAATATTCCGTGAAGTAACCGGCAACAAGTTCGGATTCAGCTTCGGGAATATCGAACGGTGTTCGGTTGACTTCTGCGAGTGTGCTTATATATACAATTATAAATCCAACAATCATAAAAGGAATCAGCAAAAACTTTGATAGACTAAGCGTTGCACCGCCGAAAATATTCCAGTTCCAGAAATATGCCGTCTGCATTTCACTCATCTTGCCTAAACTTAATGTGCCGGTTAACATTACCATTGAAAGAACTACCAATGCGGTCGGAATTTCGTAACTGACAATCTGAGCTGCGGAACGCATCGCGCCGAGCAAAGAATATTTATTGTTCGATGACCAGCCGGACATTAAAATTCCGGCAACAACGAAACCCGATACAGCGAGAATAAAGAAAAGACCGACTTCAATTTCGCTTCCGATTAGTTTGCTTGAGAAGGGAATAGCGGCATAAACGGCGAAGCTTCCGGTGAAAACTAAAACCGGCGCAATGTTGTAAAGTTTTCTGTCAATCTCGGTTGATGTTGCATCTTCCTTCTGAAGCATCTTTAGAAAGTCCGCAACAGTCTGAAACAATCCGAATGGTCCGGTGCGGTTTGGGCCTATGCGATCCTGCATCCAAGCAGAAATTTTTCTTTCAAGATAAACGCCGATGAGTGCAACCAATAACACGTTCACCAAAGGAAATACTGCGGTGATTAGAGTTGATAAAATTACACTGTCTGTTAAGTCGTAAAAGAATTGATACATTATCTGTCCACTTCTCCTAATACGATATCAATACTGCCGAGAATTGCTATTATATCTGCAACGAGATGACCTTTGCACAATTCTCCGAGCACTTCCAAATTTACGAATGATGGCGCACGAACTTTTACGCGGAAAGGATTTGTATTGCCATCGCTGATTATAAAGTAACCGAGTTCGCCGCGCGGATTTTCAACTCGCGCATAAACTGTTCCTTTCGGCGGTTTAATTCTTTTTGGAATTGCCGATTGAACGTTCCCTTCGGGAATTTGATCTATAGCTTGCTCGATGATTTTTAAACTTTGTTCCATTTCTCTAACGCGGACGTAGTACCTGTCCCAGCAATCGCCAACGGTGCCTTGCAAACCTTTACCAACGGGAATGTCAAAATCGAATCTATCGTAAATTGAATAAGGATCATCTCTTCGCAAATCGAATTTGATTCCGCTGCCGCGTAATGTTGGACCTGATGCGCCAAAATTTATTGCAGTATCAAGCGGAAGAACTCCGACGTTAGCTGTCCGTTCAATAAAAATTTTGTTGTAGCTGAGGAGTCTATCGAGCTCTACGATTGTCGGTTTGAAATAATGTACAAACTCTTTTGTCTTGCGCACAAAATCCGGGTGGATATCATGCGACAACCCGCCGACCCAAATGTAATTGTAAAGCATCCTCGCGCCGCATGTTTCTTCAATTATGTTGAGGATGTGTTCGCGGTCGCGGAATAAATAAAGGAAGGGAGTGAACGCGCCGATGTCTGCGCTGTTTGAACCAAGAGCCACTTGATGAGAAGCGATTCTTTGAAGTTCAGCCATGATGACCCGGATGTACTCAACTCTTTCCGGTACTTGAATTCCCATCAACTTTTCAACTGCGAGCGCATAGCCAAAATTATTTCCGATTGCTGCCAGGTAATCCAATCTATCTGTGTAAGGTACAACTTGATTGTACTGCATTGCTTCGGCGTGTTTCTCAAAACATCTGTGAAGATAACCAAGGTGTGGTTTTACGCTCAATACTAGTTCGCCTTCAATTTCCAATTCAAGTCTCAACACACCGTGAGTTGACGGGTGTTGCGGACCCATATTTAATACCATCGATTCGGTTTTCAGTGCCATTCTTTTTAGCGACAAGTATCAAGCTGCAAGATTCAAGATTTTAATTGAAGGCGGCTTGATTAATTGTTTATTAGCTCCTTATTCTTAATTGTTCTAATAAAACTGTAAATCATTTTCTGCAATTCCGTAATCTCAGTAAGCGCATGCTCAGCTTTTTCGTTAGAAATAAAATGCAAATCTATTGCCAGTATTAACTGAGTCTCAACTTCAAATGCAGATGAATACGATGTCTCTAAATATCTTATAAATTCTTTTTTAGACTCTTTACCTGAACCTTCCGCTATGTTTGATACGACCGAGACGGCGGCTCTTCGCATCTGTGAAATCAATCCGAACCTCTCTTCACTAGGGAAAGATTCTGTGAGTTCATAAATCTCTTTCGTAATCTGTCGAGATTTCTTCCATATTTTCAATTCTTTGAAATTATGCATTTTATCTTGTAGCTTGAAGCTAATAGCTTGCTGCTAATAAGGGACTTTCATCCCTTGGTAGAACTCCGGATTCTTGTAATCCTTTCTTAATGGATGAGAGCCGTCTTCCCAATCATAAGGCATTAAAATTCTTCTTAGATCGGGATGATTTAGAAAAACAATTCCAACTAAATCGTACGCTTCTCTTTCATGCCAGTCAGCGGTCTTCCAAACGTTTTCCACCGATTCAACTTTTGCATCTTCTCTTGGAGCAGAAACCTTTAGTGTAATTTTATGCTTTAGTTCAATCGAGTAGAGGTGATAGTAAACGCTGAGCGTTCCGCCTTGTATGAATTCATATCCTTCTGCATCTTTAATTTTTGTGCCGTTAGCGTCATCAACCCCGGAAAGACACATTAGATTATCAAACTTGAGTTCGCCGGTATCTCTTAAATATGCACAGACCTTATGTATTTGCAGCGGATCAACGCTTATAATCGGTTCGGTTGGGGTATCTTTATCAATGCCGATTATTGCATCGCCGAATTGCTGTTTTAGAATTTCAAAAATTTCTTCTGCGTTCTTCATGCTGATTTTTTTCTTAACGATTCGTTACGAATTTTATCTTGAAGCTTCAAAAGTCCTTCTAAAAGTGCTTCGGGTCTCGGCGGACAGCCCGGCACGTAAACATCAACCGGAATTACTCTATCTATTCCTTTTAAAACGTGATAACCATGTTCCCAATAAGGACCGCCGCAGTTTGCGCAGCTTCCCATAGAAATAATGTATTTGGGATCGGGCATTTGTTCGTATAATCTTTTTATTCTCGTTGCCATCTTTAGTGTAACGGTTCCGGAAATAATTATTGCGTCTGCTTGTCGCGGTGTGTTGCGCGGTATAACTCCAAATCGGTCAAAATCGTAGTGGGACATTGAGGTAGCCATCATTTCAATTGCACAGCAAGCCAAACCAAAACCAAGCTGCCAGACGGATGAAAGACGAGCCCAATTTAAAAGATCTTCAACATTTGCAATCAGAATGTTGCCGTCGGAGAATTCTTTATCCAATAATCCCATAATCAAACATCACATTAGTTAGACAAAACTACAATTGAGAACTAAGCTTCGGAATTCTTTTTCAGCAACTCGTCAAGTTTTGGTGGTTTTGGGGTAGGGCGCGCCCATTCCAAATCACCTTTTCGCCACTCATAAGCCATTCCCAAGCCAAGTACCAATAAGAAAATCAATCCAACCAAAAAGCCGTAAACGCCAAAATCTTTATAAGTTAACGCCCAGGGGAATAGAAGAACAACTTCAACATCAAAAATTAGGAATATGAGAGCAACAACATAGAATCTGATGTTAAACTTAACCCATGGCGAACCTTCGGGATTTTCACCGCATTCATAGACTTTTTGTTTTTCAAAGGTGGGTCGATTTGGTCTGATAAGCTTGTTTATGAAAAGCGTTATGATCACAAATACGATCGCGAGAATAATGAAGATCAGTACCTTGCCAAATTCCGTAAGCATAATTCTCTAAAAAAGTTGGGCAAAAAATAGCACATCAAAGTATTTTTGTCAAGAAATAGATAAAGAATTCCTAATTACACGGAAAATTTTTTGTAAATTTTTTTTGAGTAAATTATAATTCAAAAGAATAACATTACTTTTTTATGAAAAGATTAGCACAAGTTTTAGTTATTGCAATTTTGACAACTCTCACTTCATTTGCTCAGGCGCCTAACAAGAATTGGGTTTTGGTCATACAAAAACAAAACACGTCTGTATATTTAGATACGGCAAATGTTCATCAGTTCGGGAACCAGCTTTCCGTGTTAAGCATTACTGCTTACAAGCAGCCGCAAACTATCGGCTCGGTCAACGGCGAAGCTTCGTATATAAAATCACAAATACTTTTTAACACAACTACGAAGAAATATTCTGTCATCGGCACACTTTATTATGATAAGAATCTAAAAATTGTTGGAGAAAATTCTTCAGCCGGATTTTCATCTAGCGGAGATAAGTTTGAGATATCAATCGATAACGATGACGTAATGAGTGCTATCTATAACAAAGCTTATGAATTTTTTAAGCCCGAGCTTGCTGCAGTTGACACCACAACACAAACGAGAGAAATACCGGATATCAATAGCGACACCACAAAAGAACTTTCCGTAAACAAGACGGGACTTACCAAACAAACAAATGTTGAAGAGAAAAAACATGCGAATGAAAATGTTCAGGAGTACGATTCATCCGGAGAGACCAACCCCAAAAGCAGAATTTTCACCGACGGTAAAAAATATTCTTTTCAAGTATCTTCATGGAGAATAAAAACCAAAGCAGAAAGCGAAGTGAAGAGACTTAAAGCAGAAGGGTATAATGCATTTCTTACCGAAGGAATTGTACGGGGAAGTACATGGTACCGCGTTCGAATCGGATTCTTCAATTCGCTGGAAGAGACAGAATCCTACATGAAAAAAATGAGATGAAATTCTGCACCGGAAATCTCGTAAGGTAACGGCAATTGACACGTCTTTAAGTATGTAATTAATTTGAAAGGATTCATCATGAAAGCATTCGGAAAAACCGCAGTTCTCTCTATAATATTGTTGACAGTTATAGTTGTAATTCAAAATTTTAACAATTCATCCGCTCAAGAGAAAAAGAAAGACGAGCAGGTAAATTCGAAAGGGAAGAAAATGGAATTCAAAGTTGAAAAAACAGATAAAGAATGGAAAGAGACTTTAACCCCCGAACAATATCGCGTCTTAAGAGAAAAAGGAACTGAAATGCCGTTCACCGGCAAGTATTGGAATTTTGATGCGAATGGTGTTTACAAATGCGCCGCATGCGGACAAATTTTATTTAAGTCGGATACAAAATTTGATGCCGGCTGCGGGTGGCCCAGTTTCTCGGATGTTGTTAACAGCAAGAATGTAATTCTTCGAGAAGACAACAGTCACGGTATGCATCGTACAGAAGTAATATGTGCAAATTGCGGAAGCCATCTCGGTCACGTGTTTGATGACGGGCCGAAACCGACCGGGTTGCGCTACTGCATAAATTCTGCGGCAATCAACTTTGAAAAGAAAGAGAAATAAAATTGATTTTTTCTTTTGGCAGGTAACGAGTAGATTAACGCAAGAAGTTTATCGGGGTCATACATGAATAATCGTTTAATGTTTTTTCTGTTTCTTTTTACAAGCGGAATCACTTATGCGCAAAAAGATTTTCTTCTCAACTCGTTAATTAAAAATGAATACGCATTCTCATGGCGCGCAGGCGAAGTTGGAACGCGCCAATCGTTTTTAGAATTCATTGCCGATGACGGAATTTTGTTCAGACCTTCGCCGGTAAACGGCAAGCAGTACTTAACTGAAAACAACAAACCATCATCCGGCGTATTGAGTTGGTACCCGTCACGTGCAATAATTTCGCGCGACGGCGATCTCGGTTTTACTTCCGGTCCATGGGAATGGAAACGCGATAAAGACGATTCTGCAGCTGTGGCGTTCGGAAATTTTTGTACGGTCTGGCAGAGGCAATCAAACGGTGAATGGAAATTTGTAATCGATTTCGGAAACAGCAACGATAAACCTATTTCCAAAGAAAGCACGTTGAAGTACCAGGATGAAAATGCGAGAGCAACCCACGGATTGATAAAAGGTTTGAGAAGAATCAAATCCGATGAGCTGATTTTGTTGGATAAAAAGTTTTCAGAGATGACTACCAAAATCGGTGCGGCGAACGCATACGATAAGTTTACGAATGCGGAATCGGAAATTTTGCAGAGCGGAAGTTATCCTATCGTAGGGAAGTCCAGCATTTTCAAAAATATTGGCCCGGAGAAAAAACATTATAGTTTCAAACCGGCGGGCGGAAAAATTTCTTCTTCAAAAGATTTAGGGTTTACATACGGCGAATTAACTGTTTCAAACGAAGACGTTAAATCAAGCGAAGACTACCACTACATGCGCGTTTGGGAAAAAGAAAAGAATCGCTGGGTTATAGTTGCTGAAGTTATTGATAAGATTAAGAAGTAATTTTTATTTGTCTTTTGAAGTCTGAAGTTTTATGCCGGATACTTTTATGATGCTGAAAATTAATAGCACAACACCCAGCCATTGAATCGGTTTCAAAATATTCCCGTGAATAAAATATTCTAACACAACTGCTGTTAACGGAAACGCAAGCTCGCAAACTGTTGCTACCGAAGCGATAATTCTTTTCAATCCATAATAGTATAAAAAGATTGCCGCGCCTCCGGTTGTGAATGCAATGATTAAAAATATTCCCCACTGAAATTGAGAAACTTCAACGACGGATCCTAAATCGCCATAACTTCCGGCGATAATAATCATGATGATTGCCGAGATCAAAAAACGCAAGTAGGTACCGAGTTCGAAACTGACATTTTTCAATGCGCGTTTGCTGAAAACCGTTGACGAACTAAAACTTATCGCAGCGATCAAAGAAAAAGTTGCCGCGACAAAAGTTCTATCTCCTGTGTTGAAGTTAGGAAGCGAAAAACCGAATGTCATAAAGTACGCGCCAAAGACAGCTAAACCCGCCCAAATGAAAAATACTCTCGGCAACCGTTCTTTCAACATAAACGCTGCTAGCGTTAGTGCAAATACCGGCTGCAATTTTTGAATCAAGATAACTACTGAAAGGTTTACGAAGTTTACGAAGAAGAGCGCTTTTGTAATTGCCATTGTACCGATTGCGCCGCCGAACAATGCTACGCCGAAGAACGCCAGCCAATCCATTCTGTCTAGAGATTTTAATTTCGGAAAATGTTTTACAAAAATCGGGGAGAGAATTATGGTAACCTGCATACATTCTATAAACACAACAAGTGGCACAGGCAAATTGAAAAGTGAAGGTTGAAGAACAATTCCGTCCACTCCCCACATCGAAGCGGCAACAATTACAAATAACGGTGCGAATTTACTCATTCACAAGTCTTCAGATTTTTTTTGAATAGGTGTTCTAAAAATTGGTGACAAAAATAAGCATAATTTCTATTTCGAATAGGAATAAACTTTTAATATGTGTTCCTAAATGCTTGCAAGATGTTTGCTCTTTATGTTGAATCTGGCAAGCATCATCGATCCAAGTGAAGTAAGACTGATCAGCAATCCTATCCAGATGCCGACGGCGCCAAGTGAAAAATAAAATCCGAGAAGCACTGCAATCGGAATTCCGATTAGCCAATATGATGCAAAAGAAATCATCATCGGAATCTTCGTATCGGTCAATCCGCGCAAAACAGAAATGCTCGATGCTTGCAGCCCGTCGAAAATTTGGAAGAGTGCGGCAACAATCAGAAGCTGCGACGCAAGTTCAATCACTTGTCCTTCGCCGATGTAAAGCGACGGGAAAAAATTTCTGAACAAAATAAATATTACGCCGAAACAAAACATGACCGAAACCGCCAGCCCCATTGCCGTGAATCCGGCTTTTCTAACTTCGGCAATACTTCGCTCACCCGATGCAATTCCGACGCGGATTGTACCGGCAGAAGATATGCCGAGAATTATCATGTATGTTACTGATGCAAGGTTCATTGCAATCTGATGTGCGGCTAAAGGAATTTTCCCCAACCAGCCCATCATGATTGCGGCAAAACTAAAAGCGCCGACTTCAAGAAAATATTGAAACCCGCTCGGCAAACCGATGTTGATTATTTTTTTAATCAGCGAAAAATTTAAGCCGGTAAATTTTAGCTGCGGTTTATAAATCTTAACAGCTTTATAGTTCAGCGTGTATAGCATCAATGCGAGTGCCATCGCCCATCGTGTAATTGTAGTTGCAATCCCGGCTCCAGTAAGTCCCAATGCCGGTATTCCGAATTTTCCGAAGATGAAAATCAAATTCAAAAAAGCGTTTAAGAAATTTGCGAGGATGGCAATCACCATCGGCGCGTTCGGCTTTGAAAGTCCTTCAAGAAACTGGCGGTAAGATTGGAAGATAATGAACGGCAAAACCGATCCGCTCAGCACCATCAAATAAGGAACGGCTTGGCTCGCTACGTCTTTGGGCTGATTCAAAAAAGGAATTAGAAATGATAGAGCGAACGCGAATGCCGATATAACAACTGCGAAGCTGACATTCACAACGATAGAATGATTTAGAATATTGCCGCATTCATCAAACTTGTTAGCGCCTCTCGCCATCGCAATGAGAGGTGTGGAAGCCATTGATAATCCGATTCCAATGACAAGGACAAGAAAGAAAATTCCGTTAACAAGTGATGATGCTGCCAACGGTGCGGAACCGACTCTGCCAACCATCAAACTGTCAACAACTCCTAACATTATGTGACCGAGCTGCCCTGTAGAAATCGGCAGCGCAAGTTTTACGGTTTCTCGTATGTGAGTCTTTAAGTTCACAGTATGCAGTTCTCAGTTTGCAGTGAAAAATTTTTCTCTAGCGGAAAATTAGTAAATTGTTTTTGTAACTCATCACCACTTTATAGGTAGAGGGTTTTACCAACTTTCTATGGGTTATGATTTTATCCGGTATCGGTTTTACCGCCAAGGTACTCCAAACATTACATTCTTGCTAACAATTATTTTCTTGATCTGACTAACTCCGGCAGCAAAGACCTTTTGAACTTGGTTCTTTCTGAATGTGACAGCATTTCATTTTTTTTGTCATGATAGATTAACCGATGCTCTGACTACAAAAGGTTTGGCATATTATCATGCCGGCGCTTTGACCAAAGCAGAGGAGGTTTTAAGTCATCATCCGGCTTAGACCCGGCAAATTCCATTGCGCGCTTTTATCTTCAGAGTATTTATGCAAGGGAAGGAAAGATGGGCGAGGTTGCGAAATTGATTGCGGAGATAAAAAAATATTCGCCGGGCACCTTTCCGGATTTCGTTTTAAAGTAACCGGTAAAAATTCTCTCGAAACCACTTTGCAAGAGCGGTAATTCTTTTTATTATTCATTTGGAAAAATTGAGAGAAAGGTAAAAATGGGAAATCTTGGTTTCGGTGAAATACTAATTATTCTGTTTATAGTCATACTTTTATTCGGCGGCAAAAAAATACCGGACCTTGCTAAAAGTTTGGGCGAGGGCATTAGACAATTCAAAAAGGCTGTTAACGACGGAGAGAAGGATACGACTGAGAAGAAGTAGCTTCCCGCATCTAACCAACCGATTGAGGAAAACTTAGACACTTCTTATTTTTGTACAAATAATTCTAATATGTTATTAATAACTTTTCACAAGTACGGAGGTAAAAATGAGTGAAAAGCTGCACGCCGAAAAATATGAATTCAAAGCTGAGGTAAAAAAACTTTTAGATATACTTGTGCATTCGTTATACACAAGCCGCGAAATTTTTCTTCGTGAATTGATTTCGAATGCGTCCGATGCTCTCGATAAATTACGTTTCGAATCCAACCGCGGGAGCGCTATTGTTGATAAAGATTTGCCGCTCGAGATAAAAATTGATTTCGACGAGAAGAAAAATATTTTGACTGTGAGAGATACCGGTATCGGCATGACGCGCGATGAATTGATCACGAATGTCGGTACTATCGCAAAATCCGGCACAGAAGAATTTTTAAAATTGATCGCCGAAACAAAATCCGAGACGAGTAATATCATCGGTAAATTCGGAATCGGGTTCTACTCTGTCTTTATGGTTGCTAAAGAAGTTGTTATTACAACAAGATCATTCAGAAGCGAAGCGCTTCCGGTCGAATGGCATTCGGATGGACTTGGCGATTACGAAATCTCGGAGTTGGATGAAAAAATTTTACGCGGGACGAAGATCGAGGTGCATTTAAAAGATGATGCGAAGGAGTTCACCGAAAAATGGCGGCTGGAAAATATAATAAAGAAGCACTCCAATTTTGTTTCCTTCCCGATATATTTGGGCAAAGAAAAAATTAATACCGTAAATGCAATTTGGCGCGAACCGAAAAGTTCGGTTACAAAAGAACAGTACAACGAGTTTTACAAATTCCTCAGTTACGATAACGAAGAACCGGCAGACGTTATTCACAAATCCGTTGATGCGCCGATTCAATTTAATGCGCTTCTTTTTATTCCGAAAAAGAGCAGCGAAGCTTTTTGGTTCGACAGAGAAAATTACGGATTGGATTTGTATGTCCGCCGAGTTTTGATTCAGCACAAGAACAAAGATTTGGTGCCGGAGTATTTGAGCTTTGTGAAAGGTGTTGTTGATTCCGAAGACCTACCGCTAAATATTTCGAGAGAAACGCTGCAAGAAAATGTGATCTTTACAAAAATTGCGTCGAGCGTAACGAGCACTGTCTTCGGTTATTTGGCTGATAAAGCAAAGTCGGATGAAAACGGTTACAAGGAATTTTGGAAAGAACACGGCAAAATTTTCAAGCTTGGTTATGGTGACTTCACTAATCATGATAAGTTTGTTGAGCTGATCAGATTCAATTCGTCGGTTTGCAAAGACAAAGATGAATTGATTTCTATGGCGGAATACTCTGCAAGAATGAAAGAGGGTCAGAAAGAAATTTATTTTATCACCGGGCCAAACCACGATTCGATTGATGTTGATCCTCACATGGAAATTTTTAGAAACAAAGGTTTGGAAGTTTTGTATCTCTTCGATCCGGTTGATGAATTTGTCGTTTCGTCTTTGAGAAAGTACAAGGACTTCGAATTCAAATCGGTTGAGTCGATTGATTCAAAGAAAATAAAAGAGATGAAAGACGTTGAACTGCCGAAGGATAAAATTGAAGAACTTACCAAAGATGATGCGAAACATTTCAGTAGTCTGCTTTCTAAAATGAAAAACATTCTCTCTGACCGCGTGGAAGACGTAGTAGAATCCACAAGATTGGTTGATAGCGCCTCATGTTTGGTTTCCAAAGAAGAAGGTGTAACCGCGTCGATGCATAAAATTCTCAAGATGACGAATAAAGAAATGGGGCAGCAGAAGAAAATTTTCGAAGTGAATCCGAATCATAAATTAGTCCGCAACTTGATAAGAGTATTCAGAGTTGATTCGGAAAATCAATTTATCAAAGATGCAACGGAACAGTTGTACGAATCGGCATTGCTGCAAGAGGGAAATCTCGATGATCCGCATAAGCTGGTAAAAAGAATCAATCAACTGTTAGAACAATCCAGCGATTGGTTTGTTAAGTTGAACAACTACAATTAGCATAATTAAGTTTAAACTCACTCTTCTATTTAAAAGTTAAGGACACCAGCGATCTGGGTCCTTAACTTTTTTTATCGAAAGGAAATAGTAGTTATCAAAAAAGAATTTCGTCCCGAATTTTTCTTTTTGTATTAAACTTATAACTCTTATCTTTAAGACAAAGAAAAATAAAGAGGGCTTATGCTAAAACGAATTTTTTCAATGGTCTTTCTCATCCTAACACCAATTTATACTTATGCAGGCGAAGAAAATCTTAAAATCCCAACTCTAAACGAATCCCAAAGTCAAATTCTGATCATCGGCATTTTTGTTTGTTTGATTGGGATCTTGTTTGGGATATACCAGTATAGAAAAGTTAAAAAGTTACAAGCGCATAAATCTATGTTAGATGTAGCGCAAATTATTTTTGAAACAAGCAAAACATATTTAATTCAGCAGGGCAAGTTTTTGGGAATACTTTTCATTTTCATCGCGGCATGCATAGCATTTTATTTTGGTTACTTAATGGATAACGGAATTCCCGGAATACTTTTGATTCTCATGTGGACCGTGATCGGAATTTCCGGATCATACAGTGTTGCATGGTTCGGTATCAGAATGAATACGTTGGCAAACAGCAGAATGGCATTTGCATCGTTGGAAAGAAAACCGTTAAAACTTTCCAACATTCCTTTGGATGCCGGTATGAGTATCGGTGTTATGCTGATCTGCGTTGAACTAATCATGATGTTAATTATTCTATTATTTATCCCGAGATTTTATGCCGGTGCTTGCTTTATAGGATTCGCAATTGGTGAATCATTAGGCGCAAGCGCTTTAAGAATTGCCGGCGGAATCTTTACAAAAATTGCCGATATCGGCGCGGACTTAATGAAAATAGTTTTCAAAATAAAAGAAGACGATCCGCGCAACCCGGGCGTGATAGCTGATTGCGTTGGCGACAATGCCGGCGATAGCGTTGGTCCAACAGCCGACGGATTTGAAACATACGGCGTTACAGGCGTTGCGCTAATCAGTTTAATTGTTCTTGCAGTTCATGATATCAATATTCAAACCGAATTGTTGACGTGGATTTTCTCAATTCGTATCATAATGATTCTAACTTCGATCGGAGCTTTCTACATTAACAAAGCTGTGAGTTACTACCGTTATACCGGCAAAGATGATATTAATTTCGAAACTCCGCTCACTTCGCTGGTTTGGATTTCGTCCGCATTGTCTATCACTGCAACGTTTGTGGTTTCCTATTTTCTTATCGGTTCTCTGCCGAACAACATTTGGGTTGTACTTTCGATTATTATAAGCTGCGGTACGTTCGGCGCTGCGCTGATTCCTGAATTCACAAAAATATTTACCAGTACAAAATCGCGGCACGTAAATGAAATTATCGAAGCTTCACGTCAAGGCGGTCCATCATTAAATATTCTTTCCGGTCTTGTTGCGGGAAATTTCAGCGCGTTCTGGATGGGATTGATCTTCGCACTTTTAATGTTCATCGCGTATTTCGCAAGCGCAGAAGTACTTTCCGGATTTATGATGTTTCCTTCGATCTTCGCATTCGGTTTAGTCGCATTTGGATTTTTGGGCATGGGACCGGTTACCATTGCGGTTGACAGCTACGGACCGGTTACGGATAATGCTCAATCAATCTACGAGCTTTCCCTTATCGAAGAGATAAAAGATATTGACAAAGAAATTGAAAGAGATTTTGGCTTCAAACCGGATTTTGAAAAAGCAAAACATTACCTGGAAGAAAATGATGGAGCCGGAAACACTTTTAAAGCAACGGCAAAACCTGTGCTGATTGGAACTGCAGTTGTCGGCGCCACAGCGATGATATTTTCACTTATTCTCCTATTACGAAATACGCTTGGTATAGATCCCTCAAGTGTGTTGAGCATTCTTAATCCATATACAAACATTGGTTTCTTATGCGGTGGTGCGGTTGTTTTCTGGTTCACCGGCGCTTCAACGCAAGCTGTTACAACCGGTGCTCATCGTGCTGTAGAATACATAAAGAAAAATATTCAGTTGGATCCGAATGCAAACAAAAGCGCTTCGATAGAAAAATCAAAAGAAGTAGTGAAGATTTGTACTCAATATGCTCAAAACGGAATGCTGAATATCTTCATTGCAATTTTTAGTTTCGCGTTGGCATTCGCACTTTTATCTGCGCCAGCTACGTCGGTAGCGCCTGTGGCTTTCTTTATAAGCTTTTTAATTTCGATTGCCGTATTCGGATTATTTCAAGCTGTGTTTATGGCAAATGCCGGCGGTGCATGGGATAATGCTAAGAAAGTTGTTGAGGTTGTGCTGAAAGAAAAAGGTACGCCGCTTCACGACGCAACCGTTGTCGGCGATACCGTTGGCGATCCATTTAAAGATACATCTTCCGTTGCGCTAAATCCGGTAATCAAATTCACAACCTTGTTTGGATTGTTGGCTATGGAAATCGCTATCTCGGAAGAGTTTAGAAATACTGCGCCCTACGTTGGAATTGTTGTCTTAGCAGTCGCTCTTTATTTCGCGTGGCGTTCGTTCTACAAAATGCGGATTACTGAATAGTTTTTTGCATGATAAGTTATTTTGAATACCCTGCTGATTTTCCGGCAGGGTATTTTTTTTTGAATTCATCCGCCTCAATAAATTTATACTCGCCATCAAAACCTTTTTTGATTGTTGCGCTAGAACTGCGCGGAGAAAAGTCACCATTCAAAATATCTATGAAATTATTGCGATTGGGCAATTTAATTAGGTATATTTGCACGCCAACCTTATTAAGTTAATTGATTTATAATATTTTTTGAATGATGCCATTGCTAGTATTCATAATGGAGAGAAAATGACTAAATATAAATTTGTTCCGTTTGCCGTTCTGTTCATCATAGCCATTGCCGGCGCGGTTTTGAATTATAATTCGTCACACATTGTTGGCGGTCCGATAAATAGCGGCGACACAGCATGGATGTTGACCGCCACAGGTTTAGTTCTGCTGATGACGCCGGGTCTTTCATACTTTTACGGGGGAATGGTTGGAAGAAAAAATATAATCTCAACGATGCTTCAGAGTTTTATATCGATGGGCGTAATTAGTATTGTGTGGGTAGTTGTTGGTTTCAGTTTGGCGTTCGGAGATTCTATCGGAGGAATAATCGGCAATCCGTTTACTTATTTTATGTTTAGAGGCGTTGATGGAAATACTCATCCGCTGTTAGCTCCGACTTTTCCGTTAATTCTCTTCGCTCTTTTTCAATTGAAGTTTGCAATCATTACACCAGCACTCATAACCGGTTCTTTTGCGGAACGAATTCGTTTTTCCTCATACTTATTGTTCATGATTTTGTTTTCTCTTTTTATTTACACTCCGTTAGCGCACATGACGTGGCATCCGGACGGAATATTAAGAAAAATGGGAGTCTTGGATTTCGCCGGCGGAACCGTGGTTCACATGTCGGCGGGATTTGCTGCGCTCGCTGGCGCTCTTCATCTCGGAAGGCGGCACACACACATTGCTAAAGAACGCCACATTCCGGCTAATATACCGTACGTAATTTTAGGCACCGGATTGTTATGGTTCGGATGGTTTGGTTTCAATGCTGGTTCCGCAATGGCTGCAAACGGATTAGCAGCTTTGGCATTTGCAACAACAAACACGGCATCAGCCGCTGCTGCAATGTCTTGGTTATTCTTTGATATACTCATGGGCAGAAAGCCATCGGCGATGAGTGCATGCATTGGCGCTGTTGTCGGTTTGGTTGCAATTACTCCTGCCGCCGGTTACGTTTCTGTTGGAGCGAGTATTTTCATCGGTGCTACGGCTGCACTGATAAGTAACATCGCAGTAACAATGAAAGGTAAAACTACTCTCGACGACGCGCTCGATGTTTTTCCTTGTCACGGTTTGGGCGGAATTGTTGGAATGATTCTTACCGGCGTCTTTGCAAAAGATGTTGGATTAATCCACGGCGAGACTCACACGTTTTTTATGCACATGATCGCGCTTGCAATAGTTAGCGTCTTTACGTTTGGCGGATCGTACTTACTTTACATGATAACGGATAAAATTTTGCCGATGCGCGTCAGCAAGGAAGAAGAAATCGAAGGACTTGATATCAGCCAGCATGGTGAAAGCATTCACTCAAGACTACCGTCGTGGGATTAAAAGCAATCGATTGAAATTCCGCGCAGAAAATTTTGTTTACACCGCGAGTGTTTTTTTGTGGTGCTTTATTTAATCAAAGATTAAATTCCTTCCCACAATCATTGGGATGGATATGCACAAAGAAACATTTTCTACCGCACAAGAAACTTCCACCGGATTAAAACGCGAATTAGGTTTATTCGATTCGACAATGATTGTTGTCGGTTCAATGATCGGTTCCGGAATTTTTATTGTCAGTTCCGATATTGCTCGAACAGTCGGCTCGAGCGGATTGCTGCTTTTAGTTTGGTTAATCACCGGTGTTATTACTTTGGTCGGCGCATTAAGTTACGGCGAACTTGCCGCAATGATGCCCAACGCAGGCGGTCAGTACGTTTATTTGCGCGAAGCATACAATCCGTTGGTTGGATTTCTTTACGGATGGACTTTGTTCTTGGTAATTCAAACCGGAACAATTGCAGCCGTTGCCGTTGCGTTCGCAAAATTTACTGCGGTTCTCATCCCTTGGTTTAGTACCGCAAACGTTCTATTCAATTTCTTTGGACTCAAAGTTTCATCGGGACAAATATTGGCAATCGTTCTGATTTTATTTTTGACTTACATAAACATGAGAGGGTTGCGGGAAGCAAAGTTTGTTCAAAACATATTTACGATTGCAAAAACACTCGCACTTCTCGGTCTAATTGTTTTAGGAATTTTTGTCGGTTCAAATGCCCATGCAATCGCTGCCAATTTTTCAAAAGTCTGGGAAGGGCAGTGGCTTCACATGTCTGGCGGCAAAATCGAATGGATTGAACAATTAAGCGGATTCTCTGTTATCGTTGCAATCGGAGTCGCGATGGTCGGTTCACTGTTCGCGAGTGTGGCGTGGGAAAATATTACGTTCACCGCTGGCGAAATAAAAAATCCGAAAAAAGTTATTCCATTAAGTCTATTTTTAGGAACGTTGATAGTAACACTTCTTTATGTGCTCGCTAACGTAGCGTATTTAGTTGTACTTCCGCTTGCCGGAAATCCGCAAGCTAAAGATGTTGTGGGTCAGGGAATTCAATTTGCGGCTGATGATCGAGTTGGTACCGCTGCAGCACAAATGTTTTTCGGTCAACCGGCTGCATTGATAATGGCGGTGCTGATAATGGTCTCAACATTTGGATGCAACAACGGTTTAATACTTGCCGGCGCGCGGGTTTATTACGCAATGGCAAAAGACAATTTGTTCTTCAAAACTACCGGTGAATTAAATAAAAATTCCGTTCCGGCAAAAGCGCTTATCTTTCAAGCAATATGGGCAAGCGTTTTATGTCTCTCCGGAACTTACTCCCAGCTTTTGGACTACGTGATATTTACCGTCCTAATTTTTTATTCTCTGACGATAATCGGCGTTTTCATTTTACGAAAAAGAAAACCGGATGCGGAACGACCGTACAAAGCTTTCGGTTATCCTGTGCTGCCTATCCTTTACATTTTTCTTGCTTCTACCATTTCAATCATTTTGATTGTAGAAAAACCGATGTACACCTGGCCCGGACTAATAATTGTTTTGTTGGGAATACCGGTTTATTTTATTTGGAAGGCGTCTCAGAAAAAGAATCAAAACGTTACCGGATAGAAACCGGGATTTGCATTTGTACTTTTACCGGCTGCTCGTTTTGTTTGCCCGGTCTGAATCGTGTACGTGAAACAGCCATCATCGCTGCTTCATCGCATCCGTAGCCGATACCTTTTGTGAGCATGGTTTTTCTAACCACGCCGTACTGATCTATAAATGCCAGAACGAACACTGTACCGGAAATTCCTTTTTGTTTTGCTTGCGGCGGAATAATTACCTTTGAATTGATCTCATCAAAACCGCCAAGCGGTTCGGGCATTTCATCGACGGCAACAAAATAAATTTCTTCTTTCGGTTTTTGAATTATAGGAATGCCCAACGAAATCCCCGGCTTACCGGTGCCGGTTCCTGTTCCGCTACCCGTGCCGGTTCCTTTTGCATCGCCCGATTGATTTCCGACAGCAGCAGTTTCTTTTTTCACTTCCGCCGGTTTAGCTATTGGTTTCACTTTCTCTTCAACTTTCTTCTCGCTTGTATTTATTTTTTCTTCCGGTTCTTCTGTAGCAGTTGTTGTTCCGCCGCTACCGCCGGATTCTTCAAACAAATTGAACTCGATCAAACCGTTTGCATTAGGATTGTAATTATGTGCTGCGATGTAAAAAAGAAAAAAAATAATTGAGTGAACTAAAAGTGAAATTGAAAATGAAACATATTTTGAGACGTTACCCGGCATTGAAATTTATTAAGTGGAAAGTGCGTAAATCATTTTTGTCAAGGTGTTGTACTCTCTATGCGGGTTGTGGCTATCAGAAGTTTGGTCGCACCGGCTTTTTTCAATTGATCAAGCAGCTGCACAAATGAACCGTGAAGGACGTCCTTATCTGCCTTAATTATTACTTCTTTCACTCCGGTCTTTTCAAATTCTTTTTGCAGATAGAAAGGCACTTCCTGAAACGCGACAGTCTTATTGTTGATGAAGATTTTATCTTTCTCATCCATATAGACTTCAACACCTTTATTGATTTCCGTTTCAGCGGTTGTTGATTGCGGCAGCTTAACTTTGAACGAACCGGAAATAAGAAACGGGCTTGTGATCATAAAAATAATTAGAAGCACCAACACGATGTCTGTGAAGGGAGTAATGTTGATTTCTGAAAATTCTTTTTCTTCCAGTCTGAATCGTCTCATAAATCCTCTTTACTTGGAGCTTTTAAGAACTCTTATCACGCCGTTAATTGATTCATCGAACGAAGGTATGCTCAGCTTTAATCTTTTCGTGAAATAGTTGTAGAACATAACAGCCGGCACCGCAACAAATAAACCAGCGGCAGTTGCAATCAATGCTTCGGCAATTCCGCTCATCACGTGCGCATAATTTGATGTGTCGGTTAATGATAGCGCGCTGAACGATTTGATAATTCCAACAACAGTTCCGAATAATCCAATGAAAGGTGACACCGCGCCGAGAGTTGCAAGAACTCCAAGACCGCCTTCAAGTTTTGTAATTTCCTGATCAAGCTTGTTGTATGCGGTTTCGGTTAAATCTTCTTTTGATAGGTGAAGATGTTCAAGGATGTACTTCATTACATTTGCAAGCGGGGAAGTAACTTTAAAACCGAGCGATGTAATTTTGTAGTTCTTGCAAACCGTTATGGCTTCCTTCAAACTTTTTGCTTCGAGTTTTTCAGCAATTTGCGTGAGCAGCTCCTCATTGTACTTGGATTTAATTCCGTTGAACTGAATCAATTTTTCTATAATGACTTTCAGCGAGAAGATTGAACTCAACGCCAGGATGAAAATTGTGAATCCGCCTTTCATCAAAAGGTCTAGAAGTGTTTCATTTCCCATTTCGTGTCTCCATTCAAGAAATAGTAATTTTTTATTTGTTGGACTTATTCAACTTATGTCTCATGTACTCGGTAATACCCGGAATTATAGATATAAAAATGATAGCGATTACTACTAAAGAAAAATTTTGTTTTACGAACGCTAAGTTACCAAAATAAAATCCTCCATACACAAAAAGTGCACACCAAATTGCACCGCCGATTATGTTGTAAGAAATGAATTTTGGATAGGTCATCGATCCGATGCCGGCTACAAACGGCGCAAAAGTTCTTACGATTGGAACGAAGCGGGCAAGTATGATTGTTTTGCCTCCGTACTTTTCATAAAACTGATGAGTGCGATCCAAATATTCTTTCTTTAGAAATCTTGAACCCTTTTCAAAGAGTTTATTGCCGAAGTAATGACCGATCCAGTAATTCACTGTGTCGCCTAAAATTGCGGCGGCTGCTAAGATCAAAAACAAAATGTGAACATTAAATGAACCTTGCGCGGCAAAAGTTCCCGCTACAAATAACAATGAGTCACCGGGCAGAAACGGTGTGAAGACAAATCCAGTCTCTGCAAATATTACCAAGAAAAGTATCAGATAGGTCAGTGTGCCGTACTGAATAATGATATCGTGAAGATGCGTATCAAGATGTAAAACGAAATCGAGGAGTTCTTTTATTAATTCCATGCAATGTTGTTTTGATTGAGAAAAAGTTGGATTAGAAATTTTTAGACATTTTCTATGTAATTAAGATCTTTGTCATATGTCTCTTCCAATTTATAGATTGCAAATAAAGCAATTACAATTGAAACGATTCCAATTATCAGCGCGGAATAAATCATACCGAGAGACGAACGTAAGTATTCAAATCCGAAAGTAATAGGTATTACCGAACCGCGGATGAAGTTCGGGACCGTAGTTGTAACCGTTGATCTAAGGTTTGTACCAAAATGTTCCGATGCTGTTGTTACAAACACCGCCCAGTAGCCGGTGGCGAATCCCAGCAAAACACATAAACCGTAAAACTGAACCTTTGTAAGACCATGAAGGAATAAGTAAAACAAAATAAACACGAAAGTGAGCCCGATAAAAAGCGCTACAACTTTTCTTCTGCTTTTTAAATACTGGCTCAAGAATCCGCTTGCAAAATCTCCGAAGATTAATCCGGTGTACGTGAACAAGATGGAATTGCCCGCAACAATTTTTTCATTCACGCCTAATACTTTTGCAAATTCCGGTGAAAAAGTGATTAGCACTCCGACAACATACCAAATCGGAAGTCCAATCAAAATACAGTAAAGATATCGTAAGAATCTTTCTCTGGAAGTGAACAGTTTCAAAAAATTTCCTTTGCTGATGTTCGCAGTTTGAACCGACTTGTACATTCCACTTTCAAACATTCGCAGCCGCATAATCAAAAGAATCAAACCAAGAATTCCGCCGATGATGAACGCAACGTGCCAGTTGAAAACGTCTCCGATGATTGCAGCGAAGATCGCTCCCGAAACACCGATTGTTGCAACTATTGCAGTTCCGTAACCGCGCGTTTCTTTCGTCATCACTTCACTTACAAGGGTTACTGCTGCGCCAAGTTCACCGGCTAAACCAACGCCGGCAATGAATCTGAGAAGCGCATAAAGATCAATCGATGTTACAAACGCGTTCAATAGATTGGCAACTGAATACATAAAAATTGATCCGAATAAAACGGAGAGTCTTCCTTTCTTATCACCCCAAACTCCCCAAATTATTCCTCCAATCAACATGCCCCACATTTGCATTTGTAAAATGTAAACACCAACCTCAATCATATTATTTGCGGGGACGCCAAGGTCGGTCAAACTAGGGACCCTGACAATTCCGAACAAGATAAGATCATAGATATCAACAAAATATCCGAGTGCGGAAACAAGTACCGTAGTGTTCAGAATATTTTTAAGAAGGCTTTCTTTATGTTGTTCCATCATCGATTCCTTTAGGGAGAGTAAAAATTTAATGCTGAAACTATCATTTATATGAATAAATTGAAATAGAAAATTATTAATGAGGCGAATCTAAAAAGGTCATTTTCAAATTTTTCTACTGCTAATTTATACCGGAATCGTAACTTTTGGGCAACTGAAATACCTTTTTAGAGTAGACTCATTAATTCTAAAGTGTAAGCCATTCAAGGTTCCAAAACAAAAATGAGAGGGAGCGGTTTATCCGGTTACATACAATTCATGTGCGGTTCATTTGTACGATGAAAAAGGTACATACGTCCACCAAGTACAAACATTTTAGGAGCGATAATGGAAAGAGTAATTAGCGAACGGGTTTATGTTTGGCAGTTGCCGGTACGACTTTATCACTGGATTAATGTCCTATGCGTTGCCGCTTTAGCCGTAACAGGGTATTTAATCGGTCGCCCATTAGCAGTTCAAAGCGCCGCAGAAGCGTCCTACAGTTATTGGTTCGGACAAATCCGCTTCATACACTTTGTAGCGGCATTTATTTTCTTCTTCAATTTTCTGTTCCGAATTTATTGGGGATTCGTTGGAAATAAATTCGCGCAGTGGAGAAATTTTATAATCCACCGCAAATCTCAAGTGCAAGAAGCAGTTGACGTCTTGAAGATTGATATTCTGCAGACTCAGTCAAAACCGCTTGAGTCGGTCGGACACAATTCGCTTGCGGGCTTCACTTATTTTATAACGTTTCTTGTTTTCTTATTTCAATGCTTAACCGGATTCGGAATGTATGCAGCGATGAGTGATTCGTGGTTGCCTCACATATTTGCGTGGATCGTTCCGTTGATGGGCGGCGATTTCGCAGTTCGTCAATGGCACCATGTGATGATGTGGTTCTTCATAATTTTTTCGATCATTCATGTCTATCTTGTGTTCTACCATGATTATGTTGAAGGACGAGGAATTATTTCATCTATGGCAGGCGGATGGAAGTTTATCGAAAAGAAAAAATGATGCCGATCTTCCCAGTATGGTGCTGAAGGAAAAGCGGGTCGAAATGATCCGCTTTTTCATTTTAAAATACCGGCAAGAAATTTTGCAAGCAATCTTGCACAATTGCATTTATCATTACAGAAAAGTTTTTCTAAATTTGAACCGGCTATTAATAATTGTTGATCATAGATAAGATGAAATCTTCTTTCTGGTTTCGCGCAACCATAATATTACAAATGATTCTGTCATGCAGCGTGTTTGCTCAAAATGGAATCGTCAAGACTTACTTCCCAACCGGTGAGGTCCAATCGGAACTTTCGTATGCCGACAATATTCTGGAAGGCAACTCCGTTTGGTACTACGAGAACGGCAACATTATGACCGAGAAAAATTATGATAATGGAATTTTAAACGGCTGGGTGAAAGAGTATTTCGATTCCGGTTTGGTGAAAGAAGAGTATGAAGTGAGAGAGGGAATGAAAGACGGTATTGATCGCGCGTATTTTGCGAACGGGGGATTGAAGCATATTTATTATTTCTCGAAAGGAATGATTACAAAGCAAGAAAACTTTTCTTTCGATCCCAATTATTCCGCCCCGGCGCAAAATTATTTAGCGGGCAAACGAAATCAAGCTGTCGGTGCTGTACAAAATTTATCGCCGTGCGATGTGGAAGTATGTGCATCTCCTATCGGTGGGATAAAAGCAGTTGAAAATAATTTAGTTTATCCCGAACACGCCTTGAAGTATGGTTTGGAAGGAACGGTTACTTTGAAAGTTGCCGTTGATGCAGAAGGGAAAGTTACCGGCGCTGAAGTTGTGAAAGGAATTGGACTCGGCTGCGATGAAGCTGCGCAAGCCGCGGTGATGAAAACCAAATTTCATCCGGGACAAAATTCCGGCAAGCCGGTAAATTCAACCTTAATGCTCAACGTTGATTTCAAAATTTTTCAGAATAAGTAATTTATTGCCGGATTAGCCGCACAATTATTTTTTCAAATTCTTCTTCTAAGTTTTTGCCTCGATTTCGTCCGTACCACAAATGCAGCTCTTTTATAAACTCATCTTTGGATTTACCTTCCGACTTGTTTTTATTAACGAGCGTTTGTGCCTCTGCTGGTCGCGGTCCCCATTGAACTAATTCATTGCCGTCTTGATCAAACACAACGAGCTTAGGAATGCTTCTCGAATTTCCGTTCGTCAAATACAAATCCATGATGTCAAGATTCTGATCCCGCAGAAGAATTCTAAGATCGATCAGTGGATTGCATGCAGCTATTTTTGCGATGTACGGAAGATTTTGCGCAGAATCTCCGCACCAATCTTCTGTGATAACCATCCATAATTGATGAGACGTAATCTTGGCAATAATATTTTTCAGTGTTTGACTGACGTCATAAGTTTTATTAATCCTTGATGTTCGCTGCTGGTTTAATTTTATTGTTTCAAAATTTTCGATGCTTGGATCTTCGCTGTGCTGCTGCATTAAGCTAAGATATTCTTCGTAAGTCAAACCCTCGTGGGGTTTTCGATCAAGAAAAAATTGAGGAATCATTCAGCTATCCTTGTTTTGTAATTTTTGGTTCAATAAATAACTATGTACTTTATAGTGTAAAGGTTGTCTTTTCAACTAAACATTCATTCTAAAAAAATGTTCCATTTAGCTTTTTTTATTACGAATTTAATGGCACATTCCTTGTGTTGTGAATAGTGGACTAATTAGGAGGTCTGCCATGAAAACGAAAATATTTATTGCCGCGATAATCTTCTTCGCATTGCAATTAGATGCAAAACCTGACCCGGGGATTTCGATAAATTTCTTCTATAGCGCTTTGCGTCCTTATGGTGAATGGATTCAACTCGACGGCGACTTAGTTGTTTGGCGTCCGTTCAGAGTTGCAGCTCACTGGCGCCCGTATTCTGTTGGTCGCTGGGCGTGGACCGAGGACGGATGGTACTGGGATTCCGATGAACCGTTTGGCTGGGCGACATATCACTATGGAAGATGGTACTACGACAATTATTATGGATGGATTTGGGTACCGGATAATCAGTGGGGACCGGCTTGGGTTGAATGGCGTTACAACGACGACTATATCGGATGGGCACCTCTTCCGCCGTATGCATCTTTCAGTATCGATTTCGGAATTCATTTTTCGATCGGTTGGAGATCGCACTACCGCTACTGGAATTTTGTTGACTATGGCCACTTCTGCGATCACAGAGTAAATTATTATATCGTTAATGAATACCGCACATCTAGAATTTTTGACAACACCAGATACAGAAATAATTATTACTACGACCGTGATAGAATTGTTAACGGCGGTGTTGACAGAGCGTTTGTAGAAAGAAGAGCCGGTTACAGAATTGCTCAAAGAGATTTACGCACAGTTAACAACTACAGAGATTACGGAAAATACCGTTCGGACGAAGGTAATCGAATTGTTAGCTATCGACCATCGGAGCGCGAGTTAACGAGCGGAAGGGATATAAGCAATCTGGAAATAAAGAGAGGCAACGGAAGAACAACTCTTGAGAGAGATAAGATTGTTACCCGCATGGATCAAGGCGACAACAGAGCAATCGATTCTCGCGAAAGAAGTCCTCGTAGAGATGGATTTGAAAACCGCGACCAGAATGTCAGTCCGAATAGAGATTTGAACATGCGGCGCGATGCAGAGAGAAAGCCAAGCACAAACAGAAATGAACTGCGGAACCAGGATAGGATAGAAAGACAACAGAACAACCAGATTCAAAGGGAAGTCTTGAGAGAAAGACCGCGAGTTTATGAGAGACCGCGTTCGAATGATAGACCTCAAGTTCAGGAAAGATCGTATGCGCCTCAAAGGCAACCAGCTTATGATCGTCCTTCACCTAGAGCAGAACGGGGTAATAGAAGTCCGGAGAGAAGTCAAGGTCGATCAGAAAGAGGTTCGGATCGGAGCGACGGAAGGAGAAGATGATAGCCTGAGTAAGAACATGAGCATGAACAAGATTTAGAGCAAGAGTGCCTCTGTGGAAATTCAATCCGCAGAGGCACTTTGTTATTTGTCACATATTAAATTATAAACCTTCCTCACTCAACAAATAGCTCATCAATGCAATCGAAGAAGTTCCTAATTCCATTTCACGCGGACTGACTACTTCCAAAACATCATTAGCAGAATGATGCAAATCCATATAACGCTGATCATCCGGAACGTATCCCAACCAAGCTTTGGCATTTTTAATTTGATCAACGTCTCCGCCGCTTCCGCCTTTACGGATCCAATCGATATAAGTTTTATTAAGAATTGGCAGCCAGCTTTGCATCTTTAATAAAGAAAGGGAATCGGTAGTAACGGAAAAACCTCTTGGTGTGAATGCCCCGCGGTCAGATTCGATTGCTGCGAGATAAGTCTCCTTACCGCTGGATGCATACTTGCCGTATTCGATTCCGCCGCGCAAACCGTTTTCTTCATTTATAAAAAGTACGCAGCGAATGGTTCGCTTCGGTTTCAAATGCATGCGGTTCAAAAGATCGAGCGACTCCATTGTTTGTAACGACGGCGCTCCGTCGTCATGCGCGCCGCATCCCTGGTCCCAACTGTCCCAATGTCCGCCGACAACAATTACATCGTTCGGTTTTTCGCTTCCTGTAATTTGTCCAATTACATTGTATGACTGCGCATCGGGAAGTGTTTTGCAATCGAGCTTGATTGTAACTCTCAAATGCGGATCAACTTTAATTGCTTTGCTCAAGAAATCCGCATCAATAAAACCGATTGCAGCGCCGGGAATTTCCGGAACATTTTTATCATACTCCATCACGCCGGTGTGAGGCACGTTATCATATTTTGTTTGAACTGAACGCACGAGCACCGCAACAGCGCCAACCTTTGCTGCTTCGATAGCGCCGTTCATTCTCTGGTCCACCGCTTCGCCGTATGCCTGAAACGTGTTAAGCGTACCTTGATCAAGCGGACGGTCGTAGAAAACAATTTTTCCTTTCGCTTTGTTGCCAAGAGCTTTCGCTTCATCGAGACTTTTCACTTCTATTACTTCACCGGTAATTCCTCTTTTAGGAGTAGCGACACTTCCCCCGAACGCGAGGATCTTCAATTTTTCATTCTTATATTTTTTCGAACTGCTGATATATGCTTGCGCGACTTTACCTCTGACCCAGTGCGGTACCATTACAGGTTGCAGCCAGACGGAATCGAACCCGCATTCTTTCATTTTTGCTTCCGCCCACTTGATGGCTTTCATCGATCTTTCCGAACCGCTTAAGCGCGGACCGGTTTTGCAGAGCTCTTTCAGCCAACCGTAACCTTTCTGATCGACTAAAACTGTTCTTACCATTTTGGCAGCGAGTTCGTCATAACTTTTTAATTTTTCCGGCGAGAGGTTTTGGGCGTGCATTGTTATAGAGAATGAAGAAGTCAGAAATAAGAAGTATAGAAATGTATCGAGCAGAATTTTGTTTAGAATTTTCATTTTCACCTTTCGAAAAATTTTTGAGCAACTTATTTGTATGAAACTAAAAAAGCAACAGAGAAGTTAAAAGCGTGAAAAGTCAAACGAGAAAAGTGAAAATGGTTTGTGAAAGGTGAAACATAAATTTATTTCAGAAAAATATTTGTAGAGACGTTCCGAGAATGTCTCGGAGACATGTTGGGAGACGCATGCGATGCGTCTCTACGAAAAAATATTTTGTTGACTGAAGTAGAGACGTTCCGAGAACGTCTCAGAGACATGTTGGGAGACGCATGCGATGCGTCTCTACGAAAAAAGTAATTATCCAAGAGTTCAAATATTGTTTCCACCGGATTAGATAGGATTTCCATCGCTTCAAATATTCTGTCCAATGAAGTAAATATTGTTGCCTACGGATTAAATATCGTTTCCAACGGTTCAAATATTCTTGCCATCGGACTAAATATATTTTCCAAAGAATGAAATATTGTTTCAAATGGGGTAAATATCATTTCCAAAGAGACAAATATTGTTGCCGATGGATCAAATATGATTTCTACAGCAGTAAATATTATTTCCGATGGGAAAAACAAAGATTTCAGTGGAATAAATATGATTTCCAGAGAAATAAATAGATTTTCCGATGGTTTTTTAGCGGAAGTAAACATTATTATTGAAAGAGAATAGGTTAATTTTTACATTATTAATGAGTTAACTGAAAAATAATCTATAGCTAGCATTCTACTAATATGGGGTTTAGCAAATTGTCATCAAATATTCACCAGAGAAGTTAAGATTCGTAATCACAGGGGTGCAGTTGTTATCCCCGTTGACCAATAAATAAACTAATAATTAGTAGGAGGAAGTATGGCTGCGAAAATCGATTATCTAGGTCAAGACAGCGAAGCTCTTCAAAAAGCTGTTGATGATAACCGTGTTGTAATGAACACGAAGGGTTTTTCCGACGCGAACTATACTGCATTTACTGATGCGAAAGAAAATCTGAAACTAAAGGAAGCTGCACAGCAGAAAGCGGTAAAATTAGTTGCGGATAAAACCGCCGAACAGGACCAAGCAATAACAGAAGTTTCCGAACTTATCAAAAGAATTAAAAGCGCTGCAAAGAGCGCATACGGAAACGATCCGAGAAACTTGAAACTTTTCAGGGTTGGCGAACAAATGCCGGTTTCAGTTAAGAAACTCCGTCCTCTGTGCGAATATATGACGGGATTAATTTTGGAACAGCACGGCGTTCTGCTTCAGAACGGTTTAACGCAGGCTGATATTGACGAGCTGAATTCCACGTATGGAAAATTAGTTGCAGTTGATGCATCTCAAGAGAATGCAAAAAAGCTGCAAGTCTCGGCAACAATTGCGCGTGATGAAGCGGCCGACAAATTAAAAGATAAAATGTACCGCGTGCGGAATTTTGCAAATGCATGTTTTGCCAAGAATCCGGAAATACTGGTTCAGTTCAAACCGATAGCAAAAAGCGGCGGCGGCAGAAAAGGAAAGGAAGAAGAAACACCAACGCCGCAACCGGCACCAACTGCGTAAAAACTACTTCACCCTTCTCCTTAGTTCGCCTGCGGGTAAGGAGAGGGGATTTTAAATTGTAAAGACGTTCCGAGAATGTCTCGGAGACATGTTGGGAGACGCATGCGATGCGTCTCTACGAAAAAATGTTTTCTTGATTGAAGTAGAAACATTCCGAGAACGTCTCAGAGACACGTTGGGAGACGCATGCGATGCGTCTCTACGGAAAATGAGGGCAACATTAATCCCTATAGCATGCATTCTGAGGTTTTACGAAAACTGCATAAAAAGACAAATTCAGATTGCAGTTTATCAGCATGGTTATTAACTTCCTACAAAAATACTGGGGTTACTCCCATCTTTATGCACCTCTTAAATAATTACCGACGACAATTGAAATAAGTCGGGGGGAAATAGATTGCGGGCTTCTTATTGCATTGTTCAAAACGCAGTAATGTTTTGCTGGGTTAAAGAAGTGATTAAAAACATTTCCACGAAATAGATTGAGTATAAAATCAATTCCTTTTCGGTCAAACAAAAATAATTGGGACTGACGTGCATGAAGTGTAAGCGAAAGGCGAAAGAATGTTGAATGAAATGAATTCGCCAAAGGCGAACCGCTCTGCGGGAATGAAAGAGTTTATTGCGCATGTAAAGCAAAATCCGGATGGTTCTTGGGAAACACAATCTTTAAAAGAACACCTTGCTGGAGTTGCAGAAATTGCCGGTGAGTTTGCCTCTCACTTTGGAAATAAAGATTGGGGCGAGATTATGGGATATTGGCATGATCTCGGGAAATTTCTACCTGCATGGCAAGTATATCTTTTGCGTAATTCAGGAGTTGACCCTGAAGCTCACATCGAAGGAAGCAATAAAAGACCAAATCACAGTTCAGCAGGCGCTGTGTTAGCATTTGATAAACTTAAATACCTTCCAATCTCACGGTTAGTAGCTTACGGAATTGCAGGTCATCATGCGGGATTACCCGATGCCGAAGCACCTTCTATTGGAGATGCATTGGCTGCAAGAGTATTTAAGAATCCACTTAATCCAATTCTTAATGTTGAAGAAATTGATACCATACGAAGAATACCTGAAGCAAAAGAATTTTTGGAAAAGGAATTTCCAAAGTCTTCACCACTTGGAGTTACTAAACCCGAAGAAATGGAAAAACGGAAAGAACATCTCCACTTATGGCAGAGAATGTTATTCTCCTGCCTTGTTGACGCTGATTTTCTTGACACAGAAAGGTTTATGAATCCAGAGCAGCATACCGAAAGGGGAAAATATTTATCCATGTTGCAGCTTAAAGAACGGTTTGATAAATATATGAAAGAGAAACGTTCTGATTCACTAATAAATAAAAAACGAAATGAGATTCTTCAACAATGCAGGGAAAAAGCAAAACTTCATCCAGGGTTTTTCTCTCTCAATGTTCCGACAGGCGGCGGTAAAACGCTATCATCAATGGCATTCGCTTTAGAACATGCATTGCTGTATGACAAGATGCGAATTATTATGGCAATCCCTTATACAAGCATAATTGAGCAGACTGCAAAAGTTTTTAAATACGGCACCGATAACGATGAAGAAATAGAGGGACGGAAAAAATCCGGCAAAATATTTTTTGGAGATGAACAGGTTATTGAACATCATAGTAATCTCGATCCAGAAAAAGAAACAAGTAAAAATAGGTTAGCCTCAGAGAATTGGGACGCGCCGATAATTGTAACTACAAACGTCCAATTGTTTGAGTCGTTGTTTGAAAGCAGAACATCATCATGTAGAAAGCTTCACAATATTGTGAACAGTATTATTATCCTGGATGAGGTTCAGATGTTATCGCCGGAATATCTGAAGCCGATTCTTTCCGTTCTTAGAGGATTGGTTGAACATTTCGGAGTTACGGTTGTATTGATGACGGCAACACAGCCGTCGCTTGTTGGAAAGATAGGCTCCGATTTAAATTCTTTTGAAGGACTATCCAATGTAATAAACATTATTGAAGATCCCGATTCACTTGCAAAAGATTTTCAGCGCATAGAAATGAAGATGCCCGAAGATTTGGGTGTTCACTCTGAATGGAATGATATTACAGAAGAACTTACCAAGTATAACCAGGTGTTATGCATCGTTAACACAAGAAACGATTGCCGTCAGCTTCATTCATTAATGCCAGAAGGGACGGTTCATCTTTCTGCATTTATGTGTGGTGAGGAACGAAGTGAAATAATTTCAGAAATAAAAAAGAAACTCAGAAAAGGCGAACCAATCCGCGTTATCAGCACACAACTTGTTGAAGCGGGCGTTGATATTGATTTCCCTGTCGTTTATCGCGCACTTGCTGGACTTGATTCAATTGCACAAGCCGCGGGGCGATGTAACCGTGAAAATAAATTAGCCGCTGAAGGTAAACTCGGTAAAGTTGTTGTCTTCAATCCGCCAAAAGCTGCACCAATAGGGTTGCTGCGTAAAGGAGAAGATGCGTGCAAAACAATTCTGCGAACAAATAATGTTCATGAATTAACGCCGGAACTCTTTACTAAATATTTCCAGCAGTTTTATCCAAACCTCAACGGATTTGATAAGCCGCATTTCTATGAACAATTGGTAAAAGAAGCTGATGAATTCAAATTTCAATTTCGCACTCTTGCGCATGATTTCAAATTAATTGACGATGCACAGAAAAGTATAGTTGTGTTGTATGAAAATAAAAAGACTGGAAATAATAGTGAGAAATTGATCAGCGAATTACGATTTAAGGGTCCATCAAAACAACTTGGAAGAAAACTACAGCGGTTTATTGTAAATGTACCGGTTCACATGTTTAATCGAATACAAAAAAATAATTACGTCGAAGAGATTAATGGCTATTATGTTCAAAGCGATCCGGTTCTTTATAAACCCGGTTTGGGATTATTAGGAAATGAAAGCGATTGGATTTTTGGCAACGGCGTTGTGTAAAATTGCGGACATATTTCATCCCTACGGGATTATATTTTTTGGTTCGTACATACGTTTTATAAATATTAAATCCCTAACGGGATTATCCAAAACTACATATTTCTCTAGTCCCGTAGGGACGAATATTTTTATAGCAAGAAAACAAATGGTAATCGGAAATCCCGTAGGGATGATATATCAACGAATGATCAAATTGCTGAATACGAATTTATCTACAAACCATAGGAGAATAAAACATGGTTGAAATTACACACAAACCTTTCTGCCTGGAGGTTTGGGGAGATTACGCATGCTTTACACGCCCGGAAATGAAGGTAGAGCGTGTCAGCTACGATGTTCCCACTCCTTCATCAGTGCGTGCAGTGTTTGAAGCAATTTTTTGGAAGCCGGCTATACGCTGGCATATACAAAAGATAGAAGTTCTTAATCCAATCAAATGGATTTCCGTGCGGCGAAATGAAGTCGGCGCTGTAATGAATCCCAAAAGTGAAACTGGAATTTTAATTGAGCCTAACCGCCAGCAACGTGCCGGACTTTTTTTACGCGATGTAAAATACCGCTTCTATGCCGTACTTGAATACATACCGGTTGAACAAAGAAAAAACAATAAGCATTCAGTAGTGCCGGAATATCTTTGGGACCCGGAGGAAAAAGAATTTATGAAGGAAGAAATTAAAGCATGGGAAGAGAAGCAGGAAACACAACGAGAAGATGAAACACCGGGAAAATATCTTGCTATCTTTGAGCGCAGAGCCAAAAAAGGACAATGCTTTAATCAGCCATACCTTGGTGCACGCGAATTTAGCTGCAGTTTTCGGCTTGTTGAAAATTCTGATATAGAAACAAAACCAATTTCTGAGACACGCGATCTCGGCTTTATGCTTTATGATATGGACTTTACAAACTTGGATAACCCGCAGCCGATGTTTTTTAGAGCAAAGATTGAAGACGGTGTTGTAAAAATTCCGCCATTAGAAAGCGAGGAGATTAGAAGATGATACTACAAGTATTGAATGAATATTACCAAAGAAAAGCAGCAGACAAAAATAGTAATGTTGCACCCGAAGGTTGGGAATGGAAGGAAATTCCATTTCTTACTGTTATTAATGAAGATGGAAATTTTGTTTGTTTCAAAGATACTAGAGAAGATAAAGGTAAAAAGAAAAGAGCGCATGCTTATCTTGTTCCTGCTCTCGGAGAGAAAAAAGGAAATGGAATTAAATCGAACCTTCTTTGGGAAAACATCGAATACATGTTTGGTATTCCAGTACCAACCAATGCAAAACCCAATCCGGACAAAGAAAGAGTCAAAGCACAACATCATTCATTTCTTGAAAGGATTAACTCTTTATCATCCGATAATGTTTTTTTGAGCGCAGTGAAAAGATTTTGTACTAACAATCAGTCAGAAACTATTACGAAGGATTCCATCTGGGATCAAGTTTTATCTCTCAATCAAAATTTGCTTTTAGCAATTGAACAAAATGTTACTGTTACACCAATTACTGATGTACCTGAAATTAAAAAAGCTATTAATAAAATAAATAAGGGTTCAGACAAATATGGTATTTGCCTGATCAGCGGAGAGAATACAGAACTTGTTCGACTTGAACCTCCAATAAAAGGTGTATCTGGTTCCGATGGAAAAGCAGAAAGGTCTTTTATTTCCTTTAACAAAGATTCATTCTGTTCTTATCATAAAGAAAAAAATTTTAATTCACCTGTTGGCAAAGCACCAGCATTTGCCTATACGACAGCATTAAATTTGCTTTTGGGTAAAGATTCACAAAATAAAGTATACATAGGAGATTCGACAACAATATTTTGGGCAGAGAAAAATTTCCAATCGTTCAACCTTGAACATGAATTCGCATGGTACATCTCAGACTCACCTAAAGACGACCCTGATCGTGGCATAAAAGCAGTTAAAGCGCTTTATGAAGCAGCGTATTCAGGAAAACTTCCATTTGAAGAAGGAAATCGTTTTTATGTTCTTGGCCTTTCACCAAATGCTGCTCGAATCGCCGTTAGGTTTTGGAAAGTAGGAACTGTACGGGAGTTTGCCGAGAAAATAAAAATGCACTTTGATGATTTTGAAATAGTTCACGGTCCCGATGAACCCGACTATTTATGTCTTAACAAGATACTTCGGGCTACTGCTCTTGAATTCAAGATGGAAAACGTTCCGCCAAATCTTGCAGGCTCTGTTGTTACAAGCATTCTTGATGGTTCACAATATCCGTTAACTCTTCTTCAACAATGCATCAGACGTATTCGAGCGGAACGATATATCAATCGAACTCGTGCGGCAATTCTAAAAGCATATCTAAATCGTTTTAATCGTATCAATAAACCTTTATATAAGGAGATCAACATGTCACTCGACAAAACAAACACTGATCCGGGTTATTTACTCGGAAGACTCTTTTCTGTACTCGAGCGGGTACAGAATGCAGCAAATAATTACAAAGAGCCAAATGCAGGAATCCGCGATCGTTTCTACGGCGCGTTTTCCGCTACTCCTATTACGGTCTTACCATTATTGGAAAAACTGTATGGGCATCATTTAGGAAAAATCGAAAAGTCGAAAGGCTTTTTTGAAAGCATCAAGGGTGAAATTATTGATAAGCTAAATGCGCAAAACATTCCAGCACATTTGACCATGGAAGAACAGGCGCGTTTTGCAATTGGATATTATCATCAACGACAGGATTTCTTTATCAGCAAAAAGAACTCGACCGAACAAGATCAATCAACAATCATTTCTGAAGAAGGAGAATTAAAATGAGCAAAATCGATAAACGCTATGACTTTGTCTTTTTCTTTGATGTAAAAGACGGCAACCCCAATGGTGATCCTGATGCAGGGAACTTACCACGTATTGATGCAGAAACAGGAATGGGATTAGTTACAGATGTGTGCTTAAAACGCAAGGTTAGAAACTATGTTCAGCTGACGCAAATTACTAACGGCAAACCTAATGATAGATATGATATTTTTATAAAAGAAAAAGATGTTTTGAATCGGGCAATTGTTTCAGCGTGGGATGAAGCAAATAAAGGCAAAACAGTTAAGACGGTGGAAGAAAAGAGGAATGCAGAAGAAAGTACGCGCAAACGAATGTGTGAAAAGTTCTACGATATCAGGATTTTCGGTGCTGTCCTTGCAACCAGTGATAAAGAAAAGGATGGCGAATCGGAAGACGACAAGAAACTTAGAAAGACTGGTGGACAAGTAAGAGGGCCCGTTCAATTCACATTTGCTCGTTCGGTTGAACCTGTGGTTGCTTTAGAGCATAGCATTACTCGTATGGCAGTGACGAATGAAAAGGATTTAGAAAAAGAGCGAACATTTGGGCGCAAATACACCGTTCCTTATGGACTCTACCGCGCTCATGGTTTTATCTCGGCACATCTTGCAGATCAAACAGGATTTACAACCGAAGATCTCGATATTTTCTGGAAAGCAATGCATGAAATGTTTGAACACGATCATTCTGCAGCACGCGGTCTTATGTGCACAAGAAAGTTAGTTGTGTTTGAACATGCAACGGCACTTGGTAACAAACCTGCACACGAACTTTTTGAACGAGTAACGTGCGAACGTAAAAACGATAAAACTAAACCGGCAAGAGAGTTTACAGATTATGACATTCTGCTCGATGGAAAGTCTATTTGCACAGAGACGTTTCATATTGTTAAGGTTGAATAAGATAAACTGAAATTGCGTAATAACATTCTGAATAATATTCACCAAAAACAATTTCTTCCTTGTTAGTTTATTACAGCAACTAAAGGGTAGGTACAACCCGCCTTCGTGTATTACTTCGGCAAGCATGTTTGTCCCCACCCTTGAAACAGTAACATTTTTAAATGGGGGATTCAGTTGTCGAAAGAACGTCGACAACTGGAATTGTAAGCACTGATTCAGTTGTCCGAAATTTTCGGATTACTACCGACGGAAATATTGAGATGACAAGCGTTAATATGTAGTTACGGAGAATGAGTATGGCAAATATCAAATTATTCGAGAGTAAGAAAATCCGTTCCGTATGGAGTGAAGCAGATCAGAAATGGTATTTCTCGGTAGTTGATGTAATAGAAGCACTAACTGAAAGAATCCACATGTTTATTGGCGCGTTCTAAAAAACGATTAAAAGCAGAAGGAAATGAAACCGTTACAAATTATAACGCTTTGAAAATGCAAGCAGCAGATGGGAAAATGCGTCTTACGGATGTGGCAGATGTTAATCAGTTGTTACGATTGATACAATCCGTTCCCACACGCAGAGCAGAACCGTTCAAACTTTGGTTGTCAAAAGTTGGACAGGAGTGTTTGGAAGAAATTGAAAATCCGGAATTAGCGCAAACATGTACGCCTGAAATCAATAAAGAATCCTCTTATATCATCCCTATGGGATTTCATTTTTCGGTTTATTTGGATTTTTTATATGTATCTAATCCCTAACGGGATTATGATATAATGGAAATATTTTAGTCCCGTTAGGGACAACATATTTATAAAAAACACAACATACTAATAAGTTATAGTCCCATCGGGACGAAATAGAGGATGATATGGCTAACACATTTACGCAGATATACCTGCATATTGTTTTTGCCGTGCAGAACAGAACCTCTCTAGTTCAACCCGGATGGAAAGATGAACTATACAAATACATAACCGGTATCGTTCAAAACAACGGTCATAAATTAATAGCGATAAACGGAACGCCAAATCATCTTCATATTGCTATCGGGTACAAGCCGCATCAACTAATTCCCGATTTGCTACAGGATATAAAAGGATGCTCTTCCAAATGGATAAACGAAAAAAGGTTTGTGAGAGGAAAATTTAATTGGCAGGCAGGTTATGGCGCTTTTTCTTTTTCACAATCACACATTGATCGGGTTGTTAAATATATCAACAACCAGGAACAGCATCATAAAAAGCATGCATTCCGGGAAGAATATGTTAAACTGCTTGAAATGTATGAAATTATCTATGATGAAAAATATATTATGACGGATGTTGAATGATTAATATATCGTCCCTACGGGCTAGAAATATTATGTCCCTAACGGGACAATGACTATGAAAAAATGGTGCGCTAGAAATATTATGTCCCTAGCGGGACAATGACTAATGAAAAAATGCTGCGCTAGAAATATTATGTCCCTAACGGGACAATGACTAATGAAAAAATGCTGCGCTAGAAATATTATGTCCCTAACGGGACAATGACTATGAAAAAATGGTGCGATAGAAATATTATGTCCCTAACGGGACAATGACTAATGAAAAAATGGTGCGATAGAAATATTATGTCCCTAACGGGACAATGGCTAATGAAAAAATGGTTATGGGAAAAAAGATAAAGGAATTAATACCGGTAAAGCTAATGTACACCGAAGACGATTTCATAATGATCAGCGCTTTGCAGCATTACGTGTACTGTCCGCGCCAGTGCGGATTGATACATGTAGATGATGTTTGGCATGAAAACCTTTTTACAACACGCGGAAATATACTGCACGAAAAAGTTGACACGGATACATACGAAACGCGCGGAACAAAAAGAACCGTCCGGGGACTTCGCATACATTCCTTTTGTTTCGGCATTACAGGCAGATGCGATGTTGTGGAATTCAGAAACTCCGATAATGGTGAAGATGTGATGCCGGTTGAATTCAAATCCGGTGAACCAAAGGATGACATAAGCGACAAAGTGCAGCTTTGTGCACAAGTGTTTTGTCTGGAAGAAATGCTTAGCACAAGAATCAAGAAAGGTGCATTCTTTTACGGAAAGATCCGCCGAAGAGATATTGTTGAAATTGATGACGGGTTACGTTCGCAAACGGAAAGTATTATTACTTCAGTTAGAGAGATTATTTCTTTGAAGAAAGTACCGACAGCTGAATATACGTCAAAGTGCAGAAACTGTTCTTTGTTGGATATCTGCCAACCAAAAGCAATGAACAATAGAAAGCTTAACAATTATATCAAAGAATTATATACGCCATGAAAAAACATCTTAACACACTTTATATTACATCGGACGAAGCATACGTTCGCAAAGAACGGGAAACATTCGTTGTAGAAATCAACAATGAAAAAGTTTTTCAAGCGCCAACACATTCGATAGAAAATATTGTCTGCTTCGGATTCAAACCGCTAACGCCCGCTTTGATGGCATATTGCACAGAGAACAATGTAGGGATAAGCTATCTTTCCGAGAACGGAAAGTTTCTTGCGCACCATTTTTTCATAGTCATTGGGAATGTAATTCTTAGAAAAGCCCAATATGCAATGTCGGATGACGAGCATCTATCTCTCGCTGTTGCAAGACCTATAATAGCTGCAAAGGTTTCCAACTATCGTAGTTTGCTACTCCGTCATCAACGTAATCATCCGGATAGCCCAGATATTGATGCCATTGTCTCAACGGCGGACACTATGGGGCGACGATTAACAAATATAGAGCAAACAGAAAGTCTTGATGAATTACGAGGTTACGAAGGTGAAAGTGCAACGTTGTATTTCGGCGTATTATCTTCTCTTGTTACAGCACAGCAGGAAGATTTTGTATTCACACAAAGAACAAAGCGTCCGCCGCTCGATCCGGCAAATGCACTTTTATCTTTCTTATATGCAATTCTTGTTAACGATGTTCGATCAGCATTGGAAACGGTAGGTCTCGATCCGCAGGTCGGTTTTCTGCATCAATTAAGACCGGGCAGACCGAGTCTAGCATTGGATATGATGGAAGAGTTTCGTGCGTATCTGGGAGATAGAATAATGTTGAATCTGATAAACTTGAAACAGGTAACAAAAGCCGATTTTGATATACGGGAATCAGGTGAAGTTAGAATGTCCGACGAAGCCCGCAAGACAGTATTGAATGCGTATCAAAAGCGAAAACAGGAAGAAATAACACATCCATTTCTTGATGAGAAAATGACGATTGGACTTTTGCCGCATGTTCAGGCTCAGTTGCTTGCACGGTATATACGCGGAGATATTTCGGCTTATCCGCCATTTTACTTAAAATAAAATCTGGAGGTGAACAATAATGCTTGTGGTAGTAAGCTATGATGTTTCTACAAAGACCTTGAGCGGGAAAAAAAGATTGCGCAAAGTTGCGGAGATTTGTCTGGATTACGGTTTGCGAGTTCAGAATTCGGTTTTCGAATGTGTGGTTGACCCCGCACAATGGGAAGAACTTAAGTCGGAATTGCTTTCGTTATTTAACAAGGAAGAGGACAGTTTGAGATTTTATTTTCTTGGAGCTAATTGGCAGAGACGACTTGAACATTATGGGAAAGAAACTAATTTGAATATTGATGATTTGTTAATTGTGTAGAGAAATGCAATTCGCTAACCGAAGCATACATAAAAGTAGCGGGGAGTTAGCGCATGAAAAACGCAGCAAAAATAAAGTAATTGGAAGAATGGTCTATGAAACACTTTGAGAAGGATGGGTTAAGCGAACGAGTAAGTTTAAAGTACGTTTTTTAATGTAGTTAGAAGTGGGACAGTCGCGCTCCGTGTGAGCGCGTGGATTGAAACACTCATTAAATCAAGTACAATTGGCTTAGACATTTGTCGCGCTCCGTGTGAGCGCGTGGATTGAAACTCTATCGAAGTACCGCAATAAGTCGGTACGCGCATGTCGCGCTCCGTGTGAGCGCGTGGATTGAAACCGATATACGCAATACGATGTATCGCCAGCAAAAAGTCGCGCTCCGTGTGAGCGCGTGGATTGAAACAAGGATTAGCTCTCCGCGCCGGCAGTCATCTTAAGTCGCGCTCCGTGTGAGCGCGTGGATTGAAACAATACGCGGTGAACAAGAAGCTGTTAAAGCAGCGTCGCGCTCCGTGTGAGCGCGTGGATTGAAACCGCAATTTAAAAGCAATCTTGAATAATT
>JAMCSN010000016.1:0-1566 GCA_023381535.1 Bacteroidota bacterium
GAACTCGCATCATGCCTTAACTCAAATGGATTGATAGACGAGTTCCGCCTCATGATAAATCCAGTTGCTTTGGGTAGAGGTAACGCTTTCTTCAAAGGGCTAAACGAAAGACTTAATTTGAAATTGAAGAAAACAAAAACGTTCGATTCGGGAAATGTTTTACTTTATTATGAAACTGTTGCATAAAAATGAGTTTGCACTATAAACAATAACAATTAAAAAAAGGAAAGACATCATGAAACAAATAAATCCATACCTAAACTTTAACGGCAACACTGAAGAAGCATTTAATTTTTATAAATCCGTTTTTGGCGGAGAGTTTAGAATGCTGATGCGTTTCAAAGACACTCCGGAAGCCGATAAAATTCCGGCTGATGTGAGAAATCAAATTATGCATGTCGCTTTGCCGCTCGGTAAAGATAATGTGCTGATGGGAACGGATGCACCTGAATCAATGGGATTTGGTCTTAAGGTTGGAAACAATGTTCACATTTCAATACATACGGAAAGCAGGGAAGAGGCAGATAAATTATTTAATGGTTTATCCGCCGGCGGAAATGTTCAGATGCCTATGGCAGATATGTTTTGGGGTGATTACTATGGCGCTTTTACAGACAAGTTCGGAGTTCAGTGGATGATAAGTTTCACCAAGAATCAAAACTAATTTTAATATTTTACTGCAAAGAGAAAAGGGATAGCACAATGGCAAAGGAAAAATCAGATCTCTTGACTGCAGGCAAGATTGCAATGCAACTTGGTATTTCAGGTCAGGTAGTTTCGAAAACCATTAAATCTCTTGGCATTAAACCGGATTTAGTTAAAGGCGGATGCAGTTATTACGGTGCAGATACTATCAAAAAAGTTAATGCGGCAATTAAGTAATTCGTTTGCAGTAGAAAAAACATCAACTCTATCTTGTGAGGAAAAATGAAAAGTATGCTTAAAAGTATTGGGGCTGTTATTGCCGGCTTTATCTTCATCGGCATAACACACACAAGCATTGATGCAATTCTGGAAAGTGGCGGCGTTTTGCCAAAAGGAAATCTTTTTGTTTCGAACTGGCTTATCCTTTTTGTAATTGCCTACCGTGCAATTTTTAGTATTGGCGGTTGTTACATCTCTGCCTGGCTCGCGCCTAATTATCCAATAAGGCACTCACTTGCACTTGGTGTACTTGGCGCAATATTTAGTTCAATCGGTGCAATAACAATGGGTAATTTAGGCCCCATGTGGTATGCATGGACTCTCGCTGTAATTTCAATTCCGATAGGGTGGCTTGGTGGCAAGTTATACGAACAGCGATTGAACAGAAAGAAAGTCAGCATAAATCAGATTGGAGAAAACTAAAATGAGAAAGTTGAATGTATTCAATTTCATTACACTTAACGGATATTATGAAGGACCGAAACACGATATAAGCTGGCATAGACATGGCGGAGAAGAAAATAAATTCTCCGACGATGCCTTACAGTCCGAAGGAATACTTCTATTCGGAAGAAGAACTTATGAAATGATGTACAGTTTTTGGCCCACGCCAATGGCGGCAGAAATGTTTCCCGAGACTGC
>JAMCSN010000016.1:1576-2568 GCA_023381535.1 Bacteroidota bacterium
ATTTCAGTGGACAGCATCAGCATATTTCAGGAATTGATGAGTCATAATTTAATTGACGAATACTGGTTTCTTGTCCACCCGCTTCTGTCCCCAAAAGGGAAACGATTATTTGAAGGTTTAGAATTCAGTAACCAGCTTGAACTAACGGACACTCGAAAATTCAAATCGGGTGTTGTTGCATTACATTACAGAAATATAGAAAGTTAAATGTAAAAGTTGGTTTGGTTAAGGAAGTCAACGAACTTAAAAACAAGATTCTTCCAGTTCAGCTAACAAGATAGAAAGGAAATAAAATTATGTCGTTCCAAGCATACATAGACAATATAAAAACCAAAACAGGCAAGACGCCTGAAGATTTCAAAAATATGTTGCAAAAAGAAGGGCTGCTTAAACCAGACTTAAAAGCAACTGAGCTGGTAAATTGGTTAAAAGATAAATTCGATTTAGGACACGGTCATTCAATAACAATATGGGCGGTCTTTAAATCAAAAGGCTGGGTCCAAGACGCAAAGAAGAAAAAGTAATGTAGTTTTGTTTAGAAAAAATTTGTTACGAAGATTGTTTAATGCAGAACTAAATTCAATAAAGAATTAAAAGGTAGACTTATGCAAAAGATAACTCCTCATTTGTGGTATGATACAGAAGCCAAAGAAGCGGCAAAGTTTTACTGCTCCATCTTCCCCAATTCTAAAATCACAAACGTAACAACGCTTCGCAATACTCCTTCGGGAGACGCTGATGTTGTTTCTTTCAAACTTGCCGGACAAAATTTTATGTCTATCAGCGCTGGTCCGTTTTTTAAATTCAATCCTTCAATTTCATTTATCCTAAATTTTGATCCGACAAAGGATAAAAATGCACGGAAAAATCTTGATGCAACATGGGAAAAATTGTCTCAAGGCGGCATAGCGCTAATGCCGTTAGACAAATATCCGTTCAGCGAACACTACGGTTGGATACAGGATAAATACGGACTTTCCATTGCTGCAAAC
>JAMCSN010000038.1 GCA_023381535.1 Bacteroidota bacterium
CTTGCCGAACATTCTCCGTATGCAAAGCTGGTTACGTTTGGGAAATCACCGCAAGGTCGTAATCTCTATTGTTTGATTGTCTCCAAAGATAAAGTGTTCACACCGGCATTTGCCAAGAAAACCGGCAAACCAATTTTGATGATTCAGAATGGAATCCACGCCGGAGAAATTGAAGGTAAAGACGCATGCATGCTTTTGCTGCGTGAGATTTTAGTTACAAAAGAAAAACAAAATTTGCTTGATAAAATGATTTTGCTGGTGATACCGGTTTTCAATGTTGACGGACACGAACGGATTAGTCAGTACAACAGAATTAATCAAAACGGTCCAACTAAAATGGGATGGCGCACTACGGCACAAAATTTAAATCTCAACCGCGACTACACTAAAGCCGACGCACCCGAAATGAAAAGTTTCTTGAAGTTGTTTAATTCATGGCTGCCGGATTTTTCCATTGATACTCACACAACTGACGGACAAGATTTTCAATATTCGGTTACTTACGGCATAGAAAAAAATGGAAACGTTCCGCCGATGACGAGACAATGGATTCGAAATGATTACATTCCTAAAATGGAAAAGGGAACCGAAGAAAGTGGTTTCAAGATTTTGCCTTACGCTGACTTCAAAGATGGAGACTTCCACAAAGGTTTGGTTGATTGGGTTTCCGGACCAAGATTTTCACACGGCTATGCCGCCATTCAGAATCGTCCCGGACTTTTGATCGAAACGCACATGTTGAAACCGTACAAAGAAAGAGTGTTTGCAACGAAAGCCGTAATCACCGCGACTATGAACGTAATCGCCGATAAAAACAGAAAATTAGTTGAGCTGAACAAGAACGCGGACAAGTATGTTATCGACACTTACTCATCAGGCAAAAAAGCATTTCCTCTAATTTTTCAGACGGACGAAAAGAATTCAAAAAAAGTTTACAAGGGAATTGAAAGCGAACAAATCGATAGCTGGGTTACAGGCAAAAAAATAATTCATTATACAGGCAAACCGTTTGATGTTGAAGTCCCGTACTATGATGAGGCGATGCCAAAAGATTCCGTGTACGCGCCAAAGGGCTATTTGATCCCATCTGAATTTGAAAACATTGTAGAGATTATGAAACTTCACGGAATCAAAATCGAAACTATTAAAAAAGAAAAATTTTTTACTGTTGAGAAATATAAATTCAAGAACGTGAAGTTCGGTTCATTCCCGTTCGAAGGAAGATTTCAACCTCAATATGATTTTGATAAGCTGAAAGAAACCGTCACTGTTCCGGCGGGCACATTTTACGTTCCGGTAAATCAGAGAACAGTTGGAGTAATATTGCATCTTCTCGAGCCGCTCGGTCCGGACTCATTTGTGAAGTGGGGATTTTTCAATCCAATCTTTGAACGAAAAGAATATTTTGAAGATTACTCGATGGAACCAATTGCGCGGAAAATGGCGGAAGAAAATCCGAAACTGAAAGAGGAGTTTCTTAAAAAAGTTGAGAGCGATGAAAAAATTAAGAACAGCGCGCGGCAAAGATTGGATTTCTTTTACCAAAGGTCGCCGTATGCAGACAACCAAATGAACGTTTATCCCATCATGAGAGTTGTCGATTGAGATTACAGTTTTGGAAAAGAAGTTTAATCGTTACTTTTGATTGTGGAAAAATGTAATTAGGAGTCATGAAGTTCGACGACAGATTTTTACGAATAACATGGGGGATATTGATCGCAGTAATTACAACGCTGCTTGCTTTTGTCTATCCTTCATACATTGTGTTTAATTACTTTTCGGCAACCGATCTAATTTGGATTGAAGCAGCCGTAACGGCAATTTTTCTTTTCGATATATTTATTAACGATTTGTTGAAAAGAGCCTGGCACGCCAAGCGTTTTTCAGATTCTTCCGGGATTACTTCTTCGACTTCGAATGTAAATCTTGTTATAGATATCTTCGCCGCTGTTCCTTTCATACTAGTTTTCAATTTGAAAATTCTTATTCTGCTGCGGCTCTTGAAACTTGTCCGGGTCGGCGAGATTGCATTATTCAAAAACGTTACGCGCAATGCAACGGTTCGCTCTGAGTCGTACTGCGATCTTTACTGCCTTGATAAAGAGAATTTTGATTTTGTTATGAATCAATATCCGGCGTTTGCTTTAAAAATAGAAGAGCTTGCAAATCAGAGAACCGAATAGTTTGTGATTGGCACATGAAAATATTTTTACACATAGTAAAATTTGCAGCTTCATTCGCGCTTATTTACACAGCCATCTCGGTATTCGTTGTAATTTTCTTCCGGTTTATCGATCCTCCCGTAACTGCGTTCATCAATTCTAAATCTGATCCGATTTACGGACTCATTTCGACATCGGATGTTAAACAAAAAAGTGTTTCTATAAAAAATGTTTCTAAATATGCGGCGTTAGCAGCCATCGCTTCAGAAGATCAGTTGTTTTTCGAGCATTACGGTTTTGATTTCAACCAGATTGAAAAAGCCATGAAGGAGAACGAACGCAGAAAAAGAATTCGCGGGGCGAGCACAATATCGATGCAAGTCGCTAAAAATTTATTCCTCTGGTC
>JAMCSN010000009.1 GCA_023381535.1 Bacteroidota bacterium
TTTGTGATACAGTAGTGTAAAAATTCCGGGCTGGAGAGATTAATTTCATCTGCAGAAAAAATAAAGAAGCAACTGAAAAAGGGTATCAACTTTCCCCCGGTTAAGGAATAATTAACTCACATTAATTGTAAAACCAATTACGATTCATCAAACTAATTTCATTTTCGTATTTCATTTCACTTGGCACACAAAATAATCATCAATTTCCTGCACCAATGTAATTCCAAAGGACATTTCTATCAAGATAAAATTCGTACACCCAAAATTTTTACACTACTGTATCACAAAATAAATGCAATCATAAAAGAGACTTTTGAGGCCGTCTTTTGTTATTCGGATTTAGCTTTCCTCACCATCAATTCTATTTGATCCCACATTTCTTTCGGCACGGCTTCAAGCAAATTGAATTGACCGGCGCCTTGCAGCCACTCGCCGCCGTCTATAGTTATTACTTCGCCGTTGATGTAGGAAGAAAAATCTGAAACCAAATATGCGGCAAGGTTTGCAAGTTCTTGATGCTCACCTACTCGTTTAAGCGGAATCTTTTTCGCCAAATCGAATTTGTCTTTCATGTCGCCGGGCAAAAGTCTGTCCCAAGCGCCTTTTGTTGGAAAAGGTCCGGGCGCAATTGCGTTGGAACGAATTCTATACTTCGCCCATTCAACTGCAAGCGAACGTGTGAGAGATAAAACCCCGGCTTTCGCACATGCAGAAGGGACAACGTACGCCGAGCCGGTCCATGCGTAAGTTGTAACAATATTAAGAACAGAAGCGGATTGTTTTTTTCTATCCAATGTTTGCCGAAACGCTAGAGTACAGTTATATGTTCCTTTCAAAACTATGTTAATGATAATATCAAACGCACGATTGGAAAGACGTTCGGTTGGACTGATAAAATTTCCGGCGGCGTTGTTAACAAGAACATCCACCTTGCCAAATTTCTCAACCGCTTCACTAAGCATGTTTTCGACTTGTGCGTAATCCGAAACGTCGCATTGGACGGGCAGAACATTTCCTTTTGTCTGCTCGGCTAATTCATCCGCTGTTTTTTTCAAGACGTCGAACTTGCGGCTGGTAATTACGATGCCGGCACCGAGCTCAAGAAAATATTTGCTCATGGATTTTCCTAATCCGGTGCCGCCTCCGGTTACAACAATAACTTTTCCTTTCAAGGCATCTTCTTTCAGCATAGGTTTTACGTATGTCGGTTCGCTCATAAAATTTCTTTCGCCTTATTGATGCGCTAAAATATCTCTCCTAAGAATTAATTGCACTCAGATAAAATCAAAAACAATATTTGTTTTCTTCAATCAGTTTATCTGCAATGCTTCTTCTTAATTTTACCGTGTTAACCGGATCGTATTTTACGAATCGTTTCAATCCGAGCAAAAGCATTTTCAATTCGTCGCCTTCAGCAAAAGCAGAAATAGCGTGCTTGCCGTAGAGACCAACTTGTTCAATTGCGTCGCTGATATATATTCTCGTCATATCAACGTACGGCTGAAGTTCTTGTTCGCTCTTCATTTTTGAAAGTTTCATCGTTCTCAAATAAGCCGACTCGCACGCGAAAACTTCTATCATCATGTCGGTAACGTTCATAATAATTTCCTGTTCATCTTTCAGCTTCATCATCAGTTTCTGAATTGCCGCACCGGCAATAATTAGGATCGCTTTCTTCGCATTTTGGATTGCTTTGTTTTCAGCAGCGAGTAATCCTTCCGGGGCACCGCCGAATTCCGGTACAGACATCAGTTCTTTTTGAACCGCGAGTGCCGGTCCCATCAAATCAAGACGACCTTTCATTGAACGTTTAACGAGCATGTCAACCGTGAGCAAACGATTGATCTCATTCGTGCCCTCAAATATTCTGTTGATTCTCGAATCGCGGTAAGCTCTTGCAGCGGGATATTCTTCCGAGTAGCCGTAGCCGCCATGAATCTGAACGGCTTCGTCAACAACGTAATCCAGCATTTCCGATCCGTAAACTTTCAGCATCGCGCACTCGATTGCATATTCTTCAGCAGCTTTCAATGCGGCTTCTTCATACTTCTCGCCGTTTGCCGTAAGCTCTTTTATTTTTTTGTTGATCAGATCGCTAACGCGGAATGTTGCCGATTCCGAAACGAAAATTCTTGTCGCCTGTTCCGCCATTTTATGTTTGATTGCGCCGAACGACGAGATAGGAACGCCGAATTGTTTTCTCGTGTTGGCATATTCGATATCAGTCGATGCGACTTTTTTTGCGCTGCCGGTTGTCATTGCGCAAAGTTTGAATCTGCCCACATTCAAAATGTTGAACGCTATGTAATGACCTTTTCCAATTTCACCGAGAACATTTTCTACCGGAACTTTTACGTTATCCAAGAACAACGCGCGGGTGGATGAACCTTTAATGCCCAATTTGTTTTCTTCTTCGCCGCGGTTGAATCCTTCCGAGTTAGCGTCGATGATGAAGCACGTAAACTTATCACCATCAACTTGTGCAAACGTAATCAGAATGTCCGCAAAGCCGCCGTTTGTGATCCACATTTTCTGTCCGTTCAGAGTATAATATTTTTTATCGG
>JAMCSN010000124.1 GCA_023381535.1 Bacteroidota bacterium
AAAATTGGTCACGGATTTTTTTCACTCATTAAAACTCCCTCTCGGCAAAATTCAGAAGAAAAGTTTTCTCGATAAGAAATCAAATGCAATGGTTTATCACAGCTCATCCGGTGAGCCCTCGTTAATCTATCTGAAGAAAGTTAAAGTTGACGATGATTTTACCGTAGATTTTTTCAGAAACTATTTTGCCGGATTGATACCATCGCTCAAAAAAGAAAAAGTAAAAGTTATTCACGTTGTCGTTCCGTCGTACGAAGACTTCAAGAAATATTTTGGCGAGAGTTTTTACTTCATCCAAACTATGCTGGAAGGAATTCATCTTGGCAACTACACGTTCGATAATTACAAATCGGAAAAAGAGAAACCGGAACAGCTAACGGTTTACGTTCATTACTCTGATCAAAAAATTCTCAAAGAAGTAATTTCATTAACGGAAAAAATAATGAGCGCCGTTTACTTATCACGTGATCTCGTTAACCATCCGGCGATAACAATTACACCGGCAGTGCTTGCATCAAAAGCCAAATCCGAACTGCGAAAACTCGGTGTGAAAGTAAAAGTTTTTGAAACCGCTGAGTTGCAACGAAAGAAAATGAATGCGATTCTTGCTGTTGGCGGTGGCAGTGATAACCCACCATGTTTAATTACGATGCATTACAAACCGCGTGCAAAAGCAAAAAAGAAAATTGCGCTTGTCGGCAAAGGAGTAACTTATGATTCCGGCGGACTGTCGATCAAACCAACGTCCGGATTGCTTGAAATGAAAGCCGACATGGCGGGCGGAGCCGCGGTCATTGGAATGATGAAAGCCGCTGCGATGATGAAACTGCCGATTGAACTGATAGGCGTCATTCCGGCAGTTGAAAATATGATCAATGGCAAATCTTATAAGCCGAGCGACGTAATTATTTCCGCATCCGGCAAATCGATTGAAGTGAAAGATACCGACGCGGAAGGTCGCATTGTTCTCGCCGATGCGCTTCATTATGCAACTAAACAAAAACCAGATGAAATTTTTGACTTTGCGACTTTAACCGGCGCATGTGTTGTCGCGTTGGGAGAAATTGCCGCCGGCGTAATGACGAAGAACGATAAACTTGCCGATGAATTGGTTAAATCCGGCAGCGAAACATTTGAGCGTGTATGGCGCTTGCCTTTCTGGAATGATTACAACGAAATGATCAAAAGCGAGATTGCCGATGTCAGCAATCTCGGTCCGCGTTGGGGTGGTGCAATCACAGCCGGAAAATTTCTAGAACATTTTGTTGATAAAAAAATTTCATGGGCACATCTCGACATCGCCGGTCCGGCAATAAAACACGAAGAAAATAATTATTCTAAAAAATTCGATACCGGCTTTGGTGTGCGGCTGATGATCAATTACTTACAGAAGATATAAAAGAGCTATAAGAATAATTGTCATTGAAGAAATTCCGATTGGAAACCAGACCGGCGCAATCCAAGGGCGCGGAATAAGAAACAGAACATCAATTGTTTTGAAAGTCGGAGGCCACTTAATCAGAAGGTAAAGAGAGACGTAATAAAATAAATCCCAGAAAGCGAAAACCCAGAAAAAAACAATTAGTTTATCCAGCCATGTTTTTCCAACCACAAATGATAAAGTTACAATCATGATAATTGTTGCGGCTTCTCGCGTCTGTTCAATTAATACATAACGTTCTGGAAAATTTTTAATAGCTGCTTTATTTGATTCCGGGTCAAGAATACCAAGAGCTTTGCGGAGATACACAACAACTACACCTTCCAGGTGCGCCATCGAAATACCGAAGAGTGCCAGTAATAAAAATTTTAGAATCATATCATCTTTCTAAATAGCTCAGTCAAGGAGTAGTCATTGACTGCCATGTTATTGTACTCGGATTTATTTTACGTCGGCACCTCTTTGAATAAGAAGCTTTTTCAAGATCGAGCGATGGCAGCGGCTTTCGTTTTCGCAATAGCAGCCGATAGATAAATTTGTTTGATGAGAAAGCGCGGCCAGCAAATCCAAATCCTTACTAGCACTGGGTGATTTCAATTCAGCAATGAATTTGCGTTTGAATGTGTCCCAAGATTTTTCATCTTCAGAAGCTTGGGCTTGTTTGACCAATGCATCGCTAGGCGAAAGATTGGGGAACCAAACGTCGTAGTAATTCAGTTTCGAAAAAACTTCCTTCCGCACGCCGCGCGGGGGACGCCTAACTGTTCCGATTCGCAGTCCTTCTCCTTTTTCCCTCGGAGTTCCAAGTCTTACAATTTTAATGCTCATACAGTCTTTCAGGTTCAGTAATTTTACTTTTTTTAGCGACGTTGCCTTAAGCCTGCCCCGCAGATTCGCGTTCTTCACGTTTTCTGTGTCCCGGCGTTATTTGTCGGGATGCGTCCCGCAGTTCTGTTGCGGGGAGCGGCTTGATATAAGGCGATTTATTCTCGCATTAATCTTTCTTGTAATAGTTTTTGCATATCTCTACGACCATCTAAAACACAATGGATGAAAACTACTTTCTCTATGATTTGATAAATAATACGATATGGTTTATAGCATAGTTCTAGGA
>JAMCSN010000284.1 GCA_023381535.1 Bacteroidota bacterium
CTTTCGCTCGCGTAAATCAAACTTTATGCTTTGTGCGTGAAGCATAATTCTGGGAAAATTCTTTTGAGTTTCTTTATCGCCGTAACGAGAATCGCCAACGATAGAATGACCAATGCTGTAAAGGTGAACACGTAATTGGTGACGGCGCCCAGTGGAAGGATTTAATTCCAACAGTGTGTATTCCTTAAACCTCTTTAAGATTTTGAAATTTGTTGAGCTCGGCTTGCCGTTTTTTTCATCAACACCCATTCTTCCCGAACCAAATTCTCTTATTGCTTTCGTAATCGAACCTTCATTTTTATCAACGTTTCCATACACCAATGCAAGATACGATTTCTTAACGGTTCTTCCGGCGAACCGTCTATTCAACATTTTGTGAGTCGCAGCGTTTTTCGCGAACAAAATTACACCGCTTACTTCTTTGTCCAATCGGTGAACAATAAAAATTTTTTGCGATAACTTCTTCTCCAGCAGAGAATGAATCGAATCTCTCCTTGTATCGTTCTCGGCAATAGAAGCAATTCCTTCCGGCTTGTTGACGGCAACTATTTCTTTGTCATCGTAAAGTATTTCTAGTTTAACTTGATCCGCCACGTTTATTTTTTTTCTTCCTTTTTGAAAACAGCTTTCAACCCATGAGTTGCCATAAACGAAATTACCGTGTAATGCGTTTCACCAGGCAATACTTCGTCGTACAAATTTAATCCGGCGTAATTGTGTTTGTGAATTGTCGAAACGAAATCTTTCCAATCGTTTTGAAAACTCTCCGGCTCAAACGAACCTACCGCCGTATAAATCGAGGCATTTAATTCCTTATGCTCATCGAAAAATTTCTTTTCAATACCGGCGATGAAATGATTATCCCAGAACAATACTGGACTAAGAATTACGTATTTGCTGAACAAGTGCGGCTCAGTAAACAATGTATAGAAGCAAAACAATCCGCCGTAGGAATGACCAACAAGTATGCGATTATTCTTCTCAGTTCGATATTTTGAATCTATAACCGGCACCAATTCATTCTTAATGAACTCCAAGAATTTTTCTCCGCCGCCCGATGTTGGTGTCATAAGTCTAGCTTCTTCAGGCAGATTTTCTGCAGAAACTTTTGTCGGTGTATAATCACGCGCACGGTTGTAAATAAATTCTTTCGATCCACCCTCGGATGAAATTCCAACAATGATTGCTTCCGGTAGTTCTTTATCGAACGCCAGTAGATGCTGCATCTCCGTCATAATTCCAAACGACGAATATGCGTCGAGCATGTAAATCACAGGGTAATTTTGTTTCGTGTAATTATAACTTCCGGGAAGACAAACAAAAATTGGATAAGTGTTCCCGCTGGAAACGGATTTCATTTCTATGACTTCAGTGTGATGAAGCGTTACAGGCTGACTCGACTGAGCATTGAGCGCAATTACAAGCGCGAACAAAAAAATTATTACTCTTTTCATCCTATTTCTTTCTTAAAATGTTTATGAATGGGAGTCATTAATCATTCTATCCATCAGCGCGTCAAGATTGTAATCTACAATTTGATTTCTCGGATCGGAATACCACTCAACAATTTCTTCGGCGCCTTGCGAAAACGGAATTGTTGCTTTGAACTCCGGCACAAGTTTTTTGATTTTGGAATTATCATACACGGCGTTGTTTGCTTTATCGCCCAATAAACTGTCGCCCCATTCTTTGTCATATTGAGAAATAAAATTTGAGGGTAGATGCGCTACATGCAAATCGTATCCGGCTTTCTCTGCCAATGTTTCGGCAATCGCGTTCCATGTTAGGACTTCATCGGATGTGATCTGATACGCTTCGCCGATTGTTGTTGGACTTCCGAGTAATCCGACAAATCCTTTTGCAAAATCACGCGTATGCGTCAGCGTCCACAAAGAATTTCCATCGTCATGAATAATTATTTTTTTGCCGAGTTTCATTCTGTGGAACGGAAGATAATCCGCGCGGAGTGGAGTTTTTGTTTTATCATACGTGTGCGAAGGACGGCAGATCGTAACTGGAAATTTTTCTTCGCGAAAAACTTTCATCAAAAAATTTTCGCAATCGATTTTTGCCCGCGAGTAACTCCAGAATGGATTTTCAAGCGGCGTCTCTTCTGTAATCGGCAATTTCTGAACGGGCTTTTGATATGCCGAGGCAGAGCTGATGAATATATATTGATCGGTTTTGTCTCTGAATAAATTGAAATCATTCTCTACATGTTCTTTGTTGTAAGCAACCCAATCAACCACAACATCGAACGTTTGACTGCCGAGCGCGCTTCTTGCCGCAGCGGCATTCCTAATATCGGCGTTAATTATTTCCGCATCTTTCGGTGCGGCTCTGAAAGACGTTCCTCGATTCAGCAGAAACAGATCGTAACCTTTTTCAACACATAACTGTGAACATGAAGAGCTAATTACGCCTGTGCCGCCGATGAACAATACTTTCAATTAGAACCTTCCGATTGTGACGTGTTTTTCTTTGTTAAAAATAAGCCTCTTAAAATAAATGTGCTCGGAATAATGTCTGGTGTTAAACAAATTAATCGCAT
>JAMCSN010000199.1 GCA_023381535.1 Bacteroidota bacterium
AATTCAAGGGTTCATGGGAGGGAAAAGAATACTTGGATAAAGGTATAATTCTGGAAGTTGTGCCGGAAAAATTATTTCGGTATAATTATTTGAGTTCGTTCTCCGGTCTCGAAGATAAACCAGAAAATTATGCAAACATTTCTTATGCCTTAACTGCCGGAACCGGCGGAACGAAATTGGTTGTTACACAGGATAATATCGCAACCGAAGATGCATGCACTCATTCCGAACAGAACTGGAAGTACATTTTAGAAGAAATGAAAAAGTTAATTGAAAAAAAATAACACACATACGACGCCTACTTTCTTTGCAACTCAGTCTGACATGAGAAAGTGGTTTGAGAAAAATCACGAAAAGAAAACCGAACTGATTGTGGGTTATTACAAAGTTGACAGCGGCAAACCCAGCATTACGTGGTCACAATCAGTCGATGAAGCGCTCTGCTTCGGATGGATTGATGGAATCCGCAGGTCGATTGACGGCGAAAGTTACTGCATTCGTTTTACTCACAGAAAGCCAACCAGCATTTGGAGCGCTGTAAACATCAAAAAAGTTGAAGAGTTGACGAAGCTCGGATTGATGAAACCCGCCGGCTTGGCTGCTTTCGAGAAGAGAAAGGAAAACAAATCCAAGATTTATACTTACGAAAACACTCCTGTTGAATTTCCAATACGCTACAAGAAAAAAATTCAAGCAAATAAAAAAGCGTGGGCGTTTTTCAATTCTTTGCCTCCTTCGATTCAGCGGGTAACAACAAACTGGGTAACGAGCGCAAAGCAGGAAGCGACGAGACTTAGCAGACTGGAAATTTTAATCCGCGACAGCGAAGCCGGACAAAAAGTTAAACCATTCCGCTACGGTCCGAAAAAGTAGTTAACGCATTTTACTATCTAATTGCAACGGGAAGTTCTTAACCAACAACTACTTTATCCAGACCGTTTTAATATTTACAAACTCCTTAATACCGTAATGTGAAAGTTCCCTTCCATAACCGGAATTTTTTATCCCGCCGAACGGCAGACGCGGATCGGATTTTACCATTCCGTTTATGAAAACAGAGCCGGATTGAATTTCCCCTGCCAGTTCTTTTGCTTTGGAAATGTTTGCTGTCCACAATGAAGCGCCCAGCCCGAACGAGGAATCGTTGGCAATTGCGACGGCGTCTTTTTCATCTTTTGCTTTTATTAAACTTGCAACCGGACCGAAAATTTCATCATCGTAAGCGGGCATACCCTTTTTAAGATTTGCAACAACAGTCGGTTCATAAAAAAATCCTTCGCGCTCAATCCGTTTACCGCCGCAGAGTACAACAGCTCCTTTCGCAACCGATTGTTTCACTTGCTGATCGAGTTCCAATAAAAGATCTTCACGCGCAATCGGACCAAGTTCAGTTTCGTGCTTTAACGGATCGCCGACTTTTGTGTTTCTCATTCTATCAACAAATTTTTTTCCAAACTCTTCATAAATTTTTTCAACGATGATAAATCGTTTTGCCGCGATGCAGCTTTGTCCGTTGTTGATTAACCGTGCCGTGACAGCGGTTTTCACTGCTTGATCAATATCCGCGTCTTCAAGAACAATGAACGGATCGCTGCCGCCAAGCTCCATCACGGTTTTTTTCAATTTCGAGCCGCAAGCTTGCGCAACGTTTTTGCCGGCTGGCTCGCTTCCGGTTAATGTTGCGGCTTTCACTTTTGGATGTTCGATAATTTCTTTCACTAACGCAGACCCAACAAGCAAAGTTTTGAAAGCACCAATTGGAAAACCGGCTTTCATAAAAATTTCTTCGATCGCAATTGCGCTCATCGGCACATTTGAAGCGTGCTTAAGCAGACAAACATTTCCCGCCATGAGGGTTGGCGCGGCAAAACGGAACACTTGCCAGAACGGAAAATTCCACGGCATAACGGCAAGTATAATTCCTAGGGGATCAAAACGAACGTAGCTTTCGGATGCATCGGTTTTTACAATTTCATCACCAAGAATTTTCTCCGCGTTGTCTGCATAGTAATCGCAAACCCAAGAACACTTTTCCACCTCGGCAATCGCTTGCGTAATTGTCTTTCCCATTTCCAATGTTAGGATTCTTCCGTAATGTTCTTTTCCGTCACGTAAAATCCGAGCTGCATTTTTCATCAATTTAGATCGCGAACCAAAATCTGTTTCTCTCCAACTTTGAAATTCTTCATCAGCTTTTTCAATAGCTTCAAAAACTTCTGCGCGGCTTAATTCAGTAAACGATTTCAGCACCTTTCCATTTGCTGGGTTAATTGTTTGGATTGACATGTGCACTCCATTTTAATTTCAACTTTCACCGGTTTGTAAAGCACAATACTTTTCTACAAAAAGAAATTTTTATTATGTTCTATCTGAAATTACAGAGAATATTTTTCACAATAAAAAATTTTAACCATCGGAATACGGACATGCTGACGAAACAATCCATCATTCGATATATAACTTTTCTTCTTTTTTTTGCAGCGAATTTTCTTCAAGCCCAGATTAAATTGCCAGCTGTATTTGGCAATAATATGGTGCTGCA
>JAMCSN010000345.1 GCA_023381535.1 Bacteroidota bacterium
GAGTTTCAGACCGTTTAAGACGGATTTGGTGAAGGAAATGTGATTTTACAATCATTGTTAGACCATGATAAACAAGAAAACTCATCGTGACTGTTTTCAATCTCATCAATAAAATAATTAATTATTGAAGTTACGCATAAGTTGAATTTTATGAATTATTCTTAGTGAAACTTGGTGACTTAGTGCCTTTGTGGCTCAATTTCTTATGTTTTCTTTTGCCACCAAGTCACAAAGACATTAAGAAATCATAAAGTGCGTAACTTCAGTTAATTATACAATTTGTAAATATTAGAACGGACTTAAAAAAACATCTGCAGGAAAAATCCCCCCGTTTTTTCCCGCAGAAAGAGTTTTTAAATCGCAATATGGCACACTGCTATCTTTTTGTATTTCCCACTTTCCAACGGGACGCATAAGGAATTTTCAATTCTAATATATTAGGTGTAACGTTAACACGCATCAGTATAACTACGATAAATGTTTGGCATTAATCATGCAAAATATTAATGATCTGAATTTGTGTATGGATAACATTCAGTGTAATTTATAGTAGTTATACTGATTCTTGGATGAATGAAACAGCTTATATTTAGCCAAGTTAAGTATGCAATGCTGTCGGGTTTAGGTCAATAGACTTTGGACTAAAGTCCAATGAGAAAAGGTTTGTTTAGTAACCCCACGCTTACCCGCTTCGCCTTGCGGCTTACGAGGCGAGAGCGTGGGGTTAGAACAAGTAAAAGCTAATAGGGCTTTAGCCCAATAATTCTTAACCTGACAACATTGAGTTAAGTATGTGTCTCTTCTTTCGGGGTAGATAATGGATAATATTAGTACTTATTCGGATCAATTACTGACATTCAACAATCCTTTTTTCTTTGCGTTAATTCTGAGTTTTGCGATAATCAGTGTTGTAATTTTGTTGTTTGTAAGAGTAGTTTTTCCATTGCAAAAAAAATTCGTTAATGAAAGTCAAAGATATTTATTGGAGAGGGCTGAATTAATGGCGCTGTTTGCCAATATGGATCCTGATCCGCTAATAAGAGTCGATTCTGCCGGCAACATAATTCAGACCAACGAAGCATCGCGCAATATTTTTCCCGACATCGGAATAAAGGGAAAAAAGATCAACGAAATAGTCCTTTCATATAACTCATTGAACAATGATTCGAAAATCCCTATCGTTGAAAAAATTAACAACAAAATATTCTCCGTTATAGTCAGAGGAGACGAGAAACTGGGTTTCAACAATATCTATCTGCATGATATAACTCAGATTAAGAATTACGAATTGGTGCTTGAGAGCTACAAAAATAAATTAAAATCTTTTGCCGATAAGCTGGATAACGAATATGAGGAATTGAAAAGGTCTTTGTCGCTTGAACTTCATGATGACATAGGGCAAAAACTGATTGTGGCACGACTCAAACTTTCAGACCTTGGAAAGTACACGACGGACGAGATACAATCTGACTTGGAAAAAATTTATCAAAGACTCAGAGAGATTTCAAAAAATTTAAAACCGGCAGAAGTAAATAACCTTGGTTTAAAACTTAGCATACAAAGTTTGGTACAAAGCATTTCCGTGAATTCAAAAATATCCGGCACTTTTGAGTTCTTTGGCGAAGAAGAAAGACTTGGATCCGAAATTGAATCTTGTATTTATCGGGTAATTCAAGAATCTTTGAATAACATAATAAAACATTCTAAGGCAAGCGAGTTTTCAATTCAGGTAGAAGCAGGCAGCAATAGAGTTAGTATTATTGTTTCGGATAACGGAATAGGAATCCCTGAGGAATATTTCAGCTTAAGTGGATTAAATAATTCCGGTACTGGCTTATTCGGAATGAAAGAAAGGATAGAGAAGTTGAACGGTACACTGAAGATAAATTCCAATTCCGGCGAAGGAACTGTTCTAATTATTCAACTTCCTAGGAGACGTTTACTTGATGGACAAAATAAGACTTCTATTAGTTGACGATCACAATATCTTGCGCCAGGGTCTTACTACTATCTTTGAAGAATATGACGACATATGCATTGTTGCTGAAGCTGAAAACGGTCACGCCATGATCAATAAGTATTTTTCTTTCAAGCCCGATGTTGTCTTAACCGATATCGAAATGCCGAATATGAACGGAATTATAGCTGCAGAACAAATTCTAAAGAAAGAGCCGGATGCTAAAATTATTTTTCTCACGATGCATAATTCCGACGAATATGTTTATAAAATTCTGGAAATAAACGCCTCGGGCTTGGTATCCAAAGAAATTATTAAAAGTGAATTGGTGTATGCTATCAGAACCGTTGCAAGCGGTGAGAAGTATTTCATGGGAAAATCCGAAGCTGAGATTAAAAGGATAAAAACAACGTTTAGCGATCAAAAAGAAAGAGAGATTGAATCGCGTTCAATATCGCTGACACCTGCTGAAAAAAGAATTTTGTTACTAATTGCCGAAGGAAAAACAAGCAATGAAATTGCGGACACGTTGGGTAAGGGCAAACGAACAATTGATTCCAGCCGTTCTTCTATTATGAGCAAACTTAACTTGCAATCCCTCCCCCAATTGATAAGATATGCCGTGCATTATTCTTTTTCGAAAAAGAATAACGGCAAGATAATTTTGTGATGCTACCGATGATTTGTACTTTTACCATGCATCCGGTCGAGTTTTCATCGGCACACACAAAAAGTTTAATTCCTTTTTTGTTTAACATGAAATGTACTTGAATATATTCATGGTATGGTTACTACACTAAATGTTAAGTTAAATCTGCCTAATTGTAAAAGAGGCAAAAAAAATAGCGAGGTCTAAAATGAACCGTAATGCGTTTATTATTCCAGCAGCTATTCTTATTGTATTTTTATTCCCATCAATTAGCTCTTCTCAAGTAGTTGGAAAAATTTATTCTCAGGATGATGCTAACAAATTGTTTGGAGATGTCCTGGGAACAGTTACTATGAATCGGAGTGAGCTTCTACCTATTCTAAGCCAAACACAGAATTACGTTATGTTCAGAGTCGCCGATGATGAATTAATAATTCTTGGAGACGGACGCAAAGTATTGTATCCTATCGGTAAGAGTGTAAATCCGAATGATGTGTTCTATGTTGTCAGTAAATCTAAAGTAACGGAATTGCTGAATCTGTCCGCTTCTATCAAAGTCAATTTTGAAGTTCGGCAGAAAACTCAAACCGTAACATCAGGAACATTTACATTGGAAGAAGCTTTACTGTGTCCACCTTTTTGTCCGTAGTTAACTTATGAGTGTACCTCTGCTAATTGTTATCGTTTCAATATTTGTCTGGATTTTTCCACCATTTACAAACAGGAAATCCCGATACTTTTTTTTCTTTGCCATTATGGCTTTGTCGGATCCTGTGAGGCTGCTTCTGCTTTATACGCTAAAACTGAACCCGGTAAAACTTTCGGCAACCATCGTTCTCCTTCTTCTTTCATCGCTGGTTACAAAAAAAAATCTGCGGAATATTCTTATCGGATTATCAGCAGTAGTGACGCTCCTCTTCGTGTCTATTAATGTTCCTCGAAATATACTTCTGGATTCTTCTTGTCTCGTTCACTTTTTTATTATCTATGTAATAATAGATTCATTCATCCGCCAGTTTAATGAAAATCATTCCGTCAACTTGTTCTTAATTTTGCTGATCACATATGAATTTATTGCCATCCTGAAATACATTGCTGCCATTTTAAGCTATGAAGAAGGAGCGATAAGTTTCTACTTAGCAACATTCATCCAAATCTTTTTTGGAATTCTTTTCTCATTTGTAAATGTTAATACTAAAAACTTTTCAATCGCCTCTGAAAGATAATCCGTTTAGAGCGGAATTATTCAGAATATGGAAGTTGAATATATCGAAGAAGCAAGAAGTGATTTCTCTGCACCCATCAATTCATTTAGTTGCTGATAGGAATTAAACAGAGCGGTATCATCGATGCGAGGGGAACTCACTTAAATTATTGTTTTCATTTCCAGAATCTTGGCAACATACAAGCAACCCCGCCTTTGGCAAGATCGCCATCAATCACAAATTCATCCGTATGAAGAAAGAATCCGTTGGGACTAAATTCTGTTTCTCCAAACGGTAAAACAATCAGCGTTTCCTGTCCTTTATGAGAATCGTTGTATTCTACTTTTAGAAAACCTTTGAATCTAAGGTAGTACTTGTGAAGAACCGGATCAACGTACATGATCTTCGAGGCATCGGTAACGTAAGCTTGGGACTCGTATGCAATGGATTCGTGGAGTCTAAGTGTAAAGCCCTCATCATTAAAATTATTTTTGACGAGCGACGTAAGAAAGTGAGCAATTGAACCTTTGTATGCGTTTGTTCTGTTTTTCAAAAAATATTCGACGGAATCTTGTGGAAGAGAATCCCGTTCTATGAATCGCGGAAACACTTGGTAGCTGGTTGTGTGAAAATTTTTATCGTATTTGAAATAGTAAAGTACACATTCAATATCATATCCCAGCGCAGCGTTATGAACCTTTAACGGTTCATTCACTCTGGCTATCAGTTTATCATTATCTTCAACAAAATCTATTTTGTATTTATTCAGGATTATACATTTGTCGGCAAATTCATTTTCACCTATGAAGAACTTTCTGAAATACTTAAACTGCTCGTTCCACTTGTCGGCTTTTTCGCCCGTCACCTCAACGGTGTTGTACTCATAAACGGTCGGCTGCATTTTGATGTTAACCGTGATCTTCTCAGAAGCATCCAACGTAACATTTGTTATTTCCGGTTTGTAACCGATCAGCGAGGCAACGAGAGTATAAGAACCCGCCGGAATTTTTTTGATAGCGTAAACACCTTCTTCGTTCGACATTGCGCCAAGGCTAGTTTGAGATAAATAGACGCTGACAAATGTATAATCCTGAATGGTTTTTGAATCGACGACTTTGCCTTCGATGGTGTAAGAATCTTGTGCAATCAGAATAGCAGGCAAAAAGAGAATAAAGATCATTAATTGAAAGAAAGCTATGAAGACGTATCTTGTTCCGTTTCTTTTCATAAAGACTTCCTCGCGTATCTCTGATTATTATCTCAAACTAATACTGCAACTAAGCACTTGCATCTGTCTTCGAGTCGATACACTATGAAGAATTTATAGACAACCATGAACAATCCCCGAACGAGTTTTGTATCAACTTAACGATGTAATTTAATTAAATCGGTGTCAAAATAAATACCTCGGATGGCAGTGCTGATAGACCGGCATGAAATAACCGTCACACAATTTTCAGCATTCTTTCAATTGGAGTCCGTGCACGTTCTGCTATATCGTCCGGCACTTTTACTTCGTATTGTTCATAAAGAAGTGAATCGCGCAAATTCTCCAGCGTTATCATTTTCATGTATTCGCATACAGCATTTTCGCTTAACGGTAAAAACGATGCATCCGGCTTAACTTTTTTTAGGCGGTGAAGGATTCCGGTTTCGGTTGCAACAACAAATTCATTCGATGGTGATTGCTTAACAAAGTCAATCATACCTTCAGTTGAAAAAATGTGAACATTTTTACAATCAAAATAAACTTCCGCTTTCAACATGCACGAAGAAGAGCATCCGCACTCCGGATGGATCAAAAATTCCGCGTTCGGATGAGCGGCTTTAGCATCAGAGAAATTAACGTCGCCGATTTTTTCGTGAACATGACAAGCGCCATTCCATATTTCCATTTGCCGACCGGTTTTCACTTCAACGTATGCGCCGAGAAATCTATCCGGCAAGAATAATATTTTCTTTTCCGGCGGGATCGATTGAACAACCTTCACTGCGTTCGACGAAGTCACGCAGTAGTCGCTTTCGGCTTTTACTTCTGCAGTTGTGTTTACATAAGACACTACCACTGCACCGGGATGTTTTTGTTTCCATTCTCTCAATTGTTCGGCGTTAATCGTTGAGGCGAGAGAACAACCTGCACGCAAATCCGGGATGAGAACTTTTTTGTTTGGAGAAATTATTGAAGCCGTTTCCGCCATGAAATGAACGCCGCAAAAAACTATCAACTCCGCTTCCGTAGTTGCCGCTTCTTGTGATAAGCCAAGTGAATCACCAACATAATCGGCAAGGTCTTGTATTTCTCCAATTTGGTAATTGTGCGCGAGTATTACGGCATTTTTTTCTTTTCTTAATCGATTTATTTCTTCTATCACTTCGTTCATAATCTTTCTTTCCGATTTTCAATCTTCATATTTATATCCAGCGCCTTAACAGAATGCGTCAGCGCGCCGATGGAAATGTAATCGACTCCGATTTCAGCAATTTGACGAAAGTTATTCACGGTAACATTTCCTGAAGCTTCGACTTTTATTTTTCCGTTAATAATTCTCACCGCTTCTTTCATCGCATCATTCGTCATGTTATCAAGCATGATAATATCAACATTACAGTTTACCGCCTCACAAACTTCGTCAAGGTTAGAAGTCTCCACTTCAATCCTGATCTTGGTTTTGAGATTCTTTCTAATTCGTTTAACAGCCGAGGTAATACCACCCGCGGCTTTTATGTGATTGTCTTTGATCAATACCATATCATACAATCCGAACCTGTGATTTTCTCCTCCGCCAATTTTTACGGCGTATTTATCAAGCGTTCTTAAACCTGGAACGGTTTTACGCGTATCGAGTACACGCACTTTTGTTCCTTCGGCTAGTCTAACAAACTCCGAAGTTTGGGTAGCAATTCCCGAAAGGCGCTGCAAAATATTTAGAGCCGTACGTTCACCGGTAAGCAAAGCACGGTATGAACCGGTCACTTCTGCAATTCTTGTCCCGGCATTCACCCTATCGCCTTCTTTCACAGAACTTTTCCAAACACTTTTTTTATCCAGCTTAGTGAAGACAGATTTTGCTACCGTTAACCCGGCAATAACACCATTTTCCTTGGCATAAAAAGAAGCGCGTGATTTTTCGTTTTTAGGCACGATTAAATTTGTTGTTACATCACCTGAACCAACGTCTTCCGTTAGTGCACAACTAATTATTTTGTCGATTTCTTTTTTATCCAGTTTCATTTTTTATCTATAGTTTGTTTAAGTTTTTGAAATCTTGGCTCAGTTCCCTTTTTCAAAACAATAGTCTCCCGGAAATCTAAATTTTCCGTCGGGAAGTCTGTCCGTTTGTGACATCCACGGCTTTCTTCTCTCAACAATGCGGATTGAGTGATCATCCCGGCAATTTCAACTACGTTTTTTATTCTGCCGGCATAATATTCTTCTTCATTCCCTGCAAACTCTTCTTTCATTCGTGCGAGTTCCTTCAGCGCTTCTTCGAGAGACGACTTGCTTCTAATTATTCCGACATTCTTCCACATTAACTCGCCGATTCTCTTTCCGATTACGTCTAGTTTAGCGCGCTGATTTTCGTTAACATGAAATGTGCGTACGTCATCAAAACTATTTTTGATGTCTGTGAACTTTAGAGCCGCATCTTCCACCGCTCTTTTAGCGAACGTAAGACATTCCAGCAGAGAATTACTTGCAAGACGATTTGCACCGTGCACACCTGTTGATGCAACCTCACCAACCGCATACAGGCGTTTTATGTTTGTTTCTCCGCCAAGGTTTGTTTTTATTCCACCGATCATATAATGAGCAGCGGGCGCAACCGGTACTAAATCTTTTGTTATGTCGATATTATTTTTCAAAGCTTCCCGATAAATAGTGCTAAATCTGTTTTTGATCGAAGATGATTTTAGATGGTCAAGTTTTAGAAAAACATTTTTCTTGCCGCTACTGCTCAGCTCGCGGTATATCGCTTCGGACACTTCGTCGCGCGGAGAAAGTTCGTCGGAATTCCAATTAGCCAGAAATCGTTTCCCTTCATGATTAACAAGGTATGCGCCTTCTCCTCTAACTGCTTCAGAAATTAAAAACGATTTTCCGTTTTCGGAGTAGAACGCCGTTGGGTGAAATTGAATGAACTCCATGCTTTCGATTTCAGCGCCAGCATTAAACGCCAACGGGATTCCCTCACCAACAGACGACGACGGGTTTGTTGTTCTAGAATAAATAGCAGCAGCGCCGCCGGAAGCAATTATTGTGCATTTGCCTGCAACGGAAAACATTTTTTGTTCTTGAAGGTCGTAACACTTTATACCGGTACAGTTTTCATCTTCACGGATCAATTTGTAAGCGAGTGTGTTTTCGAAAATTTCTATATTTTTTTTCTTCGTCACCAAGGAAAAAATAAATTTGACAAGTTCCATTCCAGTTGCATCACCGCCGGCATGAAGCACCCGTCTTCTGGAGTGCCCTCCTTCTATACCCAGAGAAATTTTTCCTTTAACAACATCGAACGGCATTCCCATTTTAATCAACGATTGAACAATTTCTCTTCCTTCATTAACCAAAATCTCAACAGCATCACCGTTACATAACCCTCTTCCCGCTTCAAGCGTATCATGTATGTGAAGTGCTGTTGAATCATTATTGCCGATTGCCGCAGCTACTCCTCCTTGTGCAAGGTAAGAATTGCTGATCTCGATCTTAGTTTTGTTTAACAATGCAACAGTTCCATACTTGGCGGCACAATACGCGGAATAAAGCCCCGATAGCCCGGCACCCACAATTACAAAATCAAAACTTCGATTTTTCATGCGGCAAAATCTTTTTTTGTTGATTCATTCAGGTCTGATACGAACTTAAAACTTAGCGGTGGATACAAACGTTGGATTTTACAAAAACAAAACTTTATGCGGGAGGTATTAGTCCCTGGAGTAGAAACGCATGAGGATAGTGCTAGTTTGTTTTTCATCTTGTTGGTACTTGTCGTAACGATCAAGTCCGGTTTTGTTAATTATTCTTCTTAAGTAACCTTCCAAATTTTCGGATCGGTTCATTCAATCATCAAATGAAAAATAAATAAAATAAATCTCTCTCCCAAGATTCATAGTCCTCAATTGAATTTATTGTTTAAGTTATCATAGCTGAAATTGAAAGCGGGTTTTTCAAAAGCGGAGGCAACTCATTTTCTTGCGCATGTTCAACCTCCGCTCAATTTTAAGATCTAACTCTTTTGTGGAAGATATTTTCAACGTCTTAAATCATTTTCCTTTTCCAGAACTCTTCGCTACAGGATTGCCGTCTTTTGTGAAGGTCAAATCCCTGTTCACTTTTCCTTTTGAGATCTGGGCTTCAAATGTAGTTTTACCCTTTGAGTCAACAATCTTTGCTGCTTCGGTAATACTCCATCCTTGATAATTCTTTGCAACATATTCTTCTACGCCTTTAGGCAGTTCCGATTTTGCAATATCGGTTTCTGTTTCTTTCAGGTTGCCTTCGGCATCAATTACAACTGAAATCGCTTCGCCGTTTTGCTTAAACTCGGCTTCAAACTCTGTGCTACCTTCTTTTCCCCATTTCACTTCTTTAACGTTCGGATAGTGTTTGGAAAAACATGCTTTCGCTTTGTCCGTTACTTTAACTTCTTTTTTTGTTTGAGCAGAAATTGTTACAGCTGCAAACACAAGGGCAACAACAACAATTAGATTTTTCATTTGTGAATCCTCTTTGATTAATAAAATTTGACGTTGTAAAATTAATTTCCAATTCTAAAGAAAATCTGAACTTAGGTAGATCAATTCGTCTAATTTTTTGCTTGATTTATTTCGCTTTCAAGTTTCTCAATCAGTAACCGCAGCTTTTCGTTATGAGGATTCAGTTCCAATGCTGTTTTCCACTGTTCGGTCGCAAGGTTTTTCTTTCCCAGTTTATAAAAAGCAATTCCTGCATTAATGTGCGCCTGTTCGATATTATTATTTATTGCAAGCGCTTTTAGGCTGAACTCTAAAGACTTTTCATAATCGCTTTTTAGCAGGTACTGGTATCCGGCGTTGGTCAGTTGCTCTATCGTTGCCGATTGCTTATTTATTCCCGAATTATTTTCTAAATCTGTTTCATTGGAATAGCGGTTGGTATTGCTGTACACATTACGACCAAGAGCGAACTCAAACCCAAGTTTAAAAGAATGAGAGTTAAAATTTCTAAGCGGCTCGTTGGAAAAATCTTTCTGAAAATAATATCTCAAATCCGCCGCAATATATTCGTTAAACGCTTTCTTCACGCCTATCATCAACGTACTGATTATATCGCTTCTTGTCGTGGAAGGATCGTTGGTTAATGTTCTGCTGGAAAAACGTAATGTACTTATCGTCTCTCCGGCTTCTGCTCTAAAACCATCTCCTAGTTGGTGGGTCAAGAAAAGATCAATGAATTGCCTCTTAAAATTGTAGAATCGGTTGTTGGAAGCACTGTTGATGAAACCTAATTTAGCACTCGCGGTTGTTGTCTGGCTAAATTGATGTGTCCAACCAAGAGCAGAAAAATTGAAAGAATCTTTTTGCTTTTCTAAAAACAATGTTAACATTCCAGTATAACTTCGTTTAATATAATGGTACTCAAACGAATAAAGAGTTTTGCTGCTTGCAAGCCAATTCAATTTTAATGAGATGGAATATTGATCGAAACTTGCAAACTTGTAAGCCGATAAACGCGTTGAAAGCAAATCCGGCTGCTGGGAATTTTGATAGTATCCGGAAACCATCAAACTCATTCTCGGCGAAACGTATTGAGTAATATGAAGACTAAGACGATTGTTGTTTGTGTTGAGAAAAGAAGTAGAAGCGTACTTTTCTAAGCCCAATAAATATCGGGCGCTTAATTTTGTACTTGATGAAAGCTGATAAGCTATTTCCACCGCCGGATAAATCGCCGAGGAAAAATCCGAAGCGCCGTTGGAATATTTAAGAACATTGGAATCATACTTGTTCAAATTCAGCAGTGAAATTTCATAACCGAATTTGCTGAAAAAATTTTTTGAATCATTAGATAAATTATTTTGCTGCCCGTATACTGAAACAACGATAGTTAAAAAAACGTAGATAATTCCATACGTCGAAGATTTCATAGTTAAGTTCCATTTAGTTTCTTAAACTTGAACCCGGTAAAAGGCTTATGGAATAATCAACTATTTACATGCATGAATTTATAATTAATGATCGCCGGTCTCTTCGCCATTGAACTGATGCGTTGAACCGCCGGGTCCATCAAGGTCCGGTCCTTCCGGAGTGCCTTCACCAACTCCTTCAGGTCCGTCTGTAACTACGCTAACCGGAGAAGTTTTTGCAGCGTCGAGCTTACCAAGCGCGGATTTATCATTTATTTTAGCCGATTCTTTTACATCTAACGGAGACGTTGCATCAAGCTGGCCGACATCGGTATGCTGATCGTTAACATTTAAGCCGGACGCTACTTCCAATAAATCGTTATCGTTTATTGATTGCGCGCGGACTCTGGACGTAAATCCGAACAAAACTGCAGCAAATAATACGAGTGTTACTTTCAATGCGTTTTTCATTTTCTCACCTCCTTTCGTGAATGAGATTAGTTAAACAAATAAATAGCCGAATGCCTTTTTACCGGGCCAATTATTTCATCATGTAAACAGTTAGTCATTCCACCTCCACAAAATATTTTTTTGAAATTATCCGTATTGCCAATCCGGCTTCTTAATTTTTGTTTACGGCAATAAAATTAATTTTCGAATATGAAATAGAGATGAAAATATCTGGCGATTGAAAAGAGAAAAATTTTGCCCCTTTATGCGGTACTAAGATATGAACCAGATTTGTTAATAAAGATTTCTAAATATTTTTTGCTACGGGTAATATAACCGTTACTTTTGTTCCTTTGCCTAATTCGCTTTGCACATTAATTTCGCCTTTGTGCATTGCTATAATCTCCTTAGCAATTGCTAATCCCAGACCGCTGCCGGTATAACCCGACCTTACATTGTCCGAGCGGTAAAATCGTTCAAAAATTTTACTTATCTCCGCCGCGTCTATTCCAAGACCGTTATCGGAGAAAATAATTTCGGTTTTATGCGGCGGAAGACTTTTCAATTCAATCATCACTGCACCGTTATAGTTGGTATATTTAACGGCATTGTCTATCAGACTTTCAAAAACTCTTTTCAGCTTTTCTTTATCGCCGGATAGCTCAACGGCTTCCGCAAGATTGAAATTAATCGAAATTGATTTTTGAGAAGCCGTTTGCTTCATCGCATAAATGCAATCGATGAGCAATTCATCCAGACGGAATTTTTCTATTCGCAAAGACGATTTGAACGAATCCATACTTATCAATGTTAAAAGAGAATTTGTAAGCGCGCCCAGACTTTCCGTTTCCGAAAGAGCGACTCTTAAACTCTCCGAACTTTCTTTGTCTTTCGCATTACGAAGAGCAAGTTCTAATTCCGTTTGAATAATCGTCAACGGAGTTTTTATTTCGTGAGAAGCGTTTGCGATAAATTGTTTTTGACTTTTGAACGCCAGCTCAATTCGCTTGATCATTTCATTCAGCGTTTCCCCCAGAATTCTTATTTCATCGCGCGAACGCGGCAGTTCTAATTTCTTATCAAGATTATTGCCTGAAATTAAACTTGCTTCCTTAGCCATTCTTGTTATTGGTTTGAAAGCCGCTACAGAAATGATATATGCCATTACACCGGTAATTATTAAAGCCAGCGGAATAATTATTAAAAACAGCGTTGTCATACTTCGCAAACTTGCGTTAATCGGTTCCATCGATGCAGCGACCTCAACCGCGTATAAAGTATCTTCTTCGATCTGGACCGGACTGCGTAACAACCGGTACTTTCTTCCGCTAATTTTTGTTGTTAGAAATTCGGATTGCTTTAAGTTACTGTCGCCATGTTTAACATAACCTGGCAGCAATGAATCTTCTGCTACCGATTTCCCTTCAATCGTATAAACGGCGAGACGCACATCATGCAAGTCCATCGATGGGATGTTTCTAAAATCCGAATGCGATATATTCCCGGGATTGTTGTTAAAATCTCCGGCGTTTTCTCCGTTCTGTTCGCCGGCTACAGCGTTGATTCTTTCTTTAATTGCGGCGTAGTACTTATCAAGATTCGCGTCCAATCGTTCGAGCAAAGTCTGCTCGATATCC
>JAMCSN010000046.1 GCA_023381535.1 Bacteroidota bacterium
CAAAATTGAAGAGGGCAACACTACTTCCGATTTTAACGCTAATGAAATTGAAAGAAAAATTTCTATCGCAACATCACCGTTACATTTGGAATGGAACGGTACAAAAATTAATATTCTTGATACGCCTGGGTTCCCGGATTTTATCGGTCAGGTCATTTCATCGCTCCATGTAACCGACGTAGCAATCTCGGTCGTTAAAAGCGCAGAGGGAATCGAAGTCGGTACAGAACAAACATGGGAATACGTCCGGCAGAACAAACTTCCCGGTGCAGTAATAATCAACAAATGCGATAACGAACATTCGAAATTTTTTGAAACTCTCCAGCTTGTTAAAAACCGCTTGAGCTCCGATGCAATTGCGGTTTCATTTCCTGTAAAAGACGGATTGAATTTCAACTCTGTTGTTGATCTGGTGAAAATGAAAATGATTTCTTACGGCGAAGCCGGATCAAAAAAAGTAACAGAGGCTGACATTCCGGGAGATTTAAAAGCTCAGGCAGATAAGCTGCACGAGGAGTTGGTAGAAAAAGTTGCTGAATCCAGTGAAGAGTTGATGAATAAATTTTTTGAAGAAGGTTCGTTAAGTGATGATGAATTACAGAAAGGTTTGAAGATAGCAATCAACAAGGGCGGCTTGGTTCCGGTTTTTGCGTTCTCTGCCGCTAAAGGCGTTGGCATGAACACGGTTCTTGATTTTACATCCAAATATTTCCCGGCGCCAAATGAAAGAGAACCTATCGACGCAACTATGAAGGAAGGCGGCGCGAAAGTTAAAGTTGCATGCGATGTTAAGGGCGAAGCGTCGCTTCTGATTTTCAAATCTTTGTCGGAACAACATGTTGGCGAACTTTCCATTTTTAAAGTTTACTCCGGTTCATTAGCTCCCGGACTCGACATGCAGAATACGCACAGAGATAAAATTGAACGTCTTGGACAGCTTTTTGTTTTGAACGGACATAATAGAAAAGAAATTGCGAAGCTAAACGCCGGAGATATCGGCGCAGTTGTAAAATTGAAAGACAGCCATACCGGCGACACTCTCTGCTCGAAAAATTTTACTATTCTTCTGCCAGAAATAAAGTATCCTGAACCGGTAATTCGTTTTGCAGTTAAACCAAAAGCAAAAGGCGATGAAGATAAAATTTCTGCTGCACTTCACACTGCGCACGAAGAAGAGCCAACGCTTAGAACCAGATTTGATCCTGAGATTTCTCAAACAATTGTTTCAGGACAAGGAGAACTCCAACTCAATCTAGCTGTTAAGTTATTGAAGGACCGTTACAATGTTGAAGTTGATTTAGTTGAACCGAGAATTCCTTACCGTGAAACTATAAGGGGTAAATGCGAAGACTCCGAATACAAACATAAAAAACAATCCGGCGGACGCGGGCAGTATGGTCACGTTCACTTGAAGTTGGCACCGCTTCCAAGAGGAACCGGTTACGAATTTGAAGACGCGATTGTTGGCGGCGTTGTTCCCGGAAGATTTATACCCGCAGTAGAAAAGGGATTAAAAGAAATAATGTCAAAAGGAGTTCTGACCGGATCGAAAGTAGTTGATGTGAAAGTCACATTGTTCGATGGAACTTATCATGCTGTCGATTCCGATGAAGTTTCGTTCAAGATTGCTGGATCGCAGGCATTCAAAAAAGGTTTTCTCGAAGCAAAGCCGATTATTCTCGAACCGATTTACGATATCAGCGTTAAGATTCCGGAAGAGTTCATGGGCGATGTTATGGGAGATATTTCTTCTCGTCGCGGAAAAATTCAAGGAATGGATTCTGAAAGTCCTTTCCAAATTATTAAAGCAAAAGTTCCTTTAGCAGAGCTTCACAAATATTCTACTCAGCTCAGAAGTTTAACTTCGGGCCGCGGAATGTTTTCGATGAACTTTTCACATTACGAAGAAGTGCCGAAAGAAGTTGAAGGCAAGATCATCGAAGAATATCAAAAGCATAAAGAAGAGGAATTAAATTGCGGGCGGAAGTTACAACAGCTTCCGCCTTTTTTGTTTATGAAAAAACTTTGGTCACCCTGGCGTTCACATTACATCGAATCATTTAAAACGAAAAATGATTCCGATGCGTGCGTATTCTGCGAATCGCAAAAACTGTCGATTGATAGCGACAAATCTCTCGTGGTTTACGAAAACAAAAACTGTTTCGTGATGCTGAATCTTTATCCGTACAACAGCGGTCACTTGATGGTTATTCCGTATCGTCATGTAAGCGAGTTGAGCGCGTTGAAAGATAAAGAGATTGATGAAATTATGCGGACGGTTCAGCTGTCGTTCAAAGCTTTAAGCGCAACAGCGAAACCGCAAGGTTATAATTTCGGCGCAAACTTCGGCAAAGCTGCCGGTGCGGGAATCGATGCGCACCTGCATTTTCATATTGTTCCGCGATGGAACGGCGATACCAACTTTATGCCGGCGCTCGGAGAAGTGAAAATTATTTCTCAAGATTTGCTGGTGACAAAGAAAAATTTAATCAAAGCATTTAAGAAACTTTCAAAAAAGAA
>JAMCSN010000330.1 GCA_023381535.1 Bacteroidota bacterium
TTTTGAACCGATTGAAATCTAAATTTAAATTTGCTCATCACTCACCCACCGCAACCGGCGCTTCAATTATTTGATAAAGATGTTCAACGGATTGATCGTACTTAGCGCGTTCGTACATATCTTGTTTGAGAAATCCTCTAAGCTGATTTATCTTCGAGAGCGCATTATCGATTTCCGGATTGCTGCCTTTGACATAAGCGCCAATGTTTATCAAATCTTCCGCTTCTTTATACGTCGCCAAAATTTCATTGAATCTCATCGCTCTAAGATGATGATCATGATCAACTATGTCCGGCATTACTCTGCTGATACTTTGCAGTGTATCAACCGCCGGGAATTGCCCTTTGTTTGCAAGCTTGCGCGAAAGGACAATGTGACCGTCAAGAATCGAGCGTACCGCATCTGCAATCGGTTCGGTCATATCATCGCCATCGACCAATACCGTGTACAAACCGGTGATGGAACCTTTGTTAGAATTGCCGGCTCTTTCAAGCAGCTTGGGAAGAAGTGCAAAGACAGATGGAGTGTAACCTTTCGTTGTGGGCGGCTCGCCGATTGTTAACCCGATTTCTCTTTGCGCCATCGCAAAACGTGTAACCGAATCCATCATCAGCATAACATCTAAACCGAGATCGCTGAAATATTCTGCAATCGTGGTTGCAACGTATGCGCCTTTCATTCTAATCAACGGAGACTTATCACTCGTAGCGCAAATAACAACAGATTTTCTTAAACCTTCTTCGCCCAAATCTTTTTCTATAAACTCGCGTACCTCGCGCCCGCGTTCTCCTATCAATGCAATCACGTTAACATCGGCGCTTGTATTTCTCGCAATCATACCAAGTGTAACGCTTTTGCCGACGCCGCTTCCGGAAAAAATTCCAACACGCTGCCCTTTTCCAACGGTAAGCAAACCGTCGATTGATCTAATACCGGTTTGAATTGGAATCGTAATTCTTTTCCGCTCCAACGGATTCGGCGGCTCATGAAACGACTCGCGGTATGATGAATAATTTATTTCTCCCTTACTGTCTATCGGGTTGCCGATACCGTCTATCACTCGTCCCAGCAATTCTTTGCCGACACCGATTCTAAAACTTTTTCCCGACGCTTTTATTTCGCACGCCGGCGAGATATTATGCACTTCTCCTACCGCGATTGACATAACTTTCCCATTTTTGAATCCGACAACTTCAGCTTGACAAATTTCTTTTCCGTTCGGATCAACAACGGTACATATTTCCCCCAATATGGCATTGGGTCCAACGGAAACAATCACAAGTCCGATAACATCAATTACCTTTCCGTTCACGCGCAGCGATTCGGTTTTATCGATAACCTTCCGAAATTTTTCCAAAAGATGTTCAGTTATATCCATTTCCGATTAAACGCTTTCTTCTAATTTTTTTCTTAGTTCGTTCAACTGCGTTGAAATTCTTGCGTCAACATTTCCGATCTCGGTTTCGATTAAACATCCGCCTCTTTCAATTCGCTCTTCTGCTTCAATGCTTATTTTGTTGAAGGAGCTGTTGTGAATCAAATTCTTGCTTGCTTCACTCATCTCGTTCAAATCGAGCGGATTGAGTTTTAACCGCACTTCGTTTGCACCGATAATTTTGTTGATGGCGGCTTTGATGTTTTCGTTAATTATGGTCTTATCTTCAATTTCACGTTTAAGAATTTTCTTTGAAAGTTCGAACGCAGTTTGGATTACAAGTTTTTCAAATAACCGTTCCAACTCAAGTAAATGCTCATCGTGACTTTGCAGAACATTGTAAACCTCTTCATATTTTCTGTACAGCTTCGAAGAGTAATCCTGTTCCAATTCCCGACTTGCTTTCCGATATCCTTCTTCAAAGCCGCTTTTGTAATGCTCTTCAAGCTGGCTTTTGAACAAATCCGTTTCGTCAACTGTTTGAGGAATGCTGAAACCCGCCACCTTAACTGCAGCTTTCTTCGATCCCGGATTAATTTTTATCACATCAGACATATACCTCTTCCGGGCTGCCGCGCATGTTGAGCGAGATCTCACCTTGCTCTTCCAATGATTTAATCACATCTATGATTTTCGCCTGTGCTGCCTCCACTTCTTTCAGCTTAACCATTCCCATGTACTGCAATTCTTCCTTTAGTAAATCTGCGGCGCGTTCGGACATGTTTTTGAAAATCTTTTCCTTGAGATTTTCGTCGGCAATTTTAAGAGAGAGAGCAAGATCTTTGCGGTCGATTTCTCTAAGAATTTTTTGAATGTCTTTATCGTTGATGTTTATTATTTCATCGAAGATGAACATGAGCCGTTTTACTTCGTATGCGGTTTCAGCATCCATGTTTTCAATCTTAGTAAGAATCTCTTTTGCAATTCCGACATTAGCTTTATTCAGAATCGTTGCTAAACATTTCGGTCCGCCGAGTTTTCCGACGGATTGACTCATGGACGAACCGGCAATTTCATCTACCACATGTTCAATCTGCTTCAAGGTTTGAGGTGCAATTTTCCCCAATGTTGCAATTCTGATGGCAACATCTACGCGGAGTTCATCCGGTAATTCTTTAAGAGCATTTGCAGTTTGATCCGGCGACAGCTGCGATAAAATCAACGCCATTGTTTGGGGATGTTCTTTGTTAAGGAAGTTGACCAACTGCGCCGGTTCAGCTTTCTTAAGAACATCGAAACCTTTCAAAGTGGTAAGCCGCTTAATTTTATCTATCATCTCCATAGCTTTGGAAGGTCCGTATGTCTTTTCAAGCACAGCCTGCGCATAATCCAAACCTCCTTCCAAAACATACTCGCGCGCCGTCACCATGTTGTAGAAATCTACGATGACGGCGTCTATCACTTTGGAAGGAACGTTTTTAAGTTTTGAAATTTCCGCCGTGATTACTTCAACATCGCCGGAATCCAAATACTTTAGCACCGAAGACGCAGCTTCAACATTGAGCGCAACCATCAGCATCGCGGCTTTTTGCAATCCCGGCACTTCATCTGCGGGATTCTTGCGCACTAATTTGTCGTCAGACCTCATCTTCATGCATCCAGGCGTTAATTAGTTTTGCAGCATCCATTGGGTTCTTGGTAACGTAATTAATAATTTTATCCTGTTGATTTTTTTTCAGCATTGCTTCGTCGGAAATTTCATCTTCAATATCGCCGACCGGCAAGATCATCTTTTTCTTTTTGGTTGCAAGCATCTGAGCTACATTGCTTTTCGATTCGTTACTTCTAGAAACCGGCGCCATAATTTCTGCCGCGGAAGGATAACTTCCGGTATTAACGGTTCCGATTACAATTCTTTCGTTCTTAAGCCGCTTCATCAGACTCTTGAGAACAAACATTGACGCAACAATTGCGAAAACGATGAACGCAAGATTTATCCATTCGTTTGCATCATTGATAACCGACGACGTACTGACATCCTGAACGTTATCAAGCGACTTAACTTCGAAAGGAATATCAACTATTGAGAACTGGTCGTTTCTTTGAGCATCCACACCGATTGCGTTTCGAACAATCTCTTCCAGTTTTTTCATTTGATCGGCAGGGCGCGGATCATAAACAGTTTCCGTCTTTTCGCCTTTCTTAATTTCTTTTGGTATATCATTTATAACCGCGGCAACGCTGAGTCGCTTTATGTTTCCGCTTCCTTCAACCACCTTTTGAATGCTCTTACTCACTTCATAATTCGTGAGGGTGTTGTCGTTGGAAGTTGATGTTGAATCATTCTTCTGTCTTCCGCTGTTGTTGGCTTTTATCGACTGCTCGCTAATTGCAACTTGAGATTCCGGGTCATACTGTTCCATCGTTTTTTCAACTTGATCAAAATTGAGATCCGCATTAACCTGAATCATCGAATTGCCGTAGCCGAGAACATTATCCAGCATGCTTTGTGCTTTCTGAACAAGATAATTCTCAACAGATTTTTTTATTTCATATTGTCTCGACGAAGCATACGCAAGCGGACCTTCATCGTTATCGTTATTAAGAATTCTTCCCCTTGTATCAATAACGGAAACCTTTGCGGGTTCAAGTCCTTCAACGCTGCCGCAGAGCAGATTCACAATTGCCTGAATGTTTTCTTTTGACGGCATAGAATTGTTTTTCAACTTCAGAACTACCGATGCCGTCGGAGCTTTTTCTTCTTCCTTAAAAACAGTTTTCTGCGGAATAACAATATGAACACGAACTCCAACAACGCCGTCCTGCTGTTGAATTGTTCGGGCGAGTTCTCCTTCCAGCGCGCGTTTGTAATTTAATTTCTGCATGAACTCCGACATGCCCATGGTCGTCTTGTCAAATATTTCATAACCAATTATTCCCGAACTCGGAATACCTTTGCCGGCTAGAGTAAGCCGGAGTTCATAAACTTTTTCGCGCGGAACTTTAATTGATTGACCGTTATCTTCAATCTTGTAAGGAACTTTCTGCGATGTTAAATGCTCAATAACTTTCGAGGCGTCTTCCTGCGAAAGCCCGGAGTACAAAGTTGTGTATGTCGGTTCGTTGAGAACAATAATTAGAAATCCAAGAAACACAACAGTCAGCAATACGCCGATTCCAAGCATCAACTTTTGTCGCGGGTTAAGCTTATTAAGAATATTTAGAAATGTCTGTAATGGATTTGTGTTCATCGTTAAACCGGCATTCTTGTTAATTCTTTAAACATATCTATTGCTTTGTTTCTGATTTCCATCAGCAGTTCGAGATTGGTTTTTGCTTTTTCGCCGGCAATCATAACGTCGTGCAATTCAACACCGTTGCCGCTAACAAAATCTTTGACTGCTTTTTGCGAATCCAGCTGCGACTGATTTACATCGTTGATGAATCCGGTTAACGTGCTGCCGAAATTATCGGCGCCGTTCACTTTGATTTTTTGCGGTTGAATCGAGTTAGGTATTAGTTCGCCGAATCCTTCTATTTTCATTTTATCCTCTCTTATCGAAGTTTGAACCTACAAGTACTCCCGAAACTTTTCCTTTGGCGTTATAGAACTGGTAGTTCATCACGTCTTCATGCTGTGCCGGATAAAGATTTGCGAAGAACTTTTTTTCATCGGTCGAAATTACTTTCTGAGCTTCAGCGGATTCCGGTTTACTCTGCACATTTGCTTTCGATTTGAAATACGCCGGCGAATAATTGCCGATTGAGTCGGTAATAACTTTCATCTATATCTCCAAAGAATCTTTTGCCATTTGTTTTGCCGAGTTGAGCGACTGAAGATTTGCCTCGTAACTTCTTGTGGCGGCAATCATATCAACCATTTCGTTAATCACGTTTACATTCGACATCTGAATGTATCCGTTCTGATCAGCATTCGGATTATCGGGCATGTAAAGAATGTCTCCGGCTTTCTGATCCGTTTCCTCATTCATCGTGATGCTGCCGGAATCCGTTGAGATATTTACTTCATCCGGGACAGACAATTTTTCCATATGGTTTGCGTCACTAACGTTCAGTCGAAGCACCTGTCCTTCGGTAGATAGGTTGGCAGCAAAGTTGTTTTTGTCCGCTTCAACCTTCAAAAATTTTCTCTGATACGGCTCGCCGTTTTCTGTTCTTACATTATCCGCGTTTGCAATGTTCTGTGAAATGAGATCCATTTTTTTCCTTTGAATGCTCATTCCGCGTGCGCTGAAATTTAGGCCGAACAAACTTCCGCCGATTTTCATGCGTTACCTCCGGTTTTTATTACTTCTTGAAGTGTTCTGTAGTAATCACCGATTTTCCGTGAAGCGAATTTGTACCGCAGCGTGTTCTCTGCGAGATCACTCATTTCTTTTTCGATGCTGACATTATTCACGCCGGACTGCATGTCAGTGCTTTGATCGTTAACATATTCAAATTTGGATTCGCCGGCACCGACGTTTTGCAAACTGCCGATATGTTTTTGATTTGTCGTTTTCAGCAGAGAGTTGGAGCTTTCATTTAGTATTTCTTTGAACTCAACATCTTCGCGTTGGTAATTCTCCGTTCCAATGTTGGCAATATTTTTTGCGATGACGCGGTTTTTTTCCGTACAATAATCGAGAAGATCCTGAAGCAGCTTAACAGACGACGGCATAAATACCTTTCAGCTTTTTGATTTATTATCCCAAATCAAATGCCAGCCGAAAGATTGAAAAAGATGTGAAAAGTTCGTTTGAAATGTTTAGAGATGGCTAAAATTCACCAATTGGAATTTATTATTCAGAGTTGGCGCCGGATTCGCCGTAATCCAGCAAAATAGATTTTGTTTGGCCGCACGAGCACATGAATTTTATTTCTTTCAGATTGTCGTTCGCATCTTTCTTCAAAAGAATTTTTACATCATCAAAGTCGTTGTCTTCCAAAGAAATTTTTGACGATCCAACGACCTCATATTCATTAGCTTTTAAGAGGTTGCCGGTCTTACTTGTATTTTTTACGCGGGCGTCTCTAAATAGAGCGTCTTCATAATTACTTGTCATTTTAAACCACCTTGTTTATCATTTCCGGAATTTTTTCTGCGGGCAGAATTGCATCTGCCAAACCGCCTTCAACAATTGCTTTCGGCATGCCGTACACTACGCACGATTCTTCATCCTGCGCAATTGAACTGCCGCCAATCGACTTCAGCATTTTGATTCCTTCGTAACCGTCCTTACCCATGCCGGTCATAACAACTCCAAGAGCATGTTTTCCGTAAACCTCTACAACGGATTCAAACATAACATCGACCGAGGGACGATGAAGACTATCGCTTGGTTCGAGCGTTGTGTTTATCGATACTCCGTTTGATAAAGACTTATTCAGTTTCATGTGATAACCGCCAGGTGCAATGTAAATTACTCCGGGTTGAACCCGGTCGCCATCGGAAGCTTCTTTTACATCTAACTTGCACATTCCGTTCAGGCGATCCGCCAATGACTTTGTGAACTTTGGCGGCATGTGCTGCACTACAAATATTGGGACTTGAATCTTCTCCGAGATCAACGGTAAAATTTTTTGCAAAGTAAATGGTCCGCCGGTAGAAATTCCCATCATCACTGCAGAATAACCAATTTGCGGCAGAACATTTGGATACGTATAATCTTGGGGTTTAGTGTTTGTCCGTTCGCTAATGGCTTTGAGCCTGCTCAGTCTTTCCCTCAAAGATTTCTGCCTGGTAATCTCTTTTACTTTCGAAATTAAATCTTCTTTGATCTTCGAAATGTTTACGCTTACGTAAGACATTTCTTTCGGAATAAAATCAACTGCGCCGAGTTCCAATGCTTTCAACGTTGCTTGCGCGCCTTCTGTTGTAACCGAGCTGACCATGATAACCGAAGTCGGGCAATCTTTCATTATTTTTTTTAGAGCAGTAAGTCCATCCATCACCGGCATTTCAACATCAAGCGTGATAAGGTCGGGCTTGTGTTTTAAAGCCAGTTCGATTCCCTCTTGACCGTTGCGTGCGGTTGCGATAACGGAAATTTCCGGGTCGCTGCCGAGCATTAGCGAAAGAGATTTGCGCATGAACGCGGAATCATCTACTACCAATACCGTGATTTGATTTCTCAAGAAACTTTTTCCAGCCTGTTAAATAATTGATGAACATCGAGTATCATCACTACGGTTCCGTCTCCCATAATTGTTGAACCGGCAACTCCGTCTATCTCTCCAAGATAACTTCCCAACGACTTGATAACCACTTCCTGCTGACCAATCAATTCATCAACTTTTAATCCGTAGCGTTTCTCAGCAATGCCGACTTCAACAATGTACTGCCATTTATTATTTTGTTCGCGTGCGCCGTTCATCTTGCCTTTAAGAAGCTGGGTAACCGAAACGAGCGGAAGAATTGAATCTCTAACTTTTATAACTTCTTTGCCTTTGATCGTATAAATCTGATCGGCATTAACGCGGAACACTTCTACGATTGAGCCCAAAGGAACAACCATTAAATCGTTTTTAGCTCTGATGATCATTCCCAAAATTATTGCCAAGGTTAACGGAAGCTTAATAACAATTTTGGTTCCTTTTCCTTTTTCGGATTCAATATTAATTATGCCGCGCAGTTTGGAAACGTTTGTTTTGACAACGTCCATTCCCACGCCGCGTCCGGAAACATTGGAAACTTTTTCCGCTGTTGAAAAACCCGGCAGGAAAATTAAATTCATCGCCTCATTGCGGGTAAGTTCTTTCGCTTTCTCCTTTGTTATCAATCCTTTTGCAACGGCTTTGTCCTTCAGCATTTCAACATCAAGACCTTTGCCGTCGTCTTCAACTGTAATTAAAATATTATTTCCAAGCTGCTCGGCAGAAAGAATAACGGTTCCCTTAACAGGTTTGCCGGCTTTTATTCTGTCTTCAGGTTTTTCTATTCCGTGATCGATCGAATTACGTATCAGATGAACCAAAGGATCGTTGATTTCTTCAATCAAATTTTTATCGACTTCGGTTTCTTCGCCTTTGATTATAAGCTCTGTATCTTTATTTGTGTCTTTGCAAAGATCGCGCACAAGCCGCGGGTAACGGTTGAATATCTTGGCGATTCTTATCATCCGCAATTTCATTGCAACCAGTTGCAGTTCGGTAGTCATCAGGTCAATTTGTTTTGTTACTTCGCCAAGGTCTTTAGTGAATTTGCTGCCTTCGTGAGTGTTTGCAAATTCCGTGTAAACTTGCGACAACCAGTTCCGACCGAGCACAAGCTCGGAAACAATATCGAGCAGCGAGTCGAGACGTTCCACCCCGACACGTATCGTGTTGTCTTTTACCTGAGCGGTTGAAAAAGCTTTCTCGATACTTTCCTTTTTGCTTTCCGGAAAGGCATTCGTTACTGATTTGGGCTTTTGAACTTCTGCTGCTGCCTCGTCTTTGCCCGCGTTTGAAATTTCATTTTGCGCTTCAACTTCGTTTGCGGATTTATTTTTCTCCACAACAGCAGCTTGCGGCGCCGCGCTGTCAAGACTCTTTAACAAGTTTTCCAGCACGGAACATACATGTTCTATATCAACGTTTTCGTTTTGATCGGTTTCAATTTTCCGGACAAGCTCTTTAATCGTATCGACAGAAAGAATTATTCCATCCATTATGGCATCGTTTAAAGAAGCTTCGCCTTTGCGGAGCTTGTTTAAAATATCTTCACACTTATGGGTTACTTCGGGAAGCGACTCCAATCCTAAAAATCCCGATGTGCCTTTGATGGTATGGAAAGAGCGGAAAACTTGGTTAAGAAGTTCTTTATCGTCAGGTTTCTTTTCCAGTTCAATCAGGTCAAGATCCAGCTTTTCAAGAATTTCTTTGCTCTCAATTATGAAACTCTCAACGATTTCTTTCATCTCCGGATCGATGAGAGTCGGATTTTTTATTGTCTCGCTCATCGTTTGGAAAAAAGTTCGTCTATTTCTTTTTGTGAAGCTGCCGACCGATTTTCTTCAACCAACGAATCGACCAAAACCTGTGAGCTATGATTCTTTTCATAACGCGCTTCGGGATTAAAGGAAAGATTGTTGTTGAACCGATCATCGATTGCCGCTATCTCTTTTGCGCCTAAATCCACAAGCAAGGACGACAACTTTTCCTGTATAGATTTAATTAAGTGGTTAACCGACAGCAGCTGCTGTGTTGTTATATCCTGGACCTGTAACGATAGCGTGATGTTCATCATGCTGTCGTTAATTTTGGAAACTAACTTGGAAAGATCTTTAACATCGTCGCTGAAATACTTCGAGTCAAATTCATTCATAATTAATTTCTTTACGTCTTCATCCCCCGGATATTTTTCGGCAATCTTCACCAGAAGCGATTGCTGCTTATCAAATTTTTCTTGAAACGAATTTATTTGCGAACTGATTTCGCTCAAGTCCAGCATAACTCCGTCCACAATATCAAGAATTTCCGTAGTAGCTACTTCCGTTGCGCTGGTTACGTTGTTAATCTGGTGCGCTGCCTTCGGCATTTTGCTGGTGCTATCCACAATTGATTTGTTCACGTTTTCCAAAAGCGGGACCGTATCCTGCATAAAATCTATGATCTTCTGAAGGATCGGTGCCAGCTTCTGACCGTATGTGAAAAAATCTTTTAGATCGCCGAGTTTTTTAAATATCTGTTCCATATTTGTCTGCATTTCCATTTCTCCCCCTTTTAGGCTGGTGTGGTAGAAACAATTTGCTCTATTTTTTCTCTTAGTACTTGCGGTGTGAATGGTTTCACTATATAATTATTCACTTTGGCTTGCAGCGCTTCGATTATATCCTCTTTCATGCCGCGCGTGGTTACCATTAGAATAGGCAGCGAAGAGAGCTTCGAATCCGAACGGATACTTTTCACGAGATCCAAACCCGAAACCTCGGGCATGTTCCAATCGGTGATTAGAAAATTTATTGACGGATCGCTTGCTAATTTCGTAATGGCTTCTCTTCCGTCAGCCGCTTCGCAAAAATCATTATGACCAATTTGTTTAAGCGAATTGATCACGATTCTTCGCATTGTTACCGAATCATCAACTATCAAGAATTTTATTGCCATCGAACGACCTCTAGTTTAAATATTTTGAAACTTCATACACTACCCGTTTGGGATCAAACGGTTTTATCAAATAAGAGTTTGCACCGCACTCCAAACCTTTTTGAAGATCTTCAGTTGCACCAAGAGAGGAAAGAACTATGATAGGTAATTCTCTGTAAGCGGAATTGTTTCTAACGGAAGATATCAGCTCAAAACCGTCTATATTCGGCATGTTTAGATCGGTAATTATCAGATCGATTTTTTGAGTGGGCAGCTTTTCAATTGCTTCCATTCCGTCCGAACAAGAAATTATTTCGTAACCTTTTACTGAGAGAGCCACCGACACAAACTTCCGGATAGTAGGTGAATCATCAGCAATGAGTATTACCTTTTTCATTTCCATCTACTCCTTCCTGTAACCAACTGTATTTGGGTAACTAATCAGTTTGAATGCTTTTGATATTCCGTGCATAGTTTCGGAATACCCGATAAATAGATATCCGCCTTTGTTCAGTGAGTTATAAAGGCCCGAAACGACCTTGATCTTGGAAGCCTGATCGAAATAAATCAAAACGTTGGCGCAGAAAATCACATCGAAGTTGAACATTAACTTCATCGCATTATCGTCGTACAGATTCAACAGCTTGAAAGAAACATTTTTTTTGATGTCGGGAATAACTTCGTATGTCCCGGGCGAATTCGTTTTGAAATATTTTTTAAGATAGTACGGCGGCGTATTGCGTATTGAGTAATCTCTGTATATGCCGTTCGCAGCGGTATCAATCACAGCCGAATTAATATCTGTGCCAATTACTTCCAGTTCGGTATTGGGGTAGCGCGGTTTGATTAAATCCTGGAATATCATTGCAATAGAGTATGCTTCTTCGCCGGATGAACTTGCAGCGCTCCAAATTCTGATTTTGTTTTTGCCTTGCGCTTGCTTTGCATTGATCAACTCCGGCAGAATCTGAGAAGCGAGCGCGTCTAATTGTGGCTGATTGCGGAAAAAGAAAGTCTCGTTGATTGTAATTGCCTCGTAGAAGAATTTCTTTTCGCTGTTGCCGTTTGTGCCAAATCTAAGAAGGTCAAAATATTCTTCATAACTTTTCAGACCCAGAAAATTCATTCGTCTTTGCAGCCGGCTTTCAAGAAAATATTTTTTATTGTCTTGAAAATAGATTCCGCAATTCTCATAAATATAATTGCGTATGCTTTCAAAAACCGAGTTGGACATGTAAATCTGCCGTACGGCATTCGCTCCAAAGTTATGAATGTACCCCGCAGTATTGACGTTAAGTGTTGGGTTCATATTTATCAGTTTGGTTTTCCAGTCTCATTGTTTAGGATTGAAGCCGATGCAAAATGCGCGCGTTCGCGAACCATTTCATCCGGATCTTCAGTTAGTTTTTGAATGGCAGATTCCGATTGGTGCGACGGCATCCTTTCAAGAATTTCGAGAAGCCCCATGCGGTTCCACGGGTTTTCGTCATTCAGCATCGAATCGATGAACAACAACGCGCTCTCGGCGTCGAGCTTGAAAAGAATTTCCATGGAAAGTTTTCTTATTTCTTCGTCGTGATGACTGAGAAGGCTGCTTGCCGAGTAGATTATATTCTTCAGTCCAAGTTCCGTAATCTTAATTTCCGTTTGCGATTCTTCAGCATACCGTATTACCTCAAGAAAAAGATTCAGTACGTGTCTAAGGTTTTGAGGCTTGTCGCTAATGATGCGTGTTATTTCGCTGAATATGTAGTCGGTGTTATAAAGGATTTTCGATTTGATCATATCGTCCAGTTCATAATCCTGTCCCAACAAACACAAAGAGGCGTATAAAATATCTTTGTCGTCAAACGAATCGATCAACGCGAAAGTGCTTTTCTTGTTTTCAAGTGTCCCTTCATTCAAAGCATACAGCAGCAGTTTTTTCATTCTATTGTCAAAGGGAATATCAAGATTGTATTTCTCGCGTAAGGTCGAGATACTTGTTATCAAAGGTAAAGTTAGTGTTCCGCCGATATCGTTGGTTTGTTCTATCAAGAAAAAATACGTTTCCATATCGCCTATCTTGCCTAAGCTTTCAAGAATAGAATACTTAGTGAGTTCATCTTCTTCGGTAAATCTTGAAATCAAAAAGCCGAGCGCTTCTCTCGAACCCATTTTACCGAGCGCTTCAACAATTGTCGGTTTGAACAACTCGTTCCGGTCATAGAATAACATCAGAACATCTACGGATTCACGGTAGCACATGTTTCCAAGCGCTTCAATACAAGCTAAGATTACGTTTTCATTATCTGTGCTGCTTAAAACCCCCATCACGTAAAGCGCCGCGCGCTGGTCGCCTATTAATCCTAAAATATCAATTAAGAATTTTAAGTAATCAACATTGTTGTTGCAGTCAAACTGAATAATTGGATCGACGGAAAGCGAACCGAGTTTTATCAGTATTTCGCCGGCAAGATTTCGAACGGAAATCACTTCC
>JAMCSN010000111.1 GCA_023381535.1 Bacteroidota bacterium
AACGCTTCGACTTCACTACTTTGGAATTGAACGCGCTATCGAAAGTGAAACCGTTGAAACAATTCTGCTGACTATTTCATCTGTTCTTTACCTGGTAATTGCTTATAGAAGAAAATCAATTTATTTGAGCTCCATCGGAATTACGCTGGCGGCAATTACTATTCTTATAAGCAACAACAGCTATTCCGTTTTTCTTTCTTTAATGGTTCTTTCCTTTTTTATTGTTCACCTAAAAATAAAATTTGACTGGAACCCGCTTTACAATTTTGGAATTGCGTTAGTGTATCTGACAAACTTCATCTGGTTCATCAACGACCCCGTAGTTGGAAATCAAGTTGGTCTTCGAACGCTTCCGGAGATCAATCTTTTTGCTTATCTAGTTTACGCAGCAATCTTTGCTTCGGCAAGTTTGTATCATCAAAATAAGGAAGCTGAAAAGTACACTATAATTTTAAACTCGCTTTTCAATTGTTTTTGGTCATACGGATTCTTCTTATTAATCACGCTTCTTAAGTACAAAGAGATTTTGCCACTATCGCATTTTGTTGCTTCCATAATATTCCTAACGATTTCCGTTTTGTTCTGGGTTAAAGAAGAAAGCAAATACGCCGCCTTCTTTTACTCGATTCTGGGCTACACTGCATTAAGCATAGCGATCGTAGCGCAATTCAAAGAACCGGATTACTTTGTTTGGCTCAGCTGGCAAAGCATAATTGTTGTCTCCACGGCAATCTGGTTCCGGTCTAAGTTTATCATCGTTGCAAATTTTGTAATGTATATAATAATATTCTTTTCTTACCTGGCGTTATCGGGAAGTTTTGGAGTGGTCAGTTTAAGCTTTGGAATTGTCGCCCTAACCAACGCAAGAATTTTGAATTGGAAAAAAGATCGGTTGGATTTGAAAACAGAAGTAATGAGAAACTCTTACCTGGCGGCGGCGTTTTTCATTTTTCCGTATGCATTATATCATATCATGCCGCAAAATTATGTAAGTCTCTCGTGGACATTTGTGGCGCTGTCGTACTATGTGATGAGCGTAATTCTGAAGAATAAAAAATACCGGTGGATGGCGCTGCTCACATTTTTGTTAACGGTATTGCATGTGCTTTTTGTCGGCACAACAGATTTGGATCCGAGTTATAGAATTGTCTCGTTCATCTTTCTCGGAATTGTACTTGTATTGATTTCGGCTTTATACGCAAGAAAAAAATCAAAGTCGGTATTACCTGCCGATGCTGGAGTTGAATCATCTGATAAATCATAAATGATTAATTCACAAAATGCGGAGAAAATATTTTCATGAAGAATTTTCTTGCAAAAATTCCGGAACAGGTAAAACGATTATCGGTATTGCTTGTAATACTTGTGATTGTTTTTATTATTGTCCGCTCGACTTTAATTCCAAATGATTTCGGAAAGATTGGTCATTACCGGGCATCGGCAGTACAGAATATTGCTAACAACGAGTTGCATTACGCGGGGCAGGAAGTCTGCGTAGATTGCCATGACGATATTGTGGCAATCAAAACAAAAGGTTATCACAAAAACCTTTCATGTGAAGTTTGTCACGGACCTTCTATAAAGCACACGGAATCGCCGGACGAATTCAAACCTCAGATTCAGCGCAACAGAAGTTTTTGTCCAACTTGTCACGAATATTTGCCTTCGAGACCAACTGGTTTCCCGCAGATAGTTTCCGCGTCGCACAATCCCAGAAAAATTTGTGTCTCGTGCCATAACCCACATAATCCTGTTCCGCCTGTAACGCCCAAAGGATGCGAAGCATGTCATGCTGAAATCGCAGGTACCAAATCGTTGTCGTTCCATTCGGAAATACCGTGCACAAAATGTCATGTGGCGAATGAAAAGCACAAACTAAGTCCGCGAGATAATCTGCCGACAAAACCGACGACACGTGAATTCTGCGGTCAGTGTCACGCTGAAGACGCGAATAGTCCAAAAGATATTCCAAGAATTAACATGGCTACGCATGAGCCGAGATACGTTTGCTGGCAATGTCATTATCCGCATTTACCGGAGGCTCAATAATGGAAAAGAAAATTAAAGAAGCCGAGAAAAAATTAGAAAGAAGAAATTTCCTGAAGAAACTTGCTGTTATTTCGGTAGCTCCTATCGCTTTCGGATTTTTAGGATCAGGCGAAAAACTGATGGGCTTAAAAAAATGGGTGCTGGATAACGGTTATGTTCCCAAAGATCATAAATGGGGAATGGGAATCGACATCAACAAATGTATCGGATGCGGAAGATGCGCCGATGCGTGTAAGAACGAAAACAATGTTCCGCGCGAACCGTTTTTCTTTAGAACATGGGTAGAACGATACAGAATTTATGATGACGGGGAAGTTTTGGTCGATAGCCCCGACGGTTCGATCGATGGTTTCGAAGTATTATCGACGAAGAAAAAAATGGAACGAAGTTTCTTTGTTCCAAAAATTTGCAATCATTGCGATAACCCGCCGTGCGTTCAAGTTTGTCCTGTCGGT
>JAMCSN010000062.1 GCA_023381535.1 Bacteroidota bacterium
GTGTTCAAAGTTTTGTTGTGTACAGCTCAACACCGGCAACTCCAGTTGTGCCGTATTTATCTTGGCCGATAGGCGGTGCAACAGTATATGCTAATCCTCCTTCTTTCTATTGGTATTTAGGAACATACTCAACCGGATTAGAATTTTATTTTGAATATGATGATAACTCCGGAATGGGTTCACCAAATGGGAATTCCGGTTGGATTACCAGCTTGTATTACACATTGCCTTCGGGTTTAACTTCAGGTACATGGTACTGGCATGTTAAATCAAGATTAGCAGCACCACCAAACACAGAATCAACTTGGTCGACAACAGAGAGTTTTGTTATTCCGGCATCATCAAGCACAGTTCCAACACCAACTCCAACGTCACCAATTGGCGGTGCAACCATTTACGTACTCAACCCAACGTTAAGTTATTATGCATATTCTGCATCTGCATTGGAATATCAAATAAATTATTCAGCGTGGCCAAGTACAGATGTTAATGGTGTATTGAATGTAGCCAACACATCTTCGCTTTGGACCTCGAGCACAAGTTATCCATTGAGCGGTCTTACACCGGGAGTAACATATTACTGGCAAGTAAGAGCTCGATTAGCTGCCACACCAGCATCAGTATCCAACTGGTCAACAGTAGCAACATTTACAACCGCCGCCGGAGCGTTTGCTGTGGTGCCATTAATTGGCAGCCCCAACAACGGTCAATCGATAAATAATACTACAGCCGTTCTGTCGTGGATAATTCCTACGCAGAGTTCTTCGCCATTAACATACAATGTAGAATACGCAAGCAAACCTGACATGAGCGATGCAGCAAGAATTAGCAATGTTAAACAACCATTTCATCAGGTAAGCGGACTAAATCCGAACACGACTTACTACTGGAGAGTATCTTCGGCTAACGCGAGCGGCACAAGCAATTATTCTTCAACCGGAACGTTCAAAACAAATAATGTTACAGATGTTCCAAATGAGCAGGTTATACCGACTGCTTATGAGCTATCACAAAACTATCCTAATCCTTTCAACCCTACAACCAACATAACTTATTCGTTGCCTCAGAATTCATTTGTAACGATTAAGATTTACGACATGTTGGGCAGGGAAGTGAAGACACTCATTAACGGTGAAATGACTTCGGGTGTTCACTCTGTTGAATGGAAAGGGGACAACCAATTCGGCGATTTAGTTGCAAGCGGTACTTACATCTACCGGATTACAGCCGGTGATTTTGTGGCAACTAAGAAAATGGTATTACTTAAATAACACTCAACAATTAAGTAAGTGATAACTCATAACAGAGGAAAAGAGGTTTGAAATGAAAAAGATAATTGCGCCGCTGTTTGTTGCATTCATACTAGTCGTTATAGCTCTCGCATTGTATGCATGTCATCAGGCTTATTTTTCTTGATGCTGTTGAATATATTCTGATTGCTTGAAATCGAAAAGGTCACTTTAAAAAGTGACCTTTTTGCTTTAAACGAATTACCGCTTCATTTATATTACTCTCTATCAAAATTGCAGTTGTAATGAAAATCTCTTACGCAAAATATTCACTCGAATTGAAACATCAATTCACAATCTCTTTTAGTACAAGAAAATTCACGCCGATTGTAATAATTCGTCTGGAACAAAACGGAATTTTCGGTTACGGTGAAGCAAGTCTCCCGCCGTATCTGCCCGAAGATCAGGAATCTGTTGTTCGTTTTTTGTCGAAAGTAGAACTTCATGATTTGAAAAACTACGATGATCTTGTTGATAATTTAGAAAATATAAATAAGATTTCTTCAGCAGATCAAGCGGCGAAGGCGTCGATTGACATTGCATTGCATGACTTGCTGGGAAAAATCCAAAACCAAAGTTGCAGCAAAATTTACAATCTGCTTTCCGCTCAATTGCCTTTAACCTCATTTACAATCGGGATCGACAATGAAGATGTGATAAAACAAAAAGTGAGTGAAGCAGACGAGTTCAAAATTCTAAAAATAAAATTGGGCACTGATAAAGATAAACAGTTAATCAACATGATCAGACAATTAACAGACAAACCTCTGTATGTGGATGCAAACCAAGGATGGGACAAAAAAGAAAAAGCGCTGGAGATGATTGAGTGGTTAAGCAAACAAAACGTTGTTCTTGTCGAGCAGCCCACGCCAAAAACAAATTTCAGCGATACGAAATGGCTTACTGCAAATTCACCTTTACCAATTATTGCCGATGAATCATTTCAACAACTGGAAGATTTAGAACGAGTGAGAGAAACTTTCTCAGGAATTAACGTGAAGCTGATGAAATGCACCGGCATTAGAGAAGCTTATAAAATTATTATGAAAGCAAAAGAGTATGACCTAAAAATTATGTTGGGCTGCATGACGGAAACATCGTGCGGAATTTCTGCTGCGATTCAATTGGCGTCACTGGCTGATTTTGCCGATCTCGACGGCAACCAGCTCATCAAGAACGATCCCTTTGCAACAAAAACTGTTCAAGATGGAAGACTGATCGCGTCAACTCGTCCGGGGTTAGGTGTTGATCTTGCAAGTACAATTGAATTTGTTGATCTGTGAGAACCTCGGATTTCTAATTACAGTTTAGTTTTTTCTACCATTTATGTATATTCTGCCGAAAAAAATGAGGAATGTTTTCATGCCGAAACATTATGTTTCGAACAAAGATGAAACCGTCAGAATGTTTGAAAGCGATTGGATGGAAGCGTTATCACATGTTCATTGGACTGTGCCGCTATGGTTATTTACACCTATCATTCTTTACTTTTTTTACCGCGGTTATGTTGAATTTGATCTATCTCTCTCGCAAATCGTTTTGATGTTTTTGACCGGCATAATAGTTTGGACATTCACAGAATACACTTTGCATAGATTTGTTTTTCACTTCATACCTAAAAGTTCGTGGGGCAAGCGACTTCATTTTATTGTGCACGGTGTTCATCATGATTATCCCAAGGATTCAAAAAGATTGGTGATGCCGCCTTCGGTCAGCATTCCGTTGGCAACGTTTTTCTATATTTTGTTCGATCTAATAATTGGGAACGTCGATGTCGCACCTTTCTTTGTGGGGTTTTTAGTCGGATATTTATTTTATGATACCACGCATTATGCCGTTCATCATTTCAACATGCACAATAAGTTTTGGCTTGCAATAAAAAATCATCACATGAAACATCATTACCAGAATCCGGATCTGGGTTACGGTGTTAGCCAGCCCACGTGGGATTATGTATTTGGTACAACATTTCCGGTTAAGGAAGAAGCTGATCTTACAGATTTAACGGATTAAGATTTTTAAAAAAATCTGTGATTGTTTTTCTTCATGATGTATCCGGCTTGAATAAAGGACATTTAATGTACTCCCATATCAAAGAATTCTTGCTGGTCATCTTCTTGATTGCTTTGCCATATTGCAATGCAAGTCTAGAAGCCGAACCGGAAGTTTATTTTCGTTTCAATCAAGCCGGGTTTTTACCATCGGACTACAAATCAGTGGTGATTCTGTCTAAGAGTAAATTAGACGGCGGGAAAATCCAAATTGTAAATACTGCGAATGGACATTCTGCGTACAGCGTCTCGATTGGGATTAATCATGGCGCATACGGAAATTTCAAATACACGTACATAATTGATTTTACAAATGTCGTAACAGAGGGAGAATACTATTTCCAATTTGGTCGGCAAAAATCTTTCAGTTTCAAAATAAGCAGATACATATTTAACGGTGTAGCTGATTCTCTATTGCAATTCTTCCGAGTCCAAAGATGTGGTTTTACTGATCCTGAACTTCATAAAGTTTGTCACATCGCCGATGCAACCAGTCTGATCGAAGGCAATAAGAAAATCGCACAGTCGTTCGATGTTACCGGTGGCTGGCACGATGCCGGTGATTACGTAAAATTTCTGAACACAACAGCATACGCAACTTACATGCTTTTGTTTTCATACGAATTCGATCCGGTCAAATTTGGTTTCGACAATAATCACAACAACGTTCCCGATCTTATTGAAGAAGCAAAAATCGGTTTGGACTGGATGCTGCGATGCCGCTACAAATATAATGAGCTGATTACTCAGGTTCAGGATTTGCGCGATCATGATGTGGGTTGGAGAATGCCTGAAGACGATAAACTTGAGTTCGACAGACCGGCATATATCGGAATCGGCAAAAACTTGATAGGGATTTATTCCGCAACTATGTCTTTGGCATATAGAATATGGAATGAAAAAATTCGTTATCCCGATTTTGCAAAAAAATGTTTGGACGTAGCTAAGCAGTTGTATTCGATCCGCGAACAAGTTCAAAATGTTGACAGCAGCGGAACCGGATCATACTTGGATAAAAAATATCTCGGCAAGATGGCATTAGGCGCCGTAGAACTATACATCTCAACCCACGACCAAAATTATTTGACTGAAGCAAAAAATTATGCTGATTCGGCCGGTTCAGATTTCTGGTGGAGCTGGGGTGATATCAACACGCTGGCTCACTATAGATTAGCAAAATATTTCCCGAAGTACATGGATTTCATTTCGAAAAATCTTGAAACATTTAACAAGAACAAGAACGAAAATATTTTTGAAAAAGGCGCGGCGCTTTCTTGGGGGACAAATGTTACTCTGCTCGGAATTGCTCTTCAAGAAATTCTATATAAAAAGTTGTCCGGCAGTAGTCGGTTCGATACTCTCGCCACACTTCAAAGAGATTTTGTACTAGGTAGAAATCCTTGGGGTGTAAGTTTCATTTCTGGTGTTGGTAAAAACTACACAGAAAATTTTCATCACCAAATTGCGTATTTAACTGGAAAGCTGCCGGGAGGATTTGCCGCTGGTCCCGCAACAAAAGAGTTCGTGGACAAAGCGAATATCAAGTTTGATAAGATTGATAAATATGCTAAATTTCAGTCGAAAGAGATGTACTATAGAGATGATCGGCAAGATTATATAACGAATGAACCGACCATCACAGGCAATGCTACCGCAATTTTTGTTTTTGGCGCTTACTCCAGCAAAAAATAGCGGCTGTTCTGTTTTGAGGCAGGTTGTTTTCATTTCTCAATTTTAGATTTTCGGTTTTGTTTTTGCTTCGATTTTGTTCGAGAATCCTTACTGCTGATGGCATATTAGTTGAAAATTATGTGATGTCTAATATCAAAGGCGAGTTCAAAATGACGAATTCTGTACGAAGAATTCCATCTGGTTTTACATTCATAGACCAAAATTGGGGCGGTATTTATAGAGGCGGCAGTTACCTTTTGATCGGCCCTAGAAAATCGGGTCGCACTTTAATCGGACTACAATTTGCTCTAGAGGCAGCAAAGTCAAACGAAGTTTGTCTTTATTTCACATTGATGCGTCCTAAGGATTTGATGATACAGGCTGCGTCGCTGAACTTTGACATTCAGACTTACATGAATCAGAACCTTATCATAGTTGTTCGAGTTGCACCGCCAAATGATATTTACGAAATGTACAATCCGGATGATTATCTTGTTGAGTATCTGAATGATATTGTAACAGTGGTTGAACAGTATCATCCGACAAGAATTATTTTTGATGAACTAACTCCGTTTGTAGGTTTCAGAAATCTTGACTACTTAAAAGATGCGTTTCTTCACACATTGGAAACTATAGAAGAGAGAGACATCACCAGTTTGTTTATAATTAGCGAACCGGCAACTCAGAAGGCTCAATCTATTGTTGAAGGTTTATCGCAGTATGTTACCGCAATGATCCGTTTGAAGAAAGATGCATACGGAAAAGAAGATAGGTATCAGGGCGGATTCGTTACGATAACTCCAAACGTTGGTCATACCGAAGGACAATTCTCATCGGCTTACAGAATTGAACCATACAAAGGAGTAACCACGGATTTATCATTTGAAGCAACGAGTGTGACTGACGAATTCGTTCCGCCTCCGCCTACAACGACACACAGATTTTCGAAACCAACAATGGTTGATGTCCCATCAGAACCTTATGCGTTCTCGAACGTGTATAACTACAATGATTTTCTTTTGATTTTGAATAACCAGATTGCACTCTACAAAAGTACCGGACAAAGTTTTAATCTTATTTCATTTAGATTGGATCCGGCTGCCCAAACACGAGGGCTGCTAACGCTCAACCAATTACAAAACGCAATTAGAATCTCAACCAACAAAAAAGATAAATTATGTATAATTGATAATAAAATCGTTGTTCTGCTTGTACGGGGAAGTCTGAAAAGCGTTGTTGATCTCATATCAAGTGTTCAGAACAATTTACCCAGTCGGGACACAAACTACATTAATGCTGTATTGGATTTTATTTCTATTTACAATCTCGAAGTAGATGATAGGATCGAAAACGGTGAAAGCATGATGGAATTAGTTTTATCATCAGATAAACCGCATTCGTCAACCTATCAGCCCTTGAATAAATATATTGGTTGATGAAATTTCATTTGAAAATATTTTTACTACTACTTATAATATTTTCAATAACCTCTCAAGCCCAAAACAAATCTGACATCTGGAAGCGGCAGGCTCAGATTTTAATTAATGAAGGAAGGTTTGCAGAAGCTGTTGATCAACTGAATAAGTATATCACTGCCAACCCGCATCTCGCCGATGGCTATCATACCAGGGGTCTTTGCTACGAGAAAATGATTCAATACCAATACTCGGTTCTTGATCTCAGAAGAGCTGTTCGATTGGACCCCAAAAATCAAGTTATCAGAAAAGATTTAAACCGGGTAATTTCTACTTGGCATGAGTTGCTTTATAAAAGAATTGACGGATTGAAAAGAGATTTGGCAGTCGATCCGAAAAGAGCATTTACATACTTAGAGATTGGCAAATGCTACCGCTGGCTTGAAGAATGGAGCGATGCCGAATATTGGTATGATGAATATTTGAAACGTGACGATAATGCCTCGCCTGACGAAATTATTAGGTACACCGAAATTCTTGCGAAGACAGGTTCAATCATCAAAGGCGAAAGGATTCTAAAGAAATTTGTAGGAAGATATCCAGATGACTGGCGGCTCTGGAGCAGATACGGTTATTTCACTTTGTGGCTTGGCAAAAATAAAATTGCGCTTGATGCTTTCACTACTGCTCTTGGTTTCAAACCGTATTTCAAAGAAGCCGAAGATGGGTTGGACCTAGCTAAACGGCAAGGTTATGTAACTCTTTTTCAAGGCAGAGCTTTTGAACGAGTTGAATATCCCATTGATAGATATTATCGCTTGTTGAACAAGAATCCGGATGATGATGAACTTCGTTTTAAACTAGTAAACGAATTAATCGGTGCGAATCGCTATGAAGAAGCGTATCAGCAGTTGCAGTATTTAACTCCTAAACATTCCGAAGATGATAATTACAAATCATTGTGGAATACTGTTACGGCTTATCGTGATAGTACATTCAATCGCGACGTTTTGCTTTACACTGGAAAGATAAAAGAAAATCCTTCCGATAAAGAGTCTGTGATGAAACTGGCTGCAGCTTATGCAAATTTGTATTACTACGATAACGCTACGGAAGTGTTAAATGAGTATTTGCAAGATCAGCCGGATGATAAGGATCAAGATGCAAGATTCATGTATGCTAAATATCTTGCATACAATTATGAATGGGAAAAAGCTATACGGCAAATAAATATTTTATTGAAGCTTGATCCAGAAAACATAGATTACAAACTTTTGCGTGGACAAATTGGAGCGTGGACATCCCAGGATACAAACTTAGCCAAGAGCGATCTTCTTTCAGTAATCGAAGCCAGGCCAAACGATGTTCCATGTTTATTGGCTTTAGTTACTGTTTATACATGGGAAAAAGATTTTACGGAAGCGAAAAAGTATTTGGATATAGCAGTTCAGTTGGCGCCGCAAAATCCCGATGTGCAAACGGCTCAAAGCAATTATCAACTTCATCTTTCCGCATACGCAGAGTTACAAGTTTTCGCCTTGAGATCGGAAGCGGGAAAATTAGCAGAACAAGGAAAGTGCGCTGAGGCGTTTAATAAATACGAAGAATACAAATCCAAACGCACAGCATTGAATAATGACGAATTAAGAGAGTACGCCGAGGTAGCTTCATGCGCAAAACATTATGATGTAGCTATACATGCTTACGATAAAATATTAGCTGGCGGATTCGATTATAAAATTGCTCTTCAGCGTGCGAAGAATTACTACTACAATAAGGATACAGCAAAAGCAGTTCAAGAACTGAAAAACCTTAGTAAGATGAAACCCGATGATGACGTTGCGCAGTTGTTTTTAGCAGATGCCTATAGTATGACCGATGAACCGGCAAAAGCCGATATCATTTACCATGATCTTTTGAAAAAAAATGATGATGAAAAGAAAAAAGATGAATTGTATCAACGCTTGGTGTACAATGGCGAAGCTTATATAAAAAACAAAGATTTTGTCAAAGCAAACAGTATCCTTAATGAAGTTAGTAGTTCGACTACTAACCCCGATATCTTAAAGGAATTGATGCAGAGAAGACTCTATCTTGCTAATGCTCTTACCCAAAATAATAAACCGGATGATGCTCGTGAATTACTTGAGAAGTACCAAAGAAATATTTCTGATTTCGGTTTTCAAAAAGAATTAAATGATTCGCGTTTATCTTTGGGAGATTCTTATGTGCTTCAGGAAAGATACGGCAGAGCTGAAGATATGTACAACGATATTCTTCGATCTACGGTTGATACTTCTGAAACTAGAATTGTAAAACAACGCATTGGTTGGTTACCGCCTTATGGATTCCGACGCGGATTAACGAGTATTGGTAGTGTGTTGAGTTATTTCTTGCCCACGAATATCGGTGTATCACCATTTTCTTCATATTACAGAGACAATCAGGACTTGAAACGTTACGACTACGGCTTAAGAGCCGATGCGGGATTTATCGGTTTTCTCGCTATAGGTGCCTTGTGGTCAAGAATCACAATTAACAATTCATTTGCTAATATGGACCTCACTCAGTTAAAGGGAATTGCAACAATCTTCTTCTCCAAATATTTGTCTTTAGCTGGCAGTTATGGAATTCTTAGACCATTAGGAGAGAGTGACAGAAAAATTTATGATGGAATTTTCAAATATGAACGGCCTGAAGAACTTCTGTTTCAACTATCTTACGAAAACAATGATGCAAGAGTTTTTTTCTATTCTCCACAGTTACTTTATAATAGATTTTCGACTGACATGATTCGATTTGCCAGCTATTATGATTATAAGAACCTTATAAGATTTTCCGGGTCATATAATTATTATAGAATCAGCGATGGAAATGAAGGCAATGATTTGCAGCTTAGATTTGGAAAGAGGTTCTTTGATTACGGCATGATTGGATATGAATACTATTTTTTGAATTATGCTTTTATTACTCCGATCTATTATTCGCCTAAGAATTTTGAGTCGCATAGTCTCTGGGCAGAATGGAAATGGTTTCCTGATAAACACTTAAAAGTAAAAGTCGGTGGAAAGCTTGGTTATGTACCAGCGGTTGATTTTATTATCAGTGAGATATATGGTGAGGCGACTTATAATTTGTTCAGTTCTCTTTCGATTACGGGTCGTGTCGGTTACGGTAACAGTTTCAGATATGACTCGAGTTACAAAAGTTTGTCTGCCTCAGTTTATGCTTACTGGGGTGTGTTTTAATTTTACAAATCCGTTGAACACCTATCACATAAAGCTTTTTTTATAGAAAGGAAATTACTCGATGTTGAACAAATACATATCCATATTCTTTTTCTTATCGATTATTTGTTCGATATGGTTAGCAACGCATTTTGTTACGAAAGAAGCATTCATGCTTTTTCATTCCGCAAAAAACAGTTCCAAACCTCAACAGATAAATTCTAAAATGAACCATGCTGGTTTTAATTTTGCAGTTACAGATGGTCTTGAATTCACACAGTATCAGAAGATTGGTAAGTACGTTCCGATAACAGGTAATTTGGAACAGATGAAATATTTTATGAATGCGTTAAAGAATTCGAGAAACCAAAAAGTTCGTATAGCTCACTTCGGAGATTCGTTGATCTTAGGGGACATTATTACTGAGTACTTGCGTAACAAGTTTCAAGTTGAATACGGCGGTTATGGTGTTGGTATGCTGTCCATCGTTGCGGACGATAGTAGAATGAAAAGAACAGTGACTCAAACATACTCCGATGACTGGACTTATGCATCAATAGTGTCGGGAGATAGAGAACAGTACCCTCTCGGAATGAATGGCACCGTTTGTGTCCCAAAACCGGGAAGTTGGGTACAATATGAAGCTTCAAGAGTTTTTGATAATGTCAGTTCTTTTGAACTCGTTAGGGTGTTGTACAGTAACTCTGATATTACTTCGACAGTTGAATATGCATTTGATAATGATCAACCCAAGATGGTTAGTCTTGAGAACGGCACCGGAGTAAAACAACTAATATTAGATGCAAAAAGGAAAGTCACTAAAGCGAGAATTAAATTTATCTCGGGTAAAGCTCCTTACATGTATAGTGTAAGTTTGGAATCGACTGGCAATGGTGTTTATGTTGATAATTTTTCCTTAAGAGGAAACTCCGGTGTATCGCTTCTTGATATTTCATCCAACACTTATGAAAAGTACGACTGGTTTGTCAACTATAATCTAATCATTTTAAATTTCGGTGCTAATGTTTCATTTCCTAATAGGTCTGCATATATTCTATATGAAACCAAAATGGAGGAAGTTATTAATAAACTCAAGAAGGTATTTCCCAAAACCAGTTTTCTACTTATTGGAGTTGGCGACAAAACAATGAAGAAAGGAAATCGATTTATGACAAATCCGGATATTCCTTTTCTAATCGATATTCAAAAAAGAATTGCTGAGAAAACTGGTTTTGGTTTCTGGAATTTTTGGGAAGTGATGGGTGGTGATAACTCAATGTATTCATGGGTAAATGCAGAGCCTCCGCTGGCGTTTAGAGACTATGCACATTTTAATTCTGAGGGCGGGGAAATAATAGCCAATTTATTATTTGAAGCACTCGGCAATCTTAGCCAGAACTAATTTTTGGAGTTACTAAATAAAAAGAATTAGAAGTTTTTCCTATATTCTTCCTTTAAGACTTGTGATTAACTTATTTGGTTGCAATAAGTTAAATAAAAAGTTATATTTCTTTGGAGATTGTTCCTATTCGAGCCATGGTGTAAGAACTGAGACAAATAAATTGTAAATAGTTGCTCTCAGAGTAAATAAATGAATAATACCCTGGCACTGAATATGTGTTAATTAGTTGATATCTATATTATTGTAGAAATGAACGAAACTACTCAAAAATATCAAATAGCACTTGATAATCGGGAAACACAGCCGCCTAAGAGAAAATTAGCGGCTGAAAAGATGCGAACGATTTTTGTTTCAGGATTGCTATCGTTATTCTTGATTGTTACCATCATTCTAACATTGCCTCTCACTGTCTTAACGTGGAGCGGATTGTTTGTGTACTCTTCAATTGTGTCGCTGGTTATTTTTCTGTTTGTTCTATTAATCCGCTATTTTGCTATTCTGTTCATGGCATACTTATATGTTACAAAATACACCGTCCAGTCAAAAGAAGGATATTATCCTTTCATCTCAATAATAGTTCCGGTTTTTAACGAAGGTAAGATACTCAATTCTTCCATCGACTCATTATTAGATATCGATTATCCAAACTATGAAATCATTATAGTTAACGACGGATCGACTGATGATACAGCCGCTGTTGGCGGTGCTCTCGTCGGCTATAAAAAAGGTCGAAGTGGAATGGTGAAAGTCTCTCTAATCAACAAACCTAACGGCGGAAAAGCCAAAGCATTGAATGCAGGAATTCAATACTCTGAAGCGCAGTTTGTTTTGTGTATGGACGGTGATTCTCAATTAACACCAAACACTTTGAGAATGGCTGTTAGACATTTTGTAGATCCAAATGTAGGAGCAGTAGCTGGAAATGTTAAAGTTCAAAATAGAAAAAGAGTTCTTACCGATTTGCAAGCGCTTGAGTATTTGGAGGGATTGAATATGGCTCGCAGTGCACAAGGGTTTGCACAAATGGTAAATATAATTCCGGGTCCAATAGGACTATTCAGGAGAACAGCTTTACGAGATTCGGGCTTTTATTCCAGCGACACATTTGCCGAAGATGCCGATGTTACATTGAAGATTCTTGCGAATGGTTGGAAGATTGTCTATGAACCAAATGCAATTGCTTATACTGAAGCCCCGGTTACTATTCAGCAACTTCTAAAACAGAGATACAGATGGACAAGAGGAATACTTCAAGCTATAAGAAAGCACAAGAAATACTTAATTAATCCGACTGTGAATTTTAACAACAGTATGATTCTTTGGACTATGTTTTACGAAGCTCTGGTTTGGCCCGCAATGAACATTTTTGTGAACCTTTATTTTATTATTGTTGCATTGTTCTATGGCTTGTCGAGTTTCATCTTCCTTTGGTGGGTGGGAATCGCGGTTTTAGATATGATGGCAGCCGTTT